>NZ_SMNY01000009.1:0-841930 GCF_004353535.1 Cupriavidus sp. L7L
CCTGGACCAGGCGGTCGATGCGCTGATTGGTGCGGCCTATGGCTCGGCGGGCGAGCGCTGCATGGCGATCTCCGTTGCCGTGGCGGTGGGGGACGTTGCTGACAAGCTGGTGCCGCGGCTGGCGGAGCGGGCGCGTGCGCTGAAGATCCGTAACGGGATGGAGTCAGACGCCGAAATGGGTCCACTGGTGACCGGGGCGCACAAGGCCAAGGTCGAGGGGTATATCGCCAGGGGCGTGGAAGAAGGCGCGACGCTGGTGACCGATGGGCGGGGGCACAAGGTCGAAGGGCATGAAAACGGCTTCTACGTCGGTGGCACGTTGTTCGATCATGTGAAGCCCGACATGACCATCTACAAGGAAGAGATTTTTGGACCGGTCTTGTCGGTAGTGCGGGTGCATGACTTTGCCGAGGCGGTTGCGTTGATCAATGCGCACGAGTTTGGCAACGGCGTGTCGTGCTACACCAGCGACGGCGGGATTGCACGGGCGTTTGCGCGGCAGATCCAGATTGGTATGGTCGGGATTAATGTTCCCATCCCTGTTCCTATGGCCTGGCATTCATTTGGTGGATGGAAACGTTCGCTGTTCGGCGACCACCATGCCTACGGCGAAGAAGGCGTGCGGTTCTATACGCGCTACAAGAGCGTGATGCAGCGGTGGCCGGATGCCATTGCCAAGGGGGCTGAATTTACGATGCCGGTGGCTAAGTAAGGGTTGGTTTGACTTACGGCCCTGCGGGCGGCCACTCTTATCGTAGTGAGCCGGGGTTTTCGTACGGGGCTTTGCTTCGTTGCAGGGCAGGACTGCCTGACGCCTTGGTGCGCCACGGTGGCTCGGGATTGAACAGAGCTGTGAGTGGCCCCTGCTGCTAGCGTCAACCTGGGAACGCCTACGGCTGCGCTTCGCGCGGGTCGTAATGAGTCTGTCGCGCTATTGCGTGCCGGCGCGCGCTTGTCGGTAAGCTCTCGGCGTGGTTGCCTCGGTCTTGTTCCAGCAGGCACGAAAGGCCTGCACGCTGGCGAAGCCGCTCTTCAGCGCGATTTCCTCCACGGCCAGGCTTGATGACGCGAGCAGCTTGCGCGCGCGTGCCATGCGCAGCGTGAGCTGGTATTGCTTGGGCGTCAGGCCGGTCTCCTCATGGAAGATGCGGGACAGGTGCCGCACGCTGATGGCAAAGCGGTCGGCGAAGCGCGGGTCGGCGATATTGGCGTCGAGCTCGCGTGTGATCGCGTCCTGCACCGCATGCACCAGTGCGTTGCCATGCGAACGTGCGCGGAACTGCGGCGCCAGCTGCGGATCGCCGCTGAAGCGGCGGAAGGGCACGACGTTGTCGCGCGCGACGGCGATGGCGGCGTCATCGCCATACGCGTCGGCGACCAGCCGTAGCGCGAGGTCGATACCAGAGGCCACGCCGGCCGACGTCCATACATTGCCGTCGCGAACGAAGACCCGGTTGTCGATGACCGACGCGGCTGGATGCCGCGCGCGCAGGCGGCGGGTATGTCCATGGTGGGTGGTGCACAGGCGGCCGTCGAGCAGGCCCGCGGCGCCCAGCAGGAAAGCGCCGGTGCAGACGGCGGCGACCTGCACGCCCGCGTTCCTGCCGTCGGCAAACGTTTCCCTGAGCCAGGCCGCCGTATCACGCCACGCCGCGGAAGTGGTCAGTGTGTCCAGAAGTTTGCTGCCGATCGCCAGAACCACATCGCCCGGTTCCAGTCGCGCAGGCAGCCGTTCGACCTGGCCCAACGCCGGTCCCTGGAACGACGTGACGCTCGAATGCGGTCCCGCGCAGCGCACCCGCAGCGGTGCAAGGCCCAGTTCCGCTACGCTGGAAAGGATCTGGAGCGGGCCGCCGAGGTCGAGTATGTGGACGTTGGGCAGCACCAGCAGATAGGCGGTGGTCATGGCGGCAAGGAAAGGGCGAACGGTCCGATGCCGCCATTCTCGCGCGCTCCGGCGGCGCTGCAACAGCCATGGCTGAAAATTTGCTTTTCTGGTCCACGACCTTGCCGTGGCGGCAGGATGGCGTTGCTTAGCATGTCGGCAAGCCCGCCCGACACAGGAACCGCCATGACCCGCACCCGCATCCCCGCGATCACCCTCGCGCTGGTCGCCATCGGCTTTGCCGCGATGTTCGTCTCGACCGCGGTGAAGGGCCTGTACCAGGTGTATTTCGTCGACCTCGTTGCCCACTTCGGCCAGGGCCGCGCGCAGTTCGCCTGGTCCGGCAGCGTGTTCATGCTGGCGACGGGACTGATGTCGCCGGTGGTCGGCGCACTAAGCGATCGGGTCGGGCCGCTGCGCACGGCCGCGACGGGAGCATTGGCCGCGGGGCTGGCGCTGGGCAGCGTGGCGTGGTGGCACCAGTCGCTCGCATTCTTCGTGCTGGCGTTCGGGCTGGCGGGCGCGTTCGGCCTGGCGGCGATGACCTTTGTGCCGATGGGCATCCTGGTCGATCGCCTGTTCGAGGAGCGCAGGAAGGGACTGGCCTATGCGGTCGTGACGAACGGTACCGCGATCGGATTCATCGTGCTGTCGCCGCTGTGGATCTGGCTGCAGCCGCGGGCGGGATGGACCACGGCCTTCGGCGCGGCGGGGGTGGTGTTCGCGCTGCCGGTGGCTGGCGCGCTGTGGCTGGCCTCGCGCCGGGAGCCGCGAGCCGCGCCGGCGCCGCAGGCGGCGGAGGTCTCGGCATGGACGGTGGTCCGGCGCGACCCGGTCTTCTATGCGCTGGCGGCGGGCTTCTTCGGTTGTGGCGCGACCATGGCCTTCATCGACGTGCACCTGGTGGCGCACTGGCAGGGACAAGGCGTGCCACGGCTGGCGATGGGCACCGCGCTGAGCACGCTGGGCGTGCTGGAGCTGGCCAGCGGCATTGTCTCCGGCGCGCTGGCGTTGCGGTGGGACAAGCATCGCCTGCTGGCGGGGTTCTATGCGCTGCGCTCGCTGTCGATGGTGCTGCTGCTGGTGCCGGGCCTTGGCGTGCTGCCCTTTGCAATGGGCTTTGGCGCAAGCTACCTGGGCACGGTGATCCTGACCTCGATGTTCTGCTTCGAGCGCTATGGCAGCCGGATCAAGGGCAAGGTATTCGGGCTGCTGTTCCTGGGCCACCAGTTGGGCGCCTTCCTGACGGTGCAGCTGGGCGCGTGGTCGTTCGATGCCACGCGCAGCTACCGGCACACCATCGTCGCGCTGGTCGGGATCACGCTGTGTTCGGCGGCATGTTCGTGGTTCGGGCTGCGCCGGGCGGGGGCGTTGCCGGTGGTGGCGACTGGCCGGGCGCAGGCTGTGGCACCGAGCCGTTGAATCGGCATCATGTTGCTGAAACTTCTGCTGGCGTCCGCCACGCTGGCGCCACTGGCGGCGGCCTGCACGATGCCGTGCACGCGGCAGGCCCGGATTCTCCTGTTCGTGGTGCTGGCGCTCGCCGGCACCGCCATGCTGATGCTGGACCCGCTCTCCGCCGCGCTGGCTCGCGTGGACGGCATTCTTGCCGCGCCCGGGTGCGGCGGCTGATGCCGGCTCAGGCCGGCTCAGGCCGGCTCAGGCCGGCTCAGGCCGGCTGAGGCCGGTCAGCACCGGACGATCGCGCGTTCTCTATCATTCCGACGTCGTGCCCGCTGGAGCGCTGGCGCCGAAAGTGACGTCCGCGCAGTGCGGCAGGCGTAAACTAGCGCGCTTTTTCCGGGCCGCCGCCAATGCAGAAGCAGGCGCGCCGGCCCCTGCTGCAGGAGTCTGAATGAGTTTGTTCCGCACCAAGGACATCGACGCGATGCTGGCCGTCGCGCGCGATGACGGCTTGAGGAAGGTGCTGGGTCCGGTCGACCTGGTGATGATGGGAATCGGCGCCATCATCGGCACCGGGATTTTCGTGCTGACCGGCACCGGCGCGCTGACCGCGGGGCCGGCGCTGACCGTGTCCTTCGTCATTGCCGCGCTGGCGTGCGGCTTTGCCGCGTTGTGCTACGCGGAGTTTGCCTCGGCCATCCCGGTATCGGGATCGATCTATACCTACAGCTATGCCACGCTTGGCGAGATCGTCGCGTGGATGATCGGGTGGGACCTGCTGCTGGAATACGGGCTGGCCACCTCGGCCGTATCGGTGGGCTGGTCGGGCTATTTCCAGTCGCTGATGGCGGGCTTCGGGCTGAAGCTGCCGGCGGCGCTGACCGCCGCGCCGGGCTCGGTGCCGGGCGTGGAGACCCTGATCAATCTCCCGGCCTGCCTGATCATGCTGGCCATCACCTGGGTCGTGTCTTACGGCGTGCGCGAATCCACGCGCGTGAACAACCTGATGGTGGCCGTGAAGATCGGCGTGGTGCTGCTGTTTATCGCGGTCGGCGTCTGGCACGTGCAGCCGGCCAACTGGGAGCCGTTCGCGCCGTTCGGCTTCAGCGGCATCTTCAATGCGGCGGCGCTGGTGTTCTTCGCCTTCATCGGCTTCGATGCGGTGACTTCTGCGGCCGAAGAGGTGCGCAACCCGCGCCGCGACCTGCCGATCGGCATCATCGGCTCGCTGGCCGTATGCACGGTGCTGTATGTCGTGGTGGCGGCGATCATGACCGGCATCGTGCCGTTCGCCAAGTTTGCCGGCATCGACCACCCGGTGTCGCTGGCGCTGCAATACGCGGGGCAAAACTGGGTCGCGGGCTTTGTCGACCTGGGCGCGATCCTGGGCATGACCACGGTGATCCTGGTGATGACCTACGGCCAGACCCGCGTGATTTTCGCCATGTCGCGCGACGGGCTGTTGCCCGAGCGGCTGTCGTCGGTGCATCCGGTGCACGCGACGCCTTACTTCGCCACCTGGACCGTGGGCCTGATCTTTGCCGCGATTGCCGGCTTCGTGCCGCTGAACGTGCTGGCCGAGCTGATCAATATCGGCACGCTGGCGGCCTTTACGCTGATCTCGGTGGCGGTGCTGGTGCTGCGCAAGGCCCGTCCCGACCTGCCGCGCGCGTTCCGCTGCCCGGGCGTGCCGGTGGTGCCGCTGCTGTCGGTCGGCTTCTGCCTGTTCCTGATGGCGCACCTGCAGGCACTGACCTGGATTGCCTTCCTGGTGTGGCTGGCGCTGGGGCTGGTGATCTACTTCGCCTACGCGCGGCGCAACGCCGTGCTGCATAACCACGGCGGCTAGGCGTCAGCGCGGGCGGCGCTCCGCCGCGGCCTTCATGAAGGCCACCGCGCGCGGCTCGTTGGCATAGGCGGCGTTGATGCGGATCCAGGCCGAGGCCTCGCCGCCGGGCCGGAAGTAATTGCCCGGCGCCAGCGTCACGCCGTATTCCTCGCCCAGCGCCACCAGGTCGCGCGAATCCTCGATGAAAGGTGGCCGCGCCCACAGGAAGTTGCCGCCGCTCGGTTCGCAGAACACTTCCCAGCCACAGCCGGTCAGCTGCCGCACCGCGTTGGCCGACGCTTCGCGCACGCGCAGGCGCAGCCGCTCGATGTATTTGCGATAGCCGCCGCGCTCCAGCAGCGCCGCCGTGACCGCTTCCGCGAAGTGCGAGCCGGCGACGCTGGTCAGCACCTTGACGTCGACGAGGTCCTTGACCAGCGCCTTGTCGGCCACCACGTAGCCGATCCGCAGCGACGCCGACACCGTCTTGGAAAACCCGCCGATGTAGATCACGTGCTCGAGCTGGTCCAGCGTGGCCAGCCGGTCGGTGAAGTGCGTCTGGAAGTCCGAGAAGATGTCGTCCTCGACAAAGCGGAAGCCGTGCCGGCGCGCCAGCTCCAGCAGCCGGAACGCGACCGGCGGCGCCAGCGTCGAGCCGGTGGGGTTCTGCAGCACGCTGTTGGTGAAAAACAGCTTGGGCTTGTGCTGGCGCAGCAGCGCCTCGCACGCGTCGGGGTCCGGGCCCTGGGGCGTGTGCGGCACGCCCACCAGCTGCACGCCATGCAGCCGCAGCAGGCCGAACAGGTTGTAGTAGCCGGGGTCCTCCACGAACACCGTATCGCCCGGCTTGAGCAGGTGGCGCACCACCAGGTCCAGCGCCTGGCTGGCACCGGTGGTGATCAGCACCTGCGGCAGTTCCGCCGCGATGCCGAGCTGGCGCACGCGCAGCAGCACTTGCCTGCGCAGTTCGGGATGGCCCAGCGGCGTGGCGTAGTGGATCACGCTGTCGATCTCGGTGCGCGAGATCGCGCGGATCGCCTGCTGCAGCCCTTCCACGTCGCGCCAGGTCTCGGGCACGAAGCCGCCGGCCAGCTTCAGCGTACTGCTGGGGTGGTTGAACTGCTCCAGGATGTGGTCGGAAAGATCCTCCGCCAGGCTGGGGTCCGACCAGCCGCGCTCCGAGCGCCCCGCGAGCGGGCTGTCCGCCACGTAGAAGCCCGACCCCTGCCGCGAATCCAGCAGCCCCTGCGACACCAGCCGGTCATAGGCCTCGATCACGGGGAAGCGGCTGATGCCGTTTTCCGCCGCCAGCTGGCGGATCGAGGGCAGTTTTGCCCCCGGCCGGGCCTCGCGGTTGCCGATCCACGACTTCACGCCACTGACGATCTGATCGGTCAGTGGAATCCCGGTGGAAGCATCTAATATGAGTTTCATAGGCAGGCAGCCGGGGGAAACCGGGATATGCAACTGTCAGATGCAACTGTCAGGGAAAACTACTGAACAGTTCATCGAAAACTGTTCACAACTGTACATGGGATTGTAGTGAGGGATGCGAATAATGGAAGCGTGGCGGAGATATCGGTTCCGCCAGGCTGATCAGGAGAGCATCATGCGCGAACTACGGACTTTCGAACTGGACGAGCCCGGACAGCCAGTGAGCTGGCGCGCCGGTTACGGGCAGACCGTCTGCGCGGCGGCGGGCAAGCTGTGGGTGACGGTGGAAGGCAATCCCAACGATATCTGGCTCGAGCCCGGCCAGGAACTGGCGCTGCCGGAAGGCTATCGCGTATGGCTGTCGGGCGATGGCCCGGAAGCACGCTTCACGCTGGCCCAGACGCCGGCACCGTGGTCGATGCGGAGGATGGCGGCGTGGCTGCACGCGCTGCGCCATCGGGTCGAGGAGCACAGCACGGATGCGTTCGGGGAATGCCCGCGGATATGGGCGTTGTGCCGGTGAATCGGCCGGCGCTGGCGGTTTTGCACCGGCAGTCAATCAGGACGCAGCGCAAAGGCCACCGACAAGGTCTAATGCGGTTCAGTTAAGTAATCGATGTCGCTGCTGGTGAGATGTTGCAGTTGTTGAACCGCTGGGTTCCGCCCTCCTGGGCGGGTCACTTTTGGCCGAGCGCCAAAAAGTAACCAAAAAGCGCGTCGCCTGCGGCTGGCTGAGCCAATTTGGCGCTTCTAGTCATATTGGCGATTTTGGTCTCAGTGAGGCGTGGTCGCGATGCCAGCCTGCTACGCCAAGTGAGTGAGTGTGGGTGCCTGACGAATCCCCACTTTTGAACCATCCCCAGGACGGGTGTAGGCCGCCTGCTGCCTGCGGTATCGCATCATCGCCTACGGCTGCGCTGCGCGCGGCTCAGTCTCGCGGGTGAGGTGCCCCGGCACGAACCCGCATTGCTTCGCTCGCTGGGCAGTGACGGCAATGGCCAAGGCGAGATCGGCCGCCCTGCCACGTTAGGGCCCGCGCGCAGCGCAGCCGAAGGCGTCCCACCAATATGGCATGCAGCAGGCGGCCTACGCCCGGCATGGGGATCGTTCAAGAGCCGGTTAGCGCAGGCACGGTCCCTAACTCACATAGCGTTAGCAGGTTCGAACGGGCACCCAAGCCCAAACGGAAATCACCGCCGCCCGACCCACCCACGCCGCCAACTTGATAGCCAGCCGCTCAGGCGACGCGCTTTTGGTTACTTTTGTCGCTCGGACAAAAGTGACCCGCCCAGGAGGGCGGAACCCAGCGGTTGACCGACGACAACATGTCACCAACGGCGCGGCCCGTCGAGCATCGACCAGACCCATGAAGCCTTATCTGAACGGCATTACACCGACAAGGTGGCCTTTTGTTTGCCCGTAGCCCGCAGACACCTACTCTATAAGGACGCCGGCACCCCGTCGTCGGGGTTCCGTCTCTTTGATTTACGTTAACGTCAACGTCATATAATCGACCAGCCCCAACCGCGGGGCGCAGCCCGCGCGTTTCCAGCCAAGCCGGCATAGAACGGCACCTCCGGCGGACGCCGCGGTGGCAGCCAACACCCAGAGACGGTGGAGACAATGACCGACCTTTCCGATGTGCATGATGTGCGCCGCGGCGCGCCGCAGCCCAAGCCGGCGGAGCAGGGCCGCGGTCCGGCCAACAAGGTGCGCTTTGTCACGGCGGCGTCGCTGTTCGACGGCCATGACGCCTCGATCAACATCATGCGCCGCATCCTGCAGTCGCACGGCTGCGAGGTGATCCACCTGGGCCACAACCGCTCGGTCGAGGAAGTGGTCACGGCGGCCTTGCAGGAAGACGCGCAGGGCATTGCCATTTCCAGCTACCAGGGCGGCCACGTCGAGTACTTCCAGTACATGGTCGACCTGCTGCGCGAAAAGGGCGGCGAGCATGTGCAGGTCTTCGGCGGCGGTGGCGGCGTGATCGTGCCGGACGAGATCCGCGAACTGCAGGCCTACGGCGTGGCGCGCATCTACAGCCCGGAAGACGGGCAACGCATGGGCCTGGCCGGCATGATTGCCGACATGGTGCAGCGCTGCGACATCGACCTGTCGCGCTACGCGCCCACGTCGCTCGATCCGGTTGCAGGCGGCGACCGCCGCGCGCTGGCGCAGCTGATTACCGCGCTGGAAAACGGCAAGGCCGATGCCGCGCTGGTGCAGGCGATGCACGCGCAGGCGAAGCAGGCTTCGATTCCCGTCCTCGGTATCACCGGCACTGGCGGCGCCGGCAAGTCGTCGCTGACCGACGAACTGATCCGCCGCTTCCGCCTTGACCAGCAGGACGCGCTGTCGATCGCCGTGATCTCGATCGACCCGTCGCGCCGCAAGTCGGGGGGCGCGCTGCTGGGCGACCGCATCCGCATGAACGCGATCAACCATCCGAACATCTTCATGCGCTCGCTGGCCACGCGCGAGGCGGGCTCGGAGATCTCGCAGGCATTGCCGGACGTGATCGCCGCATGCAAGGTGGCGGGCTTCGACCTGGTGATCGTTGAGACCTCGGGCATCGGGCAGGGCGACGCCGCGATCGTGCCGCACGTGGACCTGTCGCTGTACGTGATGACGCCCGAGTTCGGCGCTGCCAGCCAGCTCGAGAAGATCGACATGCTGGACTTTGCCGACTTCGTCGCCATCAACAAGTTCGACCGCAAGGGCGCGCAGGATGCGTGGCGCGACGTTGCCAAGCAGGTGCAGCGCAACCGCGAGCAATGGCATGGCAAGGCCGAGGACATGCCGGTCTACGGCACGCAGGCATCGCGCTTCAATGACGATGGCGTGACCATGCTGTACCAGGGATTGCGCGCGGCACTGGCCGAGCGCGGCCTGAAGTTGCGGCCCGGTACGCTGCCCGAGCTGTGGGGGCGCATCTCCACTGGCCAGAACGTGATCGTGCCGCCGGCACGCAGCCGCTATCTCGCCGAGCTGGCCGACACCTTGCGCGCCTACCACCGCCGCGTGGCAGAGCAAAGCCGCATCGCGCGCGAGCGCCAGCAGTTGCGCGAATCCAGCCGCATGCTGCAGGCCGCGCAGGGCGATGGCGCTGCACTCGATGCACTCGCCGCCGAACGCGACAGCGCGCTCGGCCAGGTCGAGCGCAAGCTGCTGGCGATGTGGCCGCAGATGCGCGAGGCCTACAGCGGCGACGAATACGTGGTGAAGATCCGCGACAGGGAAATCCGCACCGGCCTGGTCACGACGACGCTGTCAGGCACCAAGGTGCGCAAGGTGGTGCTGCCGCGCTTCGAGGACGAAGGCGAGGTGCTGAAGTGGCTGATGCGCGAGAACGTGCCCGGCAGCTTCCCTTACACCGCCGGCGTGTTCGCCTTCAAGCGCGAGAACGAAGACCCGACGCGCATGTTCGCCGGCGAGGGCGATGCCTTCCGCACCAACCGGCGCTTCAAGCTGGTGTCCGAGGGCATGGAGGCCAAGCGCCTGTCAACCGCGTTCGACTCGGTCACGCTGTATGGCGAAGACCCGCACGTGCGCCCGGACATCTACGGCAAGGTCGGCAACTCGGGCGTGTCGATCGCCACGCTCGACGACCTGAAGGTGCTGTACGACGGCTTCGACCTGACCAGTCCGTCGACGTCGGTGTCGATGACCATCAACGGCCCTGCGCCGACCATCCTGGCGATGTTCATGAACACCGCCATCGACCAGCAGCTCGACAAGTTCCGCGCCGACAACCAGCGCGAGCCGACCGCCGACGAAGAGGCCAAGATCCGCGCCTGGGTGCTGCAGAACGTGCGCGGCACGGTGCAGGCCGACATCCTCAAGGAAGACCAGGGCCAGAACACCTGCATCTTCTCCACCGAGTTCTCGCTCAAGGTGATGGGCGATATCCAGGAGTACTTCGTGCACCACCAGGTGCGCAACTTCTACTCGGTGTCGATCTCCGGCTACCACATCGCCGAGGCCGGCGCGAACCCGATCTCGCAGCTCGCCTTCACGCTCGCCAACGGCTTCACCTACGTGGAAGCCTACCTGGCGCGCGGCATGCACATCGACGACTTCGCGCCGAACCTGTCGTTCTTCTTCTCCAACGGCATGGACCCGGAGTACAGCGTGCTGGGCCGCGTCGCGCGCCGCATCTGGGCGGTGACGATGCGCGACAAGTACGGCGCCAACGAACGCAGCCAGAAGCTCAAGTACCACATCCAGACCTCGGGCCGCTCGCTGCACGCGCAGGAGATCGATTTCAACGATATCCGCACCACGCTGCAGGCGCTGATCGCGATCTACGACAACTGCAATTCGCTGCACACCAACGCCTACGACGAGGCCATCACCACGCCTACCGGCGAATCGGTGCGCCGCGCGCTGGCGATCCAGCTGATCATCAATCGCGAGTGGGGCGTGGCCAAGTGCGAGAACCCCAACCAGGGCAGCTTCCTGATCGAGGAACTGACCGACCTGGTGGAAGAAGCGGTGCTGCAGGAATTCGAGCGCATCGCCGAGCGCGGCGGCGTGCTGGGCGCGATGGAGACCGGCTACCAGCGCGGCAAGATCCAGGAAGAATCGCTCTACTACGAGCAGCTTAAGCACGACGGCACGCTGCCGCTCATCGGCGTGAATACCTTCCGCAATCCGGATGGCGACCCGGTCCCGCAGAAGCTGGAGCTGGCGCGCTCCAGCGAGGCCGAGAAGCAGAGCCAGCTGGACCGCCTGCACGCGTTCCAGCAGAGCCATGCCGGCGAGGCGCCGGCGATGCTGCAGCGGCTGCGCCAGGCGGTGATCGACAACCAGAACGTGTTCGCGGTGCTGATGGACGCGGTGCGGGTCTGCTCGCTGGGGCAGATCACGCACGCGCTGTTTGAGGTCGGCGGGCAATACCGGCGCAATATGTAGACCCGGATTCACGTAGTACCCGGCTCAGTGACCGGTAATCGCGCAGGGCGGCCGCAGTGCAGGGTCGCCCTGCGTTACACTCGAATGCTGCGCCGCAGCTAACCGCAACATGGCGCCGGCGGCAACCAAATCCCGAGACAACCGCAATACGAGACCATGGACAGCCAGTACAACCCGAACAATATCTTTGCCAAGATCCTGCGCGGCGAGATGCCATGCATCAAGGTGTACGAGGACGACGACACCATCGCTTTCATGGACATCATGCCGCAGGCCGATGGCCATACGCTGGTGGTGCCCAAGGAGGCGGCGGTCAATCTCTTCGACCTGTCCGAGCAGGCCGCGCAGGCGGCCATCGTGGCCACGCAGCGCGTGGCGCGCGCGGTGCGCGCGGCCTTCAGCCCCGACGGCATCTCGATCGGCCAGTTCAACGGCGCAGCGGCGGGCCAGACCGTGCCGCATATCCATTTCCATATCGTGCCGCGCTACAACGACCAGGCGCTGCGCGGCCATGCGCGCGACATGCAGGAGCCGGAAGTGCTCAAGGCGCATGCCGAGCGCATCATCGCCGCGCTGGCCAGGCAGGCCGGCTGACGCAAACATCGATAAGCAACCAACAAACAGAGGAAGAGAAGATGGCAATCAGGACAGTAGGTATCGTCGGTGCCGGCACCATGGGCAATGGCATCGCCCAGGCCTGCGCGGTAGTGGGACTGAACGTGGTGATGGTCGACATCAGCGACGCCGCCGTGCAGAAGGGCGTGGCCACCGTGGCGGGCAGCCTGGACCGGCTGATCAAGAAGGACAAGCTGACCGAGGCGCAAAAGGCCCACGCGCTGGCGCGCATCCAGGGCAGCACGTCGTATGACGATCTCAAGGCCACCGACATCGTGATCGAGGCCGCCACCGAGAACTACGACCTGAAGGTCAAGATCCTCAAGCAGATCGACGGCATCGTCGGCGAGAACGTGATCATCGCGTCCAACACCTCGTCGATCTCGATCACCAAGCTGGCCGCGGTGACTTCGCGCGCCGACCGCTTTATCGGCATGCACTTCTTCAACCCGGTGCCGGTGATGGCCCTGGTCGAACTGATCCGCGGCCTGCAGACCAGCGACGCCACCCACGCCGCCGTGGAAGCGCTGGCGAAGGAACTGGGCAAGTACCCGATCACGGTCAAGAACAGCCCGGGCTTTGTCGTCAACCGCATCCTGTGCCCGATGATCAATGAAGCCTTCTGCGTGCTGGGCGAAGGCCTGGCCTCGCCGGAAGAGATCGACGAAGGCATGAAGCTGGGCTGCAACCACCCGATCGGCCCGCTGGCGCTGGCCGACATGATCGGCCTGGATACCATGCTGGCCGTGATGGAAGTGCTGTACACCGAATTCGCCGATCCGAAGTACCGTCCGGCGATGCTGATGCGCGAGATGGTGGCTGCGGGTTACCTGGGCCGCAAGACGGGTCGCGGCGTTTACGTCTACAGCAAGTAATTCAGGCGGCACTCGCCGCACCTGACTCGTTGCGTACCGCCCCCGGGGCCGCCGCGTGCGGCCCCTGTCATTTCCGGCGTGGGCGCCCCTTATGCCAAATCCCGCTTACACGTCGTTATAAATGGAAACACTCCGCCGCACCCGGTAACAGGAATGCCGGGTACAGTGCACCCATTCCATTTACGACAAAAAAGACACCCAATGCTGCCTCCGGTTCTTGTTGCCGCCCTGCTGGCGGGCGCGATGTCGCTGCTTGCCGCCCGTTCCGCCATGGCCCATGTCGATGTTGGCGTGCAGATCGGTGCCCCGGTCTATGTTGCTCCTGCGCCAGTCTACGTGGCGCCGCCGCCGCCGGTGGTCTATGCGCCGCGTTACCACGGCTGGCATGGAGACCGCTACTGGGACGGCCGCCGCTGGTATGGGCGGCATGAGTGGCATGGGCACCGCCATCACCATCGCCACCACCACCATCGCCACGGGCATGGCCATGGACACGGACACGGCCATCACGGGCACCGCCACTGAGCGGCCGCAGGGCTGAGGTGCCGCGGCTCAACGCAGCAGCACCAGCCGCGGCACCGCGTCGGCGCCGCTCCACACCACCGCGTTCTGCCCGTATTTCCCGCCCAGCGAGCGCGCCCCCTCAAGCGACAGGCCCGGCACCAGGAAGCTGGGCTCGGCCGGCCAGCCGTTGGCGGGATGCTCGCCGGCGGCCTCGATCGCACGCAATCCCATTTGCGCCAAGTCCTGCGCCAGCGCCTGCTGGCGCGCCGCGTTGGCGTTGTCGTCGCAACGCTGGCTGAAGGGGTTGGCCGCGGTAATGAAGCCGCTGCACGCTACGCCAAGCGCCTGGTGCAGCGTTGCCAGCGGCGCACTGGCCTGGTCTACCCGCAAGGTCATCGGCGTGCCGCCCAGCACGCGATAGTGCGTTTCGCGATAGGCCTGCAGCGTGGCCGAGTCGATGACCGTGGCCACTGCTACTCCCCGTACTGCCGCAACCCGTCCAGGTCCAGCACTTCGATCACGCCGTAGTCCACCCGCACCAGCTTCTGTTGCTCCAGCACCTTGAGCGCCTGGTTGGCGCGCTGGCGCGAGATGCCGGCGAGCAGGCCGATCTCTTCCTGCGAGATTTCCAGCGTCTTGCCGATGCCAGGGTACAGGTGCTCGTTGAACAGCGACGACACCGCGCGCGCCACGCGTGAATCGATATCGAGCGAGCGTTCGTATTCCACCGCGGCGATGAACTGGCCCAGGCGCTCGTTGAGCTGCGTCAACAGGAAGCGCGTGAACGGCAGGCTGGTGTCCAGCAGCCACTGAAAAGTCTCGAGCGGCAGGAAGGCGATGGTCGAGCGGCGCAGCGCCATCACGTCGTACTTGCGGATCTCCGACTTGAGCACCGCGCCTTCGCCGAACCAGCCGCCGGTGGGCACGCCGGTAAAGGTCACCGACTTGCCCGAGGGCGAGACCGTGGTGATCTTGACGATCCCCTCCAGCACGCCCATCCAGTGCTCGGCCCTGTCGCCCTTGTGGCAGACGTAATCGCCCTGGCTGTATTCATGCACGCACATCGCGCGGCGCACGCGTTCGCGCTGCTCGGGGCTCAGGTCTGCTGCCCACACGCAGCGGTCGACAAAATCGTTCAGCATGGCCTGCAGAAGCTCCGGTAGGGATTAACCCGGAATTGTCACCGGCGTGACAACCCGGGTGGTTGGCATGGGCTATCGTACGATCACAACGGAACCGCGGGTGCCAGAGAGGGCACGCCGGGAAGGCAGAAGGCGCTTCCCCCGGCCCCTCCAGACAAGGCACAGACGGGCTTGATGCGATGCGGCAGATGCCGCCGGGCAAAGCAAGCCAAGTATAACGACCGGACCGGCGCTTGACACCGGGCGTGGACCCCCACGCCGGAGGGACAGGAGACAGCGATGCAGGAATCGTCGGCGACGACCTTCCCGCGATGGCTGCTGGCACACGCCCAGCAGCGGCCGGAGCATCCGGCCTATCGCGAGAAGGATCTCGGCATCTGGCAGACATACAGCTGGGCCCAGGCGGCACAGCAGGTGAGGGCGCTGGCATGTGGTCTGGCCGCGCTCGGATTCAGGCGCGGCATGAACCTGGCAGTGGTGGGCGACAACCGCCCCCGCCTGTACTGGGCCATGACCGCGGCGCAGGCGCTGGGCGGCGTGCCGGTGCCGCTGTACCAGGACGCCATCGCCAATGAGATGGTGTACGTGCTCAACGATGCGGAGATCGATTTCGCCATCGTCGAGGACCAGGAGCAGGTCGACAAGCTGCTGGAGGTCGAGGCGCAGCTGGCCGAGTCCGGCCGCACCGTGCGCCATGTCATTTACGAAGACCCGCGCGGCCTGCGCGACTACGAGCATCCCTCGCTGATGTCGTACGAGCGGCTGCAGGAGCTGGGCCGCGAATACGACCAGGCGCATCCGGGCTTCTATGACGAAGCGATTGCCGCGGGCCAGCCTGACGACACCGCGATCATCCTCTACACCTCCGGCACCACCGGCAAGCCCAAGGGCGTGTGCCACTCGCACGCGGGCCTGATCGGCTCGGCGCGCAACGGCTGCGCGTTCGACGGCCTGACCGCGAAGGACGACGTGCTGTCGTACCTGCCGATGGCGTGGGTGGGCGACAACCTGTTCTCCTACGCGCAGGCGATGGTGGCGGGCTTCACGGTAAATTGCCCGGAATCGCGCGAGACCGTGATGACCGACCTGCGCGAGATCGGCCCGACCTATTACTTCGCACCGCCGCGCATCTATGAAGGCCTGCTGACGCAGGTGATGATCCGCATGGAAGATGCGGGCTGGATCAAGCGCCAGCTGTTCCACTGGGCCATGGACGTGGCGCGCCGCTGCGGCGCCGATATCCTCGACGGGCGCCCGGTGTCCGTCATGGAGCGCGCGCGCTATGCGCTGGGCGAAGCGCTGGTCTACGGTCCGCTGCGCAACGTGCTCGGCATGAGCCGCATCCGTGTGGGCTATACCGCCGGCGAGGCCATCGGGCCGGACCTGTTCCGCTTCTACCGCTCCATCGGCGTGAACCTGAAGCAGTTCTACGGCCAGACCGAAACCTGCGCCTACGTCTGCCTGCAGCCCGACGGGCAGGTCAAGTTCGATTCCGTGGGACCGGCCGCGCCGGGCATGGAGATCCGCATCGCCGATAACGGCGAGGTGCTGGTGCGCGGCGTGGGCCTGCTCAAGTCCTACTACAAGCGCGACGACGCCACGCGCGAGGCCATCAACGACGAGGGCTACTTCATGACCGGCGATGCCGGCGTGATCGACGCCGACGGCCACCTGAAGATCATCGACCGCGCCAAGGACGTGGGCAAGCTGGCCGACGGCGCGATGTTCGCGCCCAAGTACATCGAGAACAAGCTCAAGTTCTTCCCGTACATCAAGGAAGCCGTGGCCTTCGGCAATGGCCGCGACCAGGTCTGCGCCTTCATCAACATCGATTTCGAGGCAGTGGGCAACTGGGCCGAGCGCCGCCACCTGCCGTATGCGGGCTATGTCGACCTGGCCGCGCAGCCGGACGTGATCGAGATGATCGGCGAATGCGTGAACCAGGTGAATGCCGACCTTGCCAACGATCCCATGCTGGCCGGCTCGCAGGTCGCGCGCTTCCTGATCCTGCACAAGGAACTGGACCCCGACGACGACGAGCTGACGCGCACGCGCAAGGTGCGCCGCGGCTACATCGCCGAGAAATACGGCGTGCTGGTGGATGCGCTCTATGCGGGCAAGTCCGAGCAGTTCATCGAGACGCGCGTCAAGTTCGAGGACGGGCGCGAGGGCAGCGTGTCGGCCACGCTGAAGCTGGTCGATGCGAAGCGGCTGCCCACGGCGGCGCGCGCGGCATAAGAGCATAGGGCGGAGGCATCAACATGACGCAAGTGGCCTGGCAAGGCGGCGGCAAGCCGGAATGGACCGGCACCGCACGTACCGACGCAAGTGCGGCCGGCGGCAGCGGCGCGATGGCGCCCGCGGGCCCGCTGTCCCCGGCGGGACTGGCGGACGACAGTGGCGCGCAACCCGGCACGCAGCACGCGCAGCGCACCGGCGAGCACGCCCGCACCGGCGGCGAGGTGATCCTGGACCTGCAGCACATCTCGCTGTCGTTCGGCGGCGTGAAGGCGCTGACCGATATCTCGTTCGATGTCTGCGAGCACGAGATCCGCGCCATCATCGGCCCCAACGGCGCCGGCAAGAGTTCGATGCTGAACGTGATCAACGGTGTGTACCACCCGCAGCAGGGGCGCATCGTGTTCCGCGGCGAGGAGCGCAAGCAGATGCACCCGACCGCCGCCGCGCGGCAGGGCATCGCGCGCACGTTCCAGAACATCGCGCTGTTCAAGGGCATGACGGTGCTGGACAACATCATGACCGGGCGCAACACGCAGTTCCGCACCGGGCTGTTCGCGCATGCGCTGTGGTGGGGGCCGGCACGCAATGAAGAGATGCGCCACCGCCAGAAGGTGGAGGAGGTGATCGACTTCCTGGAGATCCAGTCGATCCGCAAGACCCCGGTGGGACGCCTGCCGTACGGCCTGCAGAAGCGCGTGGAGCTGGCGCGCGCGCTGGCCGCCGAGCCGTCGATGCTGCTGCTCGACGAACCGATGGCCGGCATGAACGTGGAAGAGAAGCAGGACATGTGCCGCTTCATCCTCGATGTGAACCGGCAGTTCGGCACCACCATCGTGCTGATCGAGCACGACATGGGCGTGGTGATGGATATCTCCGACCGCGTGGTGGTGCTCGACTACGGCAAGAAGATCGGCGACGGCACGCCCGAGGAGGTCAAGGGCAATCCGGACGTGATCAAGGCGTACCTGGGCACATCGCACTGAGGGGTTTTCCACCATGACGTTCTTCTTTGAAATCCTGCTTGGCGGCCTGCTGTCCGGCCTGATGTACTCGCTGGTGGCGCTCGGCTTCGTGCTGATCTACAAGGCCTCGGGCGTGTTCAACTTCGCGCAGGGCGCGATGGTGTACTTTGCCGCGCTGGCGGTGGTGGGGCTGATGGACAAGGGCATGCCGATGTGGGCGGCGGTGATCGGCGCCTTTGTCGTGATGATCCTGGTCGGCATGAGCACCGAGCGCTTCGTGCTGCGCAAGCTGGTCAACCAGCCGCCGATCACGCTGTTCATGGCGACCATCGGGCTGTCGTTCTTCCTGGAAGGGCTGGGGCCGCTGCTGTTCGGCAATGAAGTGCGCCCGATCAACCTGGGCATCGTCGACGAGCCGATCGAATCGATCCTGACCACTTTCAACATCGTCATCTCCAAGTTCGACCTCGCGGCAGCCGCCATTGCCGGCCTGCTGGTGGGATCGCTGGCGCTGTTCTTCCAGTACACCAAGGTCGGCCGCGCGCTGCGCGCGGTGGCGGACGACCACCAGGCCGCGCTGTCGCTGGGCATCCCGCTGCAGAACATCTGGGCGATCGTGTGGGGCGTGGCGGGCTTCGTCGCGCTGGTGGCGGGCATGCTGTGGGGCTCGCGCAATGGCGTGCAGTTCGCGCTGACGCTGACCGCGCTGAAGGCGCTGCCGGTGCTGATCCTGGGTGGCTTCACCTCGGTGCCCGGTGCCATCGTCGGCGGGCTGATCATCGGCGCGTCGGAGAAGCTGGCCGAGATCTACATCCCGCCGGTGTTCCAGTCGGTGTTCGGCGGCAATTTCGGCGGCATCGAAGGGTGGTTCCCGTATGTCTTTGCCTTGCTGTTCCTGCTGGTGCGGCCCGAGGGGCTGTTCGGCGAGAAGCATATCGACCGCGTCTGACCGACTTCGCACAGGAGACTTGCCATGTTTTATCGTGAAGCCGGCCAGTTCAAGACCAGCTACGTTGCCGACAGCCAGATCTTCCCGATCCGCCAGGACCGCATCGGCTTTGCCGTGCTGATGGCCGTGGCCTTCGTGGCGATCCCGTTCGTCGGATCGGAATACTGGTTCTCGGCCATCCTGATCCCGTTCCTGATCTTTTCGCTGGCGGCGCTGGGGCTCAATATCCTGACCGGCTATGCCGGGCAGCTGTCGCTCGGCACCGCGGCCTTCATGGCGGTGGGGGCCTACGCGGCCTACAACTTCCAGTTGCGCATCGAAGGCATTCCGGTGCTGCTGTCGTTCCTGCTGGCCGGGCTGTCGGCGGCGCTGGTGGGCGTGGCGTTCGGCCTGCCGTCGCTGCGCATCAAGGGGTTCTACCTGGCGGTGGCGACGCTGGCGGCGCAGTTCTTCGTGGTGTGGGCGCTGACCAAGTTCCCCTGGTTCTCCAACAACAGCTCGTCGGGCGTGATTACGGCGCAGCGGCTGGACCTGTTCGGCATCGCCATCGATACGCCGGTGAAGAAGTACCTGTTCGTGCTGGCCATCGTCACCGTGCTGGCGCTGGTGGCCAAGAACCTGGTGCGCTCGGCGACGGGCCGCGCCTGGATGTCGGTGCGCGACATGGACGTGGCGGCGGAGGTGATCGGCATCCCGCTGATGCGCACCAAGCTGATGGCGTTCGCGGTCAGCTCGTTCTACTGCGGCGTGGCCGGCGCGCTGTATGCGTTCTGCTACCTGGGCTCGGTCGAGCCGGACGGCTTCTCGCTGGACCTGTCGTTCCGCGTGCTGTTCATGATCATCATCGGCGGCGTGGGCAGCATCCTGGGCTCGTTCCTGGGCGCGGCGTTCATCCTGCTGCTGCCGATCTTCCTGGACAACGTGCTGCCGCCGCTGGCGTCGCTGCTGCACCTTCCCTTTACCAACGCCACCGTGTCGCACATCCAGCTGATGGTATTCGGCGGGCTGATCATCTTCTTCCTGATCGTGGAGCCGCACGGGCTGGCCCGGCTGTGGCAGATCGCCAAGGAGAAGCTGAGGCTGTGGCCGTTCCCGCACTGACGGAGCGGGGTCTTATTGTCTGAACGCAGGTCCTGAGTGAAGTACTGAAGCCTACGCATAACGAAACGCCCCACCGAGGGCGAAGGAGACTGTCATGACCAACCTGATCCGTAACGTGCAACGCGCCGCCCTGGTGGTCAGCGCCGCGGCTGCACTGCTGGCGCCGGCGGTGCCGGCACTGGCGCAAAGCAACGAGCAGTTCGTAGCGCTGCCGAGCTATCGCGTGGGGCCGTATGGCGCCAACGGGCAGTCGTGGTATGGCGGCTTCATCGACTACCTCAACTACGTCAACCTGAAGGACGGCGGCGTCAACGGCGTCAAGCTGAGCTGGGAAGAGTGCGAGACCGAGTACAACAACGCCAAGGGCGTGGAGTGCTATGAACGCCTGAAGGCCAAGAACGCGACCACCAAGGGCACCGCGTACCACGCCATGTCCACCGGCATTTCCTACGCGCTGGTCGACAAGACCGCCGCCGACAAGGTGCCGCTGGTGATGATGGGCTATGGCCGCACCGACGCCGTGGATGGCTCGGTGTTCCCGTATGCGTTCCCGCTGGTGACCACGTACCAGATGCAGGTCTCGGCCATCGTCAAGTACCTGGCGAGCAAGAGCGGCGGCTCGCTGGCCGGCAAGAAGATCGTCTACCTGTACCACGACTCGGCCTATGGCAAGGAGCCGATCGTGGCGCTGCAGGCCGAGGCCAGGCTCAACAAGTTCAACCTCGTCGAGATCCCGGTGGCGCACCCGGGCAACGAGCAGGGCGCGCAGTGGCTGAAGATCCGCCAGGAGAATCCCGACTACGTGATCTTCTGGGGCTGGGGCGTGATGAACCAGACCGCGCTGAAGGCCGCGCAGAAGGTGGGCTTCTCGCGCGAGAAGATGATCGGCTCGTGGTGGGCGGGCTCCGAGGAAGACACGGTGCCGGCGGGCGATGCCTCCAAGGGCTACATGAGCGCGACCTGGAACGTCGCGGGCAAGAGCGTGCCGCTGATTTCCGACATCGAGAAGGTCGTGTACGGCGCCGGCAAGGGGAACATGCAGGACAAGAGCAAGATCGGTTCGGTGCTGTACAACCGCGGCGTTTCCGCGGCGGTGGTAACGGTGGAAGCGGTGCGCGTGGCGCAGGCCAAGTTCGGCAAGGGCAAGCCCATGACAGGCGAGCAGATGCGCTGGGCGTTCGAGAACCTGAACCTGACCAATGCGCGCCTGCAGCAACTGGGTGCCACCGGCCTGCTGCCCGAGATCAAGACCAGCTGCGAAAACCACGAGGGTTCGGGCAAGGTAAAGATCCAGCAATGGGACGGCAGCAAGTGGGTGGTGGTGTCGGACTGGATCGAGGGCAACAAGGGACTGATCCACCCGCTGTTCAAGGCCACGGCGGCGCAGTACGCGAAGGAGAAGGGGATTACGCCGGGGTGCTCGAAGTCTTGATGCCCTTTGAATCCTGAAGGTTTGCTCCCCTCTCCCAAATGGAGAGGGGGTAAGCCGACACGGATGTGAAATCCGGAGCTACCGCAACACCAACCCGAGCCGCACCATGAGCCTCCTGTCCATCAACAACATCGAAGTCATCTACGATCACGTGATCCTGGTGCTCAAGGGCGTTTCGCTCGAAGTGCCGGAAGGCAAGATCGTGGCGCTGCTCGGCGCCAACGGCGCGGGCAAGACCACCACGCTGAAGGCGATCTCCAACCTGCTGCACGCCGAGCGCGGCGACGTCACCAAGGGCACCATCGAGTATCGCGGCGACCGCGTCGACCAGCTCACCCCCAACGACCTGGTGCGCCGCGGCGTGATCCAGGTGATGGAAGGGCGCCACTGCTTCGCGCACCTGACCATCGAGGAAAACCTGCTCACCGGCGCGTATACGCGCGGCCTGTCGCGCTCGCAGACGCGCGACGAGCTGGAGAAGATCTACAACTACTTCCCGCGCCTGAAGACGCGCCGCAAGTCGCAGGCGGGCTATACCTCGGGCGGCGAGCAGCAGATGTGCGCGATCGGCCGGGCCATGATGGCCAAGCCCGCGATGATCCTGCTCGACGAGCCGTCGATGGGCCTGGCGCCGCAGATCGTCGAGGAGATCTTCGAGATCGTGCGAGACCTGAATTCGCGCGAGAAGGTCAGCTTCCTGCTGGCCGAGCAGAACACCATGGTGGCGCTGCGCTATGCCGACTACGGCTACATCCTGGAAAACGGCCGCGTGGTGATGGACGGCGACGCCGAGTCGCTGCGCACCAACGAGGACGTGAAGGAGTTCTACCTGGGCGTGGCCGCCAACGACGCGGATGGTGGCGCGCGCAAGTCCTTCCGCGACGTGAAGAGTTATCGCCGGCGCAAGCGCTGGCTGGCATAGCGCCGCGCGGTTTATCCCTGGCTTTGCCGACGCGCCGTGGCGGGCTGCCACCGGCGCGGCGGCAATCCGCATCCTTCCCTGACGCAACAGCACCATGCCCGAATACTTCGATTCGCTCGAAACCCGCGCGCCGGCAGTCCGCGAGCAGGCGCTTCTTGCCGCCCTGGCACGACAGGTGGCCCACGCGCGCGACAATGCGCCGTATTTCGCCGAACTGCTGCGCGACGTGGACCCGCGCTCGCTGACCTCGCGCGAGGCGCTGGCGGCGTTGCCGGTGACGCGCAAGTCCGACCTGACCGCACGCCAGCGCGCGCTGCCGCCGCTGGGCGGCCTCAATGCGGCGCCGCTGGGCAGGCTGCGCCATGTGTTCCAGTCACCGGGCCCGATCCACGAGCCCGACGGCCACGACGCCGACTGGTGGCGCACGGCGCGCGCCATGCACGCCGCGGGCTTCCGTGCCGGCGACCTGGTCTACAACACCTTTTCCTACCACTTCACGCCGGCCGGCATGATGATGGAGACCGGCGCGCACAAGCTGGGCTGCTGCGTGTTCCCGGCGGGCGTCGGCCAGACCGAGTCGCAGGTGCAGGCGCTGGCCAGCCTGCAGCCTGCGGCCTACGCTGGCACGCCATCGTTCCTGAAGCTGCTGCTGGAACGGGGCGACGAGATGAGACTTCCCTGCACCAGCCTGACGAAGGCGCTGGTCTCCGGCGAGGCGCTGCCGCCGTCATTGCGCGCGTGGTTCCAGCAACGCGGGGTGCGCGTTCAGCAGATGTACGGCAGCGCGGATCTCGGGCTGATCGCCTACGAGACCGAGGGCGGCGACGGCTGGGTGGTGGACGAGGGCGTGCTGGTCGAGATCGTCGAGCCGGGCGGCACGCGGCCCATGCCTGAAGGCGAGACCGGCGAGGTGGTGGTGACGGTGCTGGGCAACGGCGACTATCCGCTGATCCGCTTCGGCACCGGCGACCTGTCTGCGGTGGTGGCGGAGTCCTCGCAGCGGCCGAGCCCGTGCGGGCGCACCAATATCCGGCTCAAGGGCTGGCTGGGACGCGCGGACCAGGCGACCAAGGTCAAGGGCATGTTCGTGCATCCGGGGCAGGTGGCCGACGTATTGCGCCGCCATCCGGAAATCCGCGCCGCGCGGCTGGTGGTGACCGGCGATCCCGGCGCGGACGTGATGACGTTGCGCTGCGAGGCAGCGCGCGAGGATGCGGAACTGCAGCGCGCGGTGGCCGAGTCGCTGCGCGAGGTGATGCGATTGCGCGGGGAGGTGGCGTTCGTGGCGGCGGGGTCGTTGCCGCAGGACGGGAAGGTGATTGAGGATGCGCGGCGGTATGAGTGAAGGGCTAGCCGGGTGAGGGGTGGGGGTGAGGGCCGGAGCCTCAACGAAGTGAAGGGCGTCGACGGGCCGGAAAGCCTCAAGACTCCCCCCCCTCCTCCGGCCGCGTCGGCAACCGGATCATCCACACACTCACCCCCACCGCACAAGCCAGCAACGCCGCCGACGCCACCGGCCGCCCGCGCAGCAGCCATGCGGTGGTCCCCATCGACACCCACATCATCGACAGCGCCAGGCACTTCGCCTTGAACGGAATGCTCCGATACCGCTGCCAGTCGTTGACCAGCGGCCCGAAGCGCGGATGCCCCATCAGCCAGCCGTGGAAGCGCTGCGAACCGCGCGCGAAGCACGCCGCGGCCAGCAGCACGAACGGCGTGGTCGGCAGCACCGGCAGGAAGATCCCGATCACGCCCAGCAGCAGGAAGAGCCCGCCCAGCGCCACCCAGACGGCGCGCAGCACGCGCTGGCGGTGGCTCAGCACGGCTTCAGGATCGGGCGAAAGGTCAGGGGCGGAAGGGGGCAATGGTCGAACAAAGGGCCGCTAAGCGGCCCCGGTGATGGATCGGTCAGCGCGAAATCCCGAGTCGCGCCTTGGCCGCATCGTACTCCGCTTTCATGCGCGCGACGATTTCGCCAGCGCTGGGGATGTCGTGGATCTGGCCCACGCCCTGGCCGGCGCCCCAGATGTCCTTCCACGCCTTGGCCTTGGAGCTGCCGCTGGAGAAGTCCATCTTGGTCTTGTCGGCCACCGGCAGGTTGTCAGGGTCCAGGCCCGCGTTGCTGATGCTCTCGCGGATGTAGTTGCCGTGCACGCCGGTGAACAGGTTGGTGTAGACGATATCGGCGGCGGCCGAGCTGGTGATCGACCGCTTGTACGTCTCGGCCGCGTGCGCCTCCTGCGAGGCGATGAAGCGCGTGCCCACGTAGGCGAAGTCGGCGCCCATGGCCTGCGCCGCCAGCACTGCCTCGCCGGTGGCGATCGAGCCCGACAGCGCGATCGGGCCGTCGAAGATCTTGCGCACCTCGCCCACCAGCGCGAACGGCGACAGCATGCCGGCATGGCCGCCGGCGCCGGCCGCGACCAGGATCAGGCCGTCGACACCGGATTCGATCGCCTTTTCGGCATGGCGCAGGCTGATGACGTCGTGCAGCACGATGCCGCCGTAGCTATGCACCGCGTCGATCAGCTCCTTGGGGGGCGCGCGCAGCGAGGTGATGAAGATCGGCACCTTGTGCCCGACGCAGACCTTGATGTCATGCTCGAGCCGCGCGTTGGACCCGTGCACGATCTGGTTGACCGCGACCGGTCCCACCGGCGCGCCGGGGTTGGCGGCCCTGAAGGCGGCCAGCTCCTGCTCGATCTGCGTCAGCCACTCGTCGAGCAGCTCCGCCGGGCGCGCATTGAGCGCGGGGAACGAACCGACGATGCCGGCCTTGCACTGCGCCAGCACCAACTCGGGATAGCTGACGATGAACATGGGCGAGGCAATCACGGGCAGGGCCAGGTTCTGCAGGGCCTGGGGCAGTTGCTTGGCGGCGGGCATGGTGTCTCCTGAACCACTGGTGGGCACGCTGGTCGTGCCCTAAATGAACGATCGTTCGATTATAGGGAGTTTCTGGCGTGCGTCGCTAGAAGCCCAAGTCTATGCCGATCCTGCGCGCCATGGCAGGCGGGTCAGCCGGCGGGCAGCGTCAGTTCGGCCAGCGCGCCGCCGCCCGGCCGGTTGGCCAGCATCACGCTGCCATGATGCAGCGCCGCCACCTCGCGCGCAAAGCACAGGCCCAGGCCGGTGCTCTTGTCGGCGCCCTGCGGGCGCGGCAGCGAGTAGAAGCGCTCGAACACGCGCGGCAGGGCGTATTCGGGGATGCCGGGGCCATGATCGGCCACGGTGATCGCCAGCTGCGCGCCGCGCCGTTCCAGCGCTACCGCGATGGCGCTGTCCCGGGGGGCGAAGTCGATGGCGTTTTCCAGCAGGTTGGCGACGGCCTGGCGCAGCAGGAACGGGTCGCCCGCCACCACGTCGGGACCCGGCGGCGACTCCAGCCGCAGCACCACGCCGCGCTGCCGCGCGCGCGGTTCCAGCTCGGCGCACAGCTGGGCCAGCAGCTCGCCCAATCGCACCGGCTCGCGGGTTTCCAGCCGTTGCCGTTGTTCCACCTCCGCCAGCGCCAGCAGCTTGCGGATCATGGTTTCCAGCCGGCCCGACTGCGCGCGGATGTTGGCGACGAAGCGCTCGCGGTCCGTTGCCGGCATGTCTTCCTGCAGCAGCTCGGCGGCGCCGCCGATCGCCGCCAGCGGGCTCTTCATCTCGTGCGCCAGCGTGTGGATGTAGTGCTCGACATACTGCTTGTCTTCCAGCCGCTCGCGCATGCCCTGCACCGCGCGGCCCAGCTCGGCCAGCTCGCTGGTGCCGTGCAGCGGCATCTCGGCGCGCTCGCCGGCGGCCACCGCGCGCGCATAGCCGCGCAACCGGCGCAGGCCATGCACCAGCCACAGCGTGCAGGCCAGGCCGATCACGCACGCGGTCCCGATCAGCAGCCCGCCGTACAGCAGGATGCGGTGCTGGCTGCGCGCGATGAAGGGCGCCATCGCGGCATTGGGCTTGGCCACGGTGAGCGCGCCGACGATGCGGTCCCCGTCGCGGATGGGAGCGGCCACGTACATCACGGTGCTGGCCTCGTCCTCCGGATCGCTGCGCGTGCTGCGCGCGCCGTACTGGCCGCGCAGCGTCAGGTAGACATCGTTCCAGCGCGAGTAGTCGCGGCCCACGTCGGTGCCGGTGGAGTCGTAGCGGACGATGCCGCCGGCGTCGGTGACATAGACGCGGTAGCCGATGCTGTCCTTGTGCAGGCCCCATACGTCGGCATTGACCGGCGCCTCGCGCAGCGCCGCCATGCGCCGCGCGAAGTCGCCGTCGGCGATGTGGCCGGCCTTCATGTCGTCAGCGGCCAGCGCGGCCAGCACGTGGGCGGTGTCGATCAGCGTGTCTTCCATCGCCTGCCGCACGCCTGGCTTGACCTCCTGCACGAACACGCGCAGCGTCAGCACCGTCGCCAGGCCGACGATGAAGAAGAAGCCAAAGAAGATGCGCAGGCCGATCCGCATGCGCGCTCAGGCCTGCACGGGATCGAGCGAATAGCCCATGCCGCGGTGCGTGCGGATGCGCTCCGCGCCTTCGCCTTGCGGAGTGGCGTCGCGCAGCTTGGCGCGCAGCGTCTTGACATGGGTGTCGACGGTGCGGTCGCTCGTGTCGAGCGCGTCCTGCCAGACCAGTTCCATCAGCTGGGCGCGGGTGTAGATGCGGCCCGGGTGTGCCACCAGCAGTGCCAGCAGCAGGTATTCGTAGCGGGTCAGGTCCAGCCAGCGGCCGCGGTAGGCCAGCCGTGCGCCGTCGGCGTCGTGGGTGAAGCCGGAATCGGCGGCAGCGGGTGCGGCCACGCCGCGCGCGCGGCGCAGGATGGCGCGCACGCGCGCGGCCAGCTCGCGCGGCGAGAACGGCTTGACCACGTAGTCGTCGGCGCCGATTTCCAGACCTACGATGCGGTCGATCTCCTCATGGCGCGCGGTCAGGAAGATCACCGGCGCATCGCAGAACGTGCGCAGCGTGCGGCAGACCTCGAAGCCGTTCACATCGGGCAGGCCCACGTCCAGGATCACCAGGTCGGCCGCATCGGCGCGCATCCGCGCCAGCGCGGCGCTGCCCAGCGTGCAGTGCTCGGCCTGCATGCCATCGGTGCGCAGGGCGTAGAGGATGGTATCGGCGATGGCTTGCTCGTCTTCCACCACCAGGATGCGCGGTTGTCCCATGCCCCGCATTCTAGTCCACGTCAGAGGCTGGGCACGGTGCGCGGCGGCGGCGCGGCCTGGTCGCCGCCGCGCTTGTGGAAGTAGATCTGCTCGGCGGCCCAGCGCAGCGGCGGTGAATACAGCATCAGGTCGAAGGGCCAGTCGCACTGGAAGCGGTCGAACATCCAGCGCAGCGCGCGCTTGCCGCGAAAGCGTGGCGCGCTGCCGGTGGCGACGGCTTCCGGCGCCGGGCCGTTGTGCAGCAGGTGTTCGGCGATGGCTTTGCCAACGGATTCGCCATGGGCGAAGGCGTAGTGGATGCCGCCGGCGGTCAGCGGCGAGACGATGCCGGCCGCGTCGCCGGTCAGGATCACGCCGTCGCGCGCGAGTGGCATGGCGGGACCGCCGCACGGGATCAGGCCGGCGCGCGTGGCGGCGGGCTGCGTCAGTTCAGGCAGTCCGGCGCGGGCGCGTACATGGGCGAGCAGGCCGTCGAGGTCGGGAGCGCGGCCGTGACGGGGCAAGTAGCGCAGCGCCAGGCCGGCCTGGACGCCGGTGGGGTTCTGTGCGATCCAGCCTATGTAGCCGGGCGCGAAGCGGCGGGTGATGAAGCAATGGAGCATGGCGGGATCGGGCAGGGATATTCCCGGGAATTCGTATTCGATTCCATACAGGAAATCGTGGGTGCGGCCGAGACCTGCGCATTGCGCCACGCGCGATTTGGCGCCGTCGGCACCGACCAGGTAGCGGGTGGTGCCGACGCCGGTCACGTGCCAGCCGCCATGGCGTGGCGTAGCGCGGACGAACGACTGGCCCAGGCGCAGCGTGGCGCTGTGGCGCACCAACTCGTTGGCCAGCCAGCGCATCAGGTTGGGGGTATCGGTGGTGTGGAAGTAGTAGCCTGGGGCGGCCAGGTCGAGGCTGCGCAAGCGTGGAGAATAGAGTCGCACGCGTTCAACGCGGTGTATGCAGTCGGCGGGGGCGCGGCCCAGCCAGGTTTGTTCGATGGCTTCCTTGACGAGGATGCCGGTGGTGTGGAGTTTTTCGCCGGGGTCGGGTTTGCGTTCGAGGACCAGGACGCGCAGGCCGGCGCGGGCGGCCGCCAGGGCGCAGGCTGCGCCGGCGAAGCTGGCGCCGGATACTACTAGGTCGTAGTCGAAGGTTGGCATTTTTGGAGGGGCTTCTGGATGAAGGGTTCTCCAGTGTTGTCTTGCTGGGTGAGGGGAATGTGGGGTGGTTGTGAAGTCGTTGGCGTTATTGGGGGCGGTGGCTTGCTGTTGGTGACATGCTGGCGGCTGTTTAAGCGTCCGCTGTCGCTGTTGATGACATGCTGTGGCCGTTGAACCGCCTGGTTCCGCCCTGCTGGGCGGGTCACTTTTTGTCCGAGCGACAAAAAGTAACCAAAAAACGCGTCGCCTGAGCGGCTGGCTATCAATTTGGCGGCGTGGGTGGGTCGGGCGGTGGTGATTTCCGTTCGATGTGGCTGGTGGTTCGAACCTGCTACGCCAGGTGAGTTTGGGATAGTGGCTGCGTCGACCCACTATTGGACAATCCCCATGCCGGGCGTAGGCCGCCTGCTGCCGGCGTCAACGCGGGGACGCCTACGGCTGCGCTTCGCGCGCGCAGTATCGTAGGTCGGGGGCTCGGGCACGGAGTGCGTCGCTGCGCTCGCACAGCGCCGTCGTGAATGACGCGGGGCAAGCCGCGGCGAGGACCGTTGGGGGCAACCCGCCACCTTAGGGCCGGCGCGCAGCGCAGCCGAAGGCGTTCCTACCATGCCGCCAGCAGCAGGGGCCACCCACAGCTCTGGGCTCGTTCAATCACCGCATCAATCCGCATCCACCGTGGCGCACCACGGCGTCAGGCAGCCCTGCCCTGCAACGAAGCAAAGCCCCGTACGAAAGCCCAGGCACACTACGATAAGAGTGGCCGCCCGCCCAGGGCAGTAAACGCGCTTTTTGGTTACTTTTTGCCGCTCGGGCAAAAAGTGACCCGCCCAGGAGGGCGGAACCAGGCGGTTCAACCGCCGACAGCATGTCATCAACAGCGACATGCACCTAATAAGCCCACAAAAAAACGCCCCGCATACCCGCGGGGCCATCAATTACCACGAAGACTGATACAGCCGGCAGGGCACCTGCCAATGCCACAACCGCCCACGAAGCATAGAAAACCAATGTGACGCCCACATGGCAACAAGGTGAACAGCCAATGACAAGCCAACATCAAAGCCCATACCGCTTGATCTTGTCATACAGCGTAGCCTTGCCAACCTGCAGCAAATCAGCAGCCTGACTGACAGCACCCCCCGTCCGCGCCAGCGCATCGGCAATCACCGCCCGCTCATACCGCTCCATCCTCTCCCGCAGCGGCGCGGTCTCGTCCGCAGTCGCCGCATGCGCACCCGCTTGCCCGCCCTCAGGCACCCCCAGCACCAGCCGGTCCGCCGCATTCCGCAACTCCCGCACATTCCCAGGCCAAGGCCGCTGCTGCAGCCCCTGCCGCTGCGCCTCCGACAAAATCGGCGCCGGCCGCTGATAACGTACCGCCGCCACCAGCATGAAATGCTCGAACAACGCCACGATATCCTCGCGCCGTTCCCGCAGCGGAGGCAGCGCAATCGTGACCACATTCAGCCGGTAATAGAGGTCCTCACGAAACGAACCTTGCGCCACCAGCGCATCCATATCCCCCTTGGCCGCCGCCACGATCCGCACATCGATCTTCACCGACGCATTCGACCCCAGCCGCTCCAGCGTTCCTTCCTGCAGCACCCGCAACAGCTTGACCTGCAGCGCCAGCGGCATGCTCTCGATCTCGTCGAGGAAGAGCGTGCCGCCCGAAGCATGCTCCAGCTTGCCGATACGTCGCTTGCCTGCGCCGGTGAAGGCACCAGCTTCATGTCCGAACATCTCGCTCTCGAAGATGGCCTCAGGCACCGCCCCGCAGTTCAGCGCGATAAAAGGCCCCTCGGCGCGGCCGGACAGCGCATGCAGGCTGCGTGCCACCAGCTCCTTGCCGGTGCCGGTCTCGCCGTTGATCATCACCGGCACGTCGGTCGGGGCCACGTTGGCAACCAGAGCCCGCACTTGCTCGATCGCCGGCGAACGTCCGATGATCCGCGTACCGGCCGCGGGACCAGCCAGCTCGCGCCGCAACGCCTGGTTCTCCAGTTCGAGCGCGCGCCGCTCGAGTGCGCGACGGACGGTGTCGGTCAGCCGGTCGGCTCCGAACGGCTTCTCGATAAAGTCATAGGCGCCTTCACGCATCGCCTGCACGGCCATCGTGATATCGCCATGCCCCGTCACCAGCACCACCGGCACGCCTGGCGCCGCATTGCGGCAGTGCTGCAGCAGGTCCAGCCCGCTGGCGCCGGGCAAGCGCACGTCGGTCACCACGACGCCGGGAAAGCCCGCATGCAGATGCGGCATGGCGGCTTCTGCCGAAGGCAGCGCCAGCACGGTAAAGCCCGCAAGCTCCAGGCTCTGCGCGGTAGCCTGCCGCACCAGCGGCTCGTCTTCGACAAACAGGACACGCAGACCGTCTTGCATGGCAATGCTCATTGGGGAGTGGAAACCGGCAGCGCCTCGTTCGCGCCGGAGCTGGCCGGCGCGCCTGCCAGCACCAGCGTGAATTGCGCGCCGCCGCCGGGCATGTTGGCCACGCTGAGCTGGCCGCCGAACTCGCGCACGATCGATGATGAGATCGCCAGCCCCAGCCCCAGGCCCTGCCCGGTTTCCTTGGTGGTGAAGAAGGGCTCGAACAGGCGCGGCAGCGCTTCCGGCGCGATGCCGGTGCCGTTGTCGCGCACGGCGAGGGTGATGGTGCCGCTGTTGGTGCCGCCGTTGGTGCCGGCATTGGTCTGCACCTCGATGTCGATGCGGCCTTGCGCGGGCGCCGCCGAGGCGATGGCGTCGAGCGCATTGCCGATCAGGTTCAGCAGCACCTGCTCAAGCTTGAGTTCGTCGGCGCGCACGGACAGGCCGGGCTGTTCGTCGAGGCCGGCCACGTTGACCTTCACCGCACCCAGCCGCGGCGCCAGCAGCGCCAGCACATGGTCGAGCGCCGTGCGCACCACCACCGGCCGCCGCACCGGGCGCGCCTTGCCGGCGAACAGCTTGAGCTGGCTGGTGATCTTGCCCATGCGCTCGGTCAGGTCGGCGATGGCAGCCAGGTTGCCTTCTGCCGCGGCCAGCTGGCCCCGCTCCAGCAACACGCGGGTGTTGTCCGAGAAGGTGCGCAGCGCCGCCAGCGGCTGGTTCAGCTCGTGCGTGATGCCGGCCGCCATCTGTCCCAGCGCGGCCAGCTTGCTGGCTTGCACCAGTTCGTCCTGCGCCGCGCGCAGCTCGCTTTCGGCGCGGGTGCGCTCGGCAACCTGTTCCTCGAGCTTCTCGTTGATCGCCATCAGGTCGGCGGTACGCGCTTCCACGCGGCGCTCCAGTTCGTCGTAGGCCGCTTCCAGCAGCCGGCGGCTGTACTGCACGTCGCGCGCGCGCTGGCGGCGCTGGCGCCAGTTGACCAGCAGCAGGCAGATGCAGGCATAGGCCAGCGCCGCGGCCACGGTGGCGTTGCGCGCGTTGGCCAGCACCGGCTCCAGCGGCGCCATCACCTGCATGGTCCAGTCGGCCGGGCCCACGGTGCGGCCCAGTTCGAGGTAGCGGTCGGCGCGCGCGGTGGCGTCGGGGGTAAAAGTGGTGCGGGCGGCGGGCGAGTCGTCGCGCACGCGCACCAGCCGCGCGTTGGCGCCCAGCGTGGTCTGCGCGAGCCAGCGCGTGACGAGCGAGTCGAGCGGCTCCAGCGGCAGCGGCGTGACGGCGCGGCCGTGGTACTGGCGCGTGTTTTCCATCTCGGCCTGCAATGCCGGCGGCAGCGGTTGCAGCGTGCGGTACTGCCAGGCCGGCACCGATGACAGGAAGATCACGCCGTGGTCGTCGCTGACCATCAGCGGCTCGGCGCCGCTGCCGGCACGCTGGAACCACTCCAGGTTGAGCTTGACCACGGTGACGCCGACGACCTTGCCATTGGATTCCACCGGCTGCGCGAGGTAATAGCCGGGTTCGTCGCTGGTGATGCCGATGGCGTAGAAGCGGCCCATCCTGCCGCCCGCGGCGATCTGGAAGTAGGGGCGGAAGCGGTAGTCGGTGCCGACGAAGCTGCCGGGCTGGCCATGGTTGCTGGCGGCCAGCGCGATGCCGTTGGCCGCGATCACGTACGTGGCCGAAGCATGTGCGCGCCGGTTGACCTCTTCCAGGTACTGGTTGGCGGCGGCGACGCGCGTCGGGTCGTTTGGGGATTCGAGCAGCCCGCGCACGAAGGGGTGCAGCGACACCAGCGCGGGCAGGAATTCGTAGCGGTCGAGGGTGCTTTCGAGGGTGGCGGCGTAGCGGTCGGCACGCGTGGCGGTGCTCTGCTGCAGCGCGGCCAGGCCGCGCTGGAACGACACCAGCCAGGTCAGCCCGCACAACAGCAGCAGCCCGGCCGCCAGTGCGGCGGCGAAGACCCACCACCGGCTGCTGCCGGTGTCCGGCGCATGCACCGCGCGGGTGGCGGCAGGATCATGCACGGCTAGGAAATCGTCGGAATGGGGCATCGGCGCGCGCAAGGGCTGTCGTGCCGATGATACCCGCTGGCGGGCGGCCGGGGCAGAAGACGCCGATGCAGCCGCCCGCGCAGCGGTGTACTTAGCGGGCGCCCTGGCCGGCCTGGGCCAGATCGCCGGCATCGCCGCCGCCCTGCAGCACCTGCGCCAGGCGCTTGCGGTCCAGTTCGCGTTCCCACGCCGACACCACCACCGTGGCCACGCCGTTGCCGATGATGTTGGTCAGCGCGCGGCACTCGCTCATGAAGCGGTCGATGCCCAGGATCAGCACCATGCCGGCCACCGGGATGGTCGGCACCACCGCCAGCGTCGCGGCCAGCGTGATGAAGCCCGAGCCGGTCACGCCGCTGGCGCCCTTGGAGGTGATCATCGCCACCGCCAGGATGGTCAGCTGCTGCATCCACGTCAGTTCGATGCCGGTCGCCTGCGCGATGAAGATCACCGCCATCGTCATGTAGATGTTGGTGCCGTCCAGGTTGAACGAATAGCCGGTAGGCACCACCAGGCCCACCACCGACTTGGAGCAGCCCAGCTTCTCCAGCTTCTCCATCATGTGCGGCAGCGCGGCCTCGGACGAGCTGGTGCCAAGCACGATCAGCAGCTCTTCCTTGATGTACGAGATAAAGCGCACGATGCTGAAGCCGGTCATGCGCGCGATCGTGCCCAGCACCACCAGCACGAAGATGATGGCCGTGAAGTAGAAGGTGCCGATCAGCTTGAGCAGCGGCACCAGCGAACCCAGGCCGTACTTGCCGATGGTGAACGCCATCGCGCCGAAGGCGCCGATCGGGGCCACCTTGGTGATCACGTGCACGATGTGGAAGAACACCTTGGAGACCTGCTCGATCAGCTGCACCACGAAGCGGGCGCGTTCGCCGAGCGTGGCCAGCGCGGCGCCGAAGAACAGCGACACCAGCAGGATCTGCAGGATGTCGCCGTTGGCGAAGGCGCTGAAGACCGTTTCCGGGATGATGTGCATGAAGAACTCGACCGTGCTCTGGCCGTGCGCCTTCGACACGTATTGCGCGATCGCCTTGGTGTCCAGCGTCGACGGGTCGATGTTGAAGCCCACGCCCGGCTTGAGCAGGTGCGCGGCGCCCAGGCCGATCAGCAGCGCGAAGGTCGACACCACTTCAAAGTAGAGCAGCGCCTTGCCGCCGACGCGGCCGACCTTCTTCATGTCGCTCATGCCGGCCATGCCGGTCACCACGGTACAGAAGATGATCGGGCCGATGATCATCTTGATCAGCTTGATGAAGCCATCGCCCAGCGGCTTCATGGCCACGCCCGTATCGGGCCAGTAATGCCCCAGCAGGATGCCGACCAGGATGGCGAACAGCACCTGCACATACAGGATCTTGTAGAAGGGTTTCTTCATGGTGTCGTCCTCGGTGTTGACCGTACCCGGGGCGATGGCGCCGCGGGCGCGCGCCGTCACGGTTGCGGCGCGTTCAGGGACGGGAATTTGCAACCGGCATGCCAGTCCAACCGGTATCGCTAACTGATTGATTCACAAGGAAACGCGGGTCTTGCCAAGACGCGGGGCCTCCGGGATTCCGGAAATCCGGAATCCCGGCTTCCGGGGATTCGGAATGCCGGCGCGGGCAAAGGTGGCCGAGGCGCCACCTGCGCGGCCGGCATGCGCGGTCAATGGCGTTGCGCGGGTGCCGGAAGGCGCGGGCGTGCCGCCGTGACGCCGTATAATTCCGAGCTTCCGTTCAACGTCCCGCGGTCGTGCCGCCGCGCGGGCCCGCCCTCCTTGTCACCGCATCGCATGAGCAGCTACTACCAGCACCACGTCTTCTTCTGCCTGAACCAGCGCGAGGCCGGCGAGAACTGCTGCGCCAATTTCAACGCCAAGGCCATGCAGGAATACGCCAAGAAGCGCTGCAAGGAACTCGGCATCGCCGGCGGCGAAGGCCGCGTGCGCATCAACAAGGCGGGCTGCCTGAACCGGTGTGAACTCGGGCCGGTGCTGGTGGTCTACCCCGAGGCAATTTGGTACACGTATGTGGACGAGCACGACATCGATGAAATCATCGACAGCCACCTGCTCAACGGCAAGCCGGTCGAGCGGCTGATGGTGGACCGCTGAACGGGAACGAAGCCCAAGGCGCTGCCGATGCCGCAGCGCCGATGCCAGACCCCGCCGCCCGCACGCCGGACGGTTTTTTCATTTCTTGCCCCGGGATTTCCGGGTAGAGCCAGCCGGCGTATCACCATCCTGAAGCGCCATCCTGACCGCCTCCTGATTGCCCTGACCGTCCTATGAACGCGCATACCCAGGTACTTTCCATCGCCGGCCCCGTCGGCGCGATCGACGTTTCGGTGGACCTGCCGCAAGGCGAGCCACGGGGCCTGGCGCTGGTTGCCCACCCGCATCCGCTGTTCGGCGGCACCAAGGACAACAAGGTCGCGCAGACGCTGGCGCGCGCCTTCGTGCAGCTGGGCTATGCCACTGTGCGCCCCAACTTCCGCGGCGTCGGCGCGACCGCCGGCGAGCATGACAATGGCGTCGGCGAGCAGGACGACCTGCTGGCAGTCGTCGCCTGGATGCGCGAGCAGACCGCGTGGTCGGCGCAGGCCGCGACGCTGCCGCTGGCGCTGGGCGGCTTCTCCTTCGGCAGCTTTGTCAGCACGCACGTGGCCCGGCGCCTGGCCGAGGCCGGCACGCCGGCGCAGCGCCTGGTGCTGGTCGGCACCGCAGCGAGCCGCTGGCAGGTGGCCGAGGTGCCCGCCGACACCATCGTCATACACGGCGAGCAGGATGACACCGTGCCGCTCGCCAGCGTATTCGACTGGGCGCGCCCGCAGGAGCTGCCGGTGATCGTCATCCCCGGCGCCGACCATTTCTTTCACCGCAAGCTGCACCTCATCAAGCAGCTCGTCGTCAACGCGTGGGACCGGTGAGCGGCGCAGCTTCGTCACCGCGCCATCCCGTCCCGCACGATCCCTTTCTTGTCGGAAACAGAAATAATGCTGAATAGAGCCACGACACGCCTTTCCTCCGCCTTTGCACCCGCCGCCATCGTCGCTGCCGTCGCCACGGCCACGCTGGCCGCCGCGCCCGCCGCCGTCCTTGCGCAGGGCGTGCCGATGCCGCAGGTCGCCGCCAAGTCGTGGATGCTGTATGACGTGACCAGCGGCCAGGCGCTGGCCTCGCAGAATGCCGACCAGCGCATCGAGCCGGCCTCGCTGACCAAGCTGATGACCGCCTACCTGGCGTTCGAGGCACTCAAGGAAAAGCGCCTGACGCTGGAACAGACCGTGGTGCCGACCAACCTCGTGCTCAAGGTCAAAAGCGACGAGTCACGCATGTTCATCGAGCCCAACAAGCCGGTCAGCGTGCAGGACCTGCTGCTGGGCCTGATCGTGCAGTCGGGCAACGATGCCGCGCTGGCGCTGGCCGAGGCCGTGGGCGGCTCGGAAGAGGGCTTCGTCGCGATGATGAACCGCGAGGCCCAGCGCATGGGCATGAAGAGCACCCACTTCACCAACACCGACGGCATTCCCGACCCGAACCACTACACCACCGCGGTGGACCTGGCGACGCTGACCACGCACCTGATCAAGGACTTCCCCGAGTACTACGCCATGTACTCGCAGAAGGAGTTCACCTATAACAAGATCAGGCAGCCCAACCGCAACCGCCTGCTGTACATCGACCCGACCGTGGACGGCGTCAAGACCGGCCACACCAAGTCCGCCGGCTATTGCCTGATCTCGTCGGCCCAGCGTCCGCTGGCCAACGTGCCCAACGGCCAGCGCCGCCTGATCTCGATCGTGATCGGCACCACCACCGAACAGGTGCGCACGCAGGAAAGCCTGAAGATCCTCAACTACGGCTTCCAGTTCTTCGACACGCTGCGCCTGTACGACAAGGGGCAGGTGCTGGCCACGCCCGAGATCTACAAGGGCAAGGCCGGCACGGTCAAGATCGGCGTGCAGCACGAGACCTTCGTCACCGTGCCCAAGGGCACCGGCGGTCGCCTGAAGCCGGTGCTGGAGCGCCAGGAACTGATGATCGCGCCGATCGCGGCGGGCCAGCAGGTGGGCATGGTCAAGCTGATGGACGGCGCCAACAAGGTGGCCGAGTTCCCCGTGGTGGCGCTGGAAGAAGTGCCCGAGGCCGGTTTCTTCGGCCGCCTGTGGGACACCATCCGCCTGTGGTTCAAGCGCAAGTGATTGGCACGCGCGGCCTGGAGATTTGCCGGGCCGCGCCGGAGAAAACGACATGACTTCCGACAACCAGGGCAGCGGCAACAAGCCCGGCGATATCCCGCCGGAGCAGTCGCTGATCGAATACCCGAGCCATTTCCCGATCAAGGTGATGGGCTCGATGCAGGACGGCTTTGCCGAGGCCATCGTCACGCTGGTGCAGGAGTTCGATCCGGACTTCCATGCGGGCAAGATGGAGATGCGGCCCTCGAGCAAGGGCAACTATCTCGGACTCACCGTGACGGTGTGGGTGACCAGCCGCGAGCAGCTGGACGACCTGTACCGGGCGCTGACTTCGCATCCGATGGTGAAGGTGGTGCTGTAACCGCTGACGTATCTTTCCTGATTGTTTGCTCCCCCCTCCCGCGCGCGGGAGAGGGGCCGGGGGAGAGGGCAGGCGCTGGCAATGCCGACGCCCGTCACTTTGTTGACACTCCCGCCCTCTCCCCCAACCCCTCTCCCGCAGGCGGGAGAGGGGAGCCGCACCGCAGGGAGCCAAACACCGCGGCTGCGGCACGCATCCTCCCCATACCGACATGAACACCATCACCCTGAAACCCGGCAAGGAAAAATCCCTGCTGCGCCGCCACCCGTGGATCTATGCCACCGGCATCGCCACCACCGAAGGCCGCTGCGAGCCGGGCGCGACCGTGACCGTGCGCGCCGCCGACGGCCGCTTCCTGGCCAAGGCTGCCTACAGCCCCGAATCGCAGATCCGCGCGCGCGTGTGGACCTTCGACGAGAACGAGCCGGTCGACCACGCGCTGTTCAAGCGCCGCGTGGCCGCGGCCATCGCCTACCGGCGCCAGTGGGTGAAGGACAGCGATGCGGTGCGCCTGATCTTCGGCGAATCGGACCGGCTGCCGGGGCTGATCGTCGACTACTACGGCAGTGGGGAAACGGGCCAGCTGGTGTGCCAGTTCAATGCGGCCGGCGTGGAGCACTGGAAAACCGCGATCGTGCAGGCGCTGGTCAAGGAGACTGGCTGCCCCAACGTCTATGAACGCTCCGACGCCGCCGTGCGCCAGCGCGAAGGGCTGGAGCTGGTGACCGGCGTGCTGGCCGGCGCCGAGCCCGATCCGGCGCTGTCGGTGACCGAGCATGGCGTGCGCTACTACGTTGACGTGCGCAACGGCCACAAGACCGGCTTCTATGTCGACCAGCGCGACAACCGCAAGCTGGTGGGCGACCTGGCCGAAGGGCGCGAGGTGCTGAACTGCTTTTGCTATACCGGCGGCTTCTCGCTGGCCGCGCTGCGCGGCGGGGCAAAAGCGGTGACGTCGATCGATTCGTCGGGCGAGGCGCTGAAGATCGCCGCGGGCAACGTGACGCTGAACGGGTTTGATCCGGAGCGCGCGACCTGGCTCGACGCGGACGTGTTCAAGACGCTGCGCGAATTCCGCGCCGAAGGGCGTCAGTTCGACCTGATCGTGCTGGACCCGCCCAAGTTCGCGCCGTCGGCGCAGCATATCGACCGTGCCGCGCGTGCGTACAAGGAGATCAACCTGGTCGGCACGCAGCTGCTGCGGCCAGGCGGTTTGCTGTTCACGTACTCGTGCTCGGGCGCGATCAGCATGGAGCTGTTCCAGAAGATCGTGGCGGGCGCAATGACCGATGCGCGGGCGGATGCGCGCATCCTGCGCAGGCTGTCGGCCGGCACCGATCACCCGATGCTGGCGGCGTTCCCGGAAGGGGAGTACCTGAAGGGGTTGCTGCTGGAGAAGGTGGCGTAACGCTGCGATCCGGAAGCGGCGACAGCCCTAGCGCGCCGCTTGTTTTCTCCCCTATCCCGCGCGCGGGAGAGGGGAGAAAAACGGCGCGACGAGACTACCGCCACATATTCCGCATCCGGCTGGCCAGGTCCACCGGCGCCAGCGCCGGCTTTGCCTTCCCCTCGCCCGGCATCGGCGGCGGCGGCCATGCCCGGCTGTGGAAATTCGGCATCACGCGATTCGGGATGAACCGCGTGCGCGACGCATACACATGCCGGTCGCCAAAGCCCACCTGCTGGTGCACGTAGAAGCGCTGCGGCACGACGACGTCCAGATGGTCCTTGGCGCGCGTCATCGCCACATACAGCAGCCGCCGTTCTTCCTCGATCTCTTCGGTCGTTCCCGTCGCCAGGTCGCTCGGCATGCAGCCATCGACGGCATTGAGCACATATACTGCCTTCCACTCCTGCCCCTTGGCCGAGTGGATGGTCGACAGGATCAGGTAGTCCTCGTCGCGCGACGGCACGCCGGATTCATCGCTCGACGCACTGGGCGGGTCCAGCGTCAGCTCGGTCAGGAAGCGCTCGCGCGCGCCGTAGGTGGCGGCGATGCGTTCCAGCTGCTGCAGGTCGGCCTGGCGCGCGGCGGCGTCGTCGTGCAGGCGTTCGAGGTGCGGCGTGTACCAGGCCAGCACCTGCTCGAACTCCGACGGCCACGGCGAGGCCGGCGCCATCAGCGCGCGCGCCAGCGTCAGCAGGTCGGCCCACGCGGGGGCAGCGGCCGGCGGCGGCTCGAATTCCTGCAGCGAGAACAGCGGCTCGGTGGCCAGCGCCAGCGCGTCGAGCACACGTGCCGCGGTCTTGGGGCCGATGCCCGGCAGCAGCTGCAGCGTGCGGAAGCCTGCCATGCGGTCGCGCGGGTTTTCCAGCCAGCGCACCACGGCCAGCACGTCTTTCACGTGCGTCGATTCCAGGAACTTGAGCCCGCCGAACTTCACGAACGGGATATTGCGCCGCGCCAGCTCGATCTCCACCTGCGCGCTGTGGTCGGCGGCGCGGAACAGCACCGCCTGCGCCATCAGCGCCAGGCCGGCCTCGCGCCGCGCCAGCACCTGCTCGACCACGTAGCGCGCCTGGTCGGCCTCGTCGTTGACGACGATGATGCCGGGCTTCTCGGCCGACAGCCGCTCGGACCAGAGATCCTTGGTATAGCGCTCGGCCGCCAGTCCGATCACGGCGTTGGCGGCCTGCAGGATCGGCTGCGTCGAGCGGTAGTTCTGCGACAGCGTCACCTGCTGCGCGGGCGGCGTGAACTGCTGCGGGAAATCGAGGATATTGCGCACGGTCGCACCGCGGAACGCGTAGATCGACTGCGCATCGTCGCCGACCACGGTCAGGCCGCGGCCATCGGGCCGCATCGCCAGCAGGATCGACGCCTGCAATGCGTTGGTGTCCTGGTATTCGTCGACCAGGACGTGGTCGAAGCGCGCGCCGATGTCCTGCGCGATGGCCGGCTCGGCCATGGCCTGCGCCCAGTACAGCAGCAGGTCGTCGTAATCGAGCACGTGCTGCTTCTGCTTGGCCTCGACATAGCCGGCAAACAGCGTGCGCAGCGCATCGGCCCACATCGCATAGCGCGGGAACTGCTGCTTGAGCACGTCCTCCAGCGGCGCCTGCGTGTTGACCACGCGCGAGTAGATCGACAGGCAGGTCTCTTTTTTGGGGAAGCGGCTCGCGGTCTCGGACAGGCCCAGGTCGTGGCGCACCACGTGCATCAGGTCGGCCGCATCGCCGCGGTCGCTGATGGTGAAGGCGGGCGACAGGCCCAGCGTCTCGGCGTACTCGCGCAGCAGGCGCGCGCCGATGGCGTGGAAGGTGCCCGACCACTGCAGCGCCGCGCGGCCCGCGCCGGTCTGCGTGCCCAGCGCCTGGTCGACGATGCGCTCGACGCGCCGGCCCATTTCGGCGGCGGCGCGGCGCGAGAAGGTCAGCAGCAGGATGCGGCGCGGATCGGCGCCGCCCAGCACCAGGTGCGCGACCCGGTGCGCCAGCGTGTTGGTCTTGCCCGAGCCCGCGCCGGCGATGATCAGCAGCGGCCCGTCGCTGCCATGCTCGACCGCGGCGCGCTGCTCCGGGTTGAGCCTGGACAGGTAGGCGGGGCCTGCGTCGGCCGCATCGGGGGCAAGGGCGGATTCGAGGTCCGCGGCGGGGGCAAGGTCGAGTGACACAGGCAGGAAAGAGGAATGGGGCGGGCAAAAAAAGCTGGCGCTAACTGTATATCCATACAGCCCGGCAGTGCAAGCCGCTTTGCGCGGGATGGGGCACGAACCAATAAAAAAGGTGCTCGATGAGCACCTTTTCCTGAATGTTGCGGGCGGCGGCGGGTGACAGCGTTACGCAGACTTTGCCAGCGCGCCGTCCAGCAGCTTGTGCAGCGCATCCCACTCGGGCTCGCCGACATAACGCTTGAGGATGCGCCCGTCCTTGTCGACCACGAAGGTGGTCGGCGTCAGCTGCACATTGCCGAAGGCCCTGGCGGCGGACCCGTCCGAATCCATCGCGACCTTGAACGGCAGCCCGCGCGTCTTGGCGTAGTTCATCACGTACATCGGCGGGTCATAGTTCATCGCCACGGCGACGAACTCCAGCCCCTTGCCCTTGAACTGCTCGTAGGTCTTGACCATGTCGGGCATTTCCTTGACGCAGGTGGCGCAGCTGGTGGCCCAGAAATTGACCAGGTAGACCTTGCCCTTCAGGTCGGCGGTGCTGACCTTCTCGCCCGACAGCAGCGTGAACGTGGCGGCCGGCGCGGCGTTGGAGGGTGCCAGCGCGCGGTAGCCGAACCAGCCCAGCAGCGCCAGTACGACGACGGCGGCGACGATGGGCCAGGGCTTGCGGGAGGACTTGGCGGAAGTGGAAGTGGTCATGGGAGGCGGAGGAAGGCGAATTCTCTTCGGGCAACGACACATTCTAATGCCGCGGGCGCCGCGGTGTTGCGCGCGGTCTGCTTGCGTCAATCTGTCGCAATGCCGGCGCCACCGCGCGGTTCAGCGCCGTGTGGCGATGGCGGCGCGTGCCTGGTCCAGCGCCTGCTCCAGGTAGGCGCCGTAGAAATCGGGCTGCATGCCGCGCAGCGGACTGGCGGCGGCGCGGCCCTGGCGATCGAGGAACAGCACCGTCGGCGCCACCCGCACCTGGTGCGCCCGCGCCCAGTCGCGCGCGGTGGTCATGCTGCCGTCGGCATCGCGCAGCGGCGTGGCGGCGGTCAGGTCGAGCTCGCGCACCGCGATCTCGCCGGCGGCGGCCTGCGGGCCGAGGTAGTTGCGGCGCACCGCGTCGCAATAGCCGCATCCTGGCATCGACACCAGCAGCACCAGCGGCTCGCCACGTTGCGCGGCCTCGGCGCCATGCGCGGCCAGGTCGGTGGCGGCAGGCAGGTGCGCCGTGCCCGCGGCCAGCGCCGTGCCCGCGGCCAGCGCCGCGCCGGCGGCCGTTGCCAGCAGCGTGCAGGCGGCCAGTCGCGCCAGTTGCGCCAGTTGCGCTAGTCGGAGCAGCGCGGTCCGGGCTGGTACGGCGAGGCGGGGCAGGGCGGGAACAGGCATGCGGTCGGGAAAGACTGTCAGGCGGCGCACCATGCACCGGGGCGCCACTTCCGCGATAATACCGGTTTCCGCCCGCAGGCGACGGCGGCCGCCAGAGCCGCTCCATGGCCTGCGCGCGCTGTCCGCCACACGCTTCCCCATGCGTCCTCTTTCGCCCCAGTCGTCGAGCCTGGCCGCCCTGGCCCGCAGTCCCATGCTGCGCCGCGCCGCCGTATGCGCGGCGCTGGCCCTCTGCGCCTGTTCGCCCCGCTATGACTGGCGCACGATCCAGTCCGGCGAGGGCGCCTATGCCGCGCTCTACCCCGGCAAGCCCAGCAGCGCCGCGCGCGACGTCACCATCGCCGGCCGCAAGCTGCCGATGACGATGGAGGCGGCGCGCGTCGACGACACGCTGTTCGCCGTGGGCGTGGTCACGCTGCCTGCCGACGACGAAGCGCTGCGGCGCGAGGCGCTGGCGGCGATGCAGGCGGGCCTGCTGGCCAACCTGGGCACGGCGTCGGGCGAGCCGGCGCGCACGCGCCCGGTCACGATCACGACCGCCGACAAGCCGGGGCGGCCGCTGGCCGGCGTGGAAGTGCAGGCCAGCGGCGTGTCGCCGCAGGACCAGTCGCCGCGGCGGCTGACCGCGCGGCTGGTGGCGGTGGGCGCGCGCGCCTACCAGGCGGTGGTGCTGGAGTCCGGCGACGCCGCGCGCGACCAGCGCCAGGCCGAGCAGGTGGAGCAGTTCCTCGGCGGCTTCCACCCGTTCTGAGGTCCCGCAGGACGCCGCAGGAATACAGGGTTTGCGCCGGGCCGCGTCAGTGCGGCGGCGGCAGTTGTCGGGCAGTTGTCGTCTAGGAGAATCGAAATGCGTTGGGAAGTGTGGCTGGCTTATTTCGCGGCGTGCTGGGTGATTGCGGTGTCGCCGGGATCGGGGGCGGTGCTGTCGATGAGCCACGGCCTGTCGTATGGCCTGCGCAAGACCACCACCACGATCTTCGGCCTGCAGACGGGGTTGGTAATCGTGCTGCTGGTGGCCGGCGGCGGGCTGGGCGCGCTGCTGCTGGCCTCGGAGCAGGCCTTCATGGTGGTGAAGACCGTGGGCGCGCTGTATCTGATTTACCTGGGCTTGCAGCAGTGGCGCGCGAAGGTGCAAAGCAGCGAAGGCGCCAGCGAGGGTCCCGCCCGCGTGGCCGTGATGAGCCCACGCCGGCGCTTCGCCACCGGGCTGCTGACCAACGTGACCAATCCCAAGGGCATCATCTTCATGGTCGCGGTGCTACCGCAGTTTATCGACCCGAACCACCCGCTGGCGCCGCAGTTGGCCATCCTGGCGCTGACCATGTGCTGCGTCGACCTGGTGGTGATGCACGGCTACGCGCTGCTGGCGTCGCGCATGCAGGGCCTGTTCCGCAACGCGCGCGCGGTGCGCTGGCAGAACCGCTTCTTCGGCAGCGTGCTGATGGCGGTTGGCGCGGCGCTGTTCTTCGTGCGCCGGCAGCACGCCTGAGCGCCGGCACTGGCGCCAACCCTCGGGGTTTGCTTCAATGAGGGGAACCCCCCCGGCCACGGAGAGCCCCAAATGCCAGCCTCGCCGATTCCCCGCGCCGGCGCGCGCATGCTGCCGCGCCACACCGTGCCTCCGGTGGAAGAACCGTCGCCGCCGGGCGTGCCTCCCGACTTGCCATTGCCGCCGGAAGAAGATCCGGTGCCGCCGCCGGTCGAGCCGCCGGTGGCGACGCCAATCGGAAAACGCGCGTAGGGATCGCCGCGGCCCGCCGGGGCCGCTTTAGGCCTTCCTCCCTTTCGTCGCTGCGGCGCGGCGCCCGGCATGGTTCGCCTGTCACGCTGGGGGCGCAAAGTATGGCGGTCCAAGCATCGCGCCGGGCGCGCTGTGACCCGCGCCTGTGCCTGTGCCTGCGCCGGGGTGGGGGCCAGCGTGCTCACTGGCATGGTTCATGCGGCTTGCCGCGCGTGCCGGCCGGGCTCGCGCTGCCCGACCCACATCGCGCCGGTGTTCCCGGCAAGCAAGGAGCCCGCCATGCCTACCGCCCGTTCCGCGTTTTCAGCTTCTTCCTTCGGCACGCCCGATCCACGGCCGGTGGATCTTGTGATCTTCGGCGGCACCGGCGACCTGTCGGCCCGCAAGCTGCTGCCCTCGCTGTACATGTGCCATCGCGACGGCAACCTGCCCGAGGGCACGCGCATCATCGGCGTGGGCCGCCATGAATGGGATGCCGCGGCCTTCGCGCGTTTTGCCGACGAGCGCGCGCAGCCCTTCGTCGATGCGCGCTACCTCGATCCCGACAAGTGGCGCGCGTTCCTGCAGCGGCTCGACTTCGTCCGGGTCGATGCCTCGCAGCCCGGCCACTACGAGACGCTGGGGAAGGCGCTGCGCAGCGAAGCGCTGCGCATCTACTACATGGCGATGCCGCCGGGCCTGTTCGCCCAGACCTGCGACAACCTGGCCGGGCACGGCCTGATTGCCGACGACACCCGGCTGGTGCTGGAGAAGCCGCTGGGGGTCGACCTCGCCTCGGCCATTGCCATCAGCGAGGTAGTGACGCGCTACTTCAGCGAAGACCGCACCTACCGGATCGACCACTACCTCGGCAAGGAGACGGTGCAGAACCTGATGGCGCTGCGCTTCGGCAATTCGATTTTCGAGCCGCTGTGGCGCACGCCGTTCGTGTGCAGCGTGCAGATCACCGTGGCCGAGACGGTCGGCGTGGGCTCGCGCGGCGGCTTCTACGACGAGGCCGGCGCCATGCGCGACATGATCCAGAACCACCTGCTGCAACTGGTCAGCATCCTGGCCATGGAGCCGCCCGCATCGCTGAACTCGGACGCCGTGCGCGACGAGAAGCTCAAGGTGTTGCGCTCATTGCGCCCGATGTCGCCCGAGGACGTGCGCCGCAACACGGTGCGCGGCCAGTACACCGCGGGCGCCATCGGCGGCGAGCTGGTGCCCGGCTACCTGCAGGAAGACGGCATCCCGGCGGACAGCCGCACCGAGACCTTCGTCGCGATGCGCGCGGAGCTGGGTACCTGGCGCTGGAACAAGGTGCCGTTCTACCTGCGCACCGGCAAGCGCATGCAGGAACGGGTGACCGAGGTGGTGATCCAGTTTGCGGGGGTGCCGCACTCGATCTTCGATCCCGGCAGCACGCTGCGCGCCAACCGCATGGTGATCCGGCTGCAGCCGGAAGAGTCGGTGCGGCTGATGCTGATGGTCAAGCAGCCGGGCGAAGGCATGAAGCTCAAGCCGCTGAGCCTGGCGCTGAACCTGGACTCGGCCTTCACCACGCGCCGCGCCGAAGCCTACGAGCGGCTGTTGCTCGACGTGATCCGGGGCCGGCTGGCGCTGTTCGTGCGGCGCGACGAGCTGCAGGCCGCGTGGACCTGGGTCGATCCGATCCTGGAAGCCTGGCGGCACCAGGACGAAGGCCCGCGGCCCTACACCGCCGGCACCTGGGGGCCGGCGGCGTCTTCGGCGTTCATGGCGCGCGAGGGCGTGCAGTGGTCGGAGGAAGCCTGACCGCCGCCGCCACCGCCAACTGCGGACCGGCGCGCCGGTCGTCCGGATCGAGGCTGTCCCCGCCGCTTCGCCGCGGCTGGCGCTAGCCGGCCATCCGCAGCGCCCGCCGGTACTGGATCGCCTCGCCCACGTGGCTGGCGGTCAGCACCTCGGCGCGATCGAGGTCGGCAACCGTGCGCGCCACCTTCAGCACGCGGAAGTACGAGCGCGCCGACCACGCCAGCCGCGTCATCGCGCCGCGCAGCAGCGCCTGTGCCTGCGGCTCCAGCACGCAGTGCTGCTCGATCTCGCGGCCGCCCAGTTCGCTGTTGGGCTTGCCTTGCCGCGACAGCTGCAGCGCCCGCGCCGCCAGCACGCGCTCGCGCACCGCGGCGCTGGGCTCGCCCGGCGGGCCGTCGAGCATCTCGCCCTGGTCCTGGGCGGGCACTTCGATCTGCAGGTCGATCCGGTCGAGCATCGGCCCGGAAATGCGCGACTGGTAGCGGCGCACCTGGTCGGGGGTGCAGCGGCATGGCCGGTCGGGATGCCCGAGGTAGCCGCACGGGCACGGGTTCATCGCCGCCACGAACTGGAAGCACGCGGGGAAGTCGGCGTGCCCATTGGCGCGCGCGATGGTGATGCGACCGGACTCCAGCGGCTCGCGCAGGACTTCGAGCACCCGGCGGTCGAATTCGGGCAATTCATCCAGGAACAGGACCCCGTGGTGCGCCAGCGAGATCTCGCCCGGCCGCGGGTTGCCGCCGCCGCCGACCATGGCCGGGCCCGACGCGGTGTGGTGCGGCGCGCGGCAGGGGCGCCGGCCCCACAGTTCGGTGCGGAAGCCGCCCGGCGTCAGGCTCATGACCGCCGCGGATTCCAGCGCCTCCCGCAGCGACATCGGCGGCAGCAGGCCCGGCAGCCGTTGCGCCAGCATCGACTTGCCGGTGCCTGGCGGGCCCACCAGCAAGGCCGAATGCTGTCCCGCGGCGGCGACTTCCATGGCCCGGCGCGCCTGCGCCTGGCCGCGCACGTCGCGCATGTCGGGTCCGCTGGCGCTCGACTTCGGCAGCGCGGCGGGGGCGGCGCGCGGCAGGCGCGCGTCCGGCTGGCCACCGAGGTGCTCGCATACCTCGCGCAGCGTGGCGGCGGCGTGGACGGCCAGGTCTTCGATCAATGCCGCTTCGGGGCCATTGTCGCGGGCCACCAGGAAAGCGCGTGGGGCGGCGCCGGCCGCGTGGCATGCGGCGTTGTCCTGCGCCAGGCACATCGCCATGGCCAGCGCGCCGCGCACCGGCCGCAGCTCGCCCGACAACGACAGCTCGGCGGCGAATTCGTGGGCGTCGAGCGCCTCGGACGGGATCTGGCCACTGGCGGCGAGGATGCCCAGCGCGATGGCCAGGTCGAAGCGCCCCGATTCCTTGGGCAGGTCGGCCGGGGCCAGGTTGACGGTGATGCGCCGGTTGGGAAATTCGTAGCCGCTGTTGAGGATGGCGGCGCGCACGCGCTCGCGGCTCTCGCGCACGCCGGTGTCGGCCAGGCCGACGATGGTGAACACTGGCAGGCCGTTGGCCAGGTGCGTTTCCACGCGCACCGGGGGCGCGGCGATGCCGGTCAGCGCGCGGCTGCGCAGGACGGCAAGACTCATGTCAGGCCCTCCATGTCATCGAATCGTTAACGAAAAAGGCCGCCAGGATTGGCGGCCTTCAGGCAGGCTGGTGTGGTCAGCGCGGACTGGCGGTCTCACGCGCCTCCGGTGGAGTCCACCGCACCGGCGCCGGGCGGGATGCCGGCGCGGCGCTCGAGTTCGGCCACGCGGGCTTCCAGCTCTTCCAGCCGGGCGCGGGTACGGGCCAGCACCTGCGATTGCACGTCGAACTCCTCGCGGGTGACCAGGTCGAGCCGGGCGAAGCCCTGCGTCATCATGCTGCGCACATTCTTCTCGATGTCCCTTGCCGGCGAATTGCGCAGCGCCTCGCTGACCTTGTTCTGCAGGTCGTTGAAGAGATCGGTCGGTTTCATGATTTCTCCTTTGCGCACCTAACTGGTGCCAATCCCGGTAGGCATCTGGCGTATCGCGCGCTTTCGCACTGGTTTTGGGCGCCCTGAATGCGGGCGGAATTCCCTGGTGCGGGCGCACGCTGCCACCGTCAGGTCTCAATTATCGCCGGTGCGGCACGTGGGGGAAAGCTCCGGCGTGCCTGCCTTCACACCTTTTCACGGCATCGGGCTTTGATGCAAGGCAGATTGAAGCGCGGCTTGGGTCACCGGCGCGGCCAGGATGAGGGTTTCGGTTCACCGATTTCGCAGCGGCTGGCACGGCAGTTGCAGTAGTGATCGCGCCTGCCTCACCAAAATCCAACAAACGAAATCCGAGCCATCCCGGGAAAAGGAGAAGAAATTCATGAAGAAGTTGGCCCTTGCAGTCAGCGCGGTCGTCCTGTCCGGCGCCGCCGCCACAGCGTATGCCCAGAGCACCGACGCGGCAGCGGCACCCGCCGCCGCCGCTGCCGAGCCGGCATCGCCGCATACCTTTACGGCCAACGTTTCGCTGGTCTCTGACTACCGCTATCGCGGCATCAGCCAGACCAACCTGCGTCCGGCCATCCAGGGCGGCTTCGACTATGCGCATGAGAGCGGCTTCTATGTAGGCAACTGGAACTCGAGCATCAGCTGGCTCGAGGACGCCAACCCGGCCGTGTCGGCGCCGGTCGAGATGGACTTCTACGGCGGCTTCAAGAACACCTTCAAGGTGTCGGGCGTGGAACTGAATTACGACCTGGGCGTGCTCGAGTACTACTACCCGGGCGGCTACAACAACCCGCGCCCGTACACCACCGAGCTGTATGCCGGCATCGGCTGGGGCCCGGTGTTCCTGAAGTACTCGCACTCGGTCACCAACCTGTTCGGCTGGGCCGACAGCAAGAACAGCTACTACGTCGACCTGACCGCCAACGTGCCGCTGAACTTCTGGGACCTGACGCTGAACGCGCACGTCGGCTACCAGGGCGTCAAGCACAACAGCGACGCCTCCTACACCGACTGGAAGATCGGCCTGACCAAGGACCTTGGCAAGGGTTTTGCACTGGCCGTGGCCTACGTCGATACGAACGCCAAGGAAGTGGCCTATACCAGCGCCAACCGCGGCCGCTACCTCGGCAAGGCCGCGGCCTGGGCCTCGATCACCAAGACTTTCTAATCACTGTTGCAGGCCGGGCGGGCCGCGCTGGCCTGCCTCGAGGAGAATCCGGATGAAACTCATCATCGCAGTCATCAAGCCGTTCAAGCTCGACGAAGTGCGCGAAGCGCTGTCGGACGTGGGCGTGTCCGGCATCACCGTCACGGAAGTGAAGGGCTTCGGCCGCCAGAAGGGCCATACCGAGCTGTACCGCGGCGCCGAGTACATCGTCGACTTCCTGCCCAAGGTGAAGATCGAGGTGGCGGTGCCCGACGACGTGGTCGAGCGCGCCATCGAGGCGGTCGAGAAGTCGGCCCGCACCGGCAAGATCGGCGACGGCAAGATCTTCGTGGCACCGATCGAGCAGGTCATCCGCATCCGCACCGGCGAGACCGGCGGCGATGCCCTGTGACCCAAGACAGCATAGAGACAGAGGCTAATCACATGAAAACCTGGATCAAGCGATTCCTGACGGCCGGCGCAATGGCGCTGGCCATCGGCACGGCGGGCGTGGGCATGTCCGCGCCCGCCGCCGCACAGGACAAGCCGGCGGCGGCGGAGGCTTCGGCCCCGGCTGCCTCCGCTGCCCCCGCCGCTGCCGCCGCCGCGGCACCTGCAGCACCTGCGGCCGCCCCAGCCGCAGCTGCACCGGCCGCCGCCCCCGCGGAAGCCGCTGCCGCCGCACCGGCGGCGCCGCAGCCCAACAAGGGCGACGTGGCCTGGCTGCTGGTGGCCACCGCCTTCGTCATCCTGATGACGCTACCGGGCCTGGCGTTGTTCTACGGCGGCCTGGTGCGTTCCAAGAACATGCTGTCGGTGCTGATGCAGTGCCTGGTGATCTTCTCGCTGGTGGCGCTGCTGTGGGCGATCTACGGCTACAGCTTCGCCTTCACCGAGGGCAACGCCTTCTTCGGCGGCACCGACCGGCTCTTCATGAAGGGCCTCACGGTGGAAGCCATGGCGGCCACCTTCAGCAAGGGCGTGGTGATCCCGGAACTGGGCTTCTTCGCCTTCCAGTGCGCCTTCGCCTGCATCACCTGCGGCCTGATCATCGGCGCCTTCGCCGAGCGCGCCAAGTTCTCGGCCGTGCTGGTGTTCGTGGTGCTGTGGTTCACCTTCGCCTACATCCCGATGGCGCACATGGTCTGGTTCTGGCCGGGCCCTGACGCCTACACCGACGCTGCCGCCGGCGCTGCCGCGACTGCCAAGTCGGGCTGGCTGTTCCAGAAGGGCGCGCTCGACTACGCGGGCGGCACCGTGGTGCACATCAATGCCGCCGTGGCGGGCCTGGTGGGCGCGTACCTGTTCGGCAAGCGCATCGGCTTCGGCCGCGAGGCGATCCGTCCGCACAGCCTGACCTTCACCATGGTCGGTGCCTCGCTGCTGTGGTTCGGCTGGTTCGGCTTCAACGCCGGCTCGGGCCTGGAAGCGAGCGCCGGTGCCGCGCTGGCCTTCGTCAACACCCTGCTGGCGACCTGCGCCGCAGTGCTGGCGTGGACCTTCGGCGAGTGGATCGGCAAGGGCAAGCCGTCGATGCTGGGCGGTGCCTCGGGCGCGGTGGCCGGCCTGGTGGCGATCACCCCGGCAGCCGGCTTCGTCGGCCCGATGGGCTCGATCGTGATGGGCCTGGTGGCTGGCCTGCTGTGCCTGTGGGGCGTGACCGGCCTGAAGCGCATGCTGGGCATGGATGACTCGCTGGACGTGTTCGGCGTGCACGGCGTGGGCGGCATCGTGGGCGCGCTGCTGACCGGCGTGTTCGCCGCGCCTAGCCTGGGCGGCACCGGCATCTACGACTACGTGGCCAACAAGGTGGCGGAAGACTATTCGATCGCCGGCCAGCTGTGGGTCCAGTTCGAGGGCGTGCTGACCACGGTGGTGTGGTCGGGCATCGTTTCCTTCGTGGCCTACAAGCTGGTGGACATGCTGATCGGCCTGCGGGTGCCGGAAGATGAAGAGCGCGAGGGCCTGGATATCACCTCGCACGGCGAGACCGCGTATGAAGGCTGATCGCCAAGGTGTTGTGCTGGAGAGCTGATTGGGAATCGTCTCTCAGGAGCTTTGCCCGGCCGCGTGCCGGGCTTTTTTCTTGTCTTATCAAGCAGGCATTAGCACCGCACACAACGCCACACCGGCTCGCCGGCGGCTGGCCGGAGAAAACTCGCAAAAGCCGCCAGTCCAATGCTGGTGCGGGCTGGCGGCCGATCTCCCCGGCACGCCCGTGGGCTTTTCGCAAAGTGCTTAACTCCGATCTTAAAAAGCTTCAATTGTCTTTAATGTGCGGGGCACATACATTGCCAGTGAGGCAGTTTCCTCCACCTGCAGAACGCTCCCCGTATCTGTCAGGCCATTTAAAGGCGCGGCGATGCCGCGCTTTTTTTTGTCCGCTTCGCCAGCGCCCTTTATATCCCGCGCGGCGTCCCCATATCGTTATCCCTCATGCCATGGCCTGCATATCCTTATCAGGAGTGTGCCAGCGCCTGTTTGGCCGTTCCTCTACAATCGGGGCGAACGATAAAGACGATCTATAGGATGGATATGGTCCCGCATCTCATCACCGCGCTGAACGGTCCTCTGCTCGAACTCGAGAAGAAGATCCTGGACGCCACCCCGTCGATCGAGCGCTGGTTCAGGCTGGAATGGCAGGAACATACGCCTCCATTCTATTGTTCGGTGGACCTGCGCAACGCCGGCTTCAAGCTCGCGCCGGTCGACACCAACCTGTTTCCGGGCGGCTTCAACAACCTGGCCCCGGAAATGCTGCCGCTGGCCGTGCAGGCGGCGATGGCGGCGATCGAGAAGATCTGCCCCGATGCCAAGAACCTGCTGCTGATTCCGGAACGTCACACGCGCAACATGTTCTACCTGCAGAACGTGGCGCGGCTGTCGCTGATCATGCGCCAGGCGGGGCTGAATGTGCGCCTGGGCTCGCTGTCCGAGGAAATCACCGAGCCGACCCCGATCGAGCTGCCCGACGGCCAGACCCTGGTGGTCGAGCCGCTGGCGCGCCTGGGCACCAAGGGCCGCCGGCTGGGGCTGAAGGACTTCGATCCGTGTTCGATCCTGCTGAACAATGACCTGTCGGCCGGGATCCCGCCCATCCTGGAAAACATCAACGAGCAGTACCTGCTGCCGCCGCTGCATGCCGGCTGGTCGACCCGCCGCAAGACCAGCCACTTTGCCGCCTATGACGAGGTGGCCAAGAAGTTCGCCAAGCTGATCGACATCGACCAGTGGATGGTCAACCCGTACTTTGCCCGCTGTACCGGCGTGAATTTCCACGAGCGCGTGGGCGAGGAGGAGCTGGCCGACGCGGTCGAGGGCGTGCTGAAGAAGGTCGCCAAGAAGTACCGCGAATACGGCATCAAGGAAACGCCGTACGTGGTGGTCAAGGCCGACGCCGGCACTTACGGCATGGGCATCATGACTGTGCGCGATCCGTCCGAGGTCAAGGGCCTGAACCGGAAAGAGCGCAACAAGATGAGCGTCGTCAAGGAAGGCCTCGAGGTCAGCGACGTCATCATCCAGGAAGGCGTGCACACCTTCGAGAAGGTCAACGAGGCGGTGGCCGAACCGGTGGTCTACATGATCGACCGCTACGTGGTCGGCGGCTTCTACCGCGTGCACACGGGCCGCGGCAACGATGAAAACCTGAACGCCCCGGGCATGCATTTCGTGCCGCTGGCGTTTGCCCCCAACGGCATCCCCGACAGCCATGCCAAGCCGGGCGCTGCGGTGCCGAACCGCTTCTATATGTACGGCGTGGTGGCGCGGCTGGCGCTGCTGGCGGCGTCGATCGAACTCGAAAAGACTGACCCGAACCCGATCCTGTGACGAGCCCTGACGAGTCCTGACTGATGCGCATCCTCTTCATCACCGATCCGCTGGAGACCTTCAAGACCTACAAGGACTCCACCTACGCCATGATGACCGAGGCCGCCGCGCGCGGCCACGAGCTGTACTGGTGCCTGCAGCCGCAGCTGTGCCTGTCTGGCAGCACCGTCGAGACGCTGGCGACGCGCCTGCACCTGACGGATGACGACAAGGCCTGGTACCGCAAAGGCAACAGCGCGCTGGAACCGCTGTCGGCCTTCGACGCGGTGCTGATGCGCAAGGATCCGCCGTTCGACATGGAATACGTCACCAGCACCTGGCTGCTGGAGCTGGCCGAGCAGCAGGGCGCGCGCGTGTTCAACAAGCCGCGTGCGATCCGCGACCATTCCGAGAAGCTGGCGATCGCCCAGCATCCGGAATTCATCACGCCGACGCTGGTCACGCGCGACCTGGCGCGCATCCGCGACTTCCATGCCGAGCACCGCGACATCATCGTCAAGCCGCTCGACGGCATGGGCGGCATGGGCGTGTTCCGGGTGGGCTCTGACGGCATGAACCTGGCCGCCATCGTCGAGACGCTGGGCCAGGACGGCGCCCGCACCCTGATGGTGCAGCGCTATATCCCGGCGATCAAGGACGGCGACAAGCGCATCCTGCTGATCGGCGGCGTGCCGGTGCCGTATTCGCTGGCGCGCGTGCCGATGGCCGGCGAAGTGCGCGGCAACCTGGCCGCCGGCGGCAGCGGCCGCGCCCAGGAGCTGAGCCAGCGCGACCGCGAGATCGCCGAGTCGCTGGCGCCGGGGCTGTGGGAGCAGGGCCTGCTGCTGGTGGGCCTGGACGTGATCGGCGACTATCTGACGGAAGTCAATGTGACGAGTCCGACCTGCTTCCAGGAAATCACCCAGCAGACCGGGTTCCACGTCGCGGCGATGTTCATCGACGCGCTGGAACACGCCGTGGGCGCGGCCGGCAGCTGACCGGAACCATCCCGGCTGGCAGCGGGAACGCGGGGGGCCGCCTGCTACAATCTGGGCAATCCAACGGATTCACCATCATGGCAGGCATCCTGATCATCGCGCACACCCCGCTGGCTTCGGCCCTGCGCGATTGCGCCGCCCACGTCTACTGCGGCCAGCCGCAAGGGCTGGAAGCCATCGACGTCCTTCCCGACGCGGACCCCGCCGCGGTGCTGGCCGAGGCCAGGCGCCGCCTGGCTGCCGTCTGCGAAGACAACGGCGCCCTGGTCCTGACCGATATCTTCGGCGCGACCCCGGCCAATATCGCCGCGCGCCTGGCCGAGCAGGGCCGCGTGCGCGTGCTGGCCGGCGTCAACCTGCCCATGCTCGTGCGCGCCATCTGCTACCGCAACGAAAAGCTCGACCAGCTTGCCAACAAGGCGCTGGCGGGCGGCTCGCAGGGCGTGCTGCAGGTCGGCACCACCACCGTACAGAACCAAACCGCCAACCATCCCGACAAATATGCTGCAGAGGGACACCACCATCATCAATAAGCTCGGACTGCATGCACGCGCGTCCGCCAAGCTGACCCAGCTCGCAGGCAGCTTCGTCAGCCAGGTCAAGATGTCCCGCAACGGGCGCCAGGTCGATGCCAAGAGCATCATGGGCGTGATGATGCTGGCGGCCGGCATCGGCTCCACCGTGACCCTCGAGACCGACGGACCCGACGAGCAGGAAGCGATGGACGCGTTGCTGGCGCTGATCGCCAACCGGTTTGGTGAGGGAGAGTGAGGCCGGCGGCCCCGGTCCCGCAACTTCGAATTCTTAAACGTTCCTGACGGAGCGGTACATGCCTTTCGCCCTGCACGGCATCCCGGTCTCGCGCGGCGTCGCCATCGGGCGCGCGCACCTGCTCGCGCCCGCGGCGCTGGACGTGTCGCACTACCTGGTCGATGAAGACCAGCTCGATGCCGAAGTCGAACGGCTGCGCGCCGCGCGCGCGGCGGTGCGCGCGGAACTGGCGGCGCTCAAGCGCGACCTGCCGCGCGACGCTCCCGAGGAGATGGGCGCCTTCCTCGATGTGCACGCGATGATCCTCGACGACGAGGCGCTCGCGCGCGAGCCCGAGGCGCTGATCCGGGGCCGCCGCTACAACGCCGAGTGGGCACTCACCACGCGGCTCGAAGAACTGATGCGCCAGTTCGACGAGATCGAGGACGAATACCTGCGCGAGCGCAAGGCGGATATCCAGCAGGTGGTCGAGCGCATCCTGAAGGCGCTGGCCGGCGCCCCCGTGCTGGTGCCCGCGCCGGTGCCGGCGCTGGCGGCGGACGGCGAGCCGGCGCCGGGCGTGATCGTGGTGGCCCATGACATCGCCCCGGCCGACATGCTGCAGTTCCGCCACACCGTGTTCCACGGCTTTGTCACCGACCTGGGCGGGCGCACCTCGCACACCGCCATCGTCGCGCGCAGCCTGGATATCCCGGCCGCGGTTGGGGTGCAGAGCGCGAGCGAGCTGATCCGGCAGGACGACTGGATCATCATCGACGGCGATGCCGGGCTGGTGATCGTCGACCCGACCGCCATCATCCTGGAGGAATACCGCCACCGGCAGAGCGAGCGCGCGCTGGAGAAGAAGCGCCTGCAGCGGCTGCGCCATACCCCGGCGGTGACGCTGGACGGGCTCGAGATCGAGCTGCTGGCCAATATCGAGATGGCCGAGGACGCCGGCGCGGCGCTGTCCGCGGGTGCGGTGGGCGTCGGCCTGTTCCGGTCCGAGTTCCTGTTCATGAACCGGCGTGGCGATCTGCCGGACGAGGACGAGCAGTTCCAGGCCTACCGCGCCGCGGTGGATGCCATGCACGGGCTGCCGGTGACCATCCGCACCATCGATATCGGCGCGGACAAGCCGCTAGACGGCCGCGACGGACGCGATGGCCGCGGCGACGGGCGGGGCGATGACTTCGAGACGGCGCTGAACCCGGCGCTGGGGCTGCGCGCGATCCGCTGGTCGCTGTCGGAGCCGACCATGTTCCTGACCCAGCTGCGGGCGCTGCTGCGCGCTTCGGCCTTCGGTCCGGTGCGGCTGCTGGTGCCGATGCTGGCGCACGCCAGCGAGATCGACCAGACCCTGGCGCTGATCGCCAAGGCCAAGCGTCAGCTGGACGAGCGCGGCGAGCCGTACGACCCCGGCATGAAGGTCGGCGCCATGATCGAGATCCCGGCGGCGGTGCTGCTGCTGCCACTGTTCCTGCGCAAGATGGATTTCCTGTCCATCGGCACCAACGACCTGATCCAGTACACGCTGGCGATCGACCGCGCCGACAATGCCGTGGCGCACCTGTTCGATCCGCTGCACCCGGCCGTGCTGCAGCTGGTGGCGCGCACCATCCGCGAGGCCAACCGCGCCGGCGTACCGGTGGCAGTGTGCGGCGAAATGGCGGGCGATCCTTCCATGACGCGGCTGCTGCTGGGCATGGGCCTGCGCGAGTTCTCGATGCACCCGGCGCAGCTGCTGCGGGTCAAGCAGGAGATCCTGCACGCCAATTGCGAGCACCTGGAGCCGCTGGTCGACCAGGTGCTCAATGCCTATGACCCCGAGGACCTCGCGGCCGCGCTGAGCCAGATCGCCAGACCCTGACAACGTCAGGGTTTTCCGAGCCTCCGAGGCGGCAGGAAAGACACTTGAGCCTGTTAATGAGTGCCGCTTTCGCCGCCTTCTTATCGCGCCTTAGGCTGTTTTACCACCCTATGTGAAGAGACGTTCCCACGTCGCTAATGGGAATTGTTATCATTTTCGATCTCTGATATTCTGACGTTCATTCGCAGTGGCATGCCGGTGCCACGCGCCCCAACGGAGGGACTTGTGTACGTCTGCATCTGCAACCAGATCACCGATCGTGAGATCCACGGTGCCGCTCACCTGGGCGTCGAGACCCTCGACGAACTGGCCGAGACGCTTGGCGTCGGCACGTGCTGCGGACGCTGCCGCGACTGCGCGCAGCAAGTGTTGCAGGAAGGCGTTGCAGCGGTGCGCAACGTCACCAAGGCCTCTCTCGCCAGCATCCAGGTTGTGGAGATTTCTTCCTGTTCCGTGTCGGGCCCATGTACCATAATGGACACTCGGGACCCGGCAGTCGCGAACGACCGGCGCAAGGCGCTGGTTGCCTGAACGCGCCCATGTGAACTGAAAGTCAGTTCACGGCGCGTTTTGCGCATTTCTATTCTCACCGACTGCACGCGGCGCCAATGGCGCCGCTTCGTGTTTTTGCGCGGGCCCGATGCAACAGGAGCCGCCAATGAAAGGTGACAAGAAGGTCATCCAGCATCTGAACGCCCAGCTCAAGAACGAGCTGACCGCGATCAACCAGTATTTCCTCCACGCTCGCATGTATCGCCACTGGGGCCTGAAAAAGCTCGGTGACGTCGAGTACAAGGAGTCGATCGGCGAAATGAAGCATGCCGACCGCCTGATCGAACGCATCCTGATGCTGGACGGCCTGCCCAACCTGCAGGACCTGCACAAGCTGCTGCTGGGCGAAGACACGCCCGAAATGCTCAAGTGCGACCTGAAGCTGGAGCATACCGCGCACCAGACCGTCAAGGAAGGCATCGCCTACTGCGAATCGGTCGGCGACTACGTCAGCCGCGAAATCCTGGTCGATATCCTCACCGACACCGAGGAACACATCGAATACCTGGAAACGCAGCTGGACCTGATCGACAAGGTCGGCCTGCAGAACTACCTGCAGTCGCAGATGGAGCCGGGCGAGCAGTAAGCCGTCCGTCCCACAGGCCGGGTCGCCGCTGCAGTATGCTGCAAGGGCGGCCAGCCCCACCGCGCGGCGCCACCCGGCGCTGCCACGTTGTTCGGCTGTAGGCAGTAACCCTTCTCATTCCAATTCCTTTCTTCATCCAGGCGTGCCTGGCCGGGTAGTGGCTCCTCCCCGGCCGGCGCGCTGCGACGGAGCCCACCATGACCACCGGTCCCATCCGCCTGACCCAGTACAGCCACGGCGCTGGCTGCGGCTGCAAGATCTCCCCGAAAGTGCTCGATGTGATCCTCGCCGGCAGCGGCGCGCAGCATCTCGATCCGCGGCTGTGGGTCGGCAACGCCTCGCGCGACGATGCAGCGGTGTATGCGCTCGATGGCACGGATAGCGGCAGGGGCGTCGTGTCGACGACGGACTTTTTCATGCCCATCGTCGACGACCCGTTCGACTTCGGGCGCATCGCCGCCACCAATGCGATCAGCGATATCTATGCAATGGGCGGCGACCCGCTGATGGCCATCGCCATCCTCGGCTGGCCGGTCAACGTGCTGCCGCCCGAGGTAGCGCGCGAGGTGGTGGCGGGTGGGCGCCGCGCCTGCGACGACGCCGGCATTCCCCTTGCCGGCGGGCATTCGATCGATGCGCCGGAGCCGATCTTCGGGCTGGCCGTTACCGGCATCGTGGAGCGCGCCCACATGAAGCGCAACGACACCGCCACGCCTGGCTGCCGCCTGTACCTGACCAAGCCGCTGGGCATCGGCGTGCTGACCACGGCCGAGAAAAAGGGCCTGCTGCGGGCCGACAACCGCAATCTCGCGCGCGACTGGATGTGCGTGCTGAACCGTCCCGGCAGCGCCTTCGGGCGCCTCCCTGGCGTGCGCGCGATGACCGACGTGACCGGCTTCGGGTTGCTCGGCCACCTGGTCGAGATGGCCGACGGCAGCGGCCTGACCGCGCGGCTGGACTACGCAGCGGTGCCGGTGCTCGACGACGTGGTTGACTACATCGGCCAGGGCTGCGTGCCGGGCGGCACGCAGCGCAATTTCGACAGCTACGGCCACCGCATCACGCCGCTGACGGAGGCGCAGCGCGCGGTGCTGTGCGATCCGCAGACCAGTGGCGGGCTGCTGGTGGCGGTCGAGCTGGCCGGCGAAGCGGAGTTCGCGGCCGAATGCCAGCGCCTCGGCCTGTCGCTGACGCCGATCGGCGAAATGGTGGCGCGTGCGGCGCTGGCCGTCGAGGTCGTGTGAGGCCGGCTGACATGCGTGCTGATACCGCGGACTTCCGCAGCCTGTTTCTCAGCGGCGTGCCGATGCTGGACGTGCGGGCGCCGCTGGAGTTCGCGCGCGGCGCCTTTCCGGGCGCGGTCAACCTGCCGCTGATGGATGATGCCGAGCGGCACGCCGTCGGCCTGTGCTACGCGCAGAAAGGGCAGGAGGCCGCGATCGAGCTCGGGCACCAGCTGGTGTCGGGCGAACTCAAGTCGGCGCGCATCGCCGGCTGGTCGGACTTTGCCCGTGCGCATCCGGACGGCTACCTGTATTGCTTCCGCGGCGGGCTGCGCTCGCAGCTGGTGCAGCAATGGCTGCATGACGCGGGCATCAACTACCCGCGCGTGACGGGCGGCTACAAGGCGATGCGCGCCTTCCTGATCGCGACCCTCGACGAGGCGGCGGCCGCGCAGCAGTGGCTGGTGCTGGGCGGCATGACCGGCAGCGGCAAGACCGACGTGCTGGCCGACGTGCCGGCCGCGCTCGATCTCGAGGGCCATGCGCGGCACCGCGGCTCGGCCTTTGGCCGGCGCGCGCAGGCGCAGCCGCCGCAGGTGGACTTCGAGAACGCGCTGGCGATCGATGTGCTGCGCCGTATCGAGGCCCGCTTCCGCGCGCTGGTGGTGGAAGACGAGGGCCGCTTTATCGGCAGCCGCGATGTGCCGCAGGCGCTGGCGCAGCGCATGCAGGCCAGTCCGCTGGTGTGGCTGGAGGCGTCTTTCGAGGAACGCGTGGAGCGCGTGCTGCGCGACTACGTGCAGGACCTGGCTGCGGAATTCGTCGCCGGGCATGGCGACGACATGGGTTTCGACGCCTATTCCGCCCGTCTGCGCGAAGCCATGGCGGCGATCGCGCCGCGGCTCGGGGGTGAGCGCTACGGCAAGTTGTCGGCGTTGCTGGAGCAGGCGCTGGCGCGGCAGGCCGGGTCAGGCGACGTGGCGCTGCACCGCGGCTGGATCGAGATCCTGCTGCGCGACTACTACGATCCCATGTATGCCTACCAGCGCGCGCAGCGCGAGCCGCGCATCGTGTTCCGCGGCGACCGCGCCGCGGTCACCGACTGGCTGCTCGCGCACGCGGCGCCGCAGGACTGAGCGGCAGCCCCATTCGCGCGATCAGTGCCCGCCGCACACCGGGCAATCCGGCGTGCGCGCCAGCCGCATTGTGGTCCATTCCATCGTCAGCGCGTTGACCATCAGCAGCCGTCCCGCCAGGCTCTCGCCCACGCCGGCCAGCAGCTTGAGTGCCTCGGCCGCCTGCACCGTGCCGACCATGCCGACCAGCGGCGCGAACACGCCCATGGTGGCGCAGGCCACTTCGGGCGCGGGCTCTGCCGGCGGGAACAGGCAGGCGTAGCAGGGCGCTTCGGGCTGGCGCCGGTCGAACACGCTGATCTGGCCGTCGAAGCGCAGCGCCGCTCCCGACACCAGCGGCACGTTGTGGTGCACGCAGGCGCGGTTGACCGCCTGGCGCGTGGCAAAGTTGTCGCAGCAGTCCAGCACCACGCTGGCCGAGGCGACCAGCTGTTCCAGCTCCGCATCGCCCACGCGCGCCGGCACCGTGACAATGTCCAGGCCCGGGTTGATGCGCAGCATGCCTTCGCGCGCCGAGTCGACCTTGGGCCGGCCCACGTTGGCGGTGGTATGGATGATCTGGCGCTGCAGGTTGGTCAGGTCGACCTCGTCGTTGTCGACGATGGTGATGCGGCCCACGCCGGCCGAGGCCAGGAAGGGCAGCGCGGCGGCGCCCAGGCCGCCGGCGCCGATCACCAGCGCGTGGCCGGCCAGCAGGCGCCGCTGGCCTTCGATGCCGAGTTCGTCCAGCAGGATGTGCCGGGAGTAGCGCAGCAGCTGTTCGTCGTTGAGGCCGTCGTCGCTCATGATGAAATCCGGAACAAGGCAGAAGAGGAGCGCGGTGTTGGGTGCTCCCAAGCCGCCCGAGCTAGCCTAAGCAAGGTGTTCTCCCTCTCCCCTCAGCGGGAGAGGGGAGGAACCCCCCTTAGGGCGCCTTGCCGGTCGGCGTCCCCAGCGGCTCGCCGATCGGCGCGCTCGCCGGTGGCTGCTTGCCCGGGGCCGGAGCAGCGGGTTTGGCGGCCGGCTTGGCGCCGCCCTTCGGCTTCGCCGCCTTGCCGTTGTCAGCCGGCGGGTTAGTTTCCAGCTTTGACTTGGAACGCTTGACCGGCTGGCCGTTGAGCTGCGCGATCGCCTGCTGCAGCATGAAGTCGTCGGCGGAGCCGAATTCAACCGGCTTCTTGCGGCGTTCCTTCTCGCGCTCTTCCGGCGACTTCTTCGCGTTCTCTTCTTCCAGGCGGCGCAGTTCCTCGACGCGGCGCTGCTCGCGCTCGGTCATTTCCGGCTCTTCCGATTCCTGCTTGTTGTGCAGGTGGCGTTCGGTGTCGATCTCGCGCGTGATCAGCGCGTCGTCCGGATCGCCCTCGGGGTTCTGGTCGACCGGGATATCCGGGCGGATGCCCTTGGCCTGGATCGACTTGCCGCTCGGCGTGTAGTAGTACGCGATGGTCAGCTTGATGCCGGTGTCGTTGGTCAGCGGCCGCACGGTCTGCACCGAGCCCTTGCCGAAGGTGGTCTTGCCCATGATCTGGGCGCGGTGGTGATCCTGCAGCGCGCCCGCGACGATCTCGGAAGCCGAGGCCGAGTAGGCGTTGGTCAGCACCACCATCGGGATCTTCTTGTACAGCGCGGGCAGGCTCTTGAGCGGATCGTCTTCCAGCGACGACAGGCGGTAGTTGTTGTACGACGCCTTGTAGGTACGCTTGGCATCGGGCACCTGGCCGTTGGTCGAGACCACGGTGGAGTCTTCCGGCAGGAAGGCCGCGGCCACGCCGACCGCGCCCTGCAGCACGCCGCCGCCGTTGTTGCGCAGGTCCAGCACCAGGCCCTTCATGTTGGGGTTCTTCTGCGCCAGTTCGGCCAGCTTGCGCGACAGGTCGGCAACGGTACGTTCCTGGAAACTGGTCAGGCGCACCCAGCCGATATTGTTGTCGAGCATCTTGGCCTTGACCGACTGCACGCGGATCTCGGCGCGCGTGATCGAGACCGGGAAGGTACGTTCCTCGCTCTTGCGGTAGATGGTCAGCGTGACCTTGGTGCCCGGCTCGCCGCGCATGCGCTTGACCGCCTGCTCCAGCGGCAGGCCGCGCACCGGCTTGTCGTCGATGCGGGTGATCAGGTCGCCCGGCTGGATGCCGGCGCGGAACGCGGGCGTGTCCTCGATCGGGTTAATCACCTTGACCAGGCCTTCTTCCTGCGAGATCTCGATGCCGAGGCCGGCAAAGCGGCCGCGGGTGCCTTCCTGCAGTTCCTTGAAATCCTTCTCGTCCAGGTAGGACGAATGCGGGTCGAGGCTGGCGACCATGCCCTTGATGGCCTCGGTCAGCAGCTTCTTGTCATCGACCGGCTCGACGTATTCGCGCTTGATCTGCCCGAAGATATCGGCCATCAGCCGCAACTGGTCCAGCGGCAGGGGGCCCGATGAGTTCTGTGCGGTCGCCGAGATCTGCAGCGTGGCGAGCACGCCGGCGACGAGGCCGACAGAAACTAGACTGATGTTCTTGAGCGTCTTGCGCATGAGGGCTGCCTGAACGTGTACGGATTGTACGTATGGGGATTATGCCGGCTGCGGGCGCCCGGCGCCGGGAGAGACCGGGTTAGCGGGGCGCCTGTGTCCGACAGTATAAGGGCGTGCGGGGAAACGGGCCTGCCACGTCCCGGTTCAGGGTGGGCGGCCGCACATCGGCGCACCAGCGCCGGCACGGCTGCCCGGACGGGCGTCAGCGCGCCTTGCCCTGGTTGGCCACGGCCGCCAGCGAGGCGGCGATGGCTTCCTGGTCGCCCAGGTAGTAGTGGCGGATCGGGCGCAGGTCGGCGTCCAGCTCGTACACGAGCGGGGTGCCGTTGGGGATGTTGAGTCCAACGATATCGTCATCCGAAATCTGGTCCAGGTACTTCACCAGCGCGCGGATGCTGTTGCCGTGCGCGGCAATGACCACACGCTTGCCGGATTTGATGTCGGGAGCGATCGATTCGTTCCACAGCGGCATCACGCGGGCAACCGTGTCCTTCAGGCACTCGGTCAGCGGGATCTCGTTGCGCGGCACATTGGCGTAGCGCGGATCGTCGAACGAGGCACGCGGATCGGCCGGCTCCAGCGCCGGGGGCGGCGTGTCATAGCTGCGGCGCCACACCAGCACCTGCTCGTCGCCGAACTTGGCGGCGGTCTCGGCCTTGTTCAGCCCGGCGAGCGCGCCGTAGTGGCGTTCGTTCAGGCGCCATTCGTTGCGCACCGGGATCCACATCAGGTCCATTTCGTCCTGCACGTGCCACAGGGTGCGGATGGCGCGCTTGAGCACCGAGGTGTAAGCGATGTCGAAGTCGAAGCCGGCTTCCTTGAGCAGCTTGCCGGACTGGCGGGCCTGGGCGGCGCCGGTTTCGGTCAGGTCGACGTCGACCCAGCCGGTGAAGCGGTTTTCAAGGTTCCAGGTGGATTCGCCGTGGCGGATAAGGACGAGCTTGTACATGCTGCTGCTTCCAGAGAGTAGGTAACCTGCGTGCGTCCGCGCCGTCACCTGGTCCGAAGTGCGCCGAAGTGCTCCATGGGTGTCCCATGTCTCGGACAGGCGACAATGACGGGTGGCCCGCTGCGGCAGGGGCCCGGACGCCAAACCGCGTATTTTATAATGCCGCCGACCCAACCTACCGGAAAGCCAACGTGAATTTCTTTGCCGACTACAACAACCTCGCCCTGATCGCCCTGGCCGTGGTCTCCGGCGGCCTGCTGGCCTGGCCTGCGATCTCGCGCAGCACCGGCGCCAAGTCCGTCAATACGGCCGCCGCCACGCAGCTGATCAACAAGCGTGGCGCCGTCGTGGTCGACATCCGCGAGCCCGCCGAGTATGCCAAGGGCCACCTGCCGCAGGCCAAGAGCGCCCCGCTGGCCGACCTGGCGTCGCGCGCGGCGGGTCTTGCAAAGGACAAGACGGCCCCCATCATCGTGGTATGCCAGAATGGCCAGCGCTCGGGCAAGGCCCAGGCAGCGCTGAAGGAAGCCGGTTACAGTGAGATCTATGCGCTCGAGGGCGGCATCGCCGCCTGGCAGCAGGCAGGTCTGCCGCTGGTCAAGTAAGCCCGGCTAAGCAAGCCCCGGATCCCGCAGGCAATTCCGCCGCATCCATCACAGTGCGCCCGGTTCGCCAGGCGCGCCGCATTCGTATTGAAGGAGAACCCGCATGGCCCGCGTCGTCATGTACAGCACCATGGTGTGCCCGTATTGCAACATGGCCGAGCGCCTGCTCAAGTCCCGCGGGGTCGAGACGATCGAGAAGATCCTGATCGACCGCGAACCGGGCAAGCGCGAAGAGATGATGTCGCGCACCGGGCGCCGTACCGTGCCGCAGATCTACATCGACGAGACCCATGTGGGCGGCTTCGACGACCTTTCGGCGCTGGACCGCAAGGGCGGCCTGGTGTCGCTGCTGGCGGCCTGATCGCGCTGCCGGTCAGAACTCTCTGATTCCTGGCCGGCCGGGCGCCGGCGCGGGTGAAATCGCCACCCGCGTCATGTACCATATGCGCTTTCCACTTTTCCAACCGGGCACCGGCCAGTCCTTGCGCCTCGCGGGCGCTGCCGCCGCCGCGCCCAACGCCCATCCTCCCGGAAGCCTTTCATGAGCGACCAGCAAAACACCCAGCAGGACGATCAACCCTTCTTCAACATCCAGCGCGTCTACCTGAAGGACATGTCGCTGGAGCAGCCCAATTCGCCCGGCATCTTCCTGGAATCGGAAGCCCCGTCGGTGGAAGTGCAGGTCAACGTCGGCGCTTCGCAGCTGCAGGAAGGCATCTTCGAGGTGGTCGTGACCGGCACCGTGACGACCAAGGTGCAGGACAAGGTGGCATTCCTGGTGGAAGCGCACCAGGCCGGCATTTTCGATATCCGCAACGTGCCGGTGGAGCAGCTGGACCCGCTGCTGGGCATTGCCTGCCCGACCATCCTGTACCCGTACCTGCGCGGCAATATCGCCGACGTGATCACCCGCGCCGGCTTCCAGGCCATCCACCTGTCGGAAATCAATTTCCAGGCGCTGTACGAGCAACGCCTGCAGGCGGCCATGCAGGAAGCCCAGGCGGCCGAAGGCGGCAACAGCGGCATCGTGATGCCCGACGGCAGCCAGGCTCGCCACTAAGCGAGCGGCCTGCCGCGCCATGCTACGGAACGGGGCTGCGGCCCCGTTTTGTTTGTGCGCATGTTCCAGCGCCTGATATCTCTCCGATCATCTCTCCGATCGAGCTGCCATGAAACTGACCTTTCTCGGTGCCGGTGCCTGGGGCACTGCCCTCGCCAGCCATGCCGCGGCCACCAATGACGTGGTGCTGTGGGGACGCGATGCCGCGCAACTGGCGGCCATCGCCGCCACGCGTGAAAACGCGGCCTACCTGCCTGGCGTGAAGCTGTCCGGGCGGCTGGCGGTGCAAGCCGATTTCGAGCAAGCGGTGGCCCATGCCGCGGACGACCCGGACGGCATCGTGGTGGTGGCCACGCCGGTCTCCGGGCTGCGCGAAATGACGCGCCGGCTGGCCACGCGCAGCGCGCGGCCGGTGTCGATGCTGTGGCTGTGCAAGGGTTTCGAGGCCGGCACGCACCTGCTGCCGCACCAGATGGTGCGCGCCGAACTGGACGCCGCCGGCCGCACCGAAGGCTTCGACTATGGCGTGCTGACCGGTCCCAGCTTCGCGCGCGAAGTCGCGCAGGGCCTGCCGTGCGCGCTGACGGTGGCGGGCAGCGTGCCATCGCTGGCGGAGCGGGCGCAGCGGGCCTTCCACCACCACGCCATGCGCATCTACGGCAGCGACGACCTGACCGGCGTCGAGGTCGGCGGCGCGGTCAAGAATGTGCTGGCGATCGCCACCGGGGCCAGCGACGGGCTTGGCCTCGGCCTGAACGCGCGGGCCGCGCTGGTGACGCGCGGGCTGGCCGAGATGACGCGGCTGGGGCTGGCGCTGGGCGGACGGGTCGAGACCTTCATGGGGCTGGCCGGCGTGGGCGACCTGATCCTGACCGCGACCGGCGACCTGTCGCGCAATCGCAAGGTCGGGCAGCAACTGGCCGCCGGGCAGAGCCTGGACCAGGTCCTGGCCGGCCTGGGCCACGTCGCCGAGGGCGTGCGCTGCGCGCAGGCCGTGGCCGAGCTGGCCGCCGCCCACGGCGTCGAGATGCCGATCGCGCGCGCGGTGTGCGCCGTGCTGTTCGAGGGCCTGGGTGCCGCCGATGCGGTCGCGCAGTTGCTCCAGCGCGATGCGCGCGATGAATGACACCGCGCGCGCTCCAATCCTCCTGAAGAAAATTTCTGCATGCCTACCCGCCGACACGCGCTGATCGCGCTCGCCGCCGCCTGCGCTGCCGGTGCTTCCGCCGGCGTGCTGGCGCAACCGTGGCCTGCGCACCCGATCCGCATGGTGGTGCCGTTCCCGCCGGGCTCGTCGCCGGACCTGATCGCCCGCATCGTCACCGAGAAGCTGGCCGCCGCGCTGGGCCAGCCGGTGGTGATCGAGAACCGGCCCGGCGCCGGCGGCAATATCGGTACCGGCATGGTGGCGCGCGCCGCGCCGGACGGCTATACGCTGCTGTTCACCATCAACGGCCCGCTGGTCACCGCGCCCACGCTGTCGCGCAACCTCAACTACGACCCGTTCCGCCAGCTCGCCCCGGTGACGCTGGTGGCCACATCGCCCAATGTGCTGGTGGTCGACGCGCGGCTGCCGGTGCATAGCCTGCGCGAGTTCGTCGCACTGGCCAAGTCGAAACCGGGCGCGCTGAACTATGGCTCGCCCGGCAATGGCAGCGCGTCGCACCTGGCGATGGAGCAGCTCAAGGCTATCGCGGGGATCGACCTGCAGCACGTGCCGTATCCCGGCTTCCCGCAGATCACCACGGCGATGGTGGGAGGGCAGGTGCAGGCGGGCTTCATGGTGCCGGCCATTGCGATGCCGCAGGTCAACGCGGGCAAGCTGCGCGTGCTGGCGGTGACGACCACCGGGCGCACCGCGGTGCTGCCGTCGGTGCCGACGGTGGCGGAGTCGGGCTATCCGGGCTTCGAGGCGATTTCGTGGCAGGCCGTGCTGGCGCCCGCCGGGACGCCGCAGCCGGTGATCGATCGTCTTTATCGTGAACTGGTGGCGATCATTGGCAGCGCCGACGTGCGCGACAAGATGCGGGCGCAGTATTTCGTGCCGGCCGGGACCGCGCCGGCGTCGCTGCGGCAGACGATGGTCAGCGAGAAGGCGCGCTGGGACAAGGTCATCCGCGCTGCGGGCGTGCAGCCGGAGTAGCGGCGGAGTACCGGGACGGGGCGCCTAGCTCCCTCCCGCGAACCCGTTCTGCCGCCACGCCTCGAACACCACCACCGCCACCGTATTCGACAGATTGAGACTGCGGTTGTCCGGCCGCATCGGCAGCCGGATGCGCTGCGCCGGTGGGAACCACTCGCGCCGCTCCGGCGACAGCCCGCGCGTTTCCGAGCCAAACACAAACCAGTCCCCCGGCCTGAATTCCACCTGTCCGAACGGCGTCGAGCCGCGCGTGGTCAGCGCGAACATGCGCGCGGGATCGGGTTGCTCGCTGGCCATCAGCGCGTCCCAGTTCTCGTGCACGCGCATGGTCGCGTACTCGTGGTAGTCCAGCCCGGCGCGGCGCATGCGCGCGTCTTCCAGCGGGAATCCCAGCGGTTTCACCAGGTGCAGCTGCGCGCCGGTGTTGGCGCACAGGCGGATCACATTGCCGGTATTGGGCGGGATTTCGGGTTCGACCAGGACGACGTTGAACATGATGCGGAGCTTCTTGAGAACGGTGCGCAGCTTAACGCGCGCACCGGGCGCTGTCATCCGGGCTAGGGCGTACGCAGCGCGACGATCACGCTGACGTGTGCCGCGCCGTGCGCCTTGAGCGCAAGCGCCGCCTCATGCAGCGTCGCGCCGGAAGTCATCACGTCGTCCACCAGCGCCACATGCAGCCCATCCAGCCGCGCGGGCCGCGTCAGCCGGAACGCATCGCGCAGGTTCACCTGCCGCGCGGCCAGGTCCAGCGCGCGCTGGCTGCCGGTATCGCGCCGGCGCCGCAGCAGCACGGGGTCGGCGCGCAGGCCGAGCCGGCGCGCCAGCGGGCGGGCGATTTCCCAGGCCTGGTTGAAGCCGCGCACGGCCAGCCGTTGCGGCGCCAGCGGGATCGGGGCGAGCAGGTCGGGCGGCGCCAGCCGCTGCGCCGCCCAGGCCGCCGGCAGCGCGGCAGCGAGGCGGCCCGCCAGCCAGTCGGCCAGCGGTAGCGCGTGGCCGAACTTGAGCGACAGCACCAGGCTGTCCTGCGGGCTGGCGTAGTCACCCAGCGTACAGGCATGGTCGAACGCCGGCGGCATGGCGGCGCAGGCCGCGCAGCCGCTATGGCGGCCCAGCGCCAGCGCGCAAACGGCGCAGCGCCGTACCGGCCGCAGCAGGTCGGCCGCGCAGGGTGCGCACACCACATCCCGCTGCACGCTGCCGCATAGCGCGCAGGCGCTTGGCAGCAGCGCGGGCACAGCGGCCCGCCAGACGGCGCCGAGAGCCTTCCCGGCGCCCATCGCGGCGCGCGCGTATACTTGCCGTCCGGCCGCGGCCCATCGGGCGCGGCGGCCGCGTTCGTCCGGCGCGCGCGCCGGTTCCTGGTTTTCTTGCTGCCCTGCCTGTCCGTGTCCCTGCATGCCGCCGATCTCCCCGATAGCTCCGCTGGTAACGATGCCTTCCTGCCGCCCGCGCGCCTGACCCGGCTCGCCTTCGACCGGCGCAGCCGCCATTTCGGCCAGCTGGACTTCCTGCTGGGCGAGATCGGCCGCCGCATGCAGGAGCGCATGGAGGTGATCCGGCTGGCGCCGCGGCGTGCGCTGGACATCGGCTGCGGCCATGGCCAGGGGCTGGCGGCGCTGCGCGCCCGCTTCCCGGATGCGCAGATTGCCGGCCTCGACATCTCCGGGGCGATGCTGGCCGAAGCCGGCCAGCGCGACCCGCAGCGCCGCCCGGGCTGGCTCGGCCGCATGCTGGGCAAGCGCCCGCTGTTCGACCTGGTCCAGGGCGATCTTGCCACACTGCCGTTTGCGCCCGCGAGCTTCGACCTGCTGTGGTCCAACCTGGCGCTGCACTGGCATCCGGAGCCGCACCGCGTGTTCCCGGAATGGCACCGTGTGACGCGCGACGAAGGGCTGGTGCTGTTCTCGCTGTTCGGCCCCGACACCCTTGGCGAGCTGCGCGCGGCCTTCGCCGAAGTCGACGGCGCGCCCCATACGTTGCGTTTTGTCGACATGCACGACATTGGCGACATGCTGGTCCACGGCGGCTGGTCCACGCCGGTGATGGACATGGAAACGCTGACCGTGACCTACGAGTCGCCCGCCACGCTGCTGCGCGAGGTGCAGGCCTTCGGCGGCCTGCGCGGCCCGGCCGGCCCGCTGCCGCAAGGCCTGCGCGGCCGGCGCTGGTACCAGGCCCTGACGCAGGCGCTGGAGCGGCGCCGCAACGCCGACGGGGTGATCCCGCTGACCTTCGAGATCGTCTACGGCCATGCGTGGAAGCTGCCGGCGCGCGGTGGCCAGGCGCTCGACGACCAGGGCCGCGCCGTGGTGCCGCTGGACCAGATCGGGCGTGCAAAGCCGCGTCGGGCAGGTTAAAACAGAGTTAACTTGCGCGTGCGACAGATTGCCGCAGAGCGAGGGCTGGCGCGGCATCCCGGGCTATTTCCCATGCACAGAATAGAGCGGCGCGCAAGCGCCATGGTCAAGGACCGCCCTTGTCCGTGTATGGGAAGCGCCCTATAATGCGCCAGTTTGTCGCAGTGGTCCCCTGGCACAAGAACGTCCTGGTTTTGCACCTGCACTGTGCAGCCCGGGCGCCATCGTCCCGGGTGTGCATCCGATGCAGAGTGGTTGGCGATGCAAGACTTGGGTATCGCATTCCAGACGGCAGGTGGTGACTCCGGCGGAAATCACGACGGACCTCTCCCCGCGCCCCACGACTGGCTGATGAAGCGGAATTGCTCGCTGAGTCCACGCCAGGTCGGCTGGTTTTACCTCTCGATCCTCACTGTCTCGCTTGCCATCGCGCTGTTTTTCGCGTGGCAAGGGTCCTGGCTCGTGCTGCCGTTTGCCAGCATCGAGCTGGCCGGGCTGGGGATCGCCCTGCTTGTGTATGCGCGCCATGCGACAGACTATGAGCGCGTCAGCATTACCGACGGCATGCTGGTCGTGGAGACAGCCAGCGGCACGCAGGTGACGCGCCACGAATTCAACCCGCGCTGGGTGCGGGTCGAACTGGGTGAATCGCTCCGCGCGCTGGTGACGCTGCGCTCGGGCGGGCGTGAGGTACAGGTGGGGTGTTACGTGGACCCGTACCGGCGGCGCAAGTTCGCGCAGGAGCTCGCAGCGGCCTTGCGCCACCTCTGAGAGGGGGGGCAGGGGCGGCGGCGGGGACAGATTTGAATCTGTAAATTGGGTAGATAACAAATGAAAATGTGGAAGAAGGCATCCGCAGCTTGTCTGGCAGGTGCGTCCCTGCTTGCCAGCCACGCGGCGTTCGCGGTCAGCGACATGCCCGGCGGCCCCGCCGTGCGCCAGCTCAACCTGACCGAGCCCGTTACCAAGATCGCCGAACAGATTCACTGGCTGAACTGGATGATGCTGATCATCTGCACGGTGATCTTCGTCGCGGTTTTCGCAGTGATGTTCTATTCCATCTTCACGCACCGCAAGGCCAAGGGCTCCAAGCCCGCTTCCTTCCACGAGAGCATCACGGTCGAGGTGGTCTGGACCATCGTCCCGTTCCTGATCGTGATCGCGATGGCGCTGCCGGCCACCAAGACCGTGGTCGCGATGAAGGACACCACCAACTCCGACATCACCATCAAGGCCACCGGCTACCAGTGGAAGTGGGGCTATGACTACCTGAAGGGCGAAGGCGAGGGCATCTCCTTCGTGTCGACCCTGACCACCCCGCGCGAGCAGATCAACAACGAGCAGCCCAAGGGCAACACCTACCTGATGGAGGTGGACAACGAGCTGGTCGTGCCGGTCAACAAGAAGATCCGCATCGTCACCACCGCCAACGACGTGATCCACGCCTGGATGATCCCGGCCTTCGGCGTCAAGCAGGATGCGATCCCCGGCTTCGTGCGCGACACCTGGTTCAAGGCCGAGAAGATCGGCGTGTACCGTGGCCAGTGCGCCGAGCTGTGCGGCAAGGAACACGCCTTCATGCCGATCGTGGTGCGCGTGGTTTCCGATGCCGACTACACCAAGTGGGTCGACGGCAAGAAAAAAGAGCTGATGGCCAAGGCCGACGATCCCAACAAGACCTGGACGCTGGACGAATCCAAGGTGCGTGGCGAGAAGGTCTACGCCGCCAACTGCGCGGTCTGCCACCAGCCCAACGGCAAGGGCGGCGGCGCCTTCCCGGCGCTGGACGGCTCCAAGATGGTCAATGGCCCGAAGGCCGGCCAGATGCACATACTGCTGGAAGGCAAGGGCGGCATGCCGTCGTGGAAGCAGCTGTCGGACACCGAGCTGGCGGCGGTCATGACCTATACGCGCAACGCCTGGAGCAACAAGACGGGTGAAGTGATCCAGCCGAGCGACTTCGTGGGTGCCCGCGCGGGCAAGTTCCCCGAAGGCGGCGGCGCGGCCGGCGGCGAAGCCCCCAAGGCCGACGCCAAGCCCGGCGCCAAGCAGGCCAGCCTCGCGGGCAACCGCGTTGCAGGCTGACCCGCTGAAGACAGAACAGGATTAGAGGAGCATTTGCGATGAGTACTGCTACCCCGGACGCGCTCGCCCATCCGCACGATCACGCGCATGACGACCACGCGCACGATCACCCGCATGGCTGGCGCCGCTGGCTGTTCGCCACCAACCACAAGGACATCGGCACGCTGTACCTGCTGTTCTCGTTCATCATGCTGCTGTCGGGCGGCCTGCTGGCGCTGCTGATCCGCCTGGAGCTGTTCGAGCCGGGCCTGCAGTTCTTCCGCCCCGAGCTGTTCAACCAGTTCACCACCATGCACGGCCTGGTGATGGTGTTCGGCGCGATCATGCCGGCCTTCGTCGGCTTCGCCAACTGGATGATCCCGCTGCAGATCGGCGCGTCCGACATGGCGTTCGCGCGCATGAACAACTTCAGCTTCTGGCTGATGCCTCCGGCCGCGCTGCTGCTGGCCGGCTCGTTCTTCGCCCCGGGCGGCGCCACCGCCGCCGGCTGGACCCTGTACGCGCCGCTGTCGGTGCAGATGGGCGCGGGCATGGACATGGCCATCTTCGCGATGCACATCATGGGCGCGTCGTCGATCATGGGCTCGATCAATATCATCGTGACCATCCTCAACATGCGTGCCCCCGGCATGACGCTGATGAAGATGCCGATGTTCTGCTGGACCTGGCTGATCACCGCCTACCTGCTGATCGCCGTGATGCCCGTGCTGGCCGGCGCCATCACCATGGTGCTGACCGACCGCCACTTCGGCACGAGCTTCTTCTCGGCCGCCGGCGGCGGCGATCCGGTGATGTACCAGCACATCTTCTGGTTCTTCGGCCACCCCGAGGTGTACATCATGATCCTGCCGGCATTCGGGATCATCTCGCAGGTGGTGCCGGCGTTTGCCCGCAAGCGCCTGTTCGGCTACAGCTCGATGGTGTACGCCACCGCCTCGATCGCCATCCTGTCGTTCATCGTGTGGGCCCACCACATGTTCACGACCGGCATGCCGGTGACCGGCCAGTTGTTCTTCATGTACGCGACCATGCTGATCGCGGTGCCCACCGCCGTGAAGATCTTCAACTGGATCGCGACGATGTGGCGCGGCTCGATGACTTTCGAGACCCCGATGCTGTTCTCGATCGGCTTTATCTTCGTGTTCACCATCGGCGGCTTTACCGGCCTGATGCCGGCCGTGGCGCCGATCGACATCCAGCTGCAGGACACCTACTTCATCGTGGCGCACTTCCACTATGTGCTGGTGGCCGGCTCGCTGTTCGCGCTGTTCGCGGGCTTCTACTACTGGGGTCCGAAGTGGAGCGGGTTCATGTACAACGAAGCCCGCGGCAAGGTCCACTTCTGGGGTTCGCTGATCTTCTTCAACGTGACCTTCTTCCCGATGCACTTCCTGGGCCTGGCCGGCATGCCGCGCCGCTATGCCGACTATCCGACCCAGTTCACCGACTTCAACGCGATCGCGTCGATCGGCGCGCTCGGCTTCGGCCTGATGCAGGTGTATTTCTTCTTCTTCGTGGTGCTGCCGTCCTACCGTGGCGGCGAGAAGGCCGCGGACAAGCCGTGGGAAGGCGCCGAAGGGCTGGAATGGACCGTGCCGTCGCCGGCGCCGTTCCACACCTTTGAAGTGCCCCCGCAGGTTCGCTAAGCGGCCAGCGTAACCAGGCGTGGTGGCGGCAATGTCCGCCGCCACGCCAGCCAGTCACACAACATGCAGGCTCCAGACAAAAACCCATCACACCCGGACCCGAAGGCCGCCAACCGGCGCCTTGGCCTGATCCTGCTGTCGATCGTGGTGGTTTTCTTTTTGGGGTTCTTCGCCAAGATGGTGTTCCTTGGCTGAGGTGGCAGGGTAGCGAGATGAGCGTCGACCAGCAGGGCAGGGAAGCGCAGGAAGCGCGGGAAGCCGACAAGCGCTTCAACCGCGGCATGATGGTGCGATTGGTGGTGATCGTCGCCGTGATGTTCGGCTTCGGCTATGCGCTGGTTCCGCTGTACAAGAAGATCTGCGACATCACCGGCATCAACGTGGTGACCACGCGCGAGCTGCATGGCGGCTCGGTGAAGAACACGCAGGTCGACAAGAGCCGCACGGTCACGGTGGAGTTCGACTCCAACGCGCGCGGGCCCTTTGCCTTCCGTCCGGTGAAGAACAGCATGGAAGTGCATCCGGGCGAGATGATGACCATCGTCTACGAGGTGGCCAACGGGCAGTCGCGCGATATTTCCGCGCAGGCCATCCCGAGCTACGCCCCCAAGCAGGCGACCCAGTATTTCAAGAAGCTGGAGTGCTTCTGCTTCAAGCAGCAGACGCTCAAGGCGAACGAGGCGCGCGAGATGCCGGTGGTGTTCGTGATCGACCCCGCGCTGCCCAGGGATGTGAAGAGCATTACGCTGTCGTACACCTTCTTCGAGGTGGGCACACCGGTGGCGCAGGCTCCCGAAGGCCAGTTGTCGGCACCGGCGACGGCGCCGGCGGGCAAGGGCAGCTGAGGGGGGCGCGATGGACGAACTCAAGGACGCCGCCAAACGGAAGATGTCCTTCGCGCAGACCATGCGCGCGGTGCTGTGGTCGTTTATCGGCCTGCGCAAGGGCGCGGAGCACGAGCGCGACATGGCGCGGCTGAACCCGGTGCATGTGGTCATCGCCGGGCTGATCGCCGCGGCAGTGTTTATCGCGGTGCTGGTCGTCATCGTCCGGATGGTGGTCAGCCAGGCGGCAGGGTAGCAAGGCAGGAAGGGTAGACAACAAGGCAGTCGCAGAAAAACAACCGCGCCGACGCGGCCGTCCACAGGAGGCGGGCGGCCCCGGGAAAACCGGCACGGATAACGAATACTGAATCAAAGACTCTGAGCTGGAGATAAAAGAATGAGTGCGAATCGCGCAAACGCTCCGTACTACTTCGTACCGGGCCCGTCGCGCCACCCGATCACGGCAAGCTTCGGCCTGCTGATGACAGGTGCCGGAGCCGCCGGTTGGGTGAACGGGCAATCCTGGGCGCCGTACCTGTGCGTCTTCGGCCTGCTGTGGTTCCTGTTCGTGCTCAAGAGCTGGTTCGGCGACGCCATCAGCGAATCCGAAGGCGGGATGTACGGCAAGAACATCGACATCTCGTTCCGCTGGTCGATGGGCTGGTTCATCTTCTCCGAGGTGATGTTCTTCGCGGCGTTCTTCGGCGCGCTGTTCTATGCCCGCGCCATCGCCATGCCGTGGCTGGGCGACCTGAACAACAAGATCCTGTGGCCCGACTTCGCCGCGGTGTGGCCCAACCTGGGGCCGGCCGGCGTGGTGGAATCGTTCCAGACCATGGGCCCGTGGCCGATCCCGACCATCAACACCGCGCTGCTACTGATGTCGGGCGTGACGCTGACCTGGGCGCACCACGCGCTGCTGGCCGGCAAGCGCAACCAGCTGATCCAGGGCATGGTGCTGACCATCCTGCTGGGCGCGATCTTCATGTGCCTGCAGGTGTACGAGTACATGCACGCCTACCAGGACCTGAACCTGAAGCTGACCTCGGGCATCTACGGTTCGACCTTCTTCCTGCTGACCGGCTTCCACGGTTTCCACGTGACCATGGGCGCGATCATGCTGGCGGTGGTGCTGGGCCGCGTGCTCAAGGGCCACTTCACGCCGGATCACCACTTTGCCTTCGAAGGCGCCGCCTGGTACTGGCACTTCGTTGACGTGGTGTGGCTGTTGCTCTACGTCGTGGTGTACTGGCTGTAAGCTGCCATACCCGCCGGCCGCCCCGCAGCGGGGTGCCGGCGCCAACGCAAAAGAGAAACGCCGCAGGAGGCCCGGCAGCCTGCGGCGTTTGTCGTTTGCATTGGCCTCAAGCCATGCGGTCCGTCAGGGCGCCATGCGGATGCCCGTGCTGTGGATCCAGCCCATCCAGCTCGAGAACAGGATGAACAGGAACAGCGCCACCGAAAAACCCACGCGCAGCATCAGCGAGCGCATCATGTTGGGCGTCTTGCCGCGGTCGCGCATCATGAAGAACAGGGCGGAGGCCAGGCTGGCGATGATCAGGATGAAGGCGACGATGATGACGAAGCGCATGGCGGGGCGGGTTGGCAGCGGAGCTTGCCGCAGTCTCGTAGTAGTGGCCGCGATGGATGACGGTGCGGCACATTATCGCACCGGCCCCGCATGCATGCCGCCGGGCATGTCGGCGCAATGAAGGCAGGCCGCCTACTCGGCGTGCTGCCGCTGGCCGCCGCGCTGGTGGTGATTGCCGTGACCGCTGCGCTTGGCAACTGGCAGCTCAACCGCGCGCACGAGAAAGAGGCGCGCGCCGCGCGGCTGCAGGCACTGGCGGCACAGCCGCCGGTGGAACTGGGCACCGCGCCGCTGTCACAAGTTGTGACGGATCGAAGGGTGCGGGTCACGGGGCGGTTCGACACGGCCCGCACCGTATTGCTGGATAATCGCCCCCACGGCGCCGGCGGGCGCAGCGGCGACAGCCGTGCCGGCTTCCTGGTGGTCACGCCGCTGGTGATTAGTCCGGCACAGGACGGTGCCGGCGCCACGCGGGCGGTGCTGGTGCTGCGCGGCTGGCTGCCGCGCGATGCGCAGGACCGCACCCGGATCGCGCCCTTTCCGACGCCCGACGGCGAGGTGACCATCGAAGGCACGGCACTGGCGGCCGTGCCGCGGGTCTATGGCCTGGGCCAAGCGGCCAGCGCCGAGGCCGGCAGCAGGATCCGCCAGAACCTGGAAATCGCCGACTACGCCGCCGAAACCGGGCTGGCGCTGCAGCCGCTGGTGGTCGCGCAGCGCAGCGATACCGGCGACGGCCTCGCTCGCGACTGGGCGCCGGCCGATGCGGGCGCGGACCGGCACTATGGCTATGCCTTCCAGTGGTTCGGCCTGGCTGCGCTGACGGTGGTATTGGTGGCGGTGCTGGGCTGGCACGCGCGCCGGCGCGCGGTAGCGTCCGCGGCCCGCAACAACGCATGAACGGATGGCAGCACGACCGGGGCAGGTTCCCGGACGGGCCTGACTGCAGATGAAAAAGGACAGACGTACTCCCATGTCACAGCAAGACTCCGCCCCGGCACCCGTCGGGCCTCCCGCGATGTCGGCCTCGCCGCAGGATCCCCGCATCGACGCGCGCACGCGCCGTGGCCGCCTGCAGATGCTGATGCTGTTGCTGGTGTGCGCCTCGCCGGTGATCGCCTCCTATTTCACCTACTACGTCATCAAGCCCAGGGGCGGCGCCACCAACTACGGCGCGCTGGTCGATCCACAACGGCCGATGCCGCCGGTGCGCGTCACCGACGAGCAAGGCAACGCCGTGCCGCTGGAGCAGTACCGCGGCAAGTGGCTGCTGGTGACGGCGGATCCGTCCGCGTGCGACGAGGCCTGCGCAAAGAAGCTCTTCACCATCCGCCAGATCCGCGCCGGGCAAGGCCAGGACCGCGAGCGCATCGTGCCGGTGTGGCTGATCACCGATGACGGCAAGATCGACGAGCGCCTGAGCACCGCCTACAACGGGCCCTACGCCGGCGTGCGCTTCCTGCGCATCGACCACCAGGTGGCGCAGCAATGGCTGCCGGCCGAGCCGGGCAAGCGTGCCGAGGACACCATCTTCCTGGTGGATCCGCTCGGCAACCTGATGATGCGCTTCCCGCAGGATCCGGACCCCAAGAAGCTGAGCGGCGACCTGAAGAAGCTGCTCAAGGTCTCGCGCATCGGTTAAGGGGAAGGGCATGCTGCTGCAACTGGCCGTCATCGGCGTCCTGATCGCACTGCTGCCGCTCAGCTACGTGCTGGTCAAGGGCGATCGCAACAAATACCGCAAGCTGGTCTGGATCACCGCCTTCCTGACGCTGGACCTGATCATGTTCGGCAGCTTCACGCGGCTGACCGACTCCGGCCTGGGCTGCCCGGACTGGCCGGGCTGCTATGGACACTCCAACCCGCATGCCGCAATGGAGCCGATCCGGGCGGCCGAGACCGCGCTGCCCAGCGGTCCGGTGACGCTGATGAAGGCGTGGATCGAGATGATCCATCGCTACTTCGCCATGGCGGTGGGCGTGCTGATCATCGCGCTGATGGTGCTGGCATGGGTCAAGCGCCGCGAGCTGAAGCAATCGCCATGGTTCGCCACCGGCGTGCTGGTGCTGGTGTGCGTGCAGGGCGCATTCGGCGCGTTCACCGTGACCATGAAGCTGCAGCCGATCATCGTGGTCACGCACCTGATGCTGGGCATGGCACTGCTGGCCGCGCTGATCCAACTGGGCTCGCGCAGCGACCCGCCGCACCCGGTCGTACCCGAGGCGGCGCGGCTGCACTGGCCGGTTCGCATCGGCCTGTTGTTGCTGGTGATCCAGATTTTCCTGGGCGGCTGGGTCAGCACCAACTACGCGGTGCTCGCCTGCACGGATTTCCCGCTGTGCAACGGCCAGCTGGTGCCCGAGATGGACTTCCGGCACGGCTTCACGCTGTGGCGCCAGCTTGGCATGACGGCCGCTGGCGACTACATCCCGCACGCTGCGCTGGTTGCGATCCACTGGGTGCACCGGGGCTTTGCATTCGTGGTGCTGGGCTACCTGGCGTGGTTCGGCTTGCGTGCGCGCCGGCTGGAGGGGCTGCACCGGCAGGCAGGCTGGCTGCTCGGCATGCTGGTGCTGCAACTGGCCACCGGGATGTCCAATATCGTGTTCGACTGGCCCCTGGTGGCGGCGGTCGCCCACAACGGCGGCGCGGCGGTGCTCCTGCTGCTGCTGGTCCGCCTCCACTACAATATAGGGCTCGCGACCCGGGCCGCCGGCGCCCCCAAAGCCATGCCGAACGCCGCCCGCGCCACATGAAAGACAAGACCCCTTCCGTGGTTACCGCTACACACCCTCATTCACTGGGCAAGCTGAGCCGGATACGGCACCTGGCCCGGCAATATGCCGCCCTGACCAAGCCGCGCGTGACGCAGCTGGCAGTCTTCTGCGCCATCATCGGCATGTTCCTGGCCACGCCCGGCATGGTGCCGTGGCGCGTGCTGATCGGCGGTGCCGCAGGCATCTGGCTGCTTGCCGGCGCCGCCTTTGCCATCAATTGCCTGGTCGAGCAGAAGATCGATGCGCTGATGCGCCGCACCGCCTGGCGCCCGTCCGCCACCGGCGAGATCACCACCCCGCAGACGCTGGTGTTCTCCGCCATCCTTGGCGGCGCTGGCATGTGGATGCTGCACGAGTTCGCCAACGACCTGACGATGTGGCTGACCTTCGCCACCTTCCTGGGCTATGCGGTGGTCTACACCATCCTGCTCAAGCCGGCCACGCCGCAGAACATCGTCATCGGCGGGCTGTCCGGCGCTATGCCGCCGGCGCTGGGCTGGGCCGCCGTCGCCGGCGAAGTGCCGGCCGAGGCCTGGTTCCTGGTGCTGATCATCTTTACGTGGACGCCGCCGCACTTCTGGGCGCTGGCGCTGTACCGGCGCGCCGACTATGCCAAGTCGGGCCTGCCGATGCTGCCGGTCACCCACGGCGAGCGCTACACGCTGCTGCATATCCTGCTGTACACGCTGATCATGATCGCGGCGACGCTGCTGCCGTTCGTCTACGGCATGAGCGGCTACATCTACCTGGTGGCCGCGCTGGCGCTGGGCGGCGGCTTCCTGGCCTATGCCTGGAAGATGTACCGCAATTACTCGGACGAGCTGGCGCAGCGCACCTTCCGCTTCTCGATCCTGTACCTGTCGCTGCTGTTCGCGGCGCTGCTGGTCGACCATTACTTCAAGTTCGTGCCGCAGGTCTGACCGGCCTTGCCACGCTGCGGGCTGCGTCATCTTGTCGCGGCCGGCGCAGCGCGGCGGCGCCATCGGCGATACTGGGTGCTTTCGCCGACCTTTCCATTGCTGATCGTTCCACACAAGCTTTCGCGCATGCCCAGACCCGCTTCCGGCCTGTTCTCAGCCTTCCGCCGCTTTTCCCTGGTTGCCGCGCTCGCGCTGGCGCTGGCAGCCTGCGGCCAGCAGAAGGCGTCGTTCCGCAATGTCGATATCAGCGGCGCGGCGGATTTCGGCAAGGATTTCTCGCTGCCCGACCACAATGGCAAAGTCCGCACCATTGCCGACTTCAAGGGCAAGGCGGTGGTGATGTTCTTCGGCTATACCCATTGCCCCGACGTATGCCCGACCACCATGGCCGAGCTCAAGGCGGTGATGGAGCAGCTGGGCCCCGATGCCGACCGCGTCCAGGTGCTGTTCGTCACGGTCGATCCGGAGCGCGACACGCAGGCGCTGCTGGCGCAGTACGTCCCAGCATTCGACCCGCGCTTCCTGGGCCTGCGCCCGGCCGACGACGCCGCGCTGCAGAAGCTGGCCAAGGACTTCAAGGTGTTCTACGCCAAGGTGCCGGGCAGCTCGCCCAACAACTACACGGTGGATCACTCGGCGGGCAGCTATGTGTTCGATCCGGAAGGCCGGCTGCGGCTGTTCATCCGCCACGGCCAGGGGCCGGAGCCGATCGCGCACGACCTGAAGCAGCTGCTTTCCTGACGCCTGACGGTGCGGCATAACGTCGCACCGCTGCGATCGCAGGCAAAAAAAAGCCGGTCCACTTGGACCGGCTTTTTGCATGGGTGCCCGGCATCAGGCAAATGCCTGCAGCGCCCCTTTCATCTTCTTCATCGCCGCGGCTTCGATCTGGCGGATGCGCTCCGCCGAGACGCCGAACTCGGCGGCCAGCTCATGCAGCGTGGCGCCGCCCGAGCCGTCGTCGGCCACGTTCAGCCAGCGCGCCTCGATGATCCGGCGGCTGCGCTCGTCCAGCCGGCCCAGCGCTTCTTCCAGGCCTTCGACCTGCATGCGGTCCTGGCGCTTGGCTTCCAGCACGCGCGTGGGTTCGTTGTGGTTGTCAGCCAGGTAGGCGATGGGGGCGAATTCCTCTTCGCCGTCGTCGACCTGGCCTTCCAGCGCGAGGTCGCCGCCCGACAGGCGGGTTTCCATCTCCATTACTTCTTCCGGCTTCACGTTCAGCTCGCGCGCGACTGCCTCGACCTGCTCCGGCGTGAACGTGTGCGAACCCTGCTTGTGGCTGCGCAGGTTGAAGAACAGCTTGCGCTGGGCCTTGGTGGTTGCCACCTTGACCATGCGCCAGTTCTTCAGCACGTACTCGTGGATCTCGGCCTTGATCCAGTGCATCGCATACGAGACCAGGCGTACGCCCTGCTCGGGATCGAAGCGCTTCACGGCCTTCATCAGGCCGATATTGCCTTCCTGGATCAGGTCGGCGTGCGGCAGGCCATAGCCCAGGTACTGGCGGGCGATCGACACCACCAGTCGCAGGTGGGACATCACCAGCTGGCGGGCGGCATCGACGGAATCGTTATCGCGGAGATCGCGCGCCAGGCGCTGCTCTTCCTCCGCGGTCAGCAACGGAATTCGGTGGACAGCCTGGATATAGCTGTCGAGATTGCCCACGGTCGCCGGGAAGGTCAGCGCAAAGCTGCTCCCGCTACGGGGCGCCGTCGGCAGACGGCTAGTCGTCAGGGTTTGTTCGGCAGACAAGACTGCGTTCACTCAATCGCTCCTTTCGCATCCGGCGGTTGGGTTGCCGGGTCATGTCCCGCACGTCCTTGTGGGAACGGCGGCGGCACTGCAACACATCTTAGCACTCCATCCGGGTGAGTGCTAATTGGAGTCCCAACGGTCTTGATAGTTCCCGTCGATTGACTCGCCGCATAGAATAGCAATAACGCTATGAGGCGGCGTCGGGGATACTCGTGGCTGGGTACACTCGTGTTAGAGCGAATGTGTGCCCGCCGGTTCTGCATGCCAGTGGAATGATTTGTTGCGCCAGCGGCTACACTCGACGCAAGCGGCGGCAAGCTGGCACGCTTGCCGATCTCTCATACTCCGGAGGAGCTATGTCTGCTATCGAACACTTGTTGAAACCGCATGTGCGCGACCTGGGCGATTTCACCGTGCGCCGCCTGCTGCCGGCCGCTGCGACCCAGACGGTCGGGCCATTTATCTTCTTCGACCATATGGGGCCGGTGCAGATGCCGCCGGGCGAGGGTGCCGATGTGCGCCCGCATCCGCATATCGGGCTGGCGACCGTCACCTACCTGTTCGAAGGCGAGATCATTCACCGCGACAGTCTCGGCAGCGAGCAGGCGATCCGGCCGGGCGACGTCAACTGGATGACTGCCGGCCACGGCATCGTCCATTCGGAGCGCTCGCCCGATTCCGCGCGCGCCGACGGCGCGCGCCTGCACGGCATCCAGACATGGGTGGCATTGCCGCAGTCGCACGAGACCGACGAACCGTCCTTCTTCCACCATCCCGCTGCAACGCTGCCGCGCATCGAGCGGCCGGGGGTGCGCATGGTGGTGATCGCCGGCGATGCCTTCGGCAAGACTTCGCCGGTCAAGGTCTTCAGCCGCACCCTGTACGTGGCGATCGAGCTGGATGCGGGCGCGAGCGTGGAGATCCCCGCCGACCATGCCGAGCGCGGCATCTACCCGGTGGACGGCGCGGTGTCGCTGGACGGCGAGCCGCTGCCGGCCGAGCACATGGTGGTGCTGACGCCCGGGCAGCCGGCGCTGCTGATGGCGACGGCGCCTTCGCGCGTGATGCTGCTGGGAGGCGACCCGACCGACGGCCGCCGCTTCATCTACTGGAATTTCGTGGCCAGCAGCAAGGAAGCCATCGAGTCCGCTGCCAGACGCTGGGAGGACGACCAGTTTCCGCGCGTGCCGGGCGACGAGCGCGAGCGCATCCCGCTGCCCGCGCGCAAGCCCTGAACCGGGCGGTCCGGGCTCAGACCGCGCTCAGACCGCGCTCAGACCGCGCGTTTAGACCGGACTGGCCCAGGTGACGCGGGTGCCGAGCTTCAGGCACTCGCGGATGGCTTCGACCTGCGTGGCGATTGGCGCCGGCACCGGCACGGCGCCATCGAGCACGCGCCGGATCCATGCCGCGGTCAGGCCGGCATCATTGCCGGGCGGCAGATCCGGCACTTCGGCCAGCGATCCGCCGGAGGGATTGACCAGCGTCTGCTGGTGCCCTTCATGCAGCCAGTCGATGCGGCCGCTGCGGCGCGCATCGGCCACCACTTCGCCTTCGGTGCCGCGTGCCAGCAGCACGTTGGCCGGCTCGTGAGAGAAATAGTCGGTCAGCGTCTCGCGGTATTCCGGGTGGGTATAGCTATACAGCCGCAAGCCTTCAGCCGGCGCGTGCTCGCCCACCGGCTGCAGCATCTTGGCCACGGTATGCGACGAGTTGCGCAAGCCGATCACGGTGCGCCGCTCCAGCAGCTGCGACAGGCCCGGCGACAGCACATCGACCGGCAGCACCGCCAGCGGGCCGTCGCCGCCGGTCTCGCGCAGCCGTGCCGAGGCTTCGGCCGTGCTGGCGCACAGGGGAATGCCCAGCGCCTCGAACAGGGTCATGCTGGTGATGCGGTCATTGAAGACGCGCGTCCCGTGCACCAGTACGGGGATGCCGTCGCGAGCCAGCAGCAGCGCCAGCAGCGGCACCAGGTTTGGCTGCTTGCGTGCGCCGTTGTAGCTGGGGATCACTACCACCTGGCGCTCGGGCGGCGCGGGCAGCGGCTGGCAGTGCGCATGGGCGGCCTCGAGCATGCCGGCCAGTTCGTGCGGGGCCTCGCCCTTGATGCGGTAGGCCATCAGGATCGCGCCCAGCTCCAGGTCGGACACGCGCCCAGCCAGCATCGCGTCGAACAGGGTCTTGGCGTCGTCGCGCGGCAGCGCGCGCGCGCCGTTGACGCCACGGCCGACTTCCTTGATATAGCGGGCGGCGGAAAACGGGTTGGCTGGCGTGGTCATGGCGGCTTGGGGGAGGAGTCTGTTCTGGGTTCATGATAGCGGAGCAGCGCCGTCGCGCCCATCGCCGCCCGTTGCCACGGACGAGCGCGACGGCGGGGAGCACGCTCAGGCTGCTTCCTGGAGCGCGGGATTGCGCTGCTTGCGGTAGAGAAAGTCCAGCACCGCGGTACGGCAGGCGTGGTAGTCCTTGTCGTCGGCCAGCGCCACGCGGTCGCGCGGGCGCGGCAGGTCCACCCTGAGGATCTCGCCGATGGTGGCGGCCGGGCCGTTGGTCATCATCACGATGCGGTCGGCGAGCAGCACGGCCTCGTCGACATCGTGCGTGACCATCACCACCGTGCTGCGCGTGCGCGCCACGATCTTGATCAGTTCGTCCTGCAGGTGTGCGCGGGTCAGGGCATCGAGCGCGCCGAAGGGTTCGTCCATCAGCAGCACCTTGGGCGCCATCGCCAGCGCGCGGGCAATGCCGACGCGCTGCTTCATGCCGCCGGAGATCTCGTGCGGATACTTGCCCTCGGCGTGCGTCAGGCCCACCAGCGCCAGCGTCTCGTGCGTGCGCGTCTTCAGTTCAGCCTTGCCTTCGCTGGCACCGAACACACGCTCCACGCCCAGGTAGACGTTCTCGAAGCAGGTCAGCCACGGCAGCAGCGAATGGTTCTGGAACACCACGGCGCGCTCCGGCCCGGGTCCGGCGATCTCGCGCCCGGCGCAGATCAGCGCGCCGGTGGTCGGCGTGGCCAGCCCCGCGATCAGGTTCAGCAGCGTGGACTTGCCACAGCCGGAGTGGCCGATCAGCGTGATGAACTCGCCCTCGGCGATCTGAAGGTTGATGTCGCGCAGGGCGACGAACGGCCCTTTGCGCGTCTTGAAGGTCTGTCCGACGTTCTCGATGCTGACGAACTTGTCCATGGCGTCTCTCCCTCGCTCTTAGTTGGCGCCGTAGCTGAAGCGCCGTGCCAGTGCCAGCAATGCATGCTCGAGCATCAGTCCGATGATGCCGATCACGAAGATCGCGATCACGATGTGCTCGACCTTCAGGTTGTTCCACTCGTCCCACAGCCAGAAGCCGATGCCGGTGCCGCCGGTCAGCATCTCGGCCGCGACGATCACCAGCCACGCCGTGCCGATCGACAGCCGCACGCCGGTCAGCATGTAGGGCAGCACCGCGGGAAACAGCACCCGCGTGAACACCTTCCATTCCGACAGGTCAAGCACGCGCGCCACGTTCAGGTAGTCCTGCGGCACGCGCGTGACGCCTACCGCGGTGTTGATCACCATCGGCCAGATCGAGCAGATGAAGATGGCCCAGATCGCCGCCGGGTTGGCAGCCTTGAACAGCAGCAGCCCGATCGGCAGCCACGCCAGCGGCGAGACCGGCCGCAGCAGGCTGATCACGGGCGACGCCATCGCGTTCAGGAATGCAAAGCGCCCGATCAGGAAGCCCGCCGGAATGCCGATCACGGCGGCCAGGCCGAAGCCCGCGGCCACGCGCGCCAGCGACGCCAGCACATTCCAGCCGATGCCCTGGTCGTTGGGGCCGTTGCGGTAGAACGGGTCGGAGAACAGCGGCACCGCCGCGTTCCACGTTGCACCCGGCGTCGGAATCGCCGGGATCAGCGTGGCGATGCCGTGCCAGGCCATCACGAACACGGCAAAGCCCAGGATCGGCGGCACGGCCTTGAGCACCAGCGCGCCGAGCAGGTCTTGGCGTTGTGCGTGGCGTTGTGCGCGCCGTTCCTGCGCGGCGATTTCCAGCTCGCGCCGCCGTGCGCGTTCCTTGATGTCGGTGTCGGTGGCGGCGACATTGGCAGCATTGGCGCCTTCAGGCGCGGTGTGGGCGATGGCATTCACATCGGGCTCCTTTATCCAGGGGCGCTGCGGATCGGTGGGGTGGTGGCGGCCTGTGGTCAAGCGTTCTGCGCGCCGGCCTTGATCTTGAAGCCGTCGGCATACGCCTTCGGGTCCTTGGTGGCATCCCAGACCACGCCGTCGATCAGCTTTGCGGTACGGAAGTCGCCCTTGGGCAGCGGCACCTGCGCCGCGGTGGCGGCCTGCCTGAAGATGTCGATGCGGTTGACCTGCTTCGCCACGGCCAGGTAGTCGGGGTGCTCCTTGAGCAGGCCCCAGCGCTTGTGCTGGGTCAGGAACCACATGCCATCGGACAGGAACGGGTAGTTGGCGCTGCCGTCCTGGTAGAACTTCATGGCATCGGGATCGTCCCAGGTCTTGCCCAGGCCGTTGCTGTAGCGGCCAAGCATGCGGTCCAGGATGATGTCCATGTCGGTGTTGACGTAGGACTTGGCGGCGATGGTCTCGGCGGTCTTGCGGCGGTTCGAGGCCGAAGCGTCGATGAACTTGGACGCTTCCAGCACCGCAGCCACCATCGCGCGCGCGGTGTTGGGGTACTTCTGCACGAATTCCGCGGTGGTGCCGAGCGTCTTCTCCGGATGGTTCTTCCAGATCGACTGGGTGGTCTCGGCGGTAAAGCCGATCTTGTCGGCGATGGCGCGCGCGCCCCAGGGCTCGCCCACGCAGAAGCCGTCCATGTTGCCCACGCGCATGTTGGCCACCATCTGCGGCGGCGGCACGGTGATGGCCTTGGCGTCCTGCATCGGGTTGATGCCGTTGGCCGCGAGCCAGTAGTACAGCCACATCGCGTGCGTGCCGGTGGGGAAGGTCTGCGCGAAGGTGTAGTCGCGCTTTTCCTTCATCATCAGCGCCTTCAGGCTGGCACCGTCGCGCACGCCTTTCTCGGCCAGCTTGGACGACAGCGTGATGGCCTGGCCGTTGTAGTTCAGGTTCATCAGGACCGCCATGTCTTTCCTGGGGCCGCCGATGCCGAGCTGCACGCCGTAGATCAGGCCGTACAGCACGTGCGCGGCGTCGAGCTCGCCGTTGACCAGCTTGTCGCGCACGCCGGCCCACGAGGCTTCCTTGGTCGGCGTGATCTTGATCCCGTACTTCTTGTCGAGGCCGAGCGTGGACGCCATCACCACTGAAGCGCAGTCGGTCAGCGGGATGAAGCCGATGCGCACGTCGGTCTTCTCGGGGGCGTCGGAGCCCGCCGCCCACGCCCCGGCGCGCACCAGCGGATCGACCAGCGTCATCACGCTGGCGCCGGCGATGGTCGCCAGCGCGCGGCGGCGGCCGCTGCTGGCCGGCACCGCGTCGGCTGCGGCCGCCGAGGCGGCTTCGGAGGCGTTCACCGCCGCGTGCAGCGGCTTGGCAATCCTGAGGCGAGAGGGCATTGCGAAACTCCAAGAAAAAAGCGTCCCCGTCCGTGCCGGCTTCGCCAGAAGACGGGTACGGTGCAGGGACGCCGTTGTCCATGGCGTGACGCAGCCTGCGTTGGCTGGGTCCGCCTAAATTGTGATCGGCCGCCGTTGGCCGATGCCTGCATATCGCAAGGCGTGTGCCAGCCTGTGCGGTGCAGCATTTCGGGGCGGAACCGTGCCGGCGGAGTGATGCTTCGGGATGAAATGAGCGAACGCGGTGCGTGCGCCGGCTGCGCTGCCGCATCCCGGGGCAGAGCCGAGGACGGCGGGGCGCGAAGGATTCGCTTTGGGGCAGCGCCAGTATCGTGCATTGCACCAGCCGCGGGCTGTGGCGCCCCGCGGCCGGCAGGCGGGCGTTCAGCCCATGACGTCGATCACGCGCTGGGCTGCATCGACCAGCTTCAGGCCGCGCTCCATCGCCATACTGCGCAGGCGCTTGTAGGCCTCGTCCTCGGTGATGCCGCGCGCCTGCATCAGCAGGCCCTTGGCGCGCTCGACCACCTTGCGCTCGGCCAGCTTGAGGCGGGTGGCGTCGAGTTCGGCGCGCAGTTGCTGGTCCAGCTCGAAGCGGGCATAGGCGACGTCGAGCACCGTCTTGACGCGCTCGGCGCGCAGGCCGTCGACGATATAGGCGGTGATGCCCGCCGACAGCGCGGCCTTGATGCGCTGGCTGTCGTCGTTGTCGGTGAACAGCACAATGGGGCGCGGCGCATGCTGGGTCGAGACGCAGACGTGCTCGATGGTGTCGCGCGCGGCCGATTCCGAGGCGATGATCAGCATGTCGGGCTGGGTCGCGGTGATCACGTCCGGCAGGCGCAAGTCGGCATCGACGATCTGGATCTCGCTGAAGCCCGCGCTGACCAGTCCGTTGCGGATGGTCTCGACGTTGAGTGGGTTACCGTCAAGGGGATCGCGCACCAGCAGGATACGCAGCGCCCGACCGGCGGCGGGGGCAGGCGTCGATGGCGATGGGGGCGGATGGCGTCGGGTCATGGCTTGATTCTGTTGCAGTGCGCCATGCAAGATTCGCGCCGGGTTCGGCGGTCCACGCCGCACTGCCGTGGTGCAGAGTGGTCGCGGGCCCGCCTGGATTCATTGTATGCCGTCGTACGCAGCCCACCGCGCGCGGTGTATCCTGTGGCCCTGCCGCGCCGGGGGCGTCTGCTGGCGACGCCGCGATGCACACCCTCGCATCCCGGCTGCGGGACCGATCAGAAAAAATCTGGAGAGATGCATGACCGAATTCGTGTTCGCCCCGCCGGCCCCCGTTGGGGTGCCGGTGCGTGGCAGCGACGCTAGCTTCCCGGTCCGCCGCGTGTACTGCGTCGGCCGCAACTATGCTGCCCATGCCCGCGAAATGGGCTCGGACCCCGACCGCGAACCGCCGTTCTTCTTCTGCAAGCCGGCCGACGCGGTCAGCTACGTCGCCGACGGCACCGAAGGGGCGTTCCCGTACCCGCCGGGCACCAGCAACTGCCACTATGAAGTGGAGCTGGTGGTGGCGATCGGCACGGGCGGGCGCGACATCCCGGTGGAAAGCGCCGCGCAGCACGTGTTCGGCTACGCCGTGGGCCTGGACATGACCCGCCGCGACCTGCAGAACGAGTCCAAGAAAACCGGCCGCCCCTGGGAAACCGGCAAGGCCTTCGACAAGTCGGCGCCGATCGGCCCGATCGTGCCGGTCTCGGCCATCGGCCATCCGCAGAAGGGCGAAGTGACGCTGTCGGTCAACGGCGTGGAGAAGCAGCGCGGCGACCTGTCGGACCTGATCTGGTCGGTGCCGGAGATGGTGTCGTACCTGTCCAGGCTGTTCGAGTTGCAGCCGGGCGACCTGATCTTCAGCGGTACGCCTGAAGGCGTGGGCCCGGTGGTCAAGGACGATGTCATGCAATGCCACGTCGGCGGCGTGGGCGACCTCACCATCAAGGTAGTCTGATCCGATGCTCAAGCTCTACAGCTACTTCCGCAGCTCAGCCTCGTTCCGCGTGCGCATCGCGCTGGAACTGAAGGGGCTGCCGTACGAATACGTGCCGGTGCACCTGCTCAAGGACGGCGGCCAGCAGCTCAAGCCCGAATTCCGCGCGGTGAACCCTGACGGCCTGGTGCCGGCGCTGGCCGACGACGGCAACGTGCTGCAGCAATCGCTGGCCATCGTCGAATACCTGGACGAAGTCCATCCCGAGCCGAAGCTGCTACCCGGCACGGCGCTGGACCGCGCCTATGTGCGCGGGCTGGCGCAGGAAATCGCGTGCGAGATCCATCCGCTGAACAACCTGCGCGTGCTCAAGTACCTGAAGCACAAGGTGGGTGTGACCGACGAGGTCAAGGACGCGTGGTACCGCCACTGGATCGAGCTGGGCTTCGAGTCGCTGCAGGCCAACCTGGCGCGCGGCGGCAAGGCGGGGCGCTTCTGCCTTGGCGATACGCCGACGCTGGCCGATATCTGCCTGGTGCCGCAGGTGTTCAATGCGCAGCGCTTCAATGTCGACGTGAGCCGCTATCCGGCGATCGCGAGGATCTACGAAGCGTGCATGGCGATGGAGGCGTTCCAGAAGGCGGAGCCGAAGGCGCAGCCGGACGCGGAGTGAGCGTGTTGCTTTGATGTGCTGAGGGTTTGCTCCCCTCTCCCGCTTGCGGGAGAGGGGCAGGGGTGAGGGCTGGAGGGTCTCAACGGCTGACGCCTGTGGGTTCAAACCGCTGCCCTCGCGTCACGTGGTTCCTTGCTAGACCACACCCCAACCCTCTCCCCATGAGGGGAGAGGGAGAACACCTTGCTAAGGCTAGCACGGGCGGCTTGGGAGCACCCAAAACCGTTGGCTTCGGCGTTGTTCTGGATGCTTATCCCAGAAGCGCTTCGGCGAATTCCTCCGCCTTGAACGGCTGCAGATCCTCCACCTTCTCGCCCACGCCGATGAAGTACACCGGCACCGGGCGCTGGCGCGCGATCGCCGCCAGGATGCCGCCCTTGGCTGTCCCGTCCAGCTTGGTCACGACCAGGCCGGTCAGCCCCAGCGCATCGTCGAAGGCGCGGGTTTGCTGCAGCGCGTTCTGGCCGGTATTGGCGTCGATCACCAGCAGCACCTCATGCGGCGCGGTCGGCATGGCCTTGCTGATGACGCGCTTGACCTTCTTCAGCTCTTCCATCAGGTGCAGCTGCGTCGGCAGGCGGCCGGCGGTATCGGCCATCACGATGTCGATGCCGCGCGCCTTGGCCGCGTTCACCGCGTCGAAGATCACCGCGGCGGGGTCGCCGCTTTCCTGCGCCACCACCGTGACGTTGTTGCGCTCGCCCCAGATCGTCAGCTGTTCGCGCGCGGCGGCGCGGAAGGTATCGCCGGCGGCCAGCAGCACCTTCTGGTCGTAGCGCTGGAAGTGCTTGCACAGCTTGCCGATGCTGGTGGTCTTGCCGGCGCCGTTGACGCCCGCGATCATCATCACCAGCGGCTGTTCGCGGCCCAGCGCCATGGTCTTTTCCAGCGGGCGCAGCAGGTCGGTCAGAAGCGTCTTGAGCGCGGCCTTGACGCCTTCGGCCGATTCGATGCGCTCGGACCTGACCCGCTTGCGCAGCTCGGCGAGCAGATATTCGGTGGCTTCCACGCCCGCGTCGGCCATCAGCAGCGCGGTCTCCAGCTCCTCGAACAGCGCCTCGTCGACCTTGACGCCGACGAACAGCGTGCCGATGTTGCGGCTGGTCTTGGACAGGCCGGTACGCAGCCGCTGCATCCATCCTTGCCGGGCTTCGGCGCTGGTGGCGGGCGGGGGGACCAGTTCAAGCGTTTCGATGGTGGCGGCCTCGGGCGCGGCCTGGGACACGGCCACGGGGGCCGGCGCCGGGGGCGGGACCTGGGCGGGGACTGGTGTCGGCGTCGGGACCGGAGCCGGGGTAGGGACCGGGGCAGGCGTGGGGGTGGGCGCGGGCGCCTCTAGCGGCGCGGGTGCCGGCGCTGGCGTCTCGACGGACGCGGGCTCGGCCTTGCGCTTCTTCCAGAAACTAAACATTGGGGAATGGAGTCAATACCGGGGCCGCTACCCTGGTGGCACACTGCCGGCAGGCGACCGGTTAATAATCAAGGGCTTACGCTGACATCGCGAAGGTCGGGGAGAACCCGTTGTGGTCCCGGCCGGCGATTGCGTATAGTTCGCTACATCAGTTCGCTACATGGCTGATCCGCGCGCGCATGCCGCCCGCGCGGATCGATCGGCAAAATTCTAGCAGACGGGGTCGCATGAACCATTGCGCTGTCCTGACCGCGGCGGGCGCCGAAGGTGCCCAAGCACGCATCCAACGGCATTCCCAGCCTACCTCCTCAGCACTTCCAGCCGGCGCCGCGCGCCTGGCGCGGCGCATCGTCCCGGCGTTGCTGCTCGGCCTGCTCCCCTGGTCATTGCCGGCCGGCGCCCAAGGCGTGGTCGGATCGCCGATGCCTTCCGCGCAGACCGCGCCCGTCGGCGCCACCGCGCATGGCACCACCGAATACCGGCTCTCCAACGGCCTGCGGCTGATCGTCAAGGAAGACCACCGGGCGCCCACGGTGGCGCACCAGATCTGGTACCGCGTCGGCGGCATCGATGAGGTCAGCGGCACCACGGGCGTGGCCCACATGCTCGAGCACATGATGTTCAAGGGCACGCCCAAGGTCGGCGTGGGCGAGTTCTCCAAGCAGGTGGCGGCACTGGGCGGGCGCGAGAACGCCCTGACCAACCGCGACTTCACCATGTACTACCAGCAGATCGGCAAGCAGTACCTGCCGAAGATGATGGAGCTGGAGGCCGACCGCATGGCCAACCTCATCATCAAAAAGGACGAGTTCGACCGCGAGATGAAGGTGGTGATGGAAGAGCGCCGCCTGCGCACCGACGACTCGTCGCGCGGCACCGTCTATGAGCAACTGCTCGCCACCGTCTATACCGCGGCGGCGTATCGCCATCCGGTGATCGGCTGGATGGACGACCTGGTCAATATGCGGGTCGAGGACGTCAAGGACTGGTACCGCCAGTGGTACGTGCCGAACAACGCGATGGTGATCGTCACCGGCGACGTCAAGGCCGAGGAAGTGCGCGCGCTCGCCGAGCGCTACTACGGCAAGCTCAAGCCGCGCACGCTGCCGCTGCGCAAGGACCAGGAAGAGCCGGAGCAGAAGGGCATCAAGCGCATCTGGGTCAAGGCACCGGCCGAGAACCAGTACATGGTGATGGCATACAAGGTGCCGAGGCTGCGCGATGTCGAGAAGGACGTCGACCCGTACGCGCTGGAAGTCCTGGCGGCCGTGCTCAACGGCTACGACAATGCCCGCCTGACGCGCGAACTGGTGCGCGAGCAGCGCCTGGCCGACGACGTCAACGTCGGCTACGACAGCATCAACCGCGGCGAGTCGCTGTTCGTCCTCGACGGCACGCCCGCGGCCGGCCACAGCACCGACGAGATCGAGCGCGCCCTGCGCGCCGAGATCCAGCGCATTGCCAAGGAAGGGGTCTCGCCGGAAGAGCTCAAGCGGGTCAAGGCGCAGGTGGTGGCCGGGCAGATCTACAAGCGCGATTCGGTGTTCGGGCAAGGCATGGAGATCGGCGTATCCGAGATTTCTGATCTCTCGTGGCGCCAGATCGACCGTATGCTCGACAAGATCAAGGCCGTCACGCCGGCGCAGGTGCAGGCAGTCGCCTCGAAGTATTTCAACGACGATAACCTGACCGTGGCCACGCTGGTGCCGCAGCCGATCGATCCGAACAAGCCCAAGACCCAGGCCCCGTCGGGCCTGCGCCACTGAGGAACGACCATGTCCCAGTCCGCCACTTCATTCAATGCGCGGCCCCGCACGCTGCGCATGCTGGCCGGCGCGGCGCTCGGCGCCGCCATGCTGCTGGCCGCGCAGCTGGCCCAGGCCGCGATCCCGATCGAGCACTGGACCGCATCCACCGGCGCGCGCGTGTACTTTGTCCACAGCCCGTCGATCCCGATGCTCGACGTCAATATCGACTTCGATGCCGGCAGCCGCTATGACCCGCCCGGCAAGGCCGGCCTGGCGACTCTGACGGCGGCGCTGCTGGACAAGGGCGCGGGCGCACAGGACGGCCAGCCGGCCCGTGACGAGGCGCAGATTGCCGACGCCTTTGCCGATACCGGAGCGGCTTTCGGCGGCGCGGCGGGCGGCGACCGCGGCGGCATCGGGCTGCGCACGCTGACCGCGCAACCCGAGCTGGACCAGTCGGTGGCGCTGGCCGCGCAGCTGATCAAGGCGCCGACCTACCCGGACGCCGTGGTCGGGCGCGAGAAGCAGCGCCTGATCACCGCCATCCGCGAGGCCGACACCAAGCCGGGGGTGATTGCCGACAAGGCGCTGTCCAGGGCCATGTACCCGGACCATCCCTACGGCATCGCGGCTACGCCGGAGAGCGTGCAGTCGATCACGCGCGATGACATCGCCAGATTCTGGCGCGACAACTACGGCGCGCAGCGCGCGGTGGTGACGCTGATCGGCGCCATCGACCGCAAGCAGGCCGAAGCCCTTGCCGAGCGGCTTACGAGCGGGCTGCCGCAGGGCAGTGCCGCCCCGGCGCTGCCGCAGGTCAAGCTCAACATCCCGGCCAGCGAGCAGCGCCTGCCGCATCCGGCGCAGCAATCGAGCGTGGCCATCGGCCAGCCGTCGATCGCGCGCGGCGACCCTGACTACTTCGCGCTGCTGGTGGGCAACTACGTGCTTGGCGGCGGCGGTTTCAGTTCGCGCCTGACCGACGAGGTGCGCGAGAAGCGCGGACTGACCTACGGTGTCGACAGCTATTTCGCGCCGTCGAAACAGCCGGGGCCGTTCGGCATCAGCCTGCAGACCAAGAAGGCGCAGACCGATGAAGCGCTGGCATTGGTGCGCCAGGTGCTGGCGCGCTTTGTCGCGGAAGGGCCGACCGACAAGGAACTGCGCGCGGCCAAGGACAACCTGATCAATGGCTTCCCGCTGCGCATCGACAACAACCGCAAGCTGCTGACGAACGTTGCCAATATCGGCTGGTACGGACTGCCGCTGGACTATCTTGACACCTGGACCGCGCAGGTCGGCAAGGTCACCCGCGAGCAGGTCAGGGCGGCCTTCCAGCGCCATGTGCGCCCGGACGGCATGGCCACGGTGATCGTCGGCGGCCCGGTGGGAAGCGCGCCGACCGCCTCGCGAAAGTGATGCAGGCGCCTCAACGCGCGGGTCCGCCTATGCGCGCGGCCTCACGCGTGGCTGCGGCGAACCGTCCCGCAGGCTCTACAATCACGGGATGAATTCGCGTTCCCGATTGCCTTCGCCCGCTCCCGGCGGGCGTACTCCTTCCTCCGCGCCGGCCGCTGCCGCCGGCGGACGTTCTCCCGCAGCCCCTCCGCGCCCGGTGCCGCGCCAGGCGCCGTCCCAGGTCCGCATCATCGGCGGGCGCTGGAAGCGTACGCTGCTGCCGGTGCCCGACGCTCAGGGTTTGCGCCCGACGCCCGACCGCGTGCGCGAAACCCTGTTCAACTGGCTCGGCCAGGACCTGTCGGGGCTAGCCTGCCTGGACCTGTTCGCCGGCTCCGGCGCGCTCGGCTTCGAAGCCGCCTCCCGCGGCGCGGCTGCAGTAACGCTGGTGGAATTCAACCCGCGCGCAGCCAGGCAGCTGCGCGACAACCAGTACCGGCTCGATGCCAGCCAGGTGCGCGTCGTGCAGGGCGATGCCTTTACGGTCGCGGCGCAGCTGCCCGACGGCAGCTTCGACGTGGTGTTCCTGGACCCGCCCTTTGCCGAGGACTGGATCGGCCCGTCGCTGGAGCATGCCGCGCGGCTGCTGCGGCCCGGTGGCGCCGTCTATGTCGAAACCGACCATGCGCTGACCGGCGTCGACGCCCCGGTCCCGGCATCGCTTGAGATCGTGCGCCATGCGCGCGCCGGCGCGGTGCATTTCCATCTGCTGCAGCACCGCCAGCACCGCCAGCACCCACAGCACGGCAACGGCGCCGGTTGACGGCCTGCTCCGGGATTGCGCGAAGCTCCAGTTTCGCCATGTGCTAAGGGCACCTTTCCGATTGCGGAACGGATTCTTGGGTGCAGTGCCGCAAAACGGTGTGCCGCCCGCCTTCCAAGTGGCGCATTTAGGGTTACACTACGCCGCTGTCACAACGCTCGCGACGCAGCACCCGCGCCGGTCCGGCCGGCGAACGAGGCGGCCACAACGGCCGGCAGCGGGCAGATCAAGGAGGAAGTATGGTCATCGCGGTCTATCCCGGCACCTTCGATCCAATGACCCGGGGACACGAGGATCTAGTCCGCCGTGCGTCGAACATCTTCGACGAACTGGTGGTCGGCGTGGCGCACAGCCCCAACAAGCGCCCGTTCTTTTCGCTCGACGAGCGCATCGGCATTGCCCGCGAAGTGCTCGGGCACTATCCCAACGTCCGCGTGGAAGGATTCGCCGGGCTGCTCAAGGACTTCGTGCGCAAGAACAATGCGCGCGTGATAGTGCGCGGCCTGCGCGCGGTGTCCGACTTCGAGTACGAATTCCAGATGGCGGGCATGAACCGCTACCTGCTGCCCGACGTGGAAACCATGTTCCTGACCCCGTCGGACCAGTACCAGTTCATCTCCGGCACCTTCGTGCGCGAGATCGCGGTGCTGGGCGGCGATGTCAGCAAGTTCGTGTTCCCGTCGGTGGAACGCTGGCTGCAAGAGAAAATCGCCAAACCGGAATAAAATACGGCTTCAGACACGTCAGACCGCGGCCAGTCGGGCGCGGGCGTGTCCGCAGGAAGGAAACACCATGGCGCTGATGATCACCGACGACTGCATCAACTGCGACGTTTGTGAACCCGAGTGCCCGAACGAAGCCATTTCGATGGGGCCCGAGATCTATGAAATCGACCCCAACAAGTGCACCGAGTGCGTAGGACACTTCGACGAGCCGCAATGCCAGCAGGTCTGCCCGGTCGCCTGCATCCCCAAGGATCCGAACCGGGTGGAGTCGCAAGAGGTGCTGATGCAGCGCTACCGGCTGCTGACCGCGGCCAAGCACGCTACCTGATCGGCTGGCCGTCGGCCCGCACCGCTTCGCACCACGCCGCACCAAGTCGCACTGCACTCAGAGGTAAAAAAAGCCCCCGTCACCGCAAGGTGGCGGGGGCTTAACTTTTCCCCAGTTACTACGGTACTACGGCACTACACGGTACTGCGCGGTCACGCACCCATCGGCTTGCCATCCGTGCGGCGCACGACGATGGTCGACGAGCGCGGCGGCTTGGCGGCGTCCGGCCACTGGCCGGTCGGGTGCTGGATGTTGATGAAGCAGGTGGTCAGGTCCGGCGTGTAGGCGATGCCGGTGATCTCGCAACCCTTCGGTCCCACCAGGAAGCGCTTCGACTGCCCCGTCGGCGAGATGTAGTACATGCTGTTGTTGCCGAAGGTGTTGGTGTAGGTCGAGCTGGTGCTCGAGTCGGTCTGCACCCACAGGCGGCCCTTCGGGTCCACGCGCAGGCCGTCCGGGCTCGAGAACGTATCGCCGTTGATGTTGCCCTTCAGGTTGTCCGTGGCCAGCGACGGGTCGCCGGCCTGCAGCAGGATGCTCCAGGTGAAGGTGGTGGCCAGCGGCGAGTCGCCGGCTTCCTTCCACTGGACGATGTGGCCGTGCAGGTTCTGCACGCGCGGGTTGGCGGCGTCGGTTTGCTGGCGGCCGCTGTTGTTGGTCAGCGTGCAGTAGACGGTCTTGTCCAGGCCGACCGTGATCCATTCCGGGCGGTCCATCAGCGTGCCGCCGGCCACGCGCGCGGCCGCCTTGGTGTTGACCAGCACGTCGGCCTGCGTGGCGAAGTCGACCGTGGTCGGTGCCGGTGCGGTGGCGAACTGGGTCCAGTTGCCCGGATCCGAGGCGCCGACGGTCAGGCCGTTCTTGCCTTGCGTCAGCTCGATCCACTGCCCGCTGCCGTCGGCGTTGAACTTCGCCACGTACAGCGTGCCGCTGTCCAGCAGGTTGGCGTTGGCGGCGCGATCGTTGGGGTCGAACGCCTTGCTCGGGATGAACTTGTAGATGCAGCCCGGCGTGCCGTCGTCGCCCATGTAGAAGGCCACGTTGTTGCCGGCGTCGGTCATGAAGGCAACGTTCTCATGGTCGAAGCGGCCCATCGCGGTGCGCTTGGCCGGCGCGCCCAGCGTGCCGTACGGGTCGATCTCGACGACCCAGCCGTAGCCCTTCTCGTCCTGGATCGGATCCAGGTAGTTGTCCGTGCTTTCTTCGCAGGTCAGGTAGGTGCCCCAGGGCGTGTACCCGCTTGAGCAGTTGTTCAGCATGCCAACCACGGTCGGGCCCACCACCGGAGCGGCCGGACCACCCACGCGGTACAGCGTGTTGCCGGTGTAGCGCTTGTTGTAGATCGAGTCGCGCTTGACCTGCCACTTGCCGCTGGCAGCCAGTTCGACCTCGATCACCGAGATGCCGACCGCCGACAGCGCGATGCGCTTCTGCTCCGGCGTGGCGGTGCCTGCGCTGTAGGTGCCGCCGGCGAACAGGATGTTGTAGTCCGGCAGTTCGTGGTTGATGGCGAGCAAGCCGCCCTTCTGCGGATCGACACCCGACAGCGCGAAGAAGTGCATGCCGTCGTGGTTGCCGCCGGCCTGGCGCTCGGTTTCGGCCGACGACTGGAACGCGCCGGCATAGCCGGTGGCGCCCGCCTCGACCGGATCGCCGGCGGAGAACAGCACGTCGACGCTGTAGCCGTTCGGCACGACCACCGCGTCGGCGGTCGACTTGGCGACCGGCTCGAAGGTGACCTCATAGCTCGGCGTGACCGCGCCAGGTGCCGGACCGGGGGCCGGCGCCGGAGCGGGGGCCGGTGCGGGCGCCGGCGCGGGATCGTCGCCGCCGCCGCAGGCGGCCAGCAGGCCGCTGCCGAAGGCGGAGAACAGCGACAGGCCCACGCCGCCGCGCAGCACACGGCGGCGGGCCGGATTGGCCGCAACGATGTCTTCCAGCCGCTGGCCGGGAACGTCAACGTCAGGCTTGGCAGCACGGCCGGCGGCGCGCGCTTCGTCGGTCAGGTACGACATGGGCTTTCCTCTCTTGCGGGTTTGTCATGCGCGCCGGCTACGATGTGATGCCGGCGCGGTGGAAACCCCGCAATGTAGGGACTGCCTATGGAAGTTTGATGACAGCTTGTCTGCAACATAAGAGTTGCAGCGCGCCAACGACAAACGGGCCGCGTGTGCGGCCCGTGTCACATGGATGTCGCAGGAATGTGCCTGCGCTGCCCGCCTTCAGCGAGTGGTGTGCAGCTGCGCCATCGCGCGTTCGGCATCGCCGCGCGCCAGCAGCCCCAGCGGATCGATGCTGCGGTCGATGGCCGCGTCGATCGCCTCCTGCTCCTCTTTGCGCGGCGGCTTGAGCACGAAGTTGACTACGTCCTCGCGGCCAGCGCCGGCGCCGCCAGGCGCATTGCGCGGATGGCCAACGCCGATGCGCAGCCGCCAGTAGTCTTGCGTGGTCAGGTGGGCCGAGATGTCCTTGAGGCCATTGTGGCCGCCCGCGCCGCCGCCACGCTTGAGCTTGACGGTGCCGGACGGCAGGTCCATCTCGTCATGGGCGACGACGATCTCGTCGGGCAGGATCTTGTAGAAGCGTGCCAGCGAGACCACGGCCAGCCCCGAGCGGTTCATGAAGGTCGAGGGCTTGAGCAGCCAGATGTCCTGGTCCCACAGCCGCGCGCGCGCGGCCAGCCCGTGAAAGCGGCCTTCCACGCGCAGCGTGGCGCCGCCCATGCGGGCAAGCTGGTCCACCAGCCAGAAGCCGGCGTTGTGCCGGGTGGCCTCGTATTCCGCACCGGGATTGCCGAGGCCGACGATGAGCTTGATCATGCGATTGACTGAGTCGTTGGCGCGCAGGACTGCGCCACAGGCGCCAAGGATACCGAAAATCCAGCCAGGTGCCGGTTCGGCGGGGTCGAAAAAAAACCGCCGCGAAGGGCGGCGGTTTTCTCAGTGGCGCGGCCCGGAAGCCGCGCCCGCTGCAGCAGCAGCTCAGGCAGCCGGCGTTTCGCCTTCGCCCTCGGCAGCGCCTTCGGCGGCCGAAGCGGCGCCAGCCGGCAGCGAGATGCTGGCGATGGCGGGGTTCTCGTCACCGTGGGTGATGACGGTCACGCCCTTCGGCAGCTTCAGGTCGGCCAGGTGCAGGGTCTGGCCCAGTTCCATCGCGCCGACGTCCACTTCGATGAACTCGGGCAGGTCGGCCGGCAGGCACGATACTTCCAGGTCGTTGACGATGTGGTTGACCAGGCCGTGGCCCAGCTTCACGCCAGGAGCGGTTTCCTGGTTCATGAAGTGCAGGGGCACCTTGACGTGGATCTTGTCGTTGGCCGACACGCGCTGGAAATCGACGTGCAGCACCAGCGGCTTGAACGGGTGCATCTGGAATGCGCGCAGCAGGGCCTTTTCCGACTTGCCAGCGACTTCCAGGTCCAGGATCGACGAGTGGAACGCTTCCTTCTTCAGGGCGTGCCACAGCGCGTTGTGATCCAGTTCGATCATCTTCGGCTCGGCGGCGCCGCCGTAGATGATGCCGGGGGTCTTGCCCGAATTGCGCAGGCGGCGGCTCGCACCCGTACCCTGTACGCTACGCTCGAAAGCGACAACTTTCATGATGACTCCAAAAGTAAAGAAGGCCGTCCGCGACCAGACAGCCTCGTTGCGGCGTGAAAAACACAATCAGCGCCGATCAAGTCACGCTGGCCGCCGCAAAACGGCTGCCAACGCAGCAAAGCATTAAATTCTATCAGGAACCCGCAAACAGCGACATGATCGAGTCGCCCTTGACGATGCGGGTAAAGGTCTCGGCCAGCAGCGGGGCGGTCGAGAGCTGGCGGATCTTGCCGCACTTGGCCGCTTCTTCCGACAGCGGGATGGTGTCGCACACCACCACTTCGTCCAGCGACGAATCGGCGATGCGGGCAGCGGCGCCGCCGGACAGCACCGGGTGCGTACAGTACGCAAACACCTTCAGCGCGCCACGCTCCTTCAGCACCTGGGCGGCCTTGCACAGCGTGCCGCCGGTGTCGATCATGTCATCCATGATGACGCAGTTGCGGCCTTCGACTTCACCGATGATGTTCATCACCTCGGCCACGTTGGCCTTGGGACGGCGCTTGTCGATGATCGCCAGGTCGCAGTTCAGTTCCTTGGCCAGCGCACGCGCACGGACCACGCCGCCGACGTCAGGCGAGACCACCAGCAGGTCGCCATAGTTCTTCTCGCGCAGGTCGCCCAGCAGTACCGGCGATGCGTAGATGTTGTCCACGGGGATATCGAAGAAGCCCTGGATCTGGTCGGCATGCAGGTCCATCGTCAGCACGCGCTCGACGCCGGCGACTTCCAGCATGTTGGCCACGACCTTGGCCGAGATTGCCACGCGCGCCGAACGCGGGCGGCGGTCCTGGCGGGCATAGCCGAAGTAGGGCATGGCGGCGGTGATGCTGCGTGCCGAGGCGCGCTTGAGCGCGTCGACCATCACCATCAGTTCCATCAGGTTGTCGTTGGTCGGCGCGCAGGTGGACTGCAGCACGATGACGTGCTTGCCGCGAACGTTTTCCTGGATTTCAACCTGGACTTCACCGTCGGAGAAACGGCCAACCTGGGCCTTGCCTAGCGGAATGCCGAGGTGCTGTACGACAGCCTCCGCGAGTTTGGGGTTGGCGTTGCCGGTAAATACCATCAAGCCGTCGCTGCTCATTCGGGGCACCTGTCTTGCTGCTGGGGGAGCTTGGTGTCACCGGCGAAGCCGGTGACTTGGAAGATATCGTGTTCCGTTAGGACACTATAGGAAGTAATGGCAGGGGAAGAAGGATTCGAACCTTCGAATGCCGGAATCAAAATCCGGTGCCTTGACCAACTTGGCGACTCCCCTACACAACCGGGCCGTTCTTCGTGGTACCAAACTGCCGTACCGCGCCGAACGATAACTTGCTATGCGAGCGCTGCGAGCGGGTGATGTGCCAGACTCCTCACACATCTGCCATCCCATTCGGGAGGCAACCTTTCCAAAACCTGCTGCGCTGTCTTTGCGTCAGGAAAACGCGCAAACACGCAGGCTCCGGATCCGGTCATCCTGGCATGCTGATTGTATTGCTTCAGCCATTCCAGGGCTCGGGCGACTTCGCCGAACTTCGCTGTTGCTATCGGTTCCAGGTCGTTGCGACCGAAATCGAATTTGTTTGTGCGAGCAGCGAAGACCGCAATTATGGAGATGGGCGTATCCCTTGTCAAGCGCTGGTCCGAAAAAATTTCAGACGTCGGCACATGCTGTTTCGGATGGATGACCACGAACCAGCTTTCGGGCAGCTTCACCGCGGTCAGCTGCTCGCCCACGCCCTCGGCGAATGCGTTCTGGCCGAACACAAACACCGGCACGTCCGCACCCAGCGCCAGGCCGATGCGCATCAGCTCCTCGCGCGACAGGCCCAGGCCCCAGAGGTGGTTCAGCGCCAGCAGCGTGGTCGCGGCATCCGACGAGCCGCCGCCGATGCCGCCGCCCATCGGCAGCACCTTGTCGATCTCGATGTCGGCGCCGAAGGGGGTGCCCGTGGCAGCCTGCAACGCGCGCGCGGCGCGCACGACCAGGTCGCTGTCGGCGGGCACGCCGGGCACGTCGGTGATGCGCGCCACGATGCCATCGTCGCGCCGGCGGAAATGCAGCGTGTCGCTCCAGTCGACCAGCTGGAACACGGTCTGCAGCGTGTGGTAGCCGTCGGCGCGGCGCCCGGTCACGTGCAGGAACAGGTTGAGTTTCGCGGGCGCGGGACAGTCGCGCAGTTCGGGTGGCGGCAGTGCCGGGGTCCGGTCAGGGGTCATGGCGTCTGGGGATCGATGACGAGCCGCACCGACAGCGGATTGCTGCCGGAGTCGCGCGCGAGGTCGATGCGGCGCGGCAGCGCCGCGGCGGTGCTTGCGGGCTGCGTGTCCTGCCACGCGACGTAGCGCACGGTCCAGCCGTTCTGCGCCAGCGTCGACAGGCGCCCCTGCTCGTCGCGCGTGGCGCGCGCGGGCGATCCCTGCGCGGCGCGGCCATGCAGCCAGTCGCGCATGCCGGCCACCGGCAGCGCGAAGCCGAGCGCGTCTTCCATCAGCGTGTCGACCTCGGGCGCGTTGCGCGGCGGCTGGTTGGGCAGGTCCAGCGTGGCGCCGGACGGCGTGGCGGTGACCACTGCCAGCGTCTGGCCCAGCGGCGAGACCAGGTCGAGCCGCACGTTGCGGCCTTGCTCTTCCCAGCGGAAGCTGCCGGTCACGCCTTCGTCGCGGCCGTAGCGCTGGTAGTTGGCCGAGAAGCGGCCGGTGTATTGCCGGCTTGCGCTGGATTCGCCGGCATCGAAGCCGCGCGACGGTGCCACGCTGGCGCACGCCTGCAACAGCAATGGGGCGCCCAGGCAAAGCAGTGCCAGGCGTCTGGTTCGATTCATGGGCATGGTCGTGGAGCGGCGGCGCGCGGCGGCGGCCGCCGGACTGACGGAAATCCCGTGCCGCGCCTGGCAACGCAAGCGCGCGGCAAGCGGGGGCACGGGATCAGGAGGTTGGTTACTTGGCCAGCTGCACGTCGAACTTGTACCTGCGCAGCGTATCGACCAGGGTTTCGTTCTCGGGGTCGATGCGCATGGCCTCGGTCCAGGTCTTGCGCGCTTCCTCGTGCTCGCCGAGCTGCCACAGCACCTCGCCCAGGTGCGCGCCGATCTCGGCCTCGGGCGCCTTGGAGTAGGCGTTGCGCAGCAGGTCCGCTGCGGGGCGCAGCTCGCCCATGCGGAATTTGACCCAGGCCAGGCTGTCCATGATGTAGGGATCGTCCGGGCCCAGCTCGGAGGCGCGTTCCAGCAGGCTGCGCGCTTCGGGCAGGCGTTCGTTGCGGTCGGCGAGCGAGTAGCCGAGCGCGTTGTAGCCCTGCTTCTGCTGCGGCTGCAGCGCGATCACGCGGCGCAGGCCCTTTTCCATGCTGTCGTAGCGCTTCTGGCGCTCGTCGAGCATGGCCAGCTCGTAGATCCAGTCGGCGTTGTCGGGCTCGGCGGCGACGCGGTCGTCGAGCAGCTTGCGTGCTCGGTCGTAAGCCTTGGTCTCCATCAGCGTCGCGACCTCGGCCTGGCGGATCGCCATGACGCGCTGCGCGCGCTGGCCCGGGTCGGGGATTTCCTCGGCATCGGCAAGCATCTCGCCGAACAGTGCCTGCGCATCGTCGAGCTTGCCCAGGCGTGCCAGCAGCTGCGCGCGCTTGGCGGTGGCCGCGGGCGCCAGGCGGATGTCCTCGATGCGGTCCAGCCACTGGATCGCGCCGGCATAGTCCTTACGTTCTTCGGCAATCTGCGCCAGGTACTGGTAGGCGATGTCGGGATTGGCCGTGGGTTGCTTCTCGACCAGCTGCAGGTACTCCTGCAGGTATTGCTCGGCTTCGCTGTAGTTCTTGGCCTGCAGGCTCGTGAGCCCCAGCGCCAGTGGCACGCGCGGATCGGCGGGCGCCACCTTGCGCAAGGTCTCGAACTCCTGCCGTGCCGCCTGCATGTCGTTGCGCAGCAGGTACAGGCGCGCCAGCGTGATATGGCCGTTGACCGATTCGGGCGACTTGTCAAGGAAGCGCTTCAGGATGGCGACGGCTTCGTCGGGCTCCTTTTCGGCGCGCAGCTCGGCGGCCATCAGCGCGGCGGCCTCAAAGCCCGGGCGCAGCTTCAGTGCCTGGTCCAGCGCGGCGATCGCGCCCGGCACGTCGCCGGCGATTTCGCGCGCGCGCGCCAGCGCCAGGTGGGTTTCCGGCAGTTTCGTATCGTTGCGCGTCAGTTCCTGCAGCAACGTGGCCGCGCCGGCGGGATCGCTGGTGCGCGACAGCTGCTGCTGCATCTGCAGGATGGCGTCGCCGCGGTGGCTGGCGGGTACGGCGGCGAGCTGCTGCTGCAGCAGCGGGCGGGCATCGTCCCAGCGTCCGTTCAGCACCAGCAGCGTCGACAGGACCTGCGCGGCGGCGGGCGAATTGGGCGAGATTTCACGCCACAGCCGGGCCGCATCCAACGCCTGCTGCGGGATGCGCGCGTTGAAGGCGATCTCGGTGGCGCGCTGCGCGAAGCGCGGGTCGCGGGTCTGCCGCGCCAGTTCGAGGTAGGTGCGGTAGGCCGGCCCGACCAGGCCGCGCTGCATGGAAATCTCGGCCGCCAGCACCATATAGACGATGTCGTCGGTCAGTTCCAGCGACGGCAGCGGGCTGCGTGCCGGCTTGGCGGTGCTGCTGGCGGGGCGCGCGTCATCGGAGGCGGCGATCTGCATCTGCGCAAGCTGCGGCAGCGGCACGTCGCCGGCCGGAGGTGCCGCATGCGCGGCGCCGGCCAGCGCGAGCAGTGCCGCGGCGCCCAGCGCACGTGCGTGGCGGCGGGTTCTGGCAAAGGCTCCCGCGGCGCCTGCCGTGCGCGAAAATGCGCCCTCGTGCACGGGGATGCCGCACTGGGAGGCTTGCAATGTGGCGTCCGGCATCAGGTCCGGCGTCAGGTCCAACTTCAGGTCCGACATGTATCGAGTGCTCCGGGCGCGCGCTGGCGAAGGAATGGATAAAGGCATTGTAGCCTGCCGCTACAATGCGCTGCTTGGCGCGCCGGCCCATGGCCAGCAAGGCCGGCAGGAGTTTGGAGCGCTAACCAACGGAGAGGTTCGATGCCTGAATTGCCCGAGGTCGAAGTGACCCGGCGCGGCTTGCTGCCGCATGTGGTGGGACGGCGCATTGAAGCGGTGACGGTGCGCCACCGCGGGTTGCGCTGGCCGGTCGAGCCGGACCTCGAAGCCCGCCTGGCGCAGCGCGTGGTGCGCCGGATCGAACGCCGCGGCAAATACCTGCTGCTCGAGTGTGTCAGCGACGATCCCGCCGAACCGGCCGGCTGGCTGCTGGTGCATCTCGGCATGACCGGCACGCTCAGGGTGTTGCCGCAGGCGCCGCCACCCGGCGCCCACGACCACCTGGACATGGTGCTGGCCGCTGGTGCAGAGGGTGTAGTGGCGGCGGAGGGCGCCGGGGGCCGGCTGGTGCTGCGCTTTCGCGATCCGCGCCGCTTCGGCGCGGTGCTGTGGACCACGCTGCCCGAGCACGAACTGCCATCCCACCCGCTGCTGCGCACGCTCGGCATCGAGCCCTTCGATGCTGCCTTCGACGGCGCCTGGCTGCACCGCCACACGCGCGGCCGCAGTGCCGCCATCAAGACGGTGTTGCTGGCCGGCGGCATCGTCGTCGGGGTCGGCAACATCTACGCTTCGGAAAGCCTGTTCCGCGCCGGCATCCGCCCGACCACGCCGGCTGGCCGCCTCAGCCGTGCGCGTTGCGACCGGCTGGCGCAGGCCGTGCGCGAGACCCTGGCGCAGGCGATCGAGCGCGGCGGCAGCACGCTGCGCGATTTCGTCGGCAGCGACGGCGCCAGCGGCTACTTCCAGCTCGATTGCTTTGTCTACGACCGGGCCGGCCAGCCGTGCCGGGTCTGCGCCACGCCCGTGCGCCAGATCGTGCAGGGCCAGCGTTCCACCTTCTACTGCCCCAACTGCCAGCACTGAGCCAGCACTGAGCCGGCACTGAGCCGGCACTGAGCCGGCACTGACCGGTGGCCGCCATTACGATGCGCCGTGTGGCGCACAATGCGCGCCGGCGGCGATTGTCGATGGCTCGGCGCAACACTCTGCCCGCACGCCATTCACAAGGGACGCGAATTCCACAAAACCGCCGTGGAAACCTGTATCGTGTGCGCAGTTATAAAAAGTTACAAAAATGGAACAGATTGGCTCGCCCGGGTCGCGGCGGGCCGGCAGTGCGGGAACACGGGCACGCCTCCGCTGGCGGCCCCGAGGCAAAAACCGAGTCAGCCGAACAGCTCCATGACAACGCTCGCCCACCAATTCGAACAATACGGCGCCTGGAGAACGGGGGTCCTCCAGTCCCTGGCCGAATTCCAGTCGTGGCTGCAGCAGCACGACCTGTACGACGCGCAGGCCGACGACCGCGTGCAGCGCATCCAGAACGTGCTGCGCAGCGACCGGCTCAAGGTCGCCTTCATTGCGGAGTTCTCGCGCGGCAAGAGCGAACTGATCAATGCGATCTTCTTCGCCGACTACGGGCGCCGCATCCTGCCGTCGTCGGCGGGCCGCACCACGATGTGCCCGACCGAGCTGCGCTACGACGAGGCCGAGCCGCCTTGCATCCGGCTGCTGCCGATCGAGACCAGGCTCCAGGACGCTTCGACCGCGGATTTTCTCGAGGCCGGCCCGTCGGCACACTGGCATACGGTGCCGCTGGATCCGTCCTCGCCCGAGGGCATGCTCGAAGCCTTCCAGCACGTGGTCCAGACCGTGCGCGTGCCGCCGCAGCAAGCCGAGGCGCTGGGCCTCTACCATGAGAGCGACCCCGACGCCGCCTACGCGGTCGATGCCGAGGGCATGGTCGAGATATCCCGCTGGCGCCATGCGGTGATCAATTTCCCGCATCCGCTGCTGCGCCAGGGGCTGGTCATCCTGGACACGCCGGGGCTGAACGCGATCGGCACCGAGCCCGAGCTGACGCTGCGCCTGATCCCTGACGCGCATGTGGTGGTGTTCGTGCTGGCCGCCGATGCCGGCGTGACCAAGAGCGACCTGGAACTGTGGCGCACCCACGTGGACGCCGGCCACCGGCGCGGCTGCCTGGCCGTGCTCAACAAGATCGACGGGCTGTGGGACCCGCTGCGCCAGCCGGCCGAGATCGCCGGCGAGATCGGGCGGCAGGTCTCGAGCACGGCGCAGGTGCTGGGCATCGAGCAGGCGCGTGTCTATCCCGTGTCGGCACAGAAGGGCCTGGTGGCAAAGGTCACGCACGACGACGCGCTGCTGGCGCGCAGCGGCTTGCCGGAGTTCGAGCATGTGCTGTCCGACCAGCTGATCCCGCGGCGGCGCGACATCGTCTCCGATCAGGTCCACCGCCAGGCGCAGGACATGGCGCGGGCCGCGCAGCAGCTGCTGCAGAGCCGCCGCCGCGATATCGTCGAGCAACTGTTCGAGCTGCGCGGGCTGCGCGGCAAGAACCACGCGATGGTCAAGCACATGCTGATGCGCGTGCAGGGCGAGAAGGAAGAGTTCGAGCAGAGCATCAGCAAGTTCCAGGCGCTGCGGCTGGTGTTCGGCCGCCACAGCGCCGACATCATCAAGAGCCTGCAGCTGCGCGACGTGCGCCGGACCATGCGGACCGCGCGCGAGCAGATGAAGGAGCGCTTCTTCTCGCGCGGCCTGCGCGAGGACATGGATGCGCTGTTCGCCCAGCTCACCGCGCTGGTGACCGATGCCGACAACAAGATCGGGCAGTTGCACCAGCTGATCGAAAGCATGTACCGGCGCTTCAATGCCGAGCATGGCTTCACGCTGCCCACGCCGATGCAGTTCACCGCCGAGCGCTACGTGGCCGAGCTGCAGGAAACGCTGCGGCTGGTGCATGCGCACTTCGGCACGGTCAGCATGCTGACGCGCTCGCGGCCGCAACTGGTGCAGAACGCATTCAGCACCATGGCCAGCCGCGTGCTGGAGAACTTCCGCGACCTGAATCGCGATATCGAGGTGTGGCTCAAATCGGTGATGACGCCGCTCGAGGCGCAGGTGCGCGAGCACCAGAAGCAGTTGCGCCGGCGCGTCGATTCGATCGAGCGCATCCACGAAGCGACCGATACGCTGGAAAGCCGTATCGCGGAGCTCGAGGAGGTGCTGAACGGGCTGGATGAGCGCAGCGGCAAGATCGAGGGGTTTGCGCAACGCCTGCTGCGGCCGGCGGGTGTGGCGGAGCAGGCGAGCCTGGCGGTGGCGTGACGGGAAGCGGCTGGCGGTAGGCGTATTTCAGGGCCGGTATATCATGTAGCGCCGCGTACAGCGGCGCTTTTTTTGACACGTTCGCACGCTGCTGGCCCAACACCAGCCCCACACCACAAGCCGTACCCCATGCCCCGCAAGTCCGCCCCCCGAGCCACCGCACCCATCCCCGACGACATCCAGGTGCCCCCCGATTTCGGCGCACGGGTCGTCAACTGGCAACGCTGCCACGGCCGGCACGACCTGCCGTGGCAGAACACGCGCGACGCCTACCGCATCTGGCTGTCGGAAATCATGCTGCAGCAGACCCAGGTCAGCGCGGTGATCGAGTATTTCCAGCGCTTTGTCGCTACATTGCCGACGGTGCATGCACTGGCCGCCGCGCCCGCGGACCAGGTGATGGCCCTTTGGGCCGGCCTTGGCTACTACTCGCGCGCGCGCAACCTGCACCGCTGCGCCATGCAGGTGGTCAGCGAGCACGGCGGCGTTTTCCCGACCGATCCCGCGGTACTGGCGACGCTGCCCGGCATCGGCCGCTCGACCGCGGCGGCGATCGCTGCCTTCAGCGCCGGCGTACGCTCGCCGATTCTCGACGGCAACGTCAAGCGCGTGTTTGCGCGCTGCTTCGGCATCCATGGCCACCCGGGCGAGCGCGCGGTGGAAACGCGCATGTGGCAGCTGGCCGAGATCGCGCTGCCCGCAGCGGGCACGCGCCAGGCCGAAGACATGGTCGCCTATACGCAAGGGCTGATGGACCTCGGCGCGACGGTTTGCTCGCGCGGCAAGCCGGCATGCCTGGCCGATGCCGGCGCGTGCCCGCTGTCCGCCGACTGCGTGGCGCGCCGCGAAGGGTTGACCGGCGTGCTGCCCACGCCAAAGCCGCGCGCCGCGATCCCCGAGCGCAGCACGGTGATGCTGATGGTGCGGCGCGAGCGTGAAGTGCTGTTGCGGCTGCGCCCCGGCAGCGGCATCTGGGGCGGCCTGTGGAGCCTGCCCGAGATGCCGGTCGACACCGTGCCCTTCGATGCGGAAGCCGCCGAAGCCGCCGCGCTCGACTACGCCCGCGCCTATGGCGCACCCGTGCGCGCCGCGATGGCGGGCGAACTGACCCACGTCTTCACGCACTTCCGCCTGTTGATCCGCGCGATTCGCGTCGATGTGGGGTCAGGTGAGCTGATGGCGCAGGACAGCGCCACGGAAGCGGCACAGCGCTGGCTCTCGCTCGACGATCTCGATGCGCTGGGCACGCCCGCGCCGGTGCGCAGGCTGCTGGAAGACCAGGCCCGCGGCGGCCTGTTCTGAAGCCGGCCCCGGCGCCGCTCAGACGATGTGGTTCTGCCGCATGTAGCGGTGCACGATCTCGATGCGCATGCCCGCGTCAGGCAGCGCCATCAGCATCTGCTTGGCCTTCAGCGGCACCGGCAGCAGTTCGCACAGCCGGTTGGCGACCCAGCTGGGATCGTCCCACAGGTAAGGCTCATCGAACGGCATCCGGTCGGGCTGCTCGGCATGCAGCCGCGTCACGATGCGGCGCAGCGCGTCCAGGCATTCGCCCAGCAGCTCGAGCTTGCAGTCGATGATGTCGGCGGGCAGCACCTGCGCACGCGCCACCAGCAGGCCGTCGTCGCGGGTCTCGTGGCTGATGATCTGGAAACGCTCGCGCCCGCGCGCGCGGATCAGCAGCACGCCCAGCTGCTCCATGTTGCAATCGACGATTTCGGCCAGGCAGCCCACGGACTCCGGCACGGTCGCCTTGCCTGGCCGCGCCACTTCTTCGCCGCTCTCGATCAGGCAGGCGCCGAACGGCGTGCCGTCGCGCAGGCAGTTGCGCACCATGTCGACGTAGCGCGCCTCGAACACGCGCAACGGCAGCCGGCCACCGGGAAAGAGCACGGTGTGCAGCGGGAACAGCGGGAGGTTGTCTAGCGTCTGCGGCTCGGGGTCGGACCCGGCGGACGAGGTGGGGCGGTAGAGGTCGGTGGAAGACATGCGGTGCCAGCGTGCATAAGGGGATGCAGTGGGATGCCAGAATGCAGCAACGGCGCGCCGCCGGACCGTACGCCGCCGGTGCCCCCAGGCACGCGCGCTTGGCGTCAGCCCGCCGGCGCGAGCTCTCGGTGTCTCACCAGCACATTACCATGCGCGCGGAAATAGTTGGCGAGCCTTTCCGCAATATAGACCGAGCGATGCTGGCCGCCGGTACAGCCGATGGCGACGGTCAGGTAGCTGCGGTTGTCGGCGATGAAGCTTGGCAGCCACTTTTCCACATAGGCGCGGATATCCTCGGCCATCGCCAGCACCATCGGCTGCGCCTGCAGGAAATCGATCACCGGCGTGTCGCGCCCCGTCAGCGGGCGCAGCACCAGGTCGTAATAGGGGTTGGGCAGCGAGCGCACGTCGAACACCATGTCGGCGTCGCTGGGCACGCCGTGCTTGAAGCCGAAGGATTCGAACAGCAGCGTCAGGCGCTCGCTGTCGTTGCGGATCAGCTCCTTGATCCAGCTGCGCAGCGTATTGGTGCGCACATTGCTGGTATCGATGCGGTGCGCGGCCTCGGCCAGCGGGCTCAGCAGCTCGCGCTCCATCTCGATCGCTTCCATCAGCGCGGTGTCGTTGAAGGCGGGCTCGCCGCCGGGGCTTGCCACGCCACCATCGGTGCGGATCGACAGCGGATGGCGCCGGCGCGTCTCGGAGTAGCGTTGCACCAGCGCGTCCGTGCTGGCCGTCAGGAACAGCACCTCGACCTGGTGCTCGCCGGCGAGCGTGCGCACGGTATCGGGCAACTGGTCGAGCGACTCGCGGCTGCGGATGTCGGTGGCAATGCCCAGGTGCGTATAGCCCTGGCTGGAGAGGTAGCGGGCCAGTTCCGGGATGAACTGCGCCGGCAGGTTGTCCACGCAGTAGTACCCCGCATCTTCGAGGACGTTCAGTGCGACGGACTTGCCGGAACCGGAAATGCCGGTGATGAGGATGATGCGCATAGCAACTGAAGCATAGCATCACGTGATGGCCGCGTCATGACAGGGGGATGACTGCGGACCCGGAAACAACGATGGCGAACCTTGCGGTCCGCCATTGCCGTGGTTTGCTTCGGAAGAAGACCTGCTTCAGGCCGACTTCGACAGGCACTCCTTCATGTACGCCTTGTATTCGTCGCCCTTCTTGCCCTTGCCTTCCTTGCTGCAGGCAGCCATCTTTTCCTGCTGGGTCTTGGGCGTGGCGTCCGGCTTGGCCGACAGGCATTGCTTCATAAACGCCTTGCGCTCGTCGCCCTTCTTGTCGCCGGCCTGCGTATTGCAGGTCTTCATCTTTTCCTGCTGCGCGGTGGGCGCCTTGGCGGCGTCCTTTGCCGGGGCGGCCGGTGCCGACGCCGACTGGGCGAAGGCCACGGATGCCAGCAGCGGGGTGACCAGCGCGCACATCGCGATCAGTTTCTTCATGCTCGCTCTCCTTGGTGTGGAAAACATCACGGCCGCACGGTGTCAGGGGCTCGTGGCGGCCTTGGAATGGGCTCGATGCCCATTACAGCACAAAACGGCAGACCGGACGTCGGCGTTGACGGCGGGGGAGGCCGCCGTTGTAAGCAATTGAAAACGCGTGCGCGGGCAATCAGCCCGCTCAGAGCAGGCGGCCCTGGCCGCGCGAGACCGCATCGGCCTGCATCGCGGCGCGCTGGCGGTCCATGAAATCGCGCAGCGTGTCGATGCCGCGCAGGCGCAGGATGGTGTTGCGCACGGCGGCCTCGACCAGCACGGCGAGGTTGCGGCCGGCCGCCACCTGGATCTTGACCATGTGGATCGGCAGGCCCAGCACGTCGAGGTATTGCGAATCGAGCGGCAGGCGCTCGAACTCGCCGTCGTTGCGGCGCACCAGCTGCACCACCAGCTTGATCTTCATCTTCCGCCGCACCGCGGTCTCGCCGAAGATGGTCTTGATGTCGAGCAGGCCAAGGCCGCGCACTTCGAGCAGGTTCTGCAGCAGCGGCGGGCAACGCCCCTCGATGAAGTCCGGCCCCAGCCGCACGAAGTCGACCGCGTCGTCAGCCACCAGGCCGTGGCCGCGCGAAATCAGTTCCAGGCCCAGTTCGCTCTTGCCCAGGCCCGATTCGCCCATGATCAGCACGCCCATGCCGAGGATGTCGAGGAACACTCCGTGCATGGTCACGCGCGGCGCGGAAATGCGCGACAGGTACAGCCGCAGGTGGTCGATCACCGCGGCCGACGACACCGGCGTGGTGAACAGCGGCGTGGAAGAGCGCGTGCAGCGCAGCTCCAGGTCCGGCGGCGGCTCCATGCCGTCGGCCACCACCAGGAAAGGCGGCTCCAGCAGGATCAGCTCGCCCATCTGGCGCTTGCGGATATCGTCGTCCAGCCGCTGGTAGTAGGTGATCTCGGGCTTGCCGAGCACCTGGATGCGGTTGGGGTGGATCAGGTTCAGGTGGCCCACCAGGTCCGCGGCCGAGGTGGCTTCGCGGGCGAATTCCACGTCGAAGGCGCGGTCCGCACCTTCCAGGCCGGCGACCCATGAGAGTTTGAGGTCGGCTGCGTTGTCGTCGAAGATGGACTGGGAGGTGACGCCGGTGAGTTCCATGCGGGTATGACGTGTGGGGCGGTGTGCCAGGCGCTGTGCCTGTCCGGTCTGTGCCGGCCCGTTCAGGTCAATCGGTGAATCAGGGATGCCATTCGGTCAGCAACTGGTGCACGGCTTCGGAAGTGGGCAACGTCGCCAGTCCTTCGCGCATGTCGCGATCCGACAGCAGCTGCGCGATCTCGGACAGGATTTCCAGGTGCTGCTGCGTGGCCTGTTCCGGCACCAGCAGGAAAATCAGCAGCGATACCGGCTTGCCGTCGGGCGATTCGAACGGAATCGGTTCGGCCAGGCGCATGAAGGCGGCCAGCGGCTGCTTGAGCCCCTTGATGCGGCCGTGAGGGATCGCCACGCCGGCGCCAAGTCCGGTGGAGCCCAGTGACTCGCGCGCAAACAGGTTGTCCGTCACGGTGGCGCGCGCCACGCCATGGTTGTTCTCGAAGAGGAGCCCGGCCTGCTCGAACACACGCTTCTTGCTGGTGACGCTGACGTCGAGGGTGATGTTGCCGGGTGGCAGCAATTTGGCCAAACGATTCATGGGCGATGCGCAGGAGTTCAGTTAGCGGGCGGTTCCGCCGTTCCGCCGGGCAGTGTGTGGCTCAGGGGCAGCCGGTCGCCGGCAACGCCGAGGCGTCCGGCCATTATAGAGCAGCAGCCTCCCTGTGATTGTGCAGCGCAGCGCCGCCCGGTTGGCGTCCGCACCTTAACCGGGCGCGGGCAGGATGCGGCCCTGCATGTATGGCGCAGCATACACCCTGCCGCGGCCGTTGCGAACACTCCGTCTCAAACGGGTGACAGGCCCTTTGCGCAGGCGCCACAGCGCCGCAGGCGCAAAAAAGCCGCGCTACGCGCGGCTTGCCTGTTCAGTTTTGATTCAGCGGCCCTCTGCGGGGCCACCGGGCACGCTCATTGCTGCATCTGCGCTGCGGCCATCTGGTACTTGACCGCTTCGCGGTCGTGGCCTTGCACGCGGTCCTTGTAGCGCAGTACCTGACGGTCCAGCTTGTCGACTAGTGCGTCGATCGCTGCATACAGGTCTTCATGATGCGCTTCAACGAAGATGTCCTTGCCCCTGAGATGTAGATTGATTTCCGCATATTGCCGCCTGTCCTTTTCCTTGTGATTGTCGACAGAGAGCAGCACGCTAACGCCAATGACCTGATCGAAATGCCTGACGATTCGCTCCAGCTTCGTTTCCACGTACTCACGCAACGGCGGCGTGATGTCAAGGTGGTGTCCACTGATCTTGAAGTTCATAGCGCTTCTCCTTCTGAAAGAGCCTCACCAGGCAGGCGGTGGGCTCGGCTACAAAGACTTGCGGAGATTCACTGCGGGGATCTTCAGGGCTTCGCGATATTTGGCTACGGTGCGTCGTGCGACAACGAAGCCTTGCTCACCCAGCAGTTCGGCGATGCGACTGTCGGAAAGGGGATTCCTCGGGTCTTCGGCTCCTATCAGTTGCTTGATCAAGGCGCGGATGGCCGTTGATGAAGCCGCGCCACCGGTCTCGGTGGACACGTGGCTGCCGAAGAAGTACTTCAGTTCGAAAGTACCCATCGGCGTTGCCATGTATTTATTGGTCGTCACCCGGGAGATGGTTGACTCGTGTAATCCCAGTGTATCGGCAATCTCCCGCAAAACCAAGGGGCGCATGGCGATTTCGCCGTGCGTGAAAAAGTTCTTTTGACGCTCGACAATGGCCTGCGAGACACGCAGGATCGTGTCGAACCTTTGCTGGATATTCTTGATCAGCCAGCGCGCTTCCTGCAGTTTCTGCTGCAGGCCTGCGGTACCCGACTCGCCCTTGGCGCCGCGCAGGATCTGCGCGTACATGTCATTGATGCGCAGCCGCGGCATCACATCCGGATTGAGCTGCGCGATCCAGCCGCTGCCGCTCTTGCGCACGAACACATCGGGCACGACGAAGTCGGCTTCGGGGCGGCTGTATGCGTGGCCCGGGTAGGGTGCCAGCGAGCGGATCAGTTCATGCGCGGCCTTGAGTGCAGGCTCGTCTACCTGCAGCGCTTTTTTCAGGCGCGTGTAGTCGCGCACGGCCAGCAGCTCGAGGTGGTTATGCACGATGTTCAGCGCCAGCTCGCGCTGCGGATGCTGCAGCCGGCGCAATTGCAGGCCCAGGCACTCGGCCGCGTTGCGCGCGCCGACGCCCGGCGGGTCGAAGCTCTGCAGCAGCGTCAGCATCGCCTGTACTTCCTCGATCTCGAATTCGAGTTCTTCGGGCAGTTCGGCGCAGATCTCTTCGAGCGTCGCGCTCAGGTAGCCGTCGTCGTCGAGCGATTCGATCAGGAAGATGGCCAGGCCCTTGTCGCGCACCGAGATCTTCAGCGGCGTGAGCTGTTCCATCAGGTATTCGCGCAGCGTGGGCTCGGCCTCACGCAGCTGCATCGGCGTCTTCTCGTCTTCGTCGCCTTGCGGGCGGCGCGCGAAATCGTCGAGGCTCCAGTCGCCGCCATAGTCGTCGCCGCTGTTGCTGTCGCCGTAGCTGTCGTCATCGCCCGCGCCCTCGGCGCGCGCCTCGCCGTTGCCTTGCGGTTCGGCCGGTGCCGGCGCGGGCGCGCTCTGCAGGTTGACCGAGCCATCGGCGGCCACGCGCAGCGGGCTTTCGATCCAGTCGTTCTCGCGTTCGAGCAGGGGGTTTTCCGTGAGCGCCTGTTCGACTTCCTGCTGCAATTCCAGCGTCGAAAGCTGCAACAGCCTGATCGACTGCTGCAGTTGCGGCGTCAGTGCCAGGTGCTGGGAGAGGCGGAGCTGTAGCGACGGTTTCATGCGACCTATTTTATGCGCATCTTTCCGTTGTTGGAACGGAAATTGCTATCGATGTCGCGGCTTGATCGACGCCGGCAGTGGGCTGTCCCACATGCAGATGATGGGGGTGAAACCAGGCAGAATCAATGGCCTGCCGCCGCGGGCAGGCCAGTACATCACATGCGGAAGTTTTCGCCCAGGTAGACGCGCCGCACCGATTCGTTGGCGATGATCTCTTCGGGCCGCCCGGCGGCAAGCACGGTGCCTTCGCTGATGATGTACGCGTGGTCGCAGATGCCAAGCGTCTCGCGCACGTTGTGGTCGGTGATCAGCACGCCGATGTTGCGCGCCTTCAGGAAGCTGACGATGCGCTGGATCTCGCCCACTGCGATCGGGTCCACGCCGGCGAACGGTTCATCCAGCAGGATGAAGCGCGGCGACGATGCCAGCGCGCGCGCGATTTCCACGCGGCGGCGTTCGCCGCCCGACAGCGACAGCGCCGGGTTGTTGCGCAGGTGCGCGATCTGCAGGTCGTCGAGCAGCGCGTCGAGCCTGCGGTCGATCTCGGCCCTGGCCAGCGGCTTGCCGTTTTCCACCTGCAGCTCGAGCACGGCGCGGATGTTTTCCTCGACGTTGAGCTTGCGGAAGACCGATGCTTCCTGCGGCAGGTAGGACAGGCCCATGCGCGCGCGTTCGTGGATCGGCAGGCCGCTGATGTGGTCGCCGTCGAGCACGATATCGCCCTCGTCCAGGTTCACCAGCCCCACGATCATGTAGAACGAGGTGGTCTTGCCCGCGCCGTTGGGGCCGAGCAGGCCAACCACTTCGCCGCTCTTCACGTCCAGCGAGACATCCTTGACCACCGTGCGCGAGCCATAGCGCTTCTTCAGGTGGCGCACGACCAGCGTGCTGCCGCCTTCGAGGACGGCCGTGGCTTGGACGGAAGGCTTTTCGGCGATGGTGGCGGTATCGGTCATTGGCAGTCTGGCGTTCAGCGTTTCAGGCGGGGAGGCGGTCCTTGCAAGGCATCGGTCCCCGCGAGGCGTCAGGGTTTGTTGGCGGGCGCGGGCGCCGGCTTCAGGTCCAGCGGCGAGCCGCTGCCCGAACCCTGCGCATTCGGGTTCTGCCGCGGCGACAGCACCGCGCGCACGCGGCCCGACGGATTGGCGGCCGAGGTGTTGTCGCTGCCGCCGGCAGCGGTGTAAAACTCCTTGCGGCTGTCGTAGGTCAGCACCGCGCCGCGGATCTCGTCGAGCATCTTGGCGCCCTGCAGGCGCGCCATGCGCGCGTTGCCGATCAGCTTGGACAGCTCCTGCTTGCCGTCGTATTCGATGCGGTCGCCCCAGCCGTCGATGTATTCGTCGACGCCCTCGCGCTTCTGCCGGATATAGGCCTGCTTGCCAGCCTTGGCGGTGGCCACCGCGAACTGGTAGCCCTCGGGGTCGGTGCGCAGCTCGGCCGCATCCGACTTCAGGATCATCGTGCCCTTGGTCAGCACCACGTTGCCGGTCAGCGTATAGATCTGCTTGACGTCGTCGTAGCTGGCGTTGTCGGCCTCGAGCACCATCGGCTTGTCGCGGTCCGCGCGCTCGGCCAGCGCGGGCTGGGCCAGCAGCAGGCCGATGGCCATGGCCGTGGCGAGCAGGGCCGGGGCGGCGTGTCGACGGGACGAAGTCGTCAGGGATGCAGTCATGTTGGCAGCGGTGGCTAGAGGGCGTGGTGGTGCGGGTTAGGCCGGGTTATGCGGGTTATGCGGGTCTTGCGGGGCAGGCAGGGCGCGCAGCGTTATTGCCGTTGCGCGGCGGCCGGCCGCGCGGGCCGGGTCAGCGTCCCGGCGTACGGCCCGGAGACGGCCCGGTGACGATGGTGCCGCGTACGTTGCCGAGCAATTGTACTTCGCGGGTGACGTTGTTGAAGATCAGCCCGTTCGCGGTCATCACCGAGGGTCCGCGCGTCAGCTTTACCGGCTTGTCGGTCTTGACGATGTCGTCATTGACCAGCAACTGGAAATAGCTCGACACGGCGGTCAGCTGCGGATCCTTGGAGGCGTCGGCGCCCTGCTGGCGCAGCACATGGCCGTTGCCGTACAGGTCGATCACCGAGCCTTCGGCGTTCATGCGGCCAAGGTCGGCCCGTGCCGTCACCGGCGGACGGTCCGGTTCATAGGCGCGCAGCGCGGGGCGCGTGACCTCGTAGGTCTGGTCGTCCTCGAAGTGGACCATGCGTTCGCCGGTGAAGCGGATCTTGGTGCTGCCGTCCTGCGCCAGTTCCGTGGCCGAAAAACGGTCCATGAAATAGTCCGGCTCGTGCTTCTTGGTCGCCTGCGTGTCCTGGCTTTCCTTGGGCGAGTTGATCTGCACCAGCCAGAAGGTGCTGCCGGCGACGAAGGCCATCAGCAGCAGCGGCAGCAGGCGCATGACGATGCCGCTGAGGGAGGCGATGAGTGCCTGCATGGTGTGCTTGTTGGTGTGCTTGTCGGTGCTTCTCGCGCCCCGTTCAGATGACCTTGGCGCGGGTCAGGTCGTGGATATGCAGCGCACCGACCAGGCGCCCGTCGTCGTCGACCACCAGCAACTGGTTGATGCGGTTGGCTTCCATGACCTGCACCGCCTCGACGGCCAGCTGGCTCTGGTTGACCACATGCGGGTTGCGGTGCATGACCTCGCCGATGGGAACGGTCTTCCAGTCGCGCGGGGTTTCCAGCAGGCGGCGCAGGTCGCCGTCGGTGAAGACGCCGATGGCACGGCCGTCGGGATCGACCACCGCGGTCATGGCCATGCCCTTGCGCGTGATTTCCATCAGCGCCTGGGCCAGCGGGGTGTTTTCGCGGACTTCGGGCACCGCGTTGCCGGTGCGCATGACGTCGAGCACATGGGTCAGCAGCTTGCGGCCGAGCGCGCCGCCCGGGTGCGAGCGGGCGAAGTCTTCTTCGCCGAAGCCGCGCGCGTCCAGCACCGCCACCGCCAGCGCATCGCCCAGCGCCAGCGCGGCGGTGGTGCTTGCCGTTGGCGCCAGGTTGAGCGGGCAGGCTTCCTTTTCCACGCCCGCGTCGAGGTGCGCGTCGGCCAGCTTGGCGAGGTTCGACTCCGGGTTGCCGGTGACCGAGATCAGCCGCGCGCCGATGCGCTTGACGATCGGGATGATCGACAGCAACTCGCCGGTTTCGCCGGAATTGGAGAAGGCGATCAGCACGTCGTCGCGCGTGACCATGCCCAGGTCGCCGTGGCTGGCCTCGGCCGGATGCACGAAGAACGCGGGGGTGCCGGTGGAAGCGAGCGTCGCCGCCACCTTGCGCCCGATATGGCCGGACTTGCCGATACCGGAGACCACCACGCGCCCGCTGCATCGCAGGATCATCTGCACGGCACGGGCAAAGTCGTCGGTCAGGCGGCCGGAAAGTGCGGAAACCGCTTCGGCTTCGGTCTGGAGTGTGTCGCGGGCGAGCCTGAGTGCTCGATCCGCATCGAAATTGGCTATCATGGCGTCGAAGTATACCAACGAATGCGACGTCGCCCGGGGCTGCCTCGATGTGCCCCCGCGTGCCCGCCGCATCGACGCGCTTGCCAAGTTTCCCCGGCAGGGTGCCCGTGCCGGGTCGGGCGCGCGCCCGGCCGGTCACCCGACCATCCTGATGCACTCACCGCTGGAACTGACCCTGGTGCTGCTGGCCGCTGCCGTCTTCGGCGTGGTCGCTTTCCGCATGCTGCAGCTGCCGCCGATGCTCGGCTACCTGGCCGTCGGCATCCTGATCGGCCCGCATGCGCTGGGGCTGGCCAGCGATACCGCGCAGACCAAGTACCTGGCCGAGTTCGGCGTGGTGTTCCTGATGTTCTCGATCGGGCTGGAGTTCAGCCTGAGCAAGCTGCGGTCGATGAAGCGCCTGGTGTTCGGGCTGGGCGGCTCGCAGGTGGTGCTGTCGATGCTGGCGGTGGTGCCCGCCAGCTGGGCCTTCAACTGGCTGTTCCCGCTGTCGTGGCAGGCCTCGGTGGCGCTGGGCGGGGCGCTGGCAATGTCGTCCACGGCGATCGTCTCCAAGATGCTGTCCGAGCGCATGGAGTTGGAGAGCGAGCACGGCCGCAACATCATCAGCATCCTGCTGTTCCAGGACCTGGCGGTGGTGCCGCTGCTGATCGTGATCCCGGCGCTGTCGCGCGATCCCGGCGACCTGGTGATGGCTCTGGGGCTGGCCACGGTCAAGATCGTGGTGGCGCTGGGCGCGATCTTCTTCCTCGGCCAGCGCCTGATGAGCCGCTGGTTCCATATCGTGGCGGCGCGCCGGTCGCAGGAACTGTTCATGCTGAACCTGCTGCTGGTGACGCTGGGCATGGCGGCGCTGACCGAGCGGCTGGGGCTGTCGATGGCGCTGGGCGCGTTCATGGCCGGCATGCTGATCTCCGAGACGCCGTACCGGCACCAGGTGGAAGAAGACATCAAGCCGTTCCGCGACGTGCTGCTGGGGCTGTTCTTCGTCACCATCGGCATGCTGCTCAATATCCGCGTGGTGCTGGACCACCTGTGGCTGGTACTGGCGCTGCTGCTGGTGCCGATCCTGTTCAAGCTGGTGCTGATCGCGGTGCTGGCGCGGGTGTTCGGCTCGCGCCAGGGGGTGGCGATCCGTACCGGGCTGGGACTGGCGCAGGCCGGCGAATTCGGTTTCGTGCTGCTGAACCAGATCGACGGCCTGAACCTGGTCGACCCGGTGCTGATCCAGGTGATCCTGGCCTCGATGCTGCTGTCGATGCTGGCCGCGCCGTTCCTGATCCAGTACAGCGACGCCATCGTGCTGCGCTTTGCCGCCAACGAATGGCTGATGCAGTCGCTGAACATGACCCGCATCGCCGCGCAGAGCCTGCAGACGGAAAAGCACGCCATCATCTGTGGCTTCGGCCGCAGCGGGCAGAACCTGGCGCACATGCTGGAGCGCGAGGGCATCACTTATGTCGCGCTCGACCTGGACCCCGACCGCGTGCGCGAAGCCGCCGCCGCCGGCGACACCGTGGTCTACGGCGACGCCGGCCGGCGCGAGGCGCTGATCGCCGCCGGCATCCACCGCGCTGCGGCGCTGATCGTCACCTACGCCAACACGCCGTCGGCGCTCAAGGTGCTGCACCACGTGCAGGAGCTGGAGCCGGCGCTGCCGGTGATCGTGCGCACCGTCGACGATTCGGAGCTGGATGTCCTGCAAAAGGCCGGCGCCACCGAGGTGGTGCCCGAGATCATCGAGGGCAGCCTGATGCTGGCCTCGCACGCGCTGGTGCTGCTGGGCGTGCCGATGCGGCATGTGCTGCGCGGCGTGCAGGAGGCGCGCGACGCGCGCTACAGCCTGCTGCGCGGCTACTTCCACGGCCGTGACGACGAAGAAGACATGGTCGAGCGCGATTCGGTGCGGCTGCATTCCGTGTCGCTGGGGCCGCAGTCCACCGCGGTCGGGCGGCGCCTGGGCATGCTCGGGCTGGAGCGGATCGGCGTGGAGGTAACGGCGGTGCGCCGGCGCGGCATCCGCGCCTTCGACCCGGAGCCCGAGACCGTGCTGGAACCGGGCGATATCGTCGTGCTGCGCGGCCAGCCGGAAGCATTGGAAGCCGCCGAGATGCGGATCCTGAACGGCTAGTCGCCGCGCGGGGCGCGCATCAGTGGGAGAACGCCTGCCGTGGGCGCGCTTCCACCCAGGACTCCGGCAGGTCGTTCAGTACCGCGCGCGCGTCCAGCGAGCGGATCGGCACCGACTGGTCCGCCGGAATCCGACCTTCGCCCTGCAGCTTCAGGTAGCGCAGGCAGCACACCCGCAGGAAAGAAGAGAAGTTGCCCGCTACCGCCTCGCTACCGCGGTGGGCGGTCAGCTCGTCATGCAGGCGTGTAATCAGCTGGTTGACGGTCATGCCGTCGCGCGTGGCCAGTTCTTCCAGCACTTCCCAGAACAGGCTCTCCAGGCGGATGCTGGTGGCCACGCCATGCAGCCGCAGCGACCGGGCCTGGGTCTGGTACGAGGCCGGATTGGCGCGGATAAAGATCTCACACATCGAAGCTCTCCGTGCTGCGCCGCAAGCGGCGCGCGGGTGCATGCGGCGCCGCACCGCGATGGCGCGGCGCCGCGTGGCGGAAGGCTCTAATGTACGATCCGCGTGCCCAGCACCGCAAGGAACTGCGCCAGCCACGCCGGGTGCGCGGGCCAGGCCGGCGCGGTGACCAGCTTGCCGTCGGTATGCGCCTGGTCGACCGGGATATCGACATAGGTGCCGCCGGCCAGCTTCACTTCCGGCGCGCACGCCGGGTAGGCCGAGCAGCCCTTGCCTTCCAGCACGCCGGCGGCGGCCAGCAGCTGGGCGCCGTGGCAGACCGCGGCGATCGGCTTGTCCGCCTGGGCGAAGTGGCGCACGATCTCCAGCACGCGGGCGTTCAGGCGCAGGTATTCGGGGGCGCGGCCGCCGGGGATCACCAGCGCGTCGTACGCGGCCGGGTCGATCTCGGCGAAGCTGGCATTCAGCGTGAAATTGTGGCCGCGCTTTTCGGTGTAGGTCTGGTCGCCCTCGAAGTCGTGGATCGCCGTGGCGCAGGCGGCGCCTGCCTTCTTGTCGGGACAGACGGCGTGGACGGTATGGCCGACCATCTGCAGTGCCTGGAACGGCACCATGGTCTCGTAGTCTTCGGCGTAGTCGCCGACCAGCATCAGTATCTTCTTCGCCATCGCGGTCTCCTGTATGGTTACGGGTGTCCGGCGGCAGCCGGCAGGGCCATTGTGCTGGCCGGCCCGGCGGAGCGGGTGGTAGCCCGTTACCGCAGCCGGCGCGGGCATCTTTCACCGGCGCGCCAGGCGTGCTCCTGTGCTCCTGTTTTTTTCCAGACCCTATGGCAGATTCCATCATCCAGTCCCCCGACCTCGGCGACGTCACCGGCTACCTGCGCGACCGCATCCGGACCGTGCCGGACTGGCCCATGCCGGGCGTGATGTTCCGCGACATCACGCCGCTGTTGCAGGACCCCAAGACGCTGCGCGTGCTGATCGATGTCTTCGTGCACCGCTACATGGACGCCGAGCTGGACCTCGTCGCCGGCATCGACGCGCGTGGCTTTATCCTGGGCGCGATCGTCGCGTACGAGCTGAACCTGGGCTTCGTGCCGATCCGCAAGAAGGGCAAGCTGCCGTTCCAGACGGTGGCCGAGGAATACGAGCTGGAGTACGGCAGCGCGACCGTCGAAATCCATGCCGATGCCTGCAAGGCCGGCGACCGCGTGCTGCTGGTCGACGACCTGATCGCCACCGGCGGCACCATGATGGCGGGGCGCAAGCTGCTGGAGCGGCTGGGCGCCACGGTAGTGGAGGGTGCCGCCATCGTCGACCTGCCGGAACTGGGCGGCTCGAAGCTGCTGCAGGGCGGCGGGCTGCCGCTGTTCACGGTGTGCCGCTTCGACGGGCACTGATACTCGCTCACTGACAGGACCTCACTGACGGAAAGACCGGAGATCGTATGCCAGACCTGCTGCTGTTTCTGCTGACCTCGGTCGCGGTCACCGTCGCGCCCGGCCCCGACAACCTGCAGGTGCTCGCGCGCGGCATGGCGCAGGGGCGGCGCGCGGGGCTGGTGGCGGCGCTGGGCTTCTCGGTCGGCTGCCTGTTCCATACCGTGATCGCGGCGGTCGGGCTGGCGGCGGTGTTGCGCTCTTCGCCGCTGGCGTTCCAGCTGATCAAGTATGCCGGCGCCGCCTACCTGATCTGGATCGGCATCCAGGCGCTGCGCGCCAGGGGCGGGCTGGCGCAGGGCGGCGACGTCGACGCGGTGCCGCTGGGCCGCGTGTTCCGCCAGAGCGTGCTCGGCAACATGATGAACCCCAAGGTGACGCTGTTCTTCCTGGTGTTCCTGCCGCAGTTCGTGCGCGCCGATGCCGCGCATCCCGGGCTGCAGTTCCTGCTGCTGGGCGTGGTCTTCATGCTGCAGACCGCGGTGGTGTTCTCCCTGTTCGGCCTGTGCGCGGGCTGGCTGGGGGCATGGCTGCGGCGCCGTCCGGCCACGGGGCGCTGGCTCGACCGCGCCGCGGGGGCGATCTTCGTCGGGCTGGGAATCAAGGTCGCGCTGCCCTGAGCGCGGCCGCGGACGTGCCGCGGCATGTGTTGCCGGTTGCCCGCACCCCTCGCCTTGTGCCGTTGCCGCTGCCCGGTGACGGGCGCATAATGCCCCATTGACAACTACACGATGACCGGGCAGGGCCGCCTCCGGCAGTAATCCGGCACCGGTCACGCTGAGGCGCACAATGGGCGTACTTCTTCATCTGCTCTCGGGTGTTGCCCTGCTTGTATGGGGCACCAACATCGTCAAGGTCGGCATCCTGCGCGTCTACGGCGCCAACCTGCGCCACGTGCTGTCGACCAGCGTCTCCAACCGCTTCACCGCCTTCCTTGCCGGGCTCGGCGTCACCGGGCTGGTCCAGAGCAGCAACGCCACCGCGGTCATCGTCAGTTCCTTCGTCGGCCAGGGCCTGATCGCCGTGGCGCCGGCGCTGGCGATCATGCTGGGGGCCAACGTCGGCACCGCGCTGATGGTGCAGGTGTTTTCACTCGACCTGTCATGGCTGTCGCCGCTGCTGATCTTCGTCGGCGTGATCGGCCATCTGAGCTGGAAGGGCAGCAAGGCGGGCCACGTGGGGCGGGTGCTGATCGGCCTGGGGCTGATCACGCTGGCGCTGGAGCTGATCTCTATTGCCACGCGTCCTGTGGTGCAGGCCGCCGGGGTCAAGGTGCTGTTCGCCTCGCTGACCGGCGACTCGGGGCTCGACATGCTGGTCGGCGCCTTCCTGACCGTCCTGTGCTATTCCAGCCTGGCCGTGGTGCTGTTCTGCGGCGCGCTGGCCTCGGCCGGCGTGGTGTCGATCCACGTGGCGCTGGCGCTGGTGCTGGGCGCCAACCTGGGCTCGGGCATCTCGGCGCTGCTGACCACCTCGGGCAACAACCAGCCGGGCAAGCGCGTGACGCTGGGAAACCTGCTGTCGCGCCTGCTGGGGTGCCTGGTGGCGCTGCCGCTGCTAAGCCAGGCCGAAGAACTGCTGGCGTTGATCGACCATGATCCGCAGCGGCTGATCGTCAATTTCCATCTGCTGTTCAATGTCACGCTGGCGGTGCTGCTGCTCGGCGCCACGGCGCCGCTGGCACGCCTGTGCGAGAAGGTGCTGCCCGGGCGCAATACCGGCGACAGCCAGGTCACGCCGCGCCATCTCGACCCGGCCGCGCTGTCGACGCCCACGCTGGCGCTGTCCAATGCCGCGCGCGAGGTGCTGCGCATCGGCGACCGCGTCGAGCAGATGCTCGACAACATGCTGCGCGTGATGCGCACCAACGACGCCAAGCTGGCCACCGCCACCTGCCGCATCGACAACGAGGTCGACGACCTCTACACCGCGATCAAGCTCTACCTGACCCGCATCAGCCTCGAAGCGCTGGACGAGCGCGACGGCCAGCGCTGGACCGAGATCATCTCGCTGACCATCAACCTGGAGCATGCCGGCGACATCATCGAGCGCATCCTGCTCGATACCAAGGACAAGAAGATCGCCCACAACCTGATGTTCTCCGAGGCCGGCATGCAGGAAATCGCCGAAATGCATGCACGCCTGGTGGCCAACCTGCGGCTGGGTTTGTCGGTGTTCCTCAACGGCGACCTGAAGAGCGCGCAGGCGCTGATGGCGGAGAAGGCCAACTTCCGCGAGCTGGAGCGCAAGTACGCGCGCACCCATCTGCAGCGCGTGGCGGTGCAGACGGCGGAAAGCGTCGAGACCAGTTCGCTGCATCTGGATGTGATCAGCGAGCTGAAGCGGCTGAATTCGCTGTTCTGCGCGACGGCCTATCCGGTGCTGGAGCAAGCGGGCGTGCTGAACCGCAGCCGGATGAAAGAAGACGATGTGCCGCCCGTCACGCGGGTACAGGCGGCGCAGCGCTGAGCGGCACGGCTACATCTTGTAGCCGAACTTGCGCAGCAGGGCCTTGCGCTCCGCCACATCGGCCTCGGTCTCGATCCCCAGCGGCGAGGCGCCGTCGATCACACCCATCACGCCGCGGCCGGCATCGGTCTGCGCGACGATCACCTGCGTCGGGTTCGCGGTCGCGCAGTAGATCCGGCAAACCTCCGGCACCGCGCGCACCGCGCCCAGCACGTTCACCGGGAAAAAACCGTCCCCCAGGAAGATCAGGAAGCTGTGCCCCGCGCCGATGGCGCGCGCGTTCTCGCAGGCCATGTCGATCAGGTGCTCGTCGGTGCCCGACCAGCGCACCAGCCGCTTGCCCGAGGCCTCGCAGAACGCGATCCCGAAGCGGATGCCGGGCACCGTGCCAACCAGCGCCTCGTGCAGGTCTTCCACGGTCTTGATGAAATGCGACTGGCCGAAGATGAAGTTGGTGGCTTCCGGCTTGGTAACCGGTACGACCGTCAGTTCCATGGCAGGGCTCCTGTGCGATGCATGTCGCCGTCCGGTTCATGGTAGGGCGCGAGGTGGTGAAAGCAAGCCGGCGCCTGCTATACCGGAGGGGTTGACCCTCCACCGGAGCAGCCGATGCCTGCCCTTGGCCGCTTGATTTCCTTGCTTGCCGTAATCGCCATGGTCCCGGCGTTTGCCGCTGCGCAGGTCGCTCCGGCATCACAGCGCGAGATCGCGGTGAGCGAGCTGCAGCGCCCCAATGTCCTGGTGGTGCTGCGCCATGCCAGCGCGCCGGGCGTGGGCGACCCGCCCGGGTTCCGGCTGGCCGATTGCGCCACCCAGCGCAACCTCGACGCGCGCGGACGCGAGCAGGCGGCGCGGCTGGGAACGAGCTGGAAGGCGGCCGGCTTCAGGCCGACGCAGGTTTGGAGCAGCGCCTGGTGCCGCTGCCAGGACACGGCGCGGCTGATCGGCCTGGGGCCGGTACAGGTGCAGCCGCTGCTCAATTCGTTCTTCGGGGCGGATGCGCAGCGCCGCGACGCGCAGGTCGCGCAGCTGTCGCGCCTGATCGACGGGCTCGACCCGCACGGCGGGCCCTACCTGATGGTCACGCACCAGGTGGTGATCACCGCGTTGACCGGCCACGGCGCCGACAGCGGTGGCGGCGTGGCGATCGAGTTGCCGCAGGGCGGCACGGCGCGGCGCACGCGCGTGCTGCCGGCCGCCGGGCTCGACTGAGCCGCGGCCTATCGGCTGGCCGGCAGGTCAGCCGCGCTCGAGCAGCGGCGCCAGGTATTTGCCGGTAAAGCTGGCCTTGCTCTTCGCCACGGCCTCCGGCGTGCCGCGCGCGATCACCTGGCCGCCGCCGGCGCCACCTTCCGGGCCCATGTCGATCAGCCAGTCGGCGGTCTTGATGACGTCCAGGTTGTGCTCGATGATGACCACGGTATTGCCCTGGTCGCGCAGCTTGTGGATGACCTTGAGCAGCAGCTCGATATCGTGGAAGTGCAGGCCCGTGGTGGGCTCGTCCAGGATATAGAGCGTGCGCCCGGTGTCGCGCTTGGACAGCTCCAGCGACAGCTTGACGCGCTGCGCCTCGCCGCCCGACAGTGTGGTCGCCGACTGCCCCAGCCGGATATAACCGAGGCCCACGTCCAGCAGCGTCTGCAGCTTGCGCCGCACCACCGGCACCGCGCTGAAGAACTCATGCGCCTGCTCGACGGTCAGGTCCAGCACCTCGGAGATGTTCCTGCCCTTGTACAGCACCTCCAGCGTCTCGCGGTTGTAGCGCTTGCCGTGGCAGACGTCGCAGGGCACGTACACGTCGGGCAGGAAGTGCATCTCGACCTTGAGCACGCCGTCGCCCTGGCATGACTCGCAGCGTCCGCCCTTGACGTTGAACGAGAAGCGGCCCGGATCGTAGCCGCGCTCCTTGGCCGCGGGCACGCCGGCGAACAGCTCGCGGATCGGCGTGAACAGGCCGGTGTAGGTGGCCGGGTTGGAACGCGGCGTGCGGCCGATCGGGCTCTGGTCGACGTTGATGACCTTGTCGAAATGCTCCAGCCCTTCGATGCGGTCGTGCTGCGCCGGCTCCGGCGTCGAGCCATAAAGGTGGCGCGCCACCGCGTGGTAGAGCGTGTCGTTGATCAGCGTCGACTTGCCCGAGCCGGACACACCCGTGATGCAGGTGAGCAGGCCCACCGGCACTTCGGCGGTGACGTTGCGCAGATTGTTGCCGCTGGCGTTGACGATGCGCAGCAGCCGCTCTTCGTCCGGAGCGGCACGCTTCTTCGGCACTTCGATGCGGCGCTGTCCGGACAGGTACTGCCCCGTCAGCGATGCCGGCGAAGCCTCAATCTGCCCTGGCGTGCCCTCGGCCACGATCATGCCGCCGTGCACGCCCGCGCCCGGGCCGATATCGACCACGTAGTCGCAGGCGCGGATCATGTCCTCGTCATGCTCGACCACCAGCACCGAGTTGCCGATGTCGCGCAGGTGCTTGAGCGTGCCGATCAGGCGGTCGTTGTCGCGCTGGTGCAGGCCGATCGACGGCTCGTCCAGCACGTACATCACGCCGGTCAGCCCCGAGCCGATCTGCGACGCCAGCCGGATGCGCTGGGCCTCGCCGCCCGACAGCGTATCGGCGCTGCGCTCCAGCGACAGGTAGTCCAGTCCCACGTTGTTGAGGAAGTTCAGCCGCGCGGTGATCTCCTTGACGATCTTGTCGGCGATCTCGCGCTTGGCGCCATGCATGTCCAGCGTCAGGAAATAGGTCAGCGCATCGCGCAGCGGCCAGCCGTTGATCTCATAGATCGCGCGCGCCTGCTCGTTCTCGCCCAGCTTGACGTGGCGCGCCTCGGTGCGCAGCCGCGTGCCGTGGCAGGCGGGGCAGGGCTGGTTGTTCTGGTACTTGGCCAGTTCCTCGCGCACGGCGACGGAATCGGTCTCGCGGTAGCGGCGCTCCAGGTTGGGGATGATCCCTTCGAACACATGCTCGCGCACCGTGGTGCGGCCGCGCTCGTTGATGTAGGTGAACGGGATCTCCTGCTCGCCCGAGCCGTGCAGCACCACTTGCTGCACGTTCTCCGGCAGCTCTTCGAACGCTGTCTCGGTATCGAAGTCGTAGAACGCCGCCAGGCTCTGCAGCATCTGGAAGTAGAACTGGTTGCGCCGGTCCCAGCCCTTGATCGCGCCCGAGGCCAGCGACAGGTTGGGGAAGGCCACCACGCGCCTGGGATCGAAGAAGGTGATCTGGCCCAGCCCGTCGCAGCTCGGGCACGCGCCCATCGGGTTGTTGAACGAGAACAGCCGCGGCTCCAGCTCCTGCAGCGAGTACGAGCAGATCGGGCAGGCAAAGCGCGAGCTGAAGGTGTGCTCCTTGTTGCTGTCCATCTCCAGCGCCAGCGCGCGGCCGTCGGCCAGGCGCAGCGCGGTCTCGAACGATTCGGCCAGGCGCTGCTTGATGTCGGCGCGGACCTTCACGCGGTCGACCACCACGTCGATGCTGTGCTTCTCGGTCTTCTTCAGCTTGGGCAGCTGGTCGACCTCATAGACTCTGGCCTCGGCCTCATGTGCGGTGCCGCCGCCCGAGCGGATGCGGAAGCGCACGAAGCCCTGCGCCTGCATGCTATCGAACAGGTCCGAGTGCTCGCCCTTGCGGTCGACCACCACCGGCGCCAGGATCATTAGCTTGGTGTCTTCCGGCAGCGCCAGCGCCGCATCCACCATCTGCGACACGCTCTGCGCCTGCAGCGGCAGGTTGTGGTCTGGGCAGTAGGGCGTGCCGGCGCGCGCGTACAGCAGGCGCAGGTAGTCGTGGATCTCGGTGACTGTGCCGACGGTGGAGCGCGGGTTGTGGCTCGTGGCCTTCTGCTCGATCGAGATCGCCGGCGACAGGCCTTCGATCAGGTCGACGTCCGGCTTTTCCATCAGCTGCAGGAACTGGCGGGCGTAGGCGGAGAGCGACTCCACGTAGCGGCGCTGGCCCTCGGCATAGAGCGTGTCGAAGGCGAGCGAAGACTTGCCCGAGCCCGACAGGCCGGTGATCACGATCAGCCGGTTGCGCGGCAGGTCGAGATTGATGTTCTTCAGGTTGTGGGTACGCGCCCCACGGATCTTGATTTCTTCCATATGCCGAAAAGTCGTCGCCAGGCAGGCCGCCCGGGCCGGGCTGGCCGAGGCTGTCTGAAGGAAAGGCAAAACCCAGTGTCCAGGTGCGCTGGCTCGCACTTCCTGCCGCTGGCGACGGCGGAAAGCGCATCCGGGCACACGCCCGGGGGCTCGCTGGCAAGGCCAGGTGACCCGGGAAGCGCGAAGGAGCAAACCTGTTAATATACCCAACTTCGGTTTCCGGGGTAGCCGGCCCAGAACGGGCGCATGCCGGGAACCCCGGCGCGGAGCCGTCGCCGGCCTCATTTCCAGGGCGACCCGGAAGGCGGGCGGACACCGGCCAGAGGCCATACCGGCCGACGCCGTCACAAAACGGCCACCCGGCCGGCCCCGCCAGCCGACCCGCTTTCCAGAGATCCTCACGATCGCAATGCCGCCGATCCAGTCTTCTTCCCCGGACGCGAGCCCTGCCGGCGCGTCCCAGGCCCCCGCCCGCGAACGCATGACGCGCACCGAGCTGCGCGCCAGCGTGTCGCTGGCCAGCATCTTCGCGCTGCGCATGCTGGGGCTGTTCCTGATCCTGCCTGTATTTGCCGAATACGCCCGCAACCTGCCCGACGGGCATGACGCCCAGCGCGTCGGCCTGGCCATGGGCATCTATGGCCTGATGCAGGCCTTCCTGCATATCCCGCTGGGCTGGCTGTCCGACCGCATCGGGCGCAAGCCGGTGATGGTGGCCGGGCTGCTGCTGTTTACCGCGGGCGGCCTGGTGGCGGCGTTCTCCGATACGCTGACGGGCATCATCGCCGGCCGCGCGCTGCAGGGCATGGGCGCAATCTCGGCGGCCATCACCGCCTGCATCGCCGACCTCACGCGCGAGCGCCATCGCACCAAGGCGATGGCGATGGTTGGCGGCAGCATCGGCCTGACCTTTGCGCTGTCGCTGGTGATCGCCTCGCCGCTGCTGCACAGCATCGGCATGCCGGGCATCTTCAGCCTGATGTCGATGCTGGGGCTGGTGGCCATCGGCGTGACGCTGTTCCTGGTCCCGACGCCGCCCGCGCCGCACCCGGTGCGGCTGCCGTTCCGCAAGGTGCTGCTCAATGCCGACCTGGCGCGGCTGAACGTCGGCGTGCTGGCGCTCCATGCATCGCAGGTGGCCATGTTCATGGTGGTGCCGGCGATGCTGACCGATGCCGGCATGCCGCTCGACCAGCACTGGAAGGTCTACCTGCCGGTGGTGCTGGTGTCGTTCGTGCTGATGCTGGGTCCGATGATGGCGGCCGAGCGCTACGGCCGCGTGCGCCCGGTGCTGCTGGGCGCGGTGGCGCTGATGACCGCGGTGCAGCTGCTGTTCGCAGCGGTGCACGGCCTGTGGGCCATCGTCGGTGTGCTGCTGCTGTTCTTTGTCGCGTTCAACGTGCTGGAGGCTATGCAGCCCTCGCTGGTGTCGCGCTATGCCGCATCCGCGCGCGGCGCGGCGCTCGGCGTGTACAACACCACGCAGGCGCTGGGCCTGTTCCTGGGCGGCGCCGTCGGCGGCTGGCTGCTCAAGCACGAGGGCCGCAGCGCGGTGTTCGTCGGCTGCGCGGCCGTGCTGCTGCTCTGGCTTATAATCGCCTGGAGCATGAAGGCACCTCCGGCCCGCGGGCAGGAAGCCGCACCTGCGCCGGCTGCATGAAGTTGCCTTGGCATCGCATCAATCCGTAACGCTTTCCGGGCCGAAAATGGCCTAGCATGATCGCGCCACCCGACACCGGCCGGGCGGCGCGATGTTCGTTTACGTTGCTTTAGTTGCTGCATGTCGCTGCGCCTTGGCGGCGCCGCAGTGACGGCGCAGTGCCGAACCCGGCAACCGGCCACGCTAGCCGTCGGCGCAGTATCGGATCACACTTGCAGTCAGCTTCACCCTTGTCGCCTTATCGTATTGCCACGCTTTTCAACACAGCGCGTGGCTTTTGGAGAACATTCACATGGCCTCGGTCAACAAAGTCATTCTCGTCGGCAATCTCGGCGCCGACCCCGAAACCCGCTACATGCCCAGCGGCGACGCGGTCACCAACCTTCGCCTGGCGACCACCGATCGCTACAAGGACAAGCAGTCCGGCGAGATGAAGGAAGCCACCGAGTGGCACCGCGTTTCGATGTTCGGCAAGCTGGCCGAAATCGCTGGCCAGTACCTGCGCAAGGGCTCGTCGGTCTATATCGAAGGCCGCATCCGCACCCGCAAGTGGCAGGACCAGTCCGGCCAGGACAAGTACTCGACCGAAATCGTTGCCGACCAGATGCAGATGCTGGGCTCGCGCCAGGGCGGCGGCGGCGGTGGCGATGAAGGCGGCTACGGCGGCGGCGGCGGTGGTGGCGGCGGCTACAGCCGTGAATCGCAGGGCGGCGGCGGCGGTGGCTACGGCGGCGGCCGTGGCGGCCAGGGCGGCGGCCAGGGCGGCGGCCAAGGTGGTGGCGGCGCTCGTCGCCCGCAGCAGGCACCGTCGAATGGTTTCGAGGATATGGACGACGATATTCCGTTCTGACCTTGTCTAACCAAAATCTGTAAAGATCAGCCCCGCCTCTGCGCGGGGTTTTTTTATGTCCGTAGCTGACTGATGGTGCGCCAGTGGAGACTCAGTGCGATTCGTACCAGCGCCGCGAACGGTTGACCACGCCCACGACGAACAGCATGACGGGCACCTCGATCAGCACGCCTGGCCAGTGCCGAGCCGGATTGAAAGCCGAACAGGCTGATGGCCGTGGCCACGGCCAGTTCGAAGAAATTGCTTGCCCCGATGAGCGCCGATGGTCCCGCCACGCAATGGGCAACGCCGAGCTTGCGGTTCAGCAGATAAGCCAGGCCGGAGTTCAGCAGCACCTGGATCAGGATCGGTACCGCAAGCAGCAGGATGATCAGGGGTTGCTCGACGATCGCGTTGCCCTGGAAGCCGAACAGCAGCACAAGCGTGGCAAGCAGCGCCGTGATGGAGCCGGGGCCCAGCGCATCCACCACGCGGCGGTACGCCGCTTCACCTCTGGCCAGCAGCGCCTTGCGGATGATCTGCGCGAACAGCACCGGAATGACGATGTAGAGTGCCACCGACATGATGAGCGTGTCCCACGGGACGGTGATCGAGGACAGTCCCAACAGCAGTCCGACGATCGGCGCGAAGGCTACCACCATGATGGCGTCGTTCACCGCCACCTGCGACAGCGTGAAATAGGGATCGCCCTTGCACAACTGCGACCAGACGAAGACCATCGCGGTACACGGCGCCGCGGCCAGCAGGATAAGTCCCGCCACGTAGCTGTCGGTCTGGTCGGCCGGCAGCCATGCGGAAAACAGCTGGCGCACGAAGATCCATCCGAGCAAGGTCATCGAGAACGGCTTGACCAGCCAGTTGACGAACAGCGTGACGCCGATGCCGCGCCAGTGGCCGGCGACCTGTCCCATGGCGCCGAAGTCGATCCGGATCAGCATCGGGACGTGCGCGCTGCGATTTTTATAGGATTTTTATGCCGGTCCGCCTTCTTTCTACCCGGTTTTTACGGACACGCCGGTAGGCTTGCCCGGACCCATTCAAGGATGTCAGCCGTGACCGGGATCTTCCAGATCGTATCGATCCCTTTTGCCGCGCAGCGCCAGCCATGCGCCGTGGCGGCGCGTCGGGCAGGCGGTTCTGCTAGCATGGGGCGCGAACTTTCCCATGCCTGATACCGAACTCCGCGCCGCCGGCACACGCCCCGATCCCGATGCCCTGCTCAGGCAGGTGCAGGCCGAAACGGCTCGGGCTGCGCGCGGCAAGCTTAGGGTCTACTTCGGCGCATCGGCGGGCGTCGGCAAGACCTTTGCCATGCTTACCGCCGCGCGCGCGGCGGCGGCGCAGGGCGTCGACGTCGTCAGCGGCGTGGTCGAGACCCACGGCCGCGCGGAAACCGAAGCGCTGGTCGGCGGCATCGAGCGCCTGCCGATGAAGGCGGTGCCGTACCGCGAGCGCGTGCTCAGCGAATTCGACCTGGACGCGGCGCTGGCCCGCCATCCTGCGCTGGTGCTGGTCGACGAACTGGCGCACTCCAATGCGCCGGGCAGCCGCCATCCGAAGCGCTGGCAGGACATCCAGGAGCTGCAGGCGGCCGGCATCGATGTGTGGACCACGGTCAACGTGCAGCACCTGGAAAGCCTTAACGAGGCCGTCGGCGGCATCACCGGCATCCGCGTGTGGGAGACCGTGCCCGACACGGTCTTCGACGGCGCCGACGAGGTCGTGCTGGTCGACCTGCCGGCCGACGAACTGCTGCGCCGGCTGAAAGAGGGCAAGGTCTACCTGCCCGAGCAGGCGCGGCACGCGGCGCGCAACTTCTTCCGCAAGGGCAACCTGATCGCGCTGCGCGAACTGGCGCTGCGCCGCACCGCGGACCGCATCGACGACGATGTGCGCGCCTGGCGCCAGTCCGAAGCCGTGCAGGCGGTCTGGCGCACGCGCGAGGCGGTGCTCGCCTGCATCGGCAGCGGCGATGATGCCGAGCAGGTGGTGCGCAGCGCGCGCCGGCTCGCCGGGCAGCTCGATTGCGACTGGCACGTGGTCACGGTGGCGACGCCCCGGCTGGCGCCGCTACCCGATACCGCCAGGCTGCGCCTGCAGGCCGCGATGCGCCTTGCCGAGGAGCTTGGCGCACGGACCGAGACGCTGGCCGGCAACGACATGGTGCAGGCGATTGCGGGCTACGTGCGGCGCCACAACCTGACCAAGGTCGTGCTCGGCCGCGCGCCGGCGGACTGGCGCCGCGGCGGCTCGCTGGTGGAGCGCGCGCGTGCGCTGCTCGGGCTGGCACTGTCGCCGTTCTTCAGCGGACCGGGCTGGCTGCCCGGCCGCCGCGCCAGCTTTGCCGATGCGCTGGCGCGCGGCTGCCCCGAGATCGATATCATCCGCGTGGCCGCCGACATGACGCGCGCGGATCTGCGTCCGCGCCATGCCGCCGACGACACGGAAACCACGGCAAGCCCTGACGGCGCCAGGCGCAAGGACTACGCCTGGGCCGCGGCCTGGTGCGCGGGCGCGACGCTGCTGTCGGCGCTGGCGCTGCCATGGTTCGACGTGGTCAACATCGTCATGCTGTTCCTGGTGGCGGTGGTCGGCGTGGCGCTGCGCCACGGCCGCGGGCCGGCGGCGCTGGCGTCGGTGCTGGCGGTGGCGTCGTTCGATTTCTTCTTCGTGCCGCCACGGCTGTCGTTCGCCGTCTCCGACGTGCAGTACCTGCTGACCTTCCTGGTGCTGCTGTCGGTCGGGCTGGTGATCGGCCAGCTTACCGCCGGGCTGCGCGAGCAGGCGCGGCTGGCGGTGCAGCGCGAAGAGGACGCGCGCACGCTGTACGAGCTGGCGCGCGAGCTGTCGGCGGCATTGCAGTCCGAGCAGATCGTCGCGATCGGCAGCCGCTTCCTGCGCGCCGCCTTCGATGCCAGTTCGGCCTTCTTCCTGGTCTCGGCGGACGGGCGGCTGCTGCCACCGGTGTCGGATGACGGCCCGGCGCGCGGCATGGGAAACAGCGCCGGCCACAGCGCGGGAAACAGCGCCGGCCACAGCCCGGGACACAGCGCGGGACACAGCGACTCGATCGACCGCGTGCTCGCCGAATGGGTCTTCCACCATGGCCAGCCCGCGGGCACCGGCACCGGCACGCTGCCGGGCAGCACCGTGCTGTACCTGCCGCTGAAGGCGCCGATGCGCACCCGCGGCGTGCTCGCCGTGGAGCCTGCGGTGCCGCATGCGTTCGCGCAGCCGGCGCTACGCCGCCAGGCCGATGTGTTCTGCACGCTGATCGCGATCGCGATAGAGCGGCTGCATTACGTCGAGGTGGCACAGCAGGCGCTGTTGTCGATGGAGTCGGAACGCCTGCGCAGTTCGCTGCTGGCCGCGGTCTCGCATGACCTGCGCACGCCGCTGACCAGCCTGATCGGCATGGCAGAAACCATGCAGCGCGGCACGCCGCCGCTGGCCCCGCCGCTGGAGGAGACTGTCGCCGCGATGCTGGAGCAGGCGCGCCGCATGCGGACCATGGTGGTCAACCTGCTCGACATGGCCAGGCTGCAAAGCCGCGACGTCCACATCCGGCGCGAATGGCAATCGGTGGAGGAACTGGTGGGCGCGAGCCTGGCCGCGATGCGCGAGGCGCTGGCGCGCCACCGCGTTGTCGTGGCCAGCCTGTCGCAGGTGCCGCTGGTGGAGTGCGACGCCGTGCTGGTCGACCGCGTGCTGTGCAACCTGCTGGAGAATGCCGCCAAGTACACGCCGCCAGGCACCGAAATCCGGTTGTCGGCCATGGCTGCGGGCGACGAGGTCCGGGTAGTGGTCGAGGACGACGGTCCGGGCGTGCCCCGCGGCAGGGAGCGGCAGATCTTCGAGAAATTCACGCGCGGCGAACGCGAGTCCGCGACCGCCGGCGTCGGGCTGGGCCTGGCCGTATGCGAGGCCATCATGCAGGCGCATGGCGGCCGCATCTGGGTGGAGCCGGCGCAGCGGCAGGGTCAGTCGCGCCCTGGCGATGGCACCGGCGCGCGCTTCACGATCGCATTGCCGCGCGGCAACCCGCCGGCGATCGAGCCCGAGCCGGCCGAACTGCCCGAGCCGTCGCCAACCAGGCAAGGAGAGGCATAGATGCCGTTCGATTTTTCGCCCACGATCCTGCTCGTCGAGGACGAACCGCATATCCGCCGCTTCGTGCGCCTGACGCTGGAGGCCGAGGGCTGCACGGTGCACGAGGCCGAGTCGCTCAAGCGCGGCCTGATCGAGGCCGGCACGCGGCAGCCCGACCTGGTCATCCTCGACCTTGGCCTGCCGGACGGCGACGGGCTCAAGCTGATCGGCGAGGTGCGCACCTGGACCGCCGTGCCGATCCTGGTGCTGTCCGCGCGCAGCGGCGAAGCCGACAAGGTCGGCGCGCTGGATGCGGGGGCCGACGACTACCTGACCAAGCCCTTCGGCGTGGCCGAGCTGGTGGCGCGGCTGCGGGTGCTGCTGCGCCGGCATGCCCGCGCCAGCGCGCAGGGTTCCAGCCAGGTCACGTTCGGCGACGTCCAGGTCGACCTTGCCAACCGACTGGTCACGCGCGCCGGGCAGGCGGTGCACCTGACGCCGATCGAGTACCGGCTGCTGGCCGTGCTGATCGCGCATCGCGGCAAGGTCATGACGCACCGCGAGCTGCTGCGCGAGGTATGGGGGCCCGCGCAATCGGAAAGCAGCCAGTACCTGCGCGTCTACATGGGGCACCTGCGGCACAAGCTCGAAGCGGACCCGGCGCAGCCGGCCCACCTGCTGACCGAAGTGGGGCTGGGCTACCGGTTCGCCGGCTAAGGCGGTTCTCTCAGCCGGTCATCCCGCCACCGCGCGCTACCACGCTACCACGCGCTGTCCGCGCCGCCCGGCCCGCGGGCGCGGTGGCCGGCAAACCGCTCCAGCATGAAATCCACCAGCGCCCGCACCTTGTCGGGCCGGTGGTTGCGCGCCGGGAATACCAGGTAGATGTCCGCCGGCGCCAGCTGCCACTGCGGCAGCACGCGGCGCAGTGCGCCGCTGCGCAGGTGCTCGGCCACGTCCCATTCGGAGCGCACCAGCAACCCTTGCCCGTCGAGCGCCCACGCCAGCGCCGATTCGCCGTCGTTGGTGCTCATGGTGCCGCGCACCTTGACCGTCTCCTGCTGCGCGCCGTTGCGCAGGTGCCAGGTGCCGAAGGTCTCGTCGGCCTCGCGGATAAAGATGCAGTTGTGCCGTGCCAGCTCGCGCGGATTCGCCGGCTCGCCGGCGGCCTGAAGGTAGGACGGCGCCGCGCACAGCAGGCGCCGGTTGTTGGCTAGCAGCCGCGCGGTGAGCCGCACGTCGGGCAGCTCACCGAAATGGATCAGCGCGTCCAGGCCCTGCTCCACCAGGTTGAGCGGCCGGTCGCTCAGGTGCAGCTGGACCTCGATCCTGGGAAACGCGCGCGCGAATGCCGACAGCGCCGGCGCGATATGGCGGCGGCCGAAACCCAGCGTCGCCCCGATCTTCAGCAGGCCGTGCGGCGTGCTGCTGCTGCCGGCGATGGCGCGCTCCAGCGCCTCCATTTCCGCCAGGATGCGCGCCCCTTCGACCAGGTAGCTTTCGCCCTCCGGCGTCAGGCCGATGCGCCGCGTGGTCCGGTGCAGCAGCCGCACGCCCAGCCGTGCCTCCAGCGCGGCCAGCCGCTTGCTGACCGCGGGCGGCGTCACGCCCAGTTCCTGCGCCGCGGCGGCCAGGCTGCCGTGCTTGTTGATGCACTGGAAGAAGGCGAGATCGGAGAAGTTATCCATTGCTGAATTGCAGGAACTAAAGAAGTAACGGAGTCTGAATTATGTTTCTCCGGGGCAATGATACGATCGTTTCCACAACAATTCATCCCACAGGAGACGCCCGTGAAACTTGTCCACCTGACCGCCTTGCTGGCCTGTGCCGCGGTTTTCGCCGCCACCGCCGGCACTGCCGCCGCCCAGTCCTACCCCCAGCGCCCGGTCCGCCTGATCGTGCCGTATGCCCCCGGCGGCAGCGCCGACATCGCCGCGCGCCTGGTCGCCGATGCCTGGGCCAGGAGCCTCGGCGGCACTATCGTGGTGGAGAACCGTGCCGGCGCCGGCGGCAACATCGGCGTCGACGCGGTCGCCAAGGCGCCCGCCGATGGCTACACCGTCGGCCTGCAGACGGTGTCGCTGGCCATCAACCCCGGCCTGTTCCCGCGCATGCCGTATGACACGCTGAAGGACCTCGCGCCGATCGGCATGGTCGCCAGCTCGCAGCACGTGCTGGTGGTCAACAACAACATCCCGGCCAAGACGCTGCCGGAGCTGATCGCCGCGGCCAAGGCCCAGCCGGGCAAGCTGACCTACGGCTCGGCCGGCAATGGCAGCACCTTCCATATGTCGGCGGAGCTGTTCAAGTCGGTGGCCAACGTGTCGATCGTGCACGTGCCGTATCGCGGCGGCGGCCCGGCGCTGGTCGACACCATTGCCGGCCAGGTCGACATGAGCTTTCCGGTGGTGTCCGCGGCCCAGCAGCATGTGCAGGGCGGCAAGCTCAAGGCGCTGGCCGTGACCGGTTCGAAGCGCTCGGCCCAGCTGCCGAACGTGCCGACCGCGGCGGAGGCCGGCTTGCCCGGCTACAACTTCGAGACCTGGTTCATGGTGTTCGCGCCCACTGGCACGCCCAAGCCGGTCATCGACAAGCTGAACACCGCGCTGAATGCCGCGCTCGCGACGCCGGCCACGCGCGACCGGATGCTCAAGGAAGGCTTCGAGCCGACGCCGGGCACGCCCGCGGCCGCCCGGCAGCGGCTGGAGCAAGAAATGCCCGTGTGGGCCGACCTGATCAAGCAGCGCGGTATCACCGCGGAATGACCGCGGAATGACCGTCAAACCGTTACCAAGGCTTGTGCCATGACACCCCGCACCCTGTACCAGAAGCTGGTCGACTCCCATACCGTCGCCAGGATCGACGACGACAACGTGCTGTTGTATTGCGACCTGCACCTGATGAACGAATACACCAGCCCGCAGGCCTTCGCCGGCCTGCACGAGCAGGGGCGTGGCGTGCTGGTGCCGGGGCAGAACGTGGCGGTGGTCAGCCATATCATCCCCACGCACCCCGGCGCGATCCGCGTGATCGCCGATCCGGCGTCGGCGCTGCAGGCCACCAACCTGCACGCCAACTGCGAGCGGCACGCGATCCCGCTGTTCGACACCAACGACGCGCTGCAGGGCATCGAGCACGTGGTGGCGCCCGAGCACGGCATGATCCGCCCGGGCATGGTGGTGATCTGCGGCGACAGCCACACCACCACCTACGGTGCGCTCGGCGCGCTGGGCTTCGGCATCGGCACGTCCGAGGTCGAGCACGTGCTGGCCACGCAGACGCTGGTCTACCGGATGGCAAAAACCATGCGCATCCGCGTGGACGGCAAGCTGCCGGTCGGGACCACCGCCAAGGACCTGATCCTGCGCATCATCGGGGCGATCGGCGCACAGGGTGCGCGCGGCTACGTGGTGGAATACTGCGGCTCGGCCATCCGCGAGCTGAGCATCGAAGCCCGCTTCACGCTGTGCAACATGACGGTCGAGGCCGCCGCGCGCGGCGCGCTGATCGCGCCGGACGAGGCCGCCATCGACTACGTGCTGCGCCGCGCCCCTGACATCGACGGCGCCCGGCGCGAGGCCGCGCTGGAGCACTGGCAGACGCTGCACAGCGATGCCGGCGCGCGGTTCGACATGGAATACATGTTCGACGCCAGCCAGGTCGAGCCGCACGTGACCTGGGGCACCAGCCCCGACCAGGTGCTGCCGGTGTCGGGCCAGGTCCCGTTCCCGGAAGACCAGATCGACGAAGCGGAGCAGCGCTCGGTCCAGCGCGCGCTGGCCTATACGCACCTGCAGCCGGGCGCGACGCTGGCTGGCACGCCGATCCAGCACGTCTTCATCGGCTCATGCACCAACGGCCGCATCGAAGACCTGCGCGCGGTCGCCAGCGTGGTGCGCGGCAAGACCGTCGCCGCGGGCGTGCGTGCGATGGTCGTGCCGGGATCGGGCGCGGTGAAGGCACAGGCCGAGCGCGAAGGGCTGGCCGACATCCTCATCGCGGCGGGATTCGAATGGCGCCAGCCCGGCTGCTCGATGTGCCTGGCCATGAACGACGATGTGCTCGCCGACGGCGTGCGCTGCGCCTCCACCACCAACCGCAATTTCGAAGGCCGGCAGGGGCGGGGTGCCATCACCCACCTGATGAGCCCGGCCATGGCGGCTGCGGCCGCCATTACCGGCGCGATCACCGACGTCCGCAAGCTGGAGCTGTCCCATGCCTGAACTTTCCTGCCTTACCGGCAAAGCCGCCGCGATCCGTTTCGAGAACCTCGACACCGACCAGATCATTCCCAAGCAGTTCCTGCGCGGCATCGACAAGTCGGGCCTGGCCGATGGCATTCTCTATGACCACCGGTTCGACGCCACCGGCGCGCGGCGCCCGGAATTCGTGCTGAACCGGCCCGAGTACGCCGGCACCAGCATCCTGGCCGGCGGCGCCAACTTCGGCTGCGGCTCCAGCCGCGAGCATGCCGTATGGGGCCTGCAGCAGTTCGGCATCCGCGCGGTGATCGCGCCCAGCTTCGGCGAGATCTTCTACTCGAACGCGATGAACAACCGGCTGCTGCTGGTGATGCTGCCGCGCGAGGTGGTCGAGCGGCTGATGGACGCGGTCGATGCCGACAGCGCCAATGAGATCCGCATCGACGTCGAAGCGATGCAGGTGCGCACGCCGGTCGGCGACTTCCCGTTCGAGCTGTCGGCGCGGCATCGCCGCATGTTCCTGGAGGGGCTCGACATGATCGGCCTGTCGCTGAAGCAGCGCGACGAGATCGAACAGTTTGCGCGCCGCTACTGGGATGCGTTCCCGTGGATGAAGGATGTGGCCCGGCGCACCCGCGACCGGCTGGGCACGACCTGAGCCTTCCGCTGCCGCGCCGCCTTGCTGGCGCGCAGTTGCATTTAGCCGTCGATGCCCTGCCGCAAAGGCTGGAGGAGTTCGACATCGACATCGACAGCGCTCGATGCGAAATCCATGCATCCGCGGCCGCGCGTGGCTATGCTTGGCATATCTGCGCCACCTTCGGGCAGGCATGCAGCCCCGGACAAATGCCATGACGACGAACGACGACAGCGCTGGCCCGGCGCCGGCCGAGGCGGCCCGGACCGCCGGCGCGCGCCTGCTGGCCGCGATGAGCCACGAGATCCGCACGCCGCTGTACGGCATGCTCGGCACGCTGGAACTGCTGTCGATGAGCGAGCTGGACGCAGGGCAGCGCCAGCAGGTGGCGACCATTACCGAGTCGTCGCGGGTGTTGCTGCAGATGCTCGACGACCTGCTCGACTTCTCGCGCATCGAAGCCGGCCAGATCAGGCTGGACGCGGTGCCGTTCGATCCGGTGGCGCTGGCCGAAACCGTGGCGCGCGCGCAGGAGCCGTTGGCCATGCACAAGGGCGTGGCCCTGGACTGCGACCTGCAGCCGGGCCTGCCGTGGCTGCTGGGCGATCCGCTGCGCGTGCGGCAGGTACTGGCCAATCTGTTGCGCAATGCAATCAAGTTCACCGCGCAAGGGCGCGTCACGCTGCGCATGTGGCAGGAACCGCAGCCCTCCGCGGACCAGGTCACGCTGATGCTGGAAGTGGCCGACACCGGCCCCGGCATCGATGGCGCGCTGCTGCCGCACCTGTTCGAGCCCTTCACGCAGGGCGATGCCACGCGCGCGGCCGAACCCGGCGGCGCCGGACTCGGGCTGACCGTCTGCAGGAAACTGGCCCGGCTGATGGGCGGCGACATCACCGCCGACAGCTCGCCGGGCCAGGGCAGCCGCTTTACCGTTGCGCTGCAGCTGCCCGTCACCGCCTCACGGCCGGCGCCCGCCGCCGCCGGTGCCGATGCGGCGCCAGCGATGCCGGCGCTGCCGCAGCTCGGGCTGCGCGTGCTGGTCGTGGAGGATCATCCGCACAACCGGCTATTGCTGCGTGGCCAGCTGGAGCGGCTCGGCTGCGCGGTGCAACTGGCGAGCGACGGCGCGCAGGGGCTGGCGGCGTGCACGGCAGGGGCCTTCGACGTCGTGCTGACCGATGTGCAGATGCCGGTCATGGATGGCTACGCGTTCAGCCGCCGGCTGCGCGCGGCGGGCAACCCGGTGCGCATCGTCGCGCTGACCGCCAACGCCGGCGCTGGCGAGGCCGGTCGCTGCCACGACGCCGGCATGGACCGCTGCCTCGTCAAGCCGGTGTTGCTGCAGGAGCTGGCGGCGTGCCTGCAAGAGCTGATGCCGGGGCGCGCTCAGGCGTCGCCGCGCATTAGCGGCGACGCCGATGCCGCGCTGCTGGCGCGGAGCGTGCAGGCCGATTTCGATGCCTTGCTTGCCGCTGCCGCCAGCGGCGACCTGGGCGCGGTACAGGCGCACGCGCATCGCATGCGCGGTGCGCTCGCGCAGATCGATGCCGCGCGCGACGCGGCGGAGCTGTGCCGCGAACTGGAGGCCGGCGCCGCGTGGGCAGTGCAGGCGACGCAGGACCGCATCGGCGAACTCGGCCTGATCCTGGATGCCTGCCTGCCCGGCTACCGCCATTCACGCTTGTCGTCATGATCCGGACCGGATCGCGGACGACCGCCCGGTCATCGTCATCGGGATCCTGCGCGGGATCCTGCGTGCGCTCGCGGTGATCTACCTGTAGCCCCGCCTCACGCAAGGGCGCCGGGCGCCTGCAAGGCTTCGTCCCGCTCCCACGCGACGCAGTTGCGGCCGCGGTTCTTGGCCGCGTAGAGCACGTGGTCGGCGCGCATCAGCAGCGTATCCAGGTCTTCGCCGGGCCGCAGCGTCGCCACGCCGAAGCTGGCGGTCACGCGGTGCACGCCGGGCAGTACTGTCATCGGCGTGTGTTCGAGCGTATGGCGCAGGCGCTCGGCCAGTTGCAGCGCGGCGTCGGGCGCGGTATCGGGCAGCAGCACGACGAACTCTTCGCCGCCCAGCCGCGCCGCGATATCGCGCCGGCGGATGCCGCCGGCAATGATCTGGCCGAACTGCGCCAGCACCGCGTCGCCGGCGCTGTGGCCGTAGTTGTCGTTGATGAACTTGAAGAAGTCGAGGTCGCACACCAGCAGGCTGAGCGGCTGCCCCGGCGGCGGCGGGATCTGCTGCATGGCGAGCGCGGCCAGGCCGCGGCGGGTATGCAGCAGCGTCAGCGGGTCGGTGTCGCGCTCGTGCCGCAGGCCGACGATGATGTCCTGCACCGCCGCGGCCAGCAACGCCAGGGCCAGTGCCATCAGCAGCAGCGCCAGCGTGGCCTGCAGCCACAGCCAGTAGGCAGATTGGATAAAGGACGCCGGATCGTGCGATGCGGCCGGCACCACGGTCAGCACGGTGCGCGGCAGGAAGTGCAGCGCGAACAGCAGGTAGAACCAGAACAGCACGCGGTCCGCCAGCCGCCCGCTGCGCAGCCGCGCCAGTGCCGGCATGCCCAGCAGCAGGATCATGGCGATGCCGACGTTCAGGATATAGATGCGCGCCACCAGCCGCGGCTGCACCAGGTCGAACCACGCGATCGCGGCGAGCAGCGCGAGCGGCAATGCCACCTGCGCGCAGGTATCGAGCCGCGCACCGACGCGCGCCAGCATGCCGCGCAGCAGCAGCACGCCGCTGCCCAGGTACAGCAGGCCGGTCACCGTGGCCTGCCCGCCGCCGGGGTGCGGCGGCCAGACGATCTGCAGGGTGATGGCGATCGCGTACATGCAATACGCGGCAGCCGGCAGCAGCAGGTAGTGCCGGCTGCGCTCATAGCGCCAGGCCAGCACGAAGCACAGCGAGAATGCGATGGCGATGGCGGGATTGACCAGTGCCAGGAATCGACCAGCGTCTTGCAACACGAGAGTCCCCCGTTCTTGTCGTTCTCTGGCAGGGGTGGTTGCAAGCTCCGGCGAGGGTGCGCATGCGTCGCGGCATCGCGCGGCCGAAGGGCATGGCCAGGGAACATTATGGAGGGCATGGGCGCCCGGGCAGGCGCGGCGCTTGCCGCGGCCTGCTGAGTGTTTCCGTCAGGCCTCATTCTAGCCACCACCATGGCCCGCGGCGCATGGCGCCCGCCGCGGCCGGGCAAACAATTGTGAACACCGCGGACGTGGCTGCCGGGCCACGGTTGCCACGGTTTCCCGCTTTTGTGACTAATCTGGTAGAAGCTGTCCGGATCCTCCGGCAGTTCGGTTTTCCGTACGCAAGGAGATCACGATGAATACCAAGAAAGCGATGCCGGCCCTGTTGCTTGCGGCAAGCGTGCTGGCGGCGCCGTTTGCCATGGCGCAGGGTGGTGGCAAGACTTCTACCCGGCCGATGACGGAACCCGCGGCGTCTGCGCCGCCGCCAGCTCCGCAAAGCTCGCCGTATGTGCAGGTGCAGCAATGGAAGAAGGGCGACCGCCTGCCGACCGAGTTCAGGGACCGCCAATATGTGATCGACGACTACAAGCAATACAACCTGCCGGCGCCGCGCAAGGGCACGCGCTGGGTGGGGGTTGGCGCCGAGTATTACCTGGTGGCGCCCAATGGCGTGATCCAGCAGGTCGGGTCGGGCTCCTGACCCGGACTGGGCCAGGGCCCTCGCCCTGGGCCATGCAGCAATGAGAAAGCCGCCGCGCGGGATTGCCCGGCGGCTCTTTTTTTTCTAGTGCGGCGCCCCCCTTCAGATGCCAAGTATCTTCTTGGCCTCGAGCAGCGACTTCATCGCTTCGTCATGCTTGCCGGCCTTGTGATAGGCCGCGCCGTCGGCACGCAGCTTGGCCACCTTGGCGGTATCCTCCGGCGACAGCGCCGGCTTGGTCGAGAGCTTGGCGTCGATCGCCTTCATCTCGTTGGGGCAGTTGTGGGCGAGTGCCAGGCCGCTGGCGCCGCACAGCACCAGCGCCGCCAGGATCGGGATGGATTTACGCATGTCGGCCTCCGCTTGCATTGGGATTGTGGGATTTCCAGCATAGTGCATGGCCCGCATGGGGCCACGAATCCTGTGGCTTGCCGGGTTCTGCATGACATCTTGCGGCGTTCCGCGGCTGTTTTCCCGCGAGCCTTCCGATGTTATGTTGGAGGGCGTCTTTTTTGCCCGCCATAAGCCGGACGCCCCAGCCACTCGACCGGTTGCGCATGGAAAACTCTGCCGAGAATTTTTTGCTGGCCCTGCTGTGCGCCGCGGTGCTGACCGTGGCCGTGGTGGGGATCCACTACGAGGCGCTGCGCGTGCTGTCGTCGCTGCATCCGCGGCGCTGGAGCGGGCGCGTCAACATTGGCGTGCTGATCGTCTGCATCATCCTGGTCCACTGCCTGGAGGCGATGGTGTTCGCGTTCGGCTTCTGGTTTGCCGACAACGTGCTCGGCCTCGGCTGGCTGGCCGGATCGACCGCGCCCGGCATGCCCACCCGCCACGGCGAGCCCTCACTGCTGGTCTATGCCTACTTTGCGCTGGAGACCTTCACCACGCAGAGCCTGGGCGACCTCTACCCGGTCGGCGCGACCCGGCTGATCGCGACCATCGAGCCGCTGGTGGGCCTGATCCTGATCGGCTGGTCCGCGTCTTTCACCTACGTGGTGATGCGGCGCGACTGGCAACTCGACGACGAGGGCGGGCACCGCGGGCGCTAGCGCAACGGCTGCCGCGGCCGGCAACAAATGCCGGAAGTGCCGCAGATGCCGCTAGTGCCAGACAGGGCGCGAACGTTTAAGCTGGCGGCTTCTGCAAATCAACGAGCCATACATCCGAGGAGCCACCATGCCGAGCCGCCAGCGCCCCCTGATCCGCCTAGCCGCACTTGCCACCCTTGTCGTGGCCTGCAGCGCCCAGGCGCAGAAGCAGGACGTCCAGGGCGCCGCCGCCGCTGCCATCAACGAGGCAGTCCAGCAGGGCACCACGCCCTACCGCCCCGACCCGGACGCGACGCCGGCCAGCATCGAGTCGGCGGAATGCCGTGAGCTCGCCGCCCAGATCGCCACCGCGCCCAAGCGCGAGTACCGCACCACCGACTCGACCATCGAGACCGCGCAAGGGCGGCAGGTGCCCGAGCTGGAACGCGAGCGCCCGCGCAAGTCGCTGCAGCAGGCGTACCAGGAGAAGTGCACACGGTAAGCCGGTTCCACGGCGGACGGCCGCGCCAGGCGCGGCGTCCGCCCCACGTCGCCACCCACCTCCCGGCGCGGTCCCGCGCCCGACTCCCTGCCTCCTTGCTCGTTCTCATGCTGCGCCGGCTGCACAAGCGTCGCGCGTCGATGCCCCACGTTTGCGCCCATCCGCCCGCGGCGCCAACAGTCGTTTCACCGCGCCGGTGAAAAATACATATGTTTCATGGTTATCCATGATGGAACAGTTGTTGCTGATTGCCTAGCATTGGCGATGCGATGGCGCGTCGCTGACCGCTAACCCGACAACCAAGCTATTCACGCATCCAAGGAGAGCCTGTATGAAAGCAGCAGAAGTCACGCGTCCGTGCGGCGGTTCACCGACCCCGCGCCGGTCCGCGGTTGCATCGGCCGCAGCGGCGGCGCTGGTGCTCTGCAGCGGCCCGGCCGGCACGGCGCATGCCGCCGGTGTCGCCGCCGGTGTCGCCAATTCCGCCGCCAGCCCGACCCTCGGCAAGATCAAGTCGTCAGGCACGATCTCCATCGGCCATCGCACCTCGTCGATCCCGTTCTCGTACTACGACGCCAACCAGAAGGTGATCGGCTTCTCGCAGGACATCTGCGACCGGGTGATCGATGCGGTGAAGCGCGAGACCGGCCTGCCGGCGCTGCAGGTGCGCATGGTGCCGGTGACTTCGCAGAACCGGATCTCGCTGGTGCAGAACGGCACCGTCGACCTGGAATGCGGCGTCACCACCAACCTGAAGTCGCGCCAGCAGCAGGTGGCGTTCTCGACCACGTTCTTCGTCGCCGGCACGCGGCTGCTGGTGAAGAAAGGCAGCCCGGTGCGCGACTTCGGCGACCTCTCGGGCAAGGCGGTGGTGACCAATGCCGGCACCACCTCGGAGCGCATCCTGCGCCGGCTCAACGACGAGAAGCAGGCCAACATCACCATCCAGAGCGCCAAGGACTATGGCGAGTCGTTCCTGATCCTGCAGTCAGGGCGCGTGGCCGCGTTCATGATGGACGACGTGCTGCTGTCGGGAGCGCGCACGCTGGCGCCCAACCCCGCCGACTGGACCGTGGTGGGCACGCCGCAGTCGTTCGAGGCCTATGCGTTCATGCTGCGCAAGGACGATCCCGGCTTCAAGCAGGTGGTCGACGGCGCCATCGGCGGGCTGATCCGCAGCGGCGAGATCAACAAGCTCTACAGCAAGTGGTTTGCCGCGCCGGTGCCGCCCAAGCAGGTCAATTTCGAGCTGCAGATGAGCGAGCCTTTGAAGAAGGCCTACGCCAGCCCCAGCGACGAGGCCTTCGAATAATCGTCCTCAGCCGCGGCCGGCGGGCACGTAGGCGCCGGCGCGGTGCAGCTCGCCCTCGGCCTGCTCGAGCGCGCGGATCGCGCCCTTGCCCTTGCGCGCCAGCAACTGCTCGACCAGTGCCTCGACCATGGCCACGCCGGCCGTGATCGAGGGGAAGAACGACGGGCTCTCGACCGAGAACAGCAGCGTGCAGTCCGCCGCCAGCGCGATCGGCGCCACGGTGCTGTCGGTCAGCGCGATCACCTTGCAGCCGCACTCGCGCGCGGCCGCCGCCACGCGGATGCTTTCCTGCGAATACGGGGCGAAGCTGGCCACCACCACGGCGTCCTTGGGCGCCAGGCCGCGCAGCTCCATTTCCAGCGTGCCGGCATCGGCGCGGATCAGCTGCACCGAGCTGCGGAACAGCCGGTAGACATAGTGGAAGGTGAACGCGATCGGGAAGCACGAGCGGAAGCCCGCCACGTGCACGTTCTGCGCTTGCGACAACAGTTCCGCCGCCTGCTGCAGCGTCTTGTCGTTGTTGGCGGCGATCAGGTCGAGGTTATGGTGCTGCGCGTCGAGCATCTCGCCCAGCATGCGGCTGGCGCTGCTTTCGCGCACCACCTTGCGCGCGCGGCGCGCATAGGGCTGGCTACCGCCGCGCAGCGCATCGACAAAGAGTTCGCGCAGGCCCTGCCAGCCCTCGAAGCCGAGGTGCTGCGACAGCCGCACCAGCGTGGCGGGCTGCACGCCGGCGCTGGCGGCGATCTTGCGCATCGACAGCACCGGCACGTCCTGCGGGTGGTCGAGCAGGTAGCGCGCACCGCTCTGGAACTGTGTGCTCAGGCTCGGGAAGCTGGCGCGCAGCAAGGCCAGCAGCGCGTCTAGGTCGTGGGGCGGCGCCGGCGTGGGACCGGCCTGGGAAGGCTGTGGCGGATGGGTGGGGCTGTCGGACGGCATGGGCACTCCGGGTTCGTGGTTGTAACGATTGTTGCACAGCCGCGCACCGGAGCGCCGGGCGGCGGCGCTTGCAGACGACGCGCTGCCACGTCGTCACGCCGTCACATCGTTACTTCGAAAGCCGGTTAACGTCCGGACACCGCCAAAGCTGTACCCGGGGTTTTTGGCAAGCCCCCCGATTGTCGGATTGCCGCAACGCTGGCGCACTGTCATCAGAATTTCCTTACCCACTTGAATGGCGGTGACTTACACTCCGCGCCATAACCTCCGGAAATCGGTCAACCGGAACATAATTGGTACGGAGCGCGAGCATGGGACATAGAAGCCCTGCAGTGCGACACGGCGGCATGGTCACGCCGCCGTTTCGGGTCAAGGGTCAAATCGGGGCAGGAACAGACGCGGCGGGCGCCATGCCGGGCCGCGGCGCGCGCGCGCGCGGCTTCACGCTGATCGAGCTGATGATCACGGTGGCGATCATCGCTATCCTTGCTGCGACTGCATATCCCTCGTACATCAGTCACGTCATCAAGGGCAGGCGCGCTGCGGCGCAAGCCAGCCTCATGGACATCGCGCAGCGCCAGCAGCAGTACCTGCTCGATTCCAGAAGCTATGCCAGTAGCCTGGCGACGCTTAACGTGACACCGCCAACCGATGTTACGGCTTACTACACCATCGGCATTGCAGCGGTGGCCGGGTCTCCGCCCACCTTTACCGTTACGGCAACGCCCATAGCGGGTACTTCTCAGGCAAACGACGTCACCCTGAGCATCAACAACGCGGGCGTCAAGACGCCTGCGAACACTTGGTAGGTGCCTGCCATGTCCAATGGTCATGTCCGGAATCGATTGGCGGCATCCCCGGCTGGCGGGCGGCCATGGGGTAGCCGAGCGGGATTCACGCTGCCGGAGTTGCTGGTCGCCATCACTATCGTCGGCATCCTGGCTGCGATGGCCGCCCCCTCGTTTTCGGGTTTGATAGCGTCGCAGCGCGCAAAGGCAGTTGCTTCGGAGCTCTTTGCAACGTTGTCAAGGGCGCGCAGCGAGGCTATCGCGCGCAATGCGGCAGTGACCCTGTCGCCGAAGGCCGGGGATTGGAAAAACGGCTGGCAGATCCTCGATCCGGCCAACGTGGCCAATGTCCTGGATGATCGCGGCAGCGCCACCGGTGCATCCATTACCGGTCCCGCCAATGTTATCTACCGCGCGTCTGGACGGCTCCAGGCAGGGGCCGCGCCGTCGTTTCTCATTACTGCGACTTCCGGTTCGACCACGACATACCAGTGCGTGTCGGTCGATCTGAGCGGACGTCCCTATATGCTGGCAGCCTCATCATGCTGATCCCGGCGCGGCGCACACATCGGCACCAGCACGGATTCTCCTTGCTGGAAGTACTGGTAGCCATCGTGATCCTGAGCTTCGGCTTGCTGGGTACCGCCGGCCTGCTGGCCAAGGTCTATCTCGCGGAGATTGAATCCTATCAGCGTACTCAGGCGACCTTGCTCCTGCAGGATATGTCCGAGCGCATCGGCGCCAATCGCACACTGGCTTCGAATTACGTTACTGCGAACGCGATTGGTACGGGTGACACCCAAGCGGCTTCCTGTGCCGGCGTTGCCGCGGGACCTGCTCGCGACATTTGCGAATGGAGCAATGCCTTGAAGGGCGCGGCCGAGCAAAAATCCGCAGTGAATGTCGGGGCCATGCTGGGTGCGCGCGGCTGCATCACGCAACTGCAGGCGCCCGATCCCACACCCGGTACCTGCACGCCGGGGATTTATCAAGTCGCGGTTGCCTGGCAGGGAGTCCACCATACCGCCGCATCTGCCATCGGTTGTGCGCAGGGACAGTACGGCAACGATGACGCCTATCGACGCGTCATTGCCACCCAGGTCTCCATCGGGCTGCCTGCCTGCTTCTGAGCTCCTGGCGCTTTCCTCATGATTCCGGATTGAAGTCAACATGACAGTCAACCGCAGAACCGCGCACGGTGGCTACACCATTATCGAGCTGATGGTGGCGATCACCCTTGGCCTGCTGATCATCGCCGCACTGACCACGCTTTTTGTCAACAACAGCCAGACACGCGACGAAATCGAGCGCGCCAACGAGCAGACCGAGAATGGCCGCTACGCCGTGCAATTGCTCACTGACGACCTGCGCAATGCCGGTTACCTTGCGGAGTTCAATGGGGCCCTGTTATCGCTGCCCGCCACAACCCCGGATCCCTGCGCCACAGCGCTGGCCGACCTGAAAGTGGCCTTGCCGATTGCCGTCCAGGGCAATGACAATGCCGCAAGCATCCCGACTTGCCTGAGCGATGTGAAGGCGGGGAGCGATATCGTTGTGGTCCGCCGCGCCAGTGGCTGCGCAGTCGGAACCCCCGACTGCGATGCGCTGATCGCCGGGGCCCCGTACTTCCAGGCATCTGGCTGCACCAGCGCGGCGGAACTGTCCTCCCCCACTGTTGCCAACTACTACGGGCTCGATGTCGATACGACAAAGCTGACGCTGCATCAGAAGGACTGCAAGCCGCCGACAACGCCGGGAACCCTGGCTGCCTTGCATCAGTACCGCACGCATATCTATTTCATCGCAAACAATGACAAGAATGGCGATGGCATTCCCACGCTGAAGCGCGCCGAACTCGGAGCCGCAGGTTTTACTATTGTCCCGCTGGTCGAAGGCATCGAGAACATGCAGATCGAGTACGGCATCGAGACCGCGGTGCCGACCACGGGCGCGGCCAGCGTTTTCACGGCTGACCCGGCCGGCTACGCCGGTTGCGTGGAGCCGGCCTGCGTCGGTTACTGGCGCAACGTCGTCTCGGTGAAGCTCTACCTGCTCGCACGCAACAAGAAGCAGAGCATGGGCTACACCGACGGCAAGCTCAAGACCTTTGCCATGGGCATGAACGCCGACGGCACCGCCAACACCGTCGGCCCATTCAACGATGCCTACAGGCGTCATGCCTACACCTCTCTGATCAGGGTGAACAACACCGCTGGCAGGAATACGCCATGAGAACAATGACATTCCGCCAGCGCGGCGCCACCTTGCTGGTGGGCATGATCATGCTGCTACTGATCACGCTGCTGGCCATCACCTCGTTCAAGCTGACCAAGGGCAATCTCCAGGCTGCCGGCAATGCCCAGCAGAGGGACCAGGCGATTTCAGCTGCCCAGGGAGCCATTGAGCAGGTTATCAGCAGTACTCAGTTCACCAGTACTCCCGCGAATGCCATACCAAATCCGTGCGGCAACGTGCCGAACACAAGTTGTGTTGATGTGAACGGCGATGGTGTTACGGATGTGACGGTCGCCGTCACGGCGAAATGTGTATCGGCGCAAGTCATACCGGCCGCAGCGCTTGACTTCACCAAAGCCGACGATGCCGGTTGTCTCCTGGGCGCGGGCCAGGAATTTGGCGTGGAAGGGGGCGCTTCCAACAATTCACTTTGTGCAAACACATTGTGGGATGTCCAGGCCGTCGCCACAGATACCTTGGGCAATGCCCAGGCAACAGTCAACCAGGGTGCGGCCGTCCGGGTTCCGGCGACCACTGTCTGTCCATAATTCGTGAGGCATATGGCCGTGAACTATCCAACTACCTCGATCAGGAAATGCATCGCGCTGGTTGTCTCCTGCGCCCTTGTCGCGATGCCGCTGCGCGGGATGGCCGAGGATATTGATGTCTTCATCGGAGTCGGCGGCAGGGCGGAGGCGCCCAATATCATGGTCCTGATTGACAACAGCCCGAACTGGAGCCGCAACTCTCAGGGCTGGGATGGTGGGCAGACTCAGGGCAAGGCCGAGGTCATGGCGCTGAGCAATGTACTGAGCACGATCAAAACCACGAGTCCTGCGAATATCGGGTTGGCGTTGCTCACGGACTACACGGGTACGAACGCTAATGGCGCCACGCCGGGTACGGGTGGGGGCTATGTCCGATTCGGTGCGCGTGATATGACCGATGACACGAATCGAACTGCTTTCCAGAGTATCCTGGCATACATTGGAAATAACATAACCGCATCCACTGAGAAGGTGGGTGGGATGAACAATAAGGATGAGGCGGCCGGGCTGTACGAGCTCTACAAATATTTTTCCGGTCTCACTCCGTTCAGTGGCCCATATTTCCCAACCAATCAATACCCGAATGACAATGCTGATGCGGCCACGAACGCGGCTCCATATTCCGCATCCGGCAGGGGCCTGACATCCGGGTTTGCGATTAGTAGTGGTAAGTATCAGAGTCCGATAAAATCTGAGAATCCGTGCGCGAAAAATTTTATTATTTATATTGCAAATAACGCGAACAATACAGGCTCGGCAGGTAATCAATCCTACGAGCCAAGTATTGCCAGCGCCGGATCGAAGCTACCAACAAAATTTCCCCCCAGCCTCGATACCTGGACCGATGAATGGACCCTGTTCCTGTCCAACAGCGGCGCGGTCGTGCCGGAGGAGAACAATAACGGATCGATCGTGACCTACGTGATAGACGTATATCACGATCAATGGAATCAGCGGTACTCCAATTCCTTGCGGGATGCAGCGGAGCGTGGTGGTGGCATGTATTTGCATGCAGATGGTCAGGCAGATATCGAAAACAAGATAAAACTCATTCTTGCTCAGATCCAGGGAGTCAACTCGACGTTCGCTTCAGCCAGCCTTCCGGTCAATACCACCAACCGGGCGCAGGACAAGAACCAGGTGTTTATCCCCATGTTTCGTCCTGATGCCGGTACCAAACCTCGCTGGATGGGTAATCTGAAGCAGTATCAGTTGATTAATAATGGCAGTTCCGTTGTCCTTGGTGATAGCTCGAGCCCGCCGCAGTTGGCGGTAAACCCGCTAACCGGTTACCCAACTGACTGTGCCGTCAGCTATTGGACGACTGATTCGGGGAGGTATTGGGAAACGGTGAAGGAGGACACCTCGCCAAAAGGCAATTGCAGTACTGAAACCGCATTTTCAGATGCGCCCGACGGCCCGTTGGTAGAGAAAGGCGGCGTGGCCGAAGTGATTCGCAAGGGCAATAACCCGGGTACGACCAATGCGAGCCCGACCTGGAAGGTCAATCGGAACATCTATACGCAATCTGGCAGCGCGTTGGTTCCATTCAACGCCAGTTCGTCAGGGCTTCAGCAATCGCTGGTGGATTTCATCCGTGGCCACGATGTCAATGACGAGAATAACAATAACGATGTGACGGAAAGCCGTCCATCCCTGCATGGAGATGCCATCCATTCGCGACCGCTGCCTGTCGATTATGGTGGCACGGTCGGCGTCACTGCCTACTATGGCGCCAACGATGGCATGGTGCGCGCGGTGGATTCGACCACCGGGGCGGAACGCTGGGCCTTCATCGCGCCTGAATTCTTCAGCAAGTTCCAACGCCTGAAGGACAACAGTCCGCTGATCAACTACCCCACGACGCCCGCTGGCGTTACGCCGACACCCATCCCGAAGGACTATTTCTTTGACGGTTCGATCGGTGTCTATCAGTCGGCCAACAATTCCAGTGTCTGGATCTACCCAACCATGCGCCGTGGCGGGCGCATGCTGTACGCGCTCGATGTCACCGATCCCGCTGCGCCCAAGTTCAAGTGGAAAGCGGGCTGCCCGAACCTGACTAACGACCTGGGGTGCATGGCTCCGATCGCGGACGATGACTTCAGCGGGATCGGCCAGACGTGGTCGACGCCCAAGGTGGTACCGACGGTGCTTGGCCATACGGGCCCTGTCATGATTGTCGGCGGCGGCTACGATAGCTGCGAGGACGCAAATCAGGTAGCGCCGAACTGCACCAGTCCAAAGGGCGCGCGCGTCTACATCCTGAAGGCTGACACCGGCGCCATCATCAAGTCGTTCAGCACGCAGCGCAGCGTTGCCGCGGATATCGCGCTGGCCGCAGTCACCACCGCCGGCGTGGTCGACCATGCCTACGCGGTTGACACCGGCGGGAACATCTATCGTATCGATTTCGCGGCGAATCCCGACGACTGGGTCATGAACCGGGTTGCTTACACCAACGGCTCGGGCCGCAAATTCCTGTTCGCGCCTGCCGTGCTGCCGGCTCCCGGCGGGAAGGTGTACCTCGCCCTTGGTTCCGGTGACCGCGAGCACCCGTTGCAGGCCCAATACGCCTTTGGCAGTGTAACCAATCGCTTCTACGTATATCTCGACGATCTTGCCAGCACCACTGCACGCAATCTCGACGATACCAGCCTCATGAACGACTTCACGAACACGACCAGCTGCAGCGTCACCGGAGTCTTGCCCGGGTCCGGTAGCAAAGGGTGGTTCATGGATCTGAGCCAGTATGGACAGGGGGAACAAACCGTGACCTCCGCGCTCATTGCGGCAGGCATGGTCACGTTCAGCACGAACCGCCCGGTACCAGCCAAGCAGGGTAGCTGCTCGACCATGCTCGGCGAGGCGCGGGGCTATTGGGTCAACCTGTTCAATGCGTCCGGTGCTGTAGGCGTAACGGGCTCCTGCGGAGGCGACAGGTCTTCGAAATTTGTTGGAGGTGGGCTGCCGCCTTCGCCGATGTTCGGCACTGTTCCGATCGACGGCCAGGCGACGACGGTGGTCATCGGGGCGGTGCAGCGCGATGGTGGTGCCAGTTCGCCCATTTCACCGCAACGGGTTACGCCTACCATTGTCCCGAAGCGCAAGGCCGTGTACTGGAAATCCAATGGCACTAACTAGTGGCTTGCGCGGTCGCGCAAGGAACCAGTGCAGGCAGACTGACAGGCAGTAGCGTGCACAAGCGGCTGGTGGCTGGCGGTGCGTCGCCGCCGCTGCCACAATGGAGGCCTGCAGCGCTGCCGTTCTTATCACCCATGACGTGCAACCCGACGAGGCAACGGCATCCTCCGGTAATCCTTCGCGCTCTTATCTCGCTCATGCTGTTGTGGCAGGCCGCCTCGGCAATCGCAGGAGCCTCCAACCGTCCCGCAGGAACAGCCTCCGGCACGGCCCCGGCTCCGGCCTCGGCTGTACGGGCCGCACGGCCGGACCACGGGGAGCAGTACGCCTTACGTCCGGGCGACCAAGGACAGGCGGCAAGCAGTTTCGGCCTGAAGCTCAGGCCGGGCGGCGGCGCCGGACGCGACGGCCGTGCCCTGGACCGCTCCGATCTGTACTCACCCGGCCGGTAAGCGCGTGGCGGTGCGCGCGCGCCGCCACTTTCCGCTACCCTTGGCATTCTCCCCCCGCTCACGAGGAGTGCCGATGTCAGCAAGCCCCCGCAGTCCGACCGACCAGAACCTCCCGCAAGCACGAGACACCATCCGCAACCTGCGCGCCTCCCGTATCCGCGAGGTCGCCAACGCAGGCATTGGCCTGCCCGACGTCCTGCCGTTCTGGTTCGGCGAGTCCGACCAGACCACGCCTGACTTCATTCGCGACGCGGCGGCGCGTGCACTGGCGAACGGCGCCACCTTCTATACGCACAACCTCGGCATTGCGCCCTTGCGCAGTGCCCTGGCGGACTATGCGAGCGCGCTGCACGGCGCGACCTCCATGGACAACGTGGCAGTCACCAGTGCCGGCGTCAATGGCCTGATGCTCGCTGCGCAGTTGGTCACCGGACCGGGTGACCGCGTGGTGGCGGTCACGCCGCTGTGGCCGAACCTGGTAGAGATCCCCAAGATCCTCGGCGCCACCGTGGACACCGTGTCGCTCGACTATGGCGCGAACGGGTGGACGCTTGATGTCGACAAGCTGCTGGCGTCGCTCACCCCGGGCACGCGTGCGCTGATGGTCAATTCTCCCAACAACCCGACCGGCTGGGTGATGCCGCGCGCCGCGCAGCAGGCCGTGCTGGATCATTGCCGCCGCCACGGCATCTGGATCATTGCCGACGAAGTCTACGAACGCCTCTATTACGGCGACGAAGCGGGCGGCGGCGAGAGCCGCACGGCACCGTCCTTCCTCGATATCGCTTCGCGCGACGAGCGCGTGATCCACGTTAACTCCTTCTCCAAGGCATGGCTGATGACGGGCTGGCGCCTCGGCTGGATGGTGTTGCCGTCGGCGATGACCCACGATCTGGGCAAGCTGATTGAATACAACACCTCGTGCGCACCGTCGTTCGTGCAGGAGGCCGGCGTGGTGGCGGTACGCGAGGGCGAGCCCTTCACGCGTGACCTGGTGCAGCGCCTGCACGCCGCACGCGATCACCTGGTCGGCGCGTTGTCGGGGTTGCCGGGTGTGGATGCGCATGCCCCGGACGGCGCCATGTATGTCTTCTTCCGCCTGCCGGGCGCAGCCGACAGCCTGGCGCTGTGCAAGCAGCTGGTGCGCGACGCACGCCTCGGACTGGCCCCCGGCAGCGCATTCGGCGACGAGGGGGAAGGCTTTGTGCGCTGGTGCTATGCCTGCGATCCGGCGCGGCTGGATGACGGGGTGCGCCGCTTGCGTGCGTTTATCGGCCGCTGACGATCAGCGCTCAGGGGGGGACCCGGCCGCGCTGGCCTGCTGGTCTTCCTGCCACCACCCACCCCCCAACGCCTGCAGCAGCGCCGCCGAATCCGCCAGCCGGTCGGCGCGCGACTGCGCCAGGTCCAGCGAAGCCTGACGCGCCTCGCGCTCGGCATCGAGCACGGCCAGCTGGCTGACGCCGCCGAGCCGGTACTGTTCCGACACCACCGTCAGCGTGTCGCGCGCCTGGCGCGCGTTGTCGGCGCGCTCGCGCAGCGTGGCGGCGTCGGCCTCGAGCGCGCGCAGCGAATCCGCCACGTCCTGCAAGCCCTGCAGCACGGCCTGCCGGTAGGCGGCCAGTGCCTGCTCGTACGCCGCTTCGGCGGCGCGCTTGCGCGCCTGCAGTTCGCCGCCGCGGAACACCGGCTGCACCAGCCCGGCTGCGAGGCTCCACACATTGAGGCTGCTGAACAGGTCGCGCGCGGCGGTGACCTGGCTGCCGCCGCTGGCGCTCAGCGTGACCTGCGGATAGAGGTTGGCGGTGGCCACGCCGATATCGGCGCTGGCCTGGTGCAGCAGCGCTTCGGCCGCGCGGATGTCAGGGCGGCGCCGCGCCAGCGTGGCCGGCAGGCTGACCGGCAGCGTGTCGGGCAGATGCAGCGCGTCCAGCGTGAATGCGGGCAAGGAGGCGGCTGCCGGAGTCTGGCCGGTGTAGACCGCGAGCTGGTGCCGTGTCGCTTCCAGCTGGCGCTGCAGGCCCGGCACCAGCGCCTGCGTCTGCGCCAGTTGTGCGTGCTGGCGCTGCACGTCGACGCGCGCGACGCCGCCGGCGCGCAGGCGTTCCTCGGCGATGCCGAGCTGGCGCCGCTGGGCTTCGGCCAGCGCCACCGTGTCGGCCAGTTGCGCGCGCAGTCCGGCCTCGCGGATCGCCGCAGTGGCGACGTTGGCGGCCAGCGCCAGCCGCGCCGCTTCCAGCTCGTAGCGCTGGTAGTCGACCGCCGCCTGCAGCCCTTCGAGCTCGCGCCGCTGTCCGCCGAACAGGTCGAGTACATAGGACACCTGCACCGTAGCGCCATACAGCGTAAATGGTCCCGGGCTGGAGATCGTCGAAATGCCCATCGACTGGAAATTGACCTGCTGCCGCGTGGTATTGAGCTGCGCGTCAATCGCGGGCCAGCGCGTGGCGCCAGTGCGCGCGGCAAGGTTTTCCTGCGCCTCGCGCAGCCGCGCGCGCGCCTCGGCCAGCGTGGGGCTGGCGTCGAGCGCCATGCGGATGGTGGCGTCCAGCTCGGCGCTATGGAACAGCGTCCACCATTGCGCCGGCACGTCGGCGCCTGCGGCCAGTGTCTGCGCGTGCGATTGCGGATGGCGATCGCCGCTGTCGGCCGCGACGGTGGCAACCGGTTGCGGGCCCGGCACGTAGCCGGCATCATCGGTCGGCGCGGGGCGGCGGAAATCGGGGCCGACGGCGCAGCCGGCCAGCAGCGCGGCAGCGGCCATCAAAGGAAGAAATCGGGTCATGGCAGCAATCCTTCAGTCCAGCGTGCGGCGGTAGAAGCGCACCGCGATCGTCATCACCACCACGATGAACAGCGCCATCGGCCAGACCTGCGGCCATAGCTCGGCCCAGCCGCTGCCCTTGAGCAGGATGCCGCGCACCATGCGATTGAAATACGTCATCGGCAGGATGTTGCCGATCGCCTGCGCCCAGCCGGGCATGCCCGCAAACGGGAACATGAAGCCCGATAGCAGGATGTTGGGCAGGAAGTAGAAGAAGGTCAGCTGCATCGCCTGCAGCTGGTTCTGCGCCAGCGACGACAGCGTGATGCCCACCGTCAGGTTGGCCGCGATAAACAGCAGCGCCGCGAGGTAGACCGCCGTCACCGAGCCGACGAAAGGCACGCTGAATACCCAGCGCGCGGCCAGCAGCACGATGGTCACCTGGATCAGCCCGATAAAAATGTACGGCACAATCTTGCCGGTCATCACCTCGAGCGGCTGCACCGGCATGGCCAGCAGGTTTTCCATGGTGCCGCGCTCGCGTTCGCGCGTCATCGCCAGCCCGGTCATCATCACCATGGTCATCGACAGGATCACGCCCATCAGGCCGGGGATGATGTTGTACTGGGTCAGGCCCTCGGGGTTGTACAGGCGCTGCACCTGCACGTCGAACGGCGCCTTGCCGCCCGCCAGCGGCGCCAGCGAGCCTTTCAGGTCGTGGGTGCCGACCCTGAACGGCAGCTGCGGCAGCGCGGCGATCGCCTGGCCGGTGGCCGAGGGATCGGTGGCGTCGGCCTCCACCAGCAGCGCGGGGCGTTCGCCGCGCAGCAGCTTGCGCGTGAAATCGGGCGGGATGCTGAGCACGAACTGCACGTCACCCTTCATCAGCGCCTCTCTGCCGGCGGCCTCGTCGGGCAGCGTGGCCACCACCTTGAAATAGGTGGAGTTCTGCATGCTGGCAATGAAGGTGCGGGTGAATTCGCTCTGGTCGGCAGCGATCACCGCGGTCGGCAGGTGGCGCGGGTCGGTGTTGATGGCAAAGCCGAACAGCAGCAGCTGCATGATCGGCAGGCCGACGATCATGCCGAAGGTGACGCGGTCGCGGCGCAGCTGCAGGAATTCCTTCAGCACGATGCTCCACCAGCGCTGGACCGAGAAGCGCGTGCCGTTGGCGCGAGGCTGGCGCGGGTTCCGGATTGCGGCGGCGTTCATGTCGGCTCCTTCGCCTTGCGCGTGTCCATGTTGTCATCGGCCCGGCTCATCATGTGGATGAACACGTCTTCCAGGCTGGTCTGGGCCTGTATCACGCGCCGTCCCGGTCCGGCCAGGCGCTGCAGCGTGCCCGCCAACGCCTGCGCATCGCGCCCGGTGACGTGCAGCGCGGTGCCGAATGCCACGGTCTGTTCCACGCCCGGCGCGCCCTGCAATTGCTCCGACAGCGTGGCGAGGTCGTCGCCTTCCACGCTCCACGTCGACAGTTGCTGGCTGGCCACGACTTCGTCGGCGGTGCCTTGCGCCAGCAGCTTGCCGTAGGCGATATAGGCGAGCTTGTGGCAGCGCTCGGCCTCGTCCATGTAGTGCGTGCTGACCAGCACCGAGATGCCGCGCGCGGCAAGCAGGTGCAGATGCTCCCAGAAATCCCGCCGCGCCTTGGGGTCGACACCGGCGGTAGGTTCGTCGAGCAGCAGCAGTTCCGGCTCGTGCAGCAGACAGGCCGCCAGCGCCAGCCGCTGCTTCCAGCCGCCCGACAAGGATCCCGCCAGCTGTGCCGAGCGCGTCGCCAGGCCCAGGTCTTCGAGCGCGCGGTCGACGGCATCACGCCGGTCCGGCATGCCATACATGCGCGCGACGAAGTCCAGGTTCTCGCGGATCGACAGGTCGTCCCAGTACGAGAACTTCTGCGTCATGTAGCCGACTCTGCGCTTGATCTCGTCGGATTCGGTCAGGATGTCGAAACCCAGGCAGGTGCCTTCGCCCGAATCCGGCGTCAGCAGGCCGCACATCATGCGGATCGAGGTAGTCTTGCCGCTGCCGTTGGGGCCGAGGAAGCCGAAGATCTCGCCGCGCGCGACCTGCATGCTGAGGTCGTTGACCACGTGCTTGTCGCCGAAGTGCTTGTTCAGCCCGCGCACGTCGATGGCAAGTTCCTGCGCGCGGCCGTTGTCAGCGTGGCTGGTTTCCGTGTTCATTGCCGCACCACCTCGACGGGCTGGCCGGGCCGCAGCTTGATGGCATCGGCGGCCGACGGGCGTGCTTCCACCAGGAACACCAGCTTGTTGCGGGTCTCGTTGCTGTAGATCACCGGCGGCGTGAATTCGGCCTCGTTGGCCACATAGGTGATGCTGGCCGCCACCGGCGCGGCGCAGCCATCGCAGCGCACGTGCACGGCCTGCCCGTTGCGCAGCGCGCCGACCACGGCCTCGGGTACGTAGAAACGCACCTTGACGTTGCCGGGCGGCAGCATGCGCACCACCGGGCTGCCGGCGGGCACCCATTCGCCGAGGCGGTAGGGCGTATCGTAGACCAGCCCTGCCTGCGTGGCGGCCACGGTCTTGCGCGACAGCTTCCAGTCCGCCTGCGCCAGCGCGGCGCGCGCCGCGGCCACTTGCGCGGCTTGTGCGGCCTGTTGCGCGTCGCGTCCGGGCAAGCGTGCCACGTCGATATCGCGCTGCAGCTCGCGCACGCGCGCCGCATCGCTGCGCGCCTGGGCGCGCGATTCGTCGAGCTGTGCCTGCGCAATGCCGCCGATCTCAAACTGGCGCTCGTCGCGCCGCAGCGCGGCGGCGCTGCGTTGCGCCTGGGCCTGCGCCTGCGCCAGCTGGGCGCGGCTCACGTCGACTTCGACCGGGCGCTTGCCGGTCTTCATGTCCTGCAGCTGCGCTTCGGCGGCGCGCAGCTGGTCTTCGGCCTGCTGGCGCGCGGCGCGTTCGTCGTCGGATTCGAGCGCGAACAGCGCCGCGCCCTGCGCCACCTGCTGGCCGCGCTGCACGGAAAGCGTGTCGAGGCGGCCGGCGAAGGGCGAGGCGACGCTGACGAACTCGCCTTCGATATAGCCTTGCCAGGTGTCGGTGCCGGACTTGCCGCAGCCGGCGGCAAGCAGCGCGGCGCCGAGCAGCGCGGCGATGGGGAGCGCGCGCGCCAGAAGGGGAAGGGGGGAAACAACGGTGTTCATGCAGCGGACTCCGGGGAATGCCTGGGCGCACGGCCCTTCTTTTTTGATGCGGGTGGGGGCGAGGTTCCGGCGCGGTCAGTCGGCGCGGGGGCCAGCCCGTGCGTGAGCAGCGCCGAGACATGGCGCACCAGCGCGTCGGTATCGACCGCTTCGGCACCCGGCAGCCGGCGCCAGATATGGGTGGTGGCCAGCGGCAGCAGCGTCAGGCCCACCAGCGAGGGCATCACCAGCGCGGGCTCCAGCCCGCGGTTGAGCTGCCCATTGGCGATCGCCGCGGCCAGCGGCGCCATCAGCGCGCTGCCACGCTCCAGCGCGAAGCGTTTCAGCACGCGTTCGCGCAGCGCGCCGTCGTCGCTGGCGACCTCGCGGATCCATAGTCCGGGAAACCAGGGCGTATCCGCCGCGGCGCGGACCAGCCGGGTGGCGATGCCGACCAGCATCGCCAGCGGCTCCGAAACTTCCGGGCCGGTGGCGAAGAACTGTGCGACCAGCGGCTGTACCTTCTCCTCGATCACGGCATCGAGCAGCAGCTCGCGGTCGCTGAAGTAGTAGTGGACCAGCGCCGGCGTAACGCCTGCCTGCACGGCGATGGCCTTGACCGGCGTGCCGGCGACGCCGTGCCGCGAGAACAGTTCGGTGGCGGCATCGAGAATGCGCTCGCGCTGGCCGGGTTGGCCCGCGGCAGGGCGGCCGGGTGTGCGACGATCGGGCGGCTTCGGGGTAGCTGGTTTGCGTGGCATGGGCGTGTGTTGAACGTGTCGAAAACAATATTAATTTTCGAATTAATTAATTCAAGCCCAGTTACAACGTCGGCATTTCCGCACCTGGCTCCGCGGTGGACATGTCATGTGCGCTTGGCTATGCTGCGTGCGCCGCCGCCGGCACATCATTCGCCTCCTTCTTTGTTCATGCTGTTTTCGCCACTTGCCGCCGCGTACCCGCGCGCCCGACGCAGATTCCGCCGCGCGCTTGCCGCGCTGGCCTGCTGCGCATGCCTGCCGGCGGCCACGGCGCAGCAGGCAACTGCCGCCGACGCCGCCGCGGATGCCGATAGCCCGTTCGCCTTCCACGGCCAGAGCACCTACGTCTGGCAGCGCAAGCCGGCGTTCAACGCCGCCTATTCGGGCCCGAACAGCCTTGGCACCGAACGCGCCAAGAGCTACTCCTTCAGCGCGACGCTCGACCTCGGGCTGAAGCTGTGGCGCGGTGCGGAATTCCACTTCAATCCGGAAGCCACGCAAGGCGTGCCGTTCTCAGGCCTGCACGGCCTGGGCGGGCTGTCCAACGGCGAACTGGGCAAGGCGGCCAGCACCAGCCCCGTCTTCTACCGCGCGCGCGCCTTCGTGCGGCAGACCTGGGGCATGGGCGGCGGCAGCGAGGCGCTGGAGGCCGACTTCAACCAGTTCGCACGCACCGTCGACCGCCAGCGCGTGGTGCTGACCGCGGGCAACTTCGGCGTGCTCGACGTGTTCGACCAGAACGAGTTCGGCTCGGACCCACGCACGCAATTCATGAACTGGTCGTTCATGACGCATGGCGCGTTCGACTATCCGGCCGATGCGCGCGGCTATACCTGGGGCGTGTCGCTGGAATACATCGGCGACGGCTGGTCGGCGCGCATCGGGCGCTTCCTGCAGCCGCTGGAATCGAACGGGCTGGAGCTCGATACGCGCATGTTCGAGCACTACGGCGACATCATCGAGCTGGAGAAGCGCTACCAGCTCGCGGGCCGGCCCGGCGCCGCGCGGCTGCTGCTGTTCCGCAACAAGGCGCGCATGGGCGCGTTCAGCGATGCGATCCAGTTCGGCATCGCCAACAACACCACGCCGGACCTGGCCGAGGTGCGGCGCGAGCACGCCAAGACGGGCGTCGGCGTGACGCTGCTGCAGGAGGTGTCGGATTCGCTGGGAGTGTTTGCGCGCGCCAGCCTGTCGGATGACAAGACCGAGACCTATGCCTTTACCGAGATCGGCAGGCAGGTGTCAGGTGGCGGCGTGATGAAGGGGGATGCATGGGGACGTGCCCGCGATGCGCTGGGCGTGGCGGTCGCGATCAATATGCTGGGCGGCCAGCATCGCAACTATCTTGCCGCGGGCGGGCAGGGCGCCTTTCTTGGTGACGGTGCGCTGCGTTATGGCCCCGAGCAGATCCTGGAGATCTACTACAGTTTCCAGCCGGTGAAATACCTGAGCATCAGCCCGGACTTCCAGTTCGTGCGCAATCCCGGCTACAACCGGGACCGCGGGCCGGTGAAGTTCTATGGGGTGAGGTTTCACGGGGAGTTCTGACTCCCCGTCCAGCCTTATTGCCGCGCGTTGCGCTTGTTGTCCGGCCAGGCCGTATTGAAGTTGGTCCGGAACGGATTGATATCCAGCCCCCCGCGCCGCGTGTAGCGCGCATACACCGCCAGCTTCACCGGCTTGCATTGCCGCAGCACGTCCATGAAGATCCGCTCGACGCATTGCTCATGGAACTCGTTGTGGTTGCGGAACGAGATCAGGTACTTGAGCAGCGCTTCCTGGTTGATCGGCGCGCCGACGTAGCGGATCTGCACGCTGCCCCAGTCGGGCTGCCCGGTGACCAGGCAGTTGGACTTGAGCAGGTGCGACACCAGCGTTTCTTCCACCGGCGTTTCCTCCTGGTTGGCGAACAGCAGTTCGGGCGCGGGCTCGTAGCGGTCGACCTCGATGTCGAGCCGGTCCAGCAGCAGGCCGTCGAGCTCGCCCATTTGTTGCTTGCCAAGATCTGCCTCCGTCACCAGCCGCACCTGCACCGTGCCGCCGGTGGCTTCGGACAGGTCATGGTGCAACAGCTGCTGCAGCGCTTCCGGCGAAGCGATCCTGGTCTGGTTGAACGAGTTCAGGTACAGCTTGAACGACTTGGACTCGACGATGTTGGGCGTGTCCGACGGGATGATGAAGGTGGCCAGCGCCACCTGCGGCTTGCCCTTCAGGTTCAGCCACGACAGTTCGTACGCGTTCCAGATGTCGACGCCGAAGAACGGCACCGGCTTGCCTTCGGGCAGGCCGATCTCGGTGCGCTTGGGCTGGCGCGGGATCGGGAACAGCAGCGAGGCGTCGTATTCGGTCTTGTAGGCCGAGGGCTTGCCCAGCGGCGAGTGTTCGGGGAGGCTCATGGGGCGCTCGGAAGGAAGCGGGACAGCAATCAGGACAGGAACAGCTTGTACACCGGGTTGTCGGTTTCGTCCCAGTGTACGTAGCCCAGCGTCGAAAGGAAGGCGCGGAAGGCGCGCTTTTCGTTCTTCGGCACCTGGATGCCGACCAGGATGTTGGAGGTGTCCGCCCCCTGGTTGCGGTAGTGGAACAGGCTGATGTTCCAGTTCGGGCTCATGCTCGACAGGAACTTCATCAGCGCGCCCGGGCGCTCCGGGAACTCGAAGCGGTACAGCAGTTCGTCATGCGCCAGCGCCGAGCGGCCGCCGACCATGTAGCGGATGTGCTGCTTGGCCAGTTCGTCGTTGGACAGGTCGAGCGTGTCGAAGCCATGCTTGCGGAAGCTGGCGGCGATCTTGTCGTTCTCGGCGCGGCTGGCGATCTGCACGCCGACGAAGATATGCGCCATGCTGGTGTCGGCGATGCGGTAGTTGAACTCGGTCACGCTGCGCGTGCCGACCAGCTCGCAGAAGCGCTTGAAGCTGCCGCGCTCCTCGGGGATGGTCACGGCGAACACGCCTTCGCGCGCCTCGCCCACCTCGGCGCGCTCGGCGACAAAGCGCAGGCGGTCAAAGTTCATGTTGGCGCCGCAGGCGATCGCGACCAGGTGCTGGCCCTTGAGCTTCTCGCGCTCGGCATACGCCTTCAGGCCCGCCACCGCCAGCGCGCCGGCCGGCTCCAGGATGCTGCGGGTGTCCTGGAACACGTCCTTCACGCCTGCGCAGATGGCATCGGTGTCGACCAGGATGATGTCGTCGACCAGCTCGCGCGTGATGCGGAAGGTTTCCTTGCCGACCAGCTTGACCGCGGTGCCGTCCGAGAACAGGCCCACTTCCTTCAGCTCGATGCGCTTGCCGGCATCGACCGAGCGCTTCATCGCATCCGAGTCCACGGTTTGCACGCCGATCACCTTGATCTCCGGACGCACTGCCTTGATGTAGGCGGCGACGCCGGAGATCAGCCCGCCGCCGCCGATGGCGACGAACACCGCATGGATCGGGCCCGGGTGCTGGCGCAGGATTTCCATGGCGATGGTGCCCTGGCCCGCGATCACTTCGGGATCGTCGAACGGGTGGATGAAGGTCAGCTTGTGCTTCTTCTCCAGCTCGGCGGCGTGGTGGTAGGCATCGCTGTAGGACTCGCCGTGCAGCTCGATCTGGACCCACTGGCCGCCGCGCTCGCGCACCGCGTCGATCTTTACCTGCGGCGTGGTCACCGGCATGGCGATGATGGCCTTGCACTGCAGCCGGGCCGCGGACAGCGCCACGCCCTGGGCGTGGTTGCCGGCCGACGCCGCGACCACGCCGCGCTTGAGTTCCTCCGCCGTGAGCGAGGCCATCTTGTTGTACGCGCCGCGCAGCTTGAACGAGAACACCGGCTGGGTGTCTTCTCGCTTGAACCAGACCGAGTTGCCGGTGCGAGCCGACAGCTGGTGCGCATAGGTCAGTTCGGTTTCCTGCGCCACGTCGTAGACCTTGGCGGTCAGGATTTTCTTCAGGTAGTCGGGGCGGGCGGCGGACGAGCGGGTCATGGTGTCAGGGCAGGGGCCGCGGGGGCGGCGCAAAAAAACCGGAAATTCTGGCGGAAACCGTCAATGATAAAGGATGGCGGCGCCGCGCACCCCACCGGGGCAGCCCAACCGTCGCCCGCGGAAGTTAGCGCGGGACGGATGTGGCCGTGCCTTGAAGTGGTGGGGAAGGCACTGGCGGCGGGGCCCGGAACGATGCGCCGGGGCTGGCCCCGGACTTGCATCGGCTGACGATTGCGCTCCCGCCATGTAGGACTGCGCCCGGTGGACGCCGGTCAAAACGACGTGTTACGGTGTAACGCGATGCCTCAGCTACCGCTTATCGAACCCAATACCGCGCTGTTTCTCGACTTCGACGGCACGCTGGCCGACCTCGCGCCGCGGCCCGAACTGGTGCAGGTGGAACCTGAACTGGTCGGCACGCTGCGTACGCTCTACCAGCGGCTGGACGGCGCGCTCGCCGTCATCTCCGGCAGGCCCATCGTCGAGCTGGACCATTTCCTGCAGCCATTGCAGTTGCCGGCGGCCGGCATCCACGGGGCGGAATTCCGCACCGACGGCGGCATGGTGTCCCAGACACCCGCGCCGGCCCTCGAGCCGTTGATCCCACACCTTGAAGCGCTCGTGCACGCCTACCCGGCGTTGCGGCTGGAGCGCAAGTCCGTCGCCGTTGCCATCCACTACCGCCAGGCACCCGAGCTGGCCGGCCTCGTCGATGCCGCGGTCACTGACGTATTGCGCCACGCGGTCGGGCTGGAAGCGTTGCCCGGCAAGATGGTGGTCGAGATCAAGCCCGCCGGCGTCGACAAGGGCGATGCCATCGCCGCCTTCATGAAGTCGGCGCCGTTCTGCGACCGCACGCCGCTGTTTGCCGGCGACGACATGACCGACGAGCCCGGCTTTGCCGCCGTGCGCAAGCTCGGCGGGCTGGGCGTGCTGGTGGGCCGGCGCGAGACCGTGGCCGGCGTCTGCGTGGAAGGGCCCGCTGCGCTGCGCTGCTGGCTGCACCGCTCGGCGCGGGCGCTGGATCAATCCGCGCGCGCCGCCGGCCAGCCCGCCGCGGTGCCGCACGAGACCGAGCCAGGCCGCGAAGGCGCACCGCGCCACAACCCCTATCCGACAGCATCCTGAGGGAGGTACTGCTGTGACCAATACGAGCAGCCCCAGCGAGCTGGGAAAGCCGCCGAGCGAAGGCGTGAACAAGACCGTGGACGGCAACTGCCGGCATGCCGAGGGCTCGCTCTCGCTGGGCATGATCGGCAACTGCGCAATCTCCGCGCTGGTGGATTGCCGCGGGCGCATCGTCTGGTCGTGCCTGCCGCGCTTTGACGGCGATCCCGTCTTCAACGCACTGCTCGACCCGAGCGAGAAAGCCGGCCATTTCTCGATCGAGATCGAGGACTTCCACAGCGCGAGCCAGTGGTATGAACCCAACACCGCGGTGCTGCGCACGCGGCTGAGCGACACGCACGGCAACTGCCTTGAGATCACCGACTTCGCGCCGCGCTTCTTCCGGCTGGGCCGCTATTTCCGGCCGACCACGCTGATCCGGCGCATCCGTCCCGTGCGCGGCGCGCCGCGCGTGCGGGTGGTGGTGGCGCCGCGCTTCGAATGGGGCCGCAAGGCGCCGGAGATCTCGCGCGGCAGCAGCCACGTGCGCTACATCGGCGAATCGATGACGCTGCGCATGACTACCGATGCGCCGCTGGCCTACGTGCTGTCGCACACGCCGTTCCTGGTCACGCGCGGGCACAACTTTATCCTGGGCCCCGACGAGACCCTGGCGCATGGCGTGGAAGAGATCGCGCGCGACTTCGAGCAGGAAACCACCGCCTACTGGCGCCTGTGGAGCCGCCGGCTGGCGGTGCCGCGCGAATGGCAGGACGCGGTGATCCGTGCCGCCATCACGCTGAAGATGTCGCTGTACGAAGAGACCGGCGCCATTGTCGCGGCAATGACCACCAGCATCCCCGAGGCGCCGGGCAGCGGCCGCAACTGGGACTACCGCTTCTGCTGGCTGCGCGACGCGTTTTTCGTGGTGCGCGCGCTCAACAGCCTGTCCGAGGTCGGCACCATGGAGGACTACCTGCGCTGGCTCTCCAACGTGGTGATGCAGTCGCAGGACGGGCATATCCAGCCGCTGTACGGCATCGGCCTGGAACGCGAGCTGCCCGAAAGCATGCTCGACCACCTGCCCGGCTACCGCGGCATGGGGCCGGTGCGCGTGGGCAACCAGGCGCAGGAACACTTCCAGCATGACGTCTACGGCAACGTGGTGCTGGGCGCGGCGCAGGCCTTCCATGACCACCGGCTGCTGCACCGCGGCGGCCCGGCCGAGTTCCGCCGGCTGGAAGAGGTGGGCGAGCAGGCGGTGAAAGTCTTTGGCACCCCCGACGCCGGCATGTGGGAACTGCGCACGCGTGCCCGCGTGCATACCTCGTCGGCGCTGATGAGCTGGGCTGCATGCGACCGGCTGGCCAAGGTCGCGGAAAAGCTGCAGATCACGACACGCGCGGCGTACTGGCACGACCATGCCAACCGCATGAAGGAACAGATCCTGGCCGAGGCGTGGAGCGAATCGCGCCAGGCCTTTGCCGAAAGCTTCGGCGGGCGCGAGCTCGACGCCAGCGTGCTGCTGATGGCCGAGGTCAACTTCATCGATCCGCGCGACCCGCGCTTTATCGCCACGGTGAAGGCGCTGGAGACTTCGCTGTGCGACGGGCCGTATATGCGCCGCTACGAGGCCCCCGACGATTTCGGCAAGCCCGAGACCGCGTTCAATATCTGCACCTTCTGGCGCATCGACGCGCTGGCGCGCATCGGCCGGCGCGACGAGGCGCGCGAGATCTTCGAGGCGATGCTCGCCGCGCGCAACCCGCTCGGCCTGCTCTCCGAGGACACCCATCCCGTGACCGGCGAGATGTGGGGCAATTTCCCGCAGACCTACTCGATGGTCGGGCTGATCAATGGCGCGATGCGGCTGTCGGCGCCGTGGGACACGGTGATCTGACCTCGCACCCGCGCTCCCGGCATCTCGCACGGCAAGAACAAAGGAATCCAGAAAACAACATATGCCAAGACTTGTAGCGGTATCCAACCGTGTCGCAGATCCGCGCAACGTGGCCGCCGGCGGCCTTGCCGTGGCGCTTTCCGAAGCCTTGCGCCAGACTGGCGGGATGTGGTTTGGCTGGAGCGGCAAGGCGCTGGAAGCAGCGCAGGGCGGCACCCCCGGTGAAGGCGAACTGCACCTGCAGCAGGCCGGCAACGTGACGCTGGCCACGGTGGACCTGAGCCGCGAAGACCACGACGCGTATTACCTGGGCTACAGCAATGGCGTGCTGTGGCCGGTGTTCCACTACCGGCTCGACCTCGCCGACTTCGATTCCAACTTCCTCAACGGCTACCGCCGGGTGAACCAGCTGTTCGCGCGCAAGCTGGCGCCGCTGCTCAAGCCCGACGACGTCATCTGGATCCACGACTACCACCTGATCCCGCTGGCGTCCGAGTTGCGCGCGATCGGTTGCGGCCAGAAGATCGGCTTCTTCCTGCACGTGCCGCTGCCGCCGCCGCTGATCCTGGCGGCCATCCCGCAGCATGAGTGGCTGATGCGCGCGCTGTTCGCGTACGACCTGCTCGGCTTCCAGAGCCACGCCGACGTGGAGCACTTCTCGCGCTACGTGCAGGCCGAGGCGCAGGCCGAGCCGATGGGCGAGCACCGCTACCGGGCCTTCCATCGCACGGTGCGGGCGCAGGCGTTCCCGATCGGGATCGACGTGGATGAGTTCATCTCACTCGGCCGCGGCGAGGAAGCGCAGGAAACCTACGAGATGATGTGCGCCCAGTACGCGCGCCGGCGGCTGCTGCTCGGCATCGACCGGCTCGATTACTCAAAGGGACTGCCGCAGCGGCTGAAAGCGTTCTACCGGCTGCTGGCGGAATATCCCGAAAACCGCATGAGCGCCACACTGGTGCAGATCGCCGCGCCGTCGCGCGAGTCGGTCGATGCCTATGTGGACCTGCGCAGCGCGATGGAGCAGTTGACTGGCGCGATCAATGGCGAGTTCGGCGAACTGGACTGGATGCCGGTGCGGTATATCCATCGCACTACCGCGCGCAAGCGGCTGCCTGGGCTGTGCCGCGCGAGTCGCGTGGCGTTGGTGACGCCGCTGCGTGACGGGATGAACCTGGTGGCCAAGGAATTCATTGCCGCGCAGGATCCGGAGGATCCGGGGGTGCTGGTGTTGTCGCGATTTGCCGGCGCGGCGGAGCAATTGAAGGAGGCGCTGCTGGTGAATCCCTACGATACCCGCGCGACTGCGCAGGCGATCCAGCAGGCATTGCACATGCCGCTGGCCGAGCGCCAGTCGCGGCACCAGAAGCTGCTGGAGCGGATTCGGGCGCAAGATGTGCACTGGTGGAGTAGTGAATTCTTGCGCGCGCTGGCTGAGACCGAGGGCGGTTGAGGTTTTAGCTGCCTGCCTGTTTAGGAGTGGGCTATGAGTGAGGATCTGGCATCGCAAACATGCACGCCATGTCGTGGCGGCGTCCCGCCGCTGACGCCTGATGAGGCTGAGGCGTTATTGCCGCAGGCGCCTGGATGGGATCTGGTGGATGGGGCTACTCGGTTGGAGAGGCGATTTTCATTTGCCAACTTTGCCGAGGCATTGGCGTTTGTTGATCGCGTCGGGCAGCTGGCGGAAGAGCAGGGGCATCATCCGGAGATCAGTTTTGGATGGGGGCATGCTACGGTTTCCTGGCGGACCAAGAAGATCAAGGGGTTGCATCGGAATGATTTTATTATGGCGGTGAGGAGTGGGGAGTTGGTGGGATAGGGTTCTTGCTGACAGCCCCTGACGTTGCCCGCTGCGGCCTGGATCTGGTGGATATTTGATGTGCCCTGTTCCGCCCTTTTAGGGCGGAACAGGGGGTAAACTCATTCCATATCCCCAGGCGTATCAATATCCCGAAACGCCCCCTCATCCTCCGTCAATATCCTCGTCACCGGCTTATCCTTGAGAAAGGCCCGCGCCCCTTCATCCCCATCGAGCCTCAGCAAGTCATCGCGCCAGGCAGCCCCAAAGCCGACAGGATGCCCGCGCTTCCCATCCCGCCACGGCGCAGCAATGATTTCCGGCGCGGTAATCGTCAACGCCACCGCCCGCACCAGTTCCATCGGTAGCCACGGCATATCGGCAAGCGCAACCACCCATCCCCGCGCCTCAGGCGTAGCCGCCACCGCCGCGCGCAGCGCTGCGCCCATGCCTTGCTCGGCCTCGGCCGATTCGAGCACACGGCAACCGCCGCGCCTCAGCTCTTCCGCCAGCGCCGGATTACCCGGCCGGATCACCGCAATCGAATCCGGCAACGCCGCGGCCAGCGTACGCGCACTGCGCCAGGCGACAGTGCGTCCACCAGGCAATACTTCCAGCAACTTGTTCCGTTTGCCGGCAGCATCGAAGCGCCGGCCAAAACCCGCGGCCAGCAAAATCCCGGTAGGCAGGTCGGTGCGAAGCAAGGGAGCATTGGGGGCGGCAGTCATGGCGGGCGCTCCGTTATCACGCGTCAGGTCGACGGACCAGGAGAAACATCGCAGCTGCTGCCGGTGCCGGCAGCCATCTCGCGCGCGGCCTTGGCGCCTTCCACCTGCAGGATGTCCGGCAGCGACACATGGTTCTTGGCTGCAACCACTTCCGCCAGGATCGAGATAGCGATTTCCGGCGGCGTACGGCTGCCAATGTAGATGCCAACCGGCCCATGCAGCCGCGCCAGCTGCAATTCGGTCAGATCGAATTCCTTGAGCCGCTCGCGCCGCGCCTGGTTGTTGCGGCGCGAACCCAGGGCTCCCACATAGAAGGCCCTGGTGCGCAGCGCTTCCATCAGCGCCAGGTCATCCAGCTTGGGATCGTGCGTCAGCGCAATCACTGCGCAGCGCTCGTCCAGTTTCATGTCCATCACCGTGTCGTCCGGCATGGTGCGGACCATGGTCACGCCGGGGATATCCCAGGTCTCCGTGTATTCCTCGCGCGGATCGCACACGGTGACCTGGAAGCCCAGCCCCACGGCGATCTGGGACAAGTATTTCGACAGCTGCCCCGCGCCGATTACCAGCATGCGGTAGCGCGGGCCGTGGATGGTCAGCAGCGTCCTGCCGTCGAAGACCAGCCCGTCGGTGGCACTGGCCGGTCCCAGCGTGGCCGCGCCCGTAGCCATGTCGAGCGTGCGCGCGACCAGCCGGCCGTTTTCCACGGCGTCGAGCAATTCGGCAATGCCGCTGGCCGGCTTGAGCGGCTCGGTGACCAGTTCGATGGTGCCGCCGCACGGCAGCCCGAAGCGGTGGGCTTCCTCGGCGCTGATGCCGTACTTGATGGCTTCCGGGTGGTCTGACGTAATGCCTTGCCGGCGCACGCGGTCGATGATGTCGTCTTCGATGCAGCCGCCCGAGACCGAGCCGACCACCAGGCCATCATCACGCACCGCCAGCATCGCGCCCTCGGGGCGGGGCGACGAGCCCCAGGTGCGCACTACCGTGACCAGCAGCACGCGATGGCCCTGTTGCTGCCAGTGCACGCTGTTCTTCAGGACTTCGAGATCCACGCTGTCCATGATCGTTTCCGCTTCGGTTCCTCTGTCTGTCCATTTTCGCCCGCGGCTGCGGCGGGGGCGCCCTCGGCCGCTGGCGTTTCCTGTGTGGTGTCCGGTGTAACCGCCTCGGTGAAGCGCGCAAAGAAGGTATCCGCCAGCTTGCGTGCCGCGGCGTCCACCAGCCGCGAGCCGATCTGTGCGATCTTGCCCCCCACATGGGCGTCGACGGCGTATGTCAGCACGGTCTCGTCGCCATCAGGTTCCAGCTTCACCCGGGCGGTCCCCTTGCCGAAGCCGGCCGCGCCACCCTGGCCGTCGAAGCGGATGGTGTAGCTGTCCGGAGCCTGGATTTCCTCCAGCGCCATGCGGCCCTTGAAGCGCGCCTTGACCGGGCCCACCGCGGCCGTCATGGCCACCAGGTAGGCATTGTCGCCGTCGGGCTCGATACTCTCACATCCCGGGATGCATTGCTTGAGCAGCTCCGTGTCGTTGAGCGCTTCCCATGCCACCTGCTGGGGAATCGGCAGGCGCTGGCTCTGGTTCATTTCCATGGCGGGGCTTCCTTTCTTGGTGGGTTGGGGGCGCTGGCCCGCGGGGGGCCGCCCTGGTCGGACAGCAGGGATTCGAGCGCCAGCAAGCTATCCAGGTTGTGCGCGGGGCGCAGCGCGTCGACATGCGGCAGGATCGCCTGCACGCCGCGCGCCTGCGGCGTGAATCCAGGGTAGCGCAGCAGCGGGTTGAGCCAGACGATGCGGTGCGCAAAGCGGCGCAAGCGAGCCATTTCGTCGCCGAGCAGGTCGATATGCTCGTGGTCGAGCCCGTCGGTGACCAGCAGCACCGTGGCGCGGCCGGACAGCGTGCGGCGCGCCCAGTGGCGGTTGAAGCTCGCCAGCGCGGCACCGATGCGGGTGCCGCCGGCCCAGTCGCGCACCTGGCCTGTGATCATGGCGACGGCTTCGTCTGGGTCGCGTTCGCGCAGTGAGCGGGTGATGTTGGTCAGCCGCGTGCCAAACAGGAACACCGACAGCCGCTCGCGTGACTGAATCAGCGCATGGCAGAAGTACAGCACCGCGCGCGAGTACTGGCTCATCGAGCCCGAGATATCTAGCAGCAGCACCAACGGTGGCTTGCGCTCGGCGTGCTTGCGGAATTTCCAGCGCAGCCATTCGCCGTGCTGGCGCACCGCCAGGCGCGCGCTGGCGCGCAGGTCGGCGTGGGTGCCGCAGGTGGCGGCGCGCAGCCGGCGCGTGCGCTGCAGCGCAAGGTGGGTGCGGCGGGTGCGCACCAGATGCTGCAGGGCACGCCATTCCTGCGCGGTCAGGGTTTCGAAGTCGCGCTGCGCCAGGCGTTCCTGGTCGGAGAAGGTCAGCGGCACGTGGATGCGTTCCGCCTCGGTCTGCGCCGGGCGCGACGGCATTTCCGGCTGGCGCGCGGCCAGCGCATCGGCAAGGCGGTTGCTGCGCCTGGGCGGCGGCGCGCCCGCGTCGACACGCGGCAGCAGCAGCGCGCGCAGCTTGCCTTCCCAGTCGGGGTCGCGCCAGAACAGGTCGAAGGCGGCGTCAAAAAGTGGCCGCTGGTCGGGGCCGGATAGCACCAGTGCCGCGAGCGCGGCGCGCACGTCGTCGCGCCGGCCGATGTCGAGCAGGCGCAGCGCGGCCAGTGCATCGACCGCGTGCGCCGGCGACAGGGCAAAGCCGCCGTCGCGCAGCAGGCGCATGAAGTGGGTGACGTTGCGCGCCAGCACCGGCAGTCCTGCAAGCGGACCGCCGCTGCGCGCCGCGGCGTGCAGCGTGGGCACGGCTTAGCCTCCGGGCGCGGCGCCCGCCAGCAGTTCCGCCACGGTGGGGCCGTCGACGCGCGCCAGGTCGTCCTGGTACTTGAGCAGCACGCCCAGCGTGTCGCGCACCGACTGCGGGTCGAGCTCGGTCACGCCCAGCGCCGCCAGCGCGCGGCACCAGTCGATGGCCTCGGCGATGCCAGGCGCCTTGAACAGGTCGATGCCGCGCAGCCGGTGCACGAAGTCGATCGCCTGCGCCTGCAGCGCGGCGGCGGCCTCGGGCGCGCGCGCGGCGACGATCTGCAATTCACGGTCGCGGTCCGGATAGCCAACCCATTGGTACAGGCAGCGGCGCTTGAGCGCGTCGTGGACCTCGCGCGTGCGGTTGGAGGTGATCACGATCAGCGGCGGGCGCTCGGCGCGGATCACGCCGATCTCGGGGATCGAAACCTGGAATTCGGACAGCACCTCGAGCAGGAAGGCCTCGAACGGTTCATCGGCGCGGTCGATCTCGTCGATCAGCAGCACGCGCGGCAAGCCCGGTGCGGCGGGATCGGGCAGCAGAGACTCCAGCAGCGGGCGCTTGAGCAGGTAGTCGTCGTGGTACAGCGATTGCGCCTCGGGCCGCTCGCCGCGGGCTTCGGCCAGGCGCAGCGCCATGATCTGGCGCGGGTAGTCCCATTCGTACAGCGCGCTGGCGGCGTCGAGTCCCTCATAGCACTGCAGACGCAGCAGACGGGTGCCGAGGACGCCCGCCATGGCTTGCGCCAGTGCGGTCTTGCCGACGCCGGGCTCGCCTTCGAGGAACAGCGGGCGCTGCATGCGCAGGGCGAGGTAAAGCACCGTGGCGGTTTCGCGGTCGGCGAAATATTGCTGGTGTTCGAGTCTGGCGAGGGTGTCGTCGATGGAGGTGGGGAGCATGGGGCGATCTATATTGCCGACGTGCCTCGCACGCCGGCGGTTTGCTCCTCTCTCCCACTTGTGGGAGAGAGGCGGGGGTGAGGGCGGGAGGTTCGCCCGCGACAACGCCTGATTCAAGCGCCGGCTCTCTCCCCCGACCCCTCTCCCGCGCGCGGGAGAGGGGAGACAACATGCGGTCAATGGAGAAACTCTACGCCTTCACCGCCGCCTCCACCGCCCTTGCCGCCAGCACCGGAATCAGATGCGCCCGGTACTCCGCCGACGCATGCAGGTCAGTATTCAGCGTCCCCGCATCGACCTTCACCCCACGCGCCGCCTGCGCGGTGAAGCCGGCCGACAATGCCTGTTCCAGCGGCTGGCACCGGAACACGCTGTCGGCAGCTCCGGTGACCGCCACGCGCACCGTATTCCCGGAGCGCGCCACCATCACCCCCACCAGCGCAAAGCGCGATGCCGGATTGCGGAACTTTACATATGCCGCCTGATCCGGAATCGGGAAGCGCACCGCGGTGATCAGTTCGTCCGGCTCCAGCGCGGTCTCATACAGCCCCTTGAAAAAGTCATCCGCCGCGATGCTGCGCCGGTCGGTGACCACGGTGGCGCCCAGCCCCAGCACTGCCGCGGGATAGCACGCAGCCGGATCATCGTTCGCCAGCGCGCCGCCGATGGTTCCCATCGCGCGCACCTGCCGGTCACCGATGCCGCCGGCCAGCGCCGCCAGCGCCGGGATGCGCTCGCGCACCTTGGCGTTCTCGGCCACGTCGGCATGGCGCGCAGCGGCGCCGATGACGACCTCGTTGCCGTCGACGCGGATCCCGGCCATGCCGGGAATGCGCGTTACGTCGACCAGCGTGGAAGGCGATGCCAGCCGCAGCTTCATCGCCGCCAGCAGGCTCTGGCCGCCGCCGAGGAACTTGGCGTCGGAATCGGCCTTGACCTTGGCCACCGCCGCCTTGGCATCCGCGGCGCGTTCAAAGTTGAATGCGTACATGTCGGTTTCCTTTGCGGTGTGGATGGATCAGGGCTGAGGCCGCGCGGCCTGGATCGCCTGCCATACGCGATGCGGCGTGGCGGGCATCTGCACATCCTTCACGCCCAGCGGCGACAGCGCATCGACCAGCGCGTTGATAAACGCCGGCGGCGAGCCGATCGCGCCGGCCTCGCCGCAGCCCTTCACGCCCAGCGGGTTGTGCGTGCAGGGCGTGCCGCTGGCGGTCTCGACGGTGAAATCGGGCAGGTCGCCGGCGCGCGGCATGGCGTAGTCCATGTACGAGCCGGTCAGCAGCTGGCCGCTGTCTTCGTCGTAGACGCACTGCTCCAGCATGGCCTGGCCTAGCCCCTGGCCGATGCCGCCATGCACCTGGCCTTCGACGATCATCGGGTTAATGATGTTGCCGAAGTCGTCCACCGCGGTGAACTTGACCACCTGCGACTCGCCCGTGTCGGGATCGACTTCGACCTCGCACACATAGGCGCCAGACGGGTAGGTGAAGTTGGTCGGGTCGTAGAACGCGTTTTCGTTCAGGCCCGGCTCCAGCTTGTCGAGCGGGTAGTTGTGCGGCACGTAGGCGCTCAGCGCGACCTCGCCGAAGGTCTTGGTCCGGTCTGTACCCGCCACGCGGAACACGCCATTGCTGAACTCGATGTCGTTGTCCGACGCCTCCAGCAGGTGCGCGGCGATCTTCTTGGCCTTGGCCTCGATCTTGTCGAGCGCCTTGACGATGGCCGAGCCGCCCACCGCCAGCGAGCGCGAGCCGTAGGTGCCCATGCCGAACGGCACGCGCCCGGTATCGCCGTGCACGATCTCGACCTGGTCGAGCTGCAGCCCGAGGCGGTCGGCCACCACTTGCGCGAAGGTGGTCTCGTGCCCCTGGCCGTGGCTGTGCGAGCCGGTGAAGACCGTCACCGTGCCGGTCGGGTGCACGCGGATCTCGCCGACTTCGAACAGGCCCGCGCGCGCGCCAAGCGCGCCGGCGATGTTGGAAGGTGCGAGGCCGCACGCTTCGATGTAGCAGGAATAGCCCAGGCCACGCAGCTTGCCGCGCTGCTTCGCTTCATCGCGCCGAGCCGGGAAGCCCTTGACGTCGGCCAGTTCCTGCGCACGCGCCAGGCAGGGCTCGTAGTCGCCGGTGTCGTAGGTCAGCCCCACCGGGGTGGCATACGGAAACTGCCGGATGAAGTTCTTGCGGCGCAGCTCGGCCGGATCGGTCTTCAGCTCGTGCGCGGCGGTCTCGACCAGCCTCTCGACCACGAAGGTCGCTTCGGGCCGCCCGGCGCCGCGGTAGGCATCGACTGGCGCGGTGTTGGTGAACACCGCCTTGACCTCCGCATAGATCGCCGGCGTGGAGTACTGGCCGGCCAGCAGCGTCGCATACAGGATGGTCGGCACGCTGCTGGCAAAGGTCGACAGGTACGCGCCCATGTTGGCGACCGTATGCACGCGCATCGCCAGGAACTTGCCGTCGGCATCGAGCGCCAGCTCGGCCTTGGTCACGTGGTCGCGGCCGTGCGCGTCGGTCAGGAAGGACTCGGAACGGTCCGCGGTCCACTTGACGGGGCGGCCGACCTTCTTCGAGGCCCACGTCAGCGCCACGTCTTCCGGATACAGGAAGATCTTGGAGCCGAAGCCGCCGCCCACGTCGGGCGCGATGATGCGCAGCCGCGATTCCGGCAATCCCAGCACGAACGCGCCCATCAGCAGGCGTTCGACGTGCGGGTTCTGGTTGGCGACGTAGACGGTGTAGCTGGCGTCCTGGCGCGTATAGCTGGCGTTGACCGCGCGCGGCTCGATCGCGTTGGGGATCAGCCGGTTGTTGACGATCTCCAGCGTGGTCACGTGCGCGGCTTTGGCGAAGGCGGCGTCGGTGGCGGCCTTGTCGCCGTGGCCCCACGTGTAGCAGGTGTTGGCCGGCACGTCGTCGTGCACCAGCGTCGACGCCGACGCGGCATCGGCGGCGCGGACCACTGCGGGCAGTTCTTCGTAGTCGACGTCGACCTTCTCGGCGGCGTCGCGCGCCTGCTGCAGCGTCTCGGCGATCACGAGCGCCACCTGGTCGCCCACGTGGCGCACCTTGCCCTGTGCGATCACCGGGTGCGGCGGCTCTTTCATCGGCGTGCCGTCGATGCTGTGGATCAGCCAGCCGCAGGGCAGGCCGCCCACCTTGTCGGCGGCGAGGTCGTCGCCGGTCAGCACGGCGATCACGCCGGGCGCGGCCAGCGCCCCGGTCTTGTCGATCGAACGTATGCGCGCGTGCGCATACGGCGAGCGAAGGAAATACGCGTAGCTCTGCTGCGGCAGCACGATGTCGTCGGTGTACTGGCCGTTGCCGGTCAGGTAGCGGTAATCTTCCTTGCGCTTGACGGAAGCGCCCACCAGGCGCTGGTTATCGGGTGCGTTCATGGCGGGTCCCCCTTATTCGGCGCTGGCGGCGCTGGCGGCGCTGGCGGCGCTGGCCGCCGTGCCCTGCATGGCCGCCTGGCCCTGCTGCACCGCACGCACGATGTTGTGGTAGCCCGTGCAGCGGCACAGGTTGCCCTCGAGTTGGGCGCGGATGGTGGCGGCGTCGGCGTCGGGATGCTGCTGGACCAGCGCGGTCGCGCTCATCACCATGCCCGGCGTGCAGAAGCCGCATTGCAATCCGTGGCATTCGCGGAACGCTTCCTGCATCGGATGCAGGCCGTTGCCGGCACTGTCGCCAGCCAGCCCTTCGATGGTGGTCACGGTGGCGCCGTCCGCCTGCAGCGCCAGGATGTTGCACGACTTGACCGCCCGGCCGTCCAGGTGGACCGTGCAGGCGCCGCACTGCGCGGTGTCGCAGCCGACGTGGGTGCCGGTCAGGCGCAGCTGTTCGCGCAGGAACTGGACCAGAAGGGTATTGGGTTCTACCTGCGCGTCAACGGGCTTGCCGTTGACCGTCAGGCGGATCGGAATCGCCATGCTTGTCTCCATGTGGGGTGGACGCGCATGACCAATTCCCAGATCCCGAAAGCAACTGCGCGGGACTGGCCACGACGCGGTACTGCCGCTTAAGACGGCTATAGGACGGCTAATTCGTGATATTGGTGCTGCCGCTGCAACTGCTCCAGGTGCGCCAGCGAACGCTGCGGCCGGCGTATTGGCACGGCCGGCGAACGTTTGGCCGCGACAGGCTCTAACAGTTAAACACAAATCCCTGGCAGGTGCCATGAGGTTTGCCCGCGCCCCATCCGGGGGAGGGGGCGCCCCACCGGGCCGCTGCTAGAATGGCCCGGCCCCCCCGCCTGCCCCGACATGGAAGCCTTCTTCGACTGGCTGTTTCAAACCGTCGCCTTGCCCAAGGTAGGCCTGCCCGCGATCTTTGTGGTCAGCCTGGTGTCGGCCACGCTGCTGCCGCTGGGCTCGGAGCCGGCCGTGTTCGGCTACGTCAAGCTCAATCCCGAGATGTTCTGGCCGGCGGTCATTGTCGCCACCGCCGGCAATACCGTGGGCGGCGCGATCGACTGGTGGCTGGGTTACTACGCCAAGCTGGCGCTGGTGCGCTATCACAAGCGGCGGCGCGCCCGCGAGCACGAGCTGGAACACGAGGAGCACCGGGAGCATGCGCGCAAGCCGCCCAAGCCGAAGCTCGATGCCAAGTACTTTCGCTGGATGCGCAGGCTGGGGCCGCCGACGCTGCTGTTTTCCTGGCTGCCGGGCATTGGTGATCCATTGTGCACATTGGCCGGGTGGCTGCGACTGTCGTTCTGGCCCAGCCTGGCCTGGATGGCGGTCGGCAAGTTCCTGCGCTACCTGTTCATGACTGCCAGCCTGCTATGGATTCCAGACAGTTTTTGGCAGAACATTGCGCAAACTTTCAAGTCATTCTTCTGATAAAAGTGCCTTATAAGTCTTATTTTGCGTGATGTTCTCGGCGCCGGGTCGCGTCTAATCCCTTGTTCCCACAAGGATTCCGCTTTGTTGCGGTGCGGCGAAACCGGGCCTTGCAGTACAATCGCCCTTTAATGAACGATTCGCGCACTGTCCCCGTGCGCAGCAGGAAGCGGTCCCCTCCATGAACGCCCCACTCGTGCTCGACGCCAAGCTCGCCGCGCAGGACGCCCCGCCGCGCCTGCGTGAAATTCCTTATAACTACACGTCCTTCTCGGACCGCGAGATTGTCATCCGCCTGCTGGGCGAAGAGGCCTGGCGCATCCTGGACGAGCTGCGCAGCGAGCGCCGCACCGGCCGCTCGGCCCGCATGCTGTACGAGGTGCTGGGCGATATCTGGGTGGTTCGCCGCAATCCCTACCTGCAGGACGACCTGCTGGAAAATCCAAAGCGCCGCCAGATGCTGGTCAGCGCGCTGCACCACCGCCTGAACGAGATCGAGAAGCGCCGCGCCGCCGACCGTGCCGAGCACGCCGAGCCCGCCGCCGAAGACCGTTCGCACCGCGTGGAGCAACTGGTCGCCTTCGCCAAGCAGGCGATCGAGGACTTCAAGAACGAGTTCGCCGCCGCCTACGACCTGCGCAAGCGCGCGCAGCGCGTGCTGGGCCGCGTCACGCAGAAGGACAACATCAAGTTCGATGGGCTGTCGCGCGTCTCGCACGTGACCGACGCCACCGACTGGCGTGTGGAATATCCCTTCGTGGTGCTGACGCCGGATACCGAGGAAGAGATCGCCGGCCTGGTCAAGGGCTGCTTCGAGCTCGGCCTGACCATCATCCCGCGCGGGGGCGGCACCGGCTATACCGGCGGCGCCGTGCCGCTGACGCCGATGAGCGCGGTGATCAATACCGAGAAGCTGGAGCAGCTGGGGCCGGTCGAGCAGACCGACCTGCCGGGGGTGTCGCACAAGGTGGCGACCATCTTCTCCGGCGCCGGCGTGGTGACGCGCCGCGTGGCCGATGCCGCAGACAAGGCGGGCCTGGTGTTCGCGGTCGACCCGACCTCGATCGACGCGTCTTGCATCGGCGGCAATGTCGCCATGAACGCCGGCGGCAAGAAGGCCGTGCTGTGGGGCACCGCGCTCGACAACCTGGCCTGGTGGCGCATGGTGGACCCGGAAGGCAACTGGCTGGAAATCGCCCGGCTCGACCACAACCTGGGCAAGATCCACGACGTGCCGGTGGCCACCTTCGAGCTGAAGTGGTCGGACGGCAATCGCGCCCCGGGCGAGAAGGTGCTGCGCACCGAGACGCTCGCCATCGAAGGCCGCAAGTTCCGCAAGGAAGGCCTGGGCAAGGACGTCACCGACAAGTTCCTGGCCGGCCTGCCCGGCGTGCAGAAGGAAGGCTGCGACGGCATCATCACCAGCGCGCGCTGGATTTTGCATCGCATGCCGAAGTTCATCCGCACCGTGTGCCTGGAGTTCTTCGGCCAGGCGCGCGACGCCATCCCCAGCATCGTCGAGATCAAGGACTTCCTCGATGCCGAGACGCGCAAGCCCGGCGGCGCCATCCTGGCCGGCCTGGAGCACCTGGACGAGCGCTACCTGCGCGCGGTGGGCTACGCCACCAAGAGCAAGCGCAACGCCTTCCCGAAGATGGTGCTGATCGGCGACATCGTCGGCGACGATGAAGACGCCGTGGCGCGCGCCACCTCGGAAGTGATCCGCATGGCCAACGGCAAGAGCGGCGAAGGCTTTATCGCCGTCAGCCCCGAGGCGCGCAAGAAGTTCTGGCTCGACCGCTCGCGCACCGCCGCGATCGCCAGGCACACCAACGCCTTCAAGATCAACGAAGACGTGGTGATCCCCCTCAACCGCATGGGCGAGTACACCGACGGCATCGAGCGCATCAATATCGAGCTGTCGATCAAGAGCAAGCTGCAGCTGGTCGACGCGCTGGAAGCGTTCTTCGCGCGTGGCAACCTGCCGCTGGGCCGCAGCGACGACGCCAACGAGATCCCCAGCGCCGAGCTGCTGGAAGACCGCGTGCAGCACGCGCTGACGCTGCTGCGCGAGATCCGCGCGCGCTGGCGCTATCTGCAAGATCACCTCGACACGCCGCTGGCGCAGGCCAGGGCCTCGCTGATCGGGCACGGGCTGGGCCTGCTGGGGCAGGAATTCGAGGCACGGCTGCACCAGCAGCCGGACGCCAGCGTGTTCCACCTGCTGCAGGACCGCACCATCCGCGTGTCGTGGAAAAACGAGATCCGCGCCGAGCTGCGCAAGATCTTCAACGGCGGCGAATTCAAGCCGATCCTGGACGAAGCCCAGAAGATCCACAAGCAGGTGCTGCGCGGCCGCGTCTTCGTGGCGCTGCACATGCATGCCGGCGACGGCAACGTGCACACCAACATCCCGGTCAACTCCGACGACTACGACATGCTGCAGGACGCGCACCGCGCGGTGGCCCGCATCATGGACCTGGCGCGTTCGCTGGACGGCGTGATCTCGGGCGAGCACGGCATCGGCATCACCAAGCTGGAGTTCCTGACCGAGGAAGAGATCGGCGACTTCCGCGCCTACAAGCAGAAGGTCGACCCGCAGGGCCGCTTCAACAAGGGCAAGCTGCTGCCGGGCGCCGACCTGCGCAATGCCTATACGCCGTCGTTCGGCCTGATGGGGCATGAGTCGCTGATCATGCAGCAGAGCGACATCGGCGCCATTGCCGAAAGCGTCAAGGACTGCCTGCGCTGCGGCAAGTGCAAGCCGGTGTGCGCCACGCATGTGCCGCGCGCCAACCTGCTGTACAGCCCGCGCAACAAGATCCTGGCGACCTCGCTGCTGGTCGAGGCCTTCCTGTATGAAGAGCAGACCCGCCGCGGCATCTCGGTCAAGCACTGGGACGAGTTCTCCGACGTGGCCGACCACTGCACGGTGTGCCACAAGTGCGTGACGCCGTGCCCGGTCAAGATCGACTTCGGCGACGTCTCGATGAACATGCGCAACCTGCTGCGCAAGATGGGGCAGAAGAAGTTCAACCCCGGCACCGCGGCGTCCATGTTCTTCCTCAACGCCACCAACCCCGAGACCATCAACCTGACCCGCAAGGTCATGATCGACTGGGGCTACAAGGCGCAGCGCCTGGGCAACGAGGTGCTGAAGAAGCTGGCGAAGAAGCAGACCGCGCATCCGCCCGCCACCGTGGGCAAGCCGCCGGTGCGCGAGCAGGTGATCCACTTCATCAACAAGAAGATGCCGGGCAACCTGCCCAAGAAGACCGCGCGCGCGCTGCTCGACATCGAAGACAACGAGATCGTGCCGATCATCCGCGACCCGAAGGCGACCACGCCGGAATCGGAAGCGGTGTTCTACTTCCCGGGCTGCGGCTCGGAGCGGCTGTTCTCGCAGGTCGGCCTGGCGACGCAGGCGATGCTGTGGCACGTCGGCGTGCAGACCGTGCTGCCGCCGGGCTACCTGTGCTGCGGCTATCCGCAGCGCGGCACCGGCCAGTACGACAAGGCCGAGAAGATCGTCACCGACAACCGCGTGCTGTTCCACCGCGTGGCCAACACGCTGAACTACCTCGACATCAAGACCGTGGTGGTCAGCTGCGGCACCTGCTACGACCAGCTCGCCGGGTATGAATTCGAGAAGATCTTCCCCGGCTGCCGCATCATCGACATCCACGAGTACCTGCTGGAGAAGGGCGTCAAGCTGGAGGGCGTGACCGGTACGCGCTACATGTACCACGATCCCTGCCACACCCCGATCAAGACCATGGACCCGACCAAGCTGGTCAACGACCTGATGGGCGGCAACGCGGGGCTGGGCAAGATCGAGAAGAACGAGCGCTGCTGCGGCGAGTCGGGCACGCTGGCGGTGACGCGTCCTGACATTTCGACGCAGGTCCGCTTCCGCAAGGAAGAGGAAATGACCAAGGGCGCCGACAAGCTGCGTGCCGACGGCTTTACCGGCGACGTCAAGATCCTGACCAGCTGCCCGTCGTGCCTGCAGGGCCTGTCGCGCTACAAGGAAGATGCGTCGGTGCAGGCGGATTACATCGTGATCGAGATGGCCAAGCACCTGCTGGGCGAGAACTGGATGCCTGAGTACGTGGCCAAGGCCAATGCGGGTGGGATTGAGCGGGTGCTGGTGTAAGGCCTGACGACGTTGACTTTGCCACCGGTTTTCTCCCCTCTCCCGCGAGCGGGAGAGGGGAGAAAACACGCAGCACGAAAGGTAATGCGCCGCATGATCAAGAGCCCCAACTGCCCCCTCTGCGAAACCGACGGCGGCGAACTGGTCTGGATGGGCGACCGCGCCCGCCTGATCCTGGTCGAGCATGACCGCTTTCCCGGATTCTGCCGCATCGTCTGGAACGACCACGTGGCCGAGCTGACCGACCTGGACGAGGCCGACCAGGCCTGGCTGATGCGGCTGGTGGCGCGCGTGGAGCGGTTGGTGCGCGAGGTGATGGCGCCCGACAAGGTCAACCTGGCGGCGTTCGGCAATATGGTGCCGCACCTGCACTGGCACATCGTCCCGCGCTACCGCTGGGACACGCATTTCCCCGAGGCGATCTGGGCGGCGCCGCAGCGCGCGGCGGACAGCGTGCGCGTGCAGGAGCTGGCCAGCCGGCTGCCGGCGCTGCGTACGGCACTTTCGCTGATCGAAGCCGGCGACGCCTGAAGGCGGGCGCGGAACCCGCGCCGGCCAGCAACCGTCTGAATGCTGTTGCCGCCGCGGTCGCGCCCGCGCGCCGCGGCACGAGAACAACATGCCCGGCCATGCAACCCGCTGGCGGGCCAGAAAGCTGCCGCTATGTCCTCGACCCCCACTTCCGTCACCGTACCGGGCCCGGCCGTCCCGGCCAAGGCCCTCAAGATCCAGAGCCGGCTGCGCATGGCCGCGACCTGGGCGCTGATCAAGCCCTACTGGAAATCCGACGACCGCGTCGCCGGCCTCGGCCTGCTCGCGCTGGTGGTCGTGCTCAACCTGGGCATCGTCTATATCAACGTGCTGCTCAACGAATGGAACCGCGTGTTCTACAACGCGCTGGAGCAGCGCGACTACGCCTCGTTCAAGGTGCTGCTGCTGCGCTTCTCGTGGATCGCGGCGTTCTTCATCGTGGCGGCGATCTCGCGCCAGTACTACACCATGATGCTGCAGATGCGCTGGCGTACCTGGATGACCGGCCGCTTCATGGGCCACTGGCTCGGGCACCAGGCCTACTACCGCATCGAACAGACCCGCGCCACCGACAACCCCGACCAGCGGATTGCCGACGACCTGCGCCTGTTCACCGACGGCGCGCTGTCGCTGTCGCTGGGGCTGCTCAACTCGGTGGTGACGCTGCTGTCCTTCGTCGGCATCCTGTGGGCGGTGTCGGGGCCGATCAGCTTTGCGCTGGGCGGCAGGGAATGGACCATCCCCGGCTACATGGTGTGGTTCGCGGCCGGCTATGCGGTGATCGGCTCGCTGGTGGCGCATCTGGTAGGGCGCCCGCTGATCGGGCTGAACTTCCAGCAGGAACAGTACGAAGCGGATTTCCGTTTCACGCTGGTGCGCCTGCGCGAGAACAGCGAGCCGGTGGCGCTGTACCGCGGCGAGCCGACCGAGCAGGCCGGCCTGCGTGCGCGCTTCGACCGCATCCGCGCCAACTGGAACCAGCTGATGCGCTATACGCGGCGGCTGACCTTTGTCAGTTCCGGCTATGCGCAGTTCGCCATCATCTTCCCGATCCTGGTGGCGGCGCCGCGCTACTTCGCCGGCAAGATGACGCTGGGCGGACTGATGCAGACCAGTTCCGCGTTCGGGCAGGTGCAGGGGGCGCTGTCGTGGTTCGTCGACAGCTATGCCACGCTGGTGGGCTGGAAGGCCGCAGCCAACCGCCTGATCGATTTCCAGGAAGCGATCCGCGTGGCCGAGCGCCAGGACATGGCCCCCGGCGGCACGCGTGACATCGAGGTCGAGCATGCCGGCAAGCCGCAGGAGGGCATCGTGATCGACGGCCTCGCGCTGGCGCTGCCGGTGCGCGCCGCGCGCGGCAGCGCCGTCGGCCAGCGTCCGCTGGTGGCGCCGTTCTCGCTGTCGGTCGCGCCGGGCGAGCGCTGGCTGGTCAGCGGCCCGTCCGGCTGCGGCAAGAGCGTGCTGTTCCGCGCGCTCGCCGGCATCTGGCCCTATGGCAGCGGCACCGTGACCATGCCCGAGGGCAAGCGCATGCTGTTCCTGCCGCAGCGCAGCTACCTGCCGATCGGCACCCTTGCCGATGCGCTGGCCTACCCGGATGCCGGTACCGAGCACAGCTCGGAAGCCCTGCAGGCGGCGCTGCGCCAGGCGCGGCTGGCGGCGCTGGCCGACCAGCTCGACGTGTTCGACAACTGGTCGCTGCGGCTGTCGCCGGGCGAGCAGCAGCGGCTGGCGTTCGCGCGGGCGCTGCTGCAGAAGCCCGACTACCTGTTCCTGGACGAAGCCACCAGCGCGCTCGATGAAGATACCGAAGGCGTGATGTACCGGCTGATGGTGGAGTCGTTGCCGGATGCCGCCATCGTCAGCATTGCGCACCGCAGCACGGTCGCGGCCTTCCATGGCCGGCGCCTGCGCTATGTGCCGCAGGACGAGGAGGCGGCGCGGGCTGCGCAAGCCGGCGAGCCTGGGGTAAGCTATCGGGTTGTAAGCGAAGCGTGATGCGGCGCGAGGCGGCGCCTGGGGCGCCGCTCGCTCATGCCGCCGCGCCGGATTCCCCCCCTACAGAGCGCCCGTGAACCGGGCCGCGATCATCATGGCTGGCCTGGACAAAGACACCCCCCATCCCACCGCACTGACCGTCCACACGCAATCGCGCGTGCTGGAAGTCGGCTTCGACAACGGCCGCAGCTTCCGGCTGCCGTTCGAACTGCTGCGCGTGTATTCGCCATCGGCCGAAGTGCAGGGCCATGGTCCCGGGCAGGAAATCCTGCAGACCGGCAAGCGCGACGTCGGCGTCAATGCCGTCGAGCCGGTGGGCAACTACGCCATCCTGATCCGCTTCACCGACGGCCACGACACCGGCATCTATTCGTGGGAACTGCTGTACCGGCTGGGCGACCAGCAGGACGCGCTGTGGCAGGACTACCTGAAGCGCCTGGAAACCGCCGGCGTCGATCGCGATACCCCCATGCCTGGTGCCGGCGCTGCCGGCGGCCACGGTTGCGGCCACCACCATTGAGCCGCCCCCGACCACCCTGGAGTCTGAGAAATGAGTGAAACCCACTTCGGGTTTGAGAAAGTCGACGAAACGGAAAAGGCCGGCAAGGTCGCCGGCGTGTTCCATTCGGTGGCGAGCAAGTATGACGTGATGAACGACCTGATGTCGGGCGGCATGCACCGGCTTTGGAAGATGTTCACCATCGCCCAGGCCAATGTGCGCCCCGGCCACAAGGTCCTGGACATCGCCGGCGGCACCGGCGACCTGGCCAAGGCGTTCGCCAGGCAGGCCGGCCCGACCGGCCAGGTCTGGCTGACCGACATCAACGAGTCGATGCTGCGCGTCGGCCGCGACCGGCTGCTGAACAAGGGCATCGTCACGCCGGTGGCGCTGTGCGACGCCGAGAAGATCCCGTTCCCCGACAACTACTTCGACCTCGTCACGGTGGCCTTCGGCCTGCGCAACATGACGCACAAGGAGGCCGCGCTGGCCGAGATGCGCCGCGTGGTCAAGCCCGGCGGCAAGGTCATGGTGCTGGAGTTCTCCAAGGTGTGGAAACCCCTGGAAAAGGCGTACGACGTCTATTCTTTCAAGGTACTGCCCTGGCTGGGCGAGCGCGTGGCAGGGGATGCTCCCAGCTATCGCTATCTCGCGGAATCGATCAGAATGCATCCAGACCAGGTTTCACTTGTACGCTTAATGGAACATGCGGGCCTGGAGAATGTCGAATACTTCAATCTGACGGCCGGAGTGGTGGCGCTCCACGTCGGGCGGAAGTATTAAGAACACTTGAAATCGCCATGCTCGCCCTAAAATGGGTGAATCTGACAGGGGATAACAGCATATGTCGTCAATTCGTGGAAAATTCCTGGTGGGGTCGCTGGTCACGGCGCTAGCCGTCGGGATGGCGTTCGACGCCGAGGCCAAGCGCATGGGCGGCTCGCGCAGCATTGGCAAGCAGTCTGAATCGGTGACGCAACGTCAGCAGACGCAACCCACCTCGCCCACGCAGCAAGCGCAGCAACCTGCACAGCAGGCAGCACCGGCCACGGCCGGGGCGGCCGGCGCGGCAGCGGCCGCGGCGCCCAAGCGTAACTGGGGCGGCATCCTCGGCGGCATCGCCGCCGGCCTGGGTATCGGCTGGCTGCTGTCGCACTTCGGCCTGGGCGGCGCGGCACTGAGCTTCCTGTCCAACCTGATCCTGATCGCGATCGTCGCCTTCGCGGTGATCTGGCTGATCCGCAAGTTCCGCGGTGGCAGCCAGCGCAGCCAGCAGCCGGCTTATGCAGGTGCGGCGGGTGCCGGCAATGCCGGCGGTTTGGGCCGCAGCGCCGAGCCGATGCTGCGCCAGCCGCTGAACACGCCGGCCAGCAACCCGGTGATGCCGGGCGCGGCGGCCGCGCCGGTGGCAGCTGATGCCGTGGCCCCGCAGCCGTGGGGCGTGCCGGCCGACTTCGATACCGACAACTTCCTGCGCAACGCCAAGGTCCACTTCGTGCGCCTGCAGGCGGCCTGGGACGCCGGCAATCTCGACGACATCCGCGAATTCACCACGCCGGAAATGTTCGCCGAGATCAAGATGGACCTGTCCGAGCGCGGCGCCGAGGTCAACAAGACCGACGTGGTCACGCTGGAAGGCCAGCTGCTCGGCATCGAGTCGACGCCGTCGCAGCATATCGCCAGCGTGCGCTTCTCCGGCATGATCCGCGAGAAGGCGGGCGAGGCGGCGCAGCCGTTCGCCGAGGTCTGGAACCTGGCCAAGCCGGCGACCGGCACCGGCGGCTGGCTGCTGGCCGGCATCCAGCAGGAGTCGTGATGCCGCGCCTCCGTGGCGAGTGATGCGCCCGGGGGAGTAGCTTAGAATGGAGGCCCACGTGAAAGCGTGGGCCTTTTTGTATTTGGGCGCCTGGCGTGCAACCTCGCCGGATGCCCGCATGTCTTCCAGCCAGCCAACCCGCGCTGCCATGAACACTCTGCCTTCCGCCCTGGCCACTCCAGCAGTCTCGGCACTGAACCACCTGCTCGAGCAGGAGCCGTGGGCCCGCAACCAGCTCGCGCCGTTTGCCGGGCGCGTGATCCGCTTCGATGCAGCCGCCTTCGTGCTGTCGCTGAAGGTGACCGAGCACGGCGGCACCGAGCTGGCGCCGGAAGCCGAGGCCCCCGCGGTGACGCTGCGCGTGCCGGTGCAGCAGTGGCCGCTGGTTGCCGCCGATGTCGCCGAGGGCGGCCAGGCCGCGGCCATGCGCCATGTGCGCATCGAAGGCGATGCCGAACTGGCCAATACCGTGTCGGCGCTGGCGCGCAACCTGCGCTGGGATGCCGAGGAAGACCTGTCCCTCGCGCTGCGCGGCATCCTGGGCGGGCCGCTCAGCGACAGCGTGGCGCAGCGCGTGGTCGGCGGCGCGCGCCAGGTCCACGAACAGGCTACGCGCATCGGCCGTGCACTGGTCGACAACGTCACCGATTACCTGCTGGACGAGCAGCCGACGCTGGTGCGCCACGCCGCGCTGGATGCCTTCGGCGCCGACGTGGGCCAGCTGCGCGACAGCCTGGCCCGGCTGGAAAAGCGGCTGGAAAAACTGGAGCGCGCCTCCGCCACTCCCGCCGCACCCGGCCAGCTGCCGTCGCCGCACCGCTGAGTCCGGCCCCGGCCGCATCCACCCCATGCCAACCGCTAACCTGACTGCCCGCCCCGGCCCCGAGAAGACTCCCGAATGACCCGCCTCCTGCGCCTTGGCAAGATCCTCTTCGTCATCCTTTACTACGGCCTGGACGAGCTGGTGCTGTCCGGCTTCAGCAACCGCAAGATCCGTTTCCTGGTGCGCGTCATCACCATCGGCCGCAAGCTCGACATGCCGCGTGGCGAGCGCCTGCGGCGCGCGCTGACGGCGCTGGGACCGATCTTCGTCAAATTCGGCCAGGTCCTGTCGACGCGCCGCGACCTGATGCCGCCCGATATCGCCGACGAGCTGGCCAAGCTGCAGGACCAGGTGCCGCCGTTCGACTCGGCCGTGGCGGTCAGGATCATCGAGCGCTCGCTGGGTCGGCCGATCGCCCAGCTGTTCGACACCTTCGAGCACCAGCCGGTGGCCAGCGCGTCGATCGCGCAAGTCCACTTCGCCACGCTCAAGGGCGGCCCCAACCACGGCCGCGAGGTCGCGGTGAAGGTGCTGCGCCCGGGCATGCTGCCGGTGATCGACAGCGACCTGGCGCTGATGCGCGACATGGCCACCTGGCTGGAGCGCTTCTGGGCCGACGGCAAGCGCCTGAAGCCGCGCGAGGTGGTGGCCGAGTTCGACAAATACCTGCACGACGAACTCGACCTGATGATCGAGGCGGCCAACGCCAGCCAGCTGCGCCGCAACTTTGCCGACACCAACCTGCTGCTGGTGCCCGAGGTGTTCTGGGACTGGTGCAGCAGCTCGGTGTTCGTGATGGAGCGCATGCATGGCATCCCGATCTCGCGCACCGAATCGCTCAAGGCGGCCGGCGTCGACATGCACCAGCTGGCCGAGGAGGGCGTCGAGATCTTCTTCACCCAGGTGTTCCGCGACGGCTTCTTCCATGCCGACATGCACCCGGGCAACATCCTGGTGTCGGTGCAGCCGGAGTCCTTCGGCCGCTACATCGCGCTGGACTTCGGCATCGTCGGCGCGCTGTCTGAGTTCGACAAGAACTACCTGGCGCAGAACTTCATCGCCTTTTTCCGCCGCGACTACCATCGCGTGGCGCTGCTGCACGTGGAATCCGGCTGGGTCCCGCCCGAGACCCGCGTGGAAGAGCTGGAAAGCGCGGTGCGCGCCTGCTGCGAGCCGTACTTCGACAAGCCGCTGAAGGAAATCTCGCTGGGCATGGTGCTGATGCGCCTGTTCCAGACCTCGCGCCGCTTCAATGTCGAGATCCAGCCGCAGCTGGTGCTGCTGCAGAAGACGCTGCTCAATATCGAAGGACTGGGCCGCCAGCTCGATCCGGACCTGGACCTGTGGAAGACCGCCAAGCCGTTCCTGGAGCGCTGGATGTACGAGCAGGTAGGCTGGAAGGGCGCCTGGGAGCGGGTCAAGGTGGAAGCCCCGCAGTGGGCCAAGATGCTGCCGGACTTCCCGCGGCTGGCGCACCAGTTCCTGGAGCGGCGCGCGCTGGCCGGCAACGGCGAGCAGGACAAGCTGCTGGCGCAGCTGGTGGCCGAGCAGCGCCGCACCAACCGGCTGCTGGGCACGGCGCTGCTGCTGGTCGGCGGCTTTGTCGCCGGCATCGTGCTGACGCACGTGCTGGCGTGGGGCGGCTACTGACAAGCGACCCGCTATATAAGTAAGAGTAAGCAGGCAAACGAGGAGACAGTCCCCATGGCCGACGTGCCCAAGCCCGCCCCGGCGTTCAGCACGCGCAACGCCGCCGACCCGTCATTCTGGGACGAGCGCTTCGCGCAGCACTTCACGCCCTGGGACGCAGGCGGCGTGCCGGAGGAGTTCCGCCAGTTCATCGCCGGCCGCGCGCCGTGCCCGACGCTGGTGCCGGGCTGCGGCAACGGCTGGGAGGCAGCGTGGCTGTTCGAGCAGGGCTGGCCGGTGACGGCAATCGATTTTTCGGCGCAGGCGGTGGTCTCGGCCAAACGCGCGCTGGGTCCGGCCGGGGCGGTGGTGCAGCAGGCCGATTTCTTCGCCTTCACGCCCCAGCCGCCATGCCAGCTGGTCTACGAGCGTGCCTTCCTGTGCGCGCTGCCGCCGGCGATGCGGGGCGCCTATGCCGTCCGCGTGGCCGAGTTGCTGCCGCCGGGCGGCTTGCTGGCTGGCTACTTCTACGTGGGGGAGCACCGCGGCGGACCGCCCTTCGCGATGCCCGAGGCCGAGCTGGCGGCTCTGCTGGGAACCGCTTTCGAGCGCCTGGAAGACCGGCCCTCGGCCGCGCCGCTGCCCGTGTTCCAGGGGCAGGAGCGCTGGCAGGTGTGGCGGCGGCTGGGCGGCTGAGCGTTCGCTCCCAGCCGTTGTGGCGCTCCGGATGCACCCGCGTGGCGCATTTGCCCCACCCGGGAATTTTTTTGTCCCGCGCCGGTCTGCGTCGCTATAATCCGCGTTTTGATTCGGCTACGACCGCAGGCCCTGCCGCGCGCTCCCGCTCCGGGAACTCGCCAAGAAGCTCCTCACGCGGCCCCGACCGATGAATTGGACTCCGGGCAGGCGCAATTGACGTGTCACGCAAGCCGCCCCGGCATTCGGTTTTTCGCCACAAGGGCACTTTCTGCATAGGCAGCGGCATGCTGATCTGGTTCGTCATCATCTACTGGGTAATCTCGGTCGGCATCGGCCTGTGGGCGGCGCTGCGCGTACGCAACACCACCGATTTCGCCGTCGCCGGGCGCAGCCTGCCGTTCCATATCGTCACCGCCACCGTCTTTGCCACCTGGTTCGGCTCCGAGACCGTGCTGGGCATCCCGGCCGTGTTCCTCAAGGAGGGGCTGTCGGGGGTGGTGTCTGACCCGTTCGGCTCGTCGCTGTGCCTGATCCTGGTGGGCCTGTTCTTCGCCCGGCCGCTGTACCGGATGAACCTGCTGACCATCGGCGACTACTACCACAACCGCTACGGCAGGCTGGCCGAGGTGCTGACCACGCTGTGCATCGTGGTCTCGTACCTGGGCTGGGTCGCGGCGCAGATCAAGGCGCTGGGGCTGGTGTTCTATACGGTCTCGGACGGCGCGCTGTCGCAGGAGGCCGGCATGATGATCGGCGCTGCCAGCGTGCTGGTCTATACGCTGTTCGGCGGCATGTGGTCGGTGGCGATCACCGACTTCATCCAGATGATCATCATCGTGATCGGCATGATGTATATCGGCTACGAGGTCAGCGGACAGGCTGGCGGCGTCACGGCGGTGGTGTCGCACGCGGCCGCGGCGGGCAAGTTCGAGTTCCTGCCGGCGCTGGATTTCGTGCAGATCATCGGCTTTGCCGCGGCGCTGTTCACCATGATGCTGGGCTCGATCCCGCAGCAGGACGTGTTCCAGCGGGTGACTTCGTCGCGCACCGAGCAGATCGCCGGGCGCGCCTCGGTGCTGGGCGGCGTGCTGTATTTCTGCTTCGCCTTTATCCCGATGTTCCTGGCGTATTCGGCCACGCTGATCGATCCGGGCATGGTGGCCAAGTACATCGACACCGATTCGCAGCTGATCCTGCCGCAGCTGATCCTGCAGCATGCCCCGATGTTCGCCCAGGTGATGTTCTTCGGCGCGCTGCTGTCGGCGATCAAGAGCTGCGCCTCGGCGACGCTGCTGGCGCCGTCGGTGACCTTTGCCGAGAACATCCTGCGCCCGTATTTCCGCCATCTCGACGACAAGCAGTTCCTGCGCGTGATGCAGAGCGTGGTGCTGGTGTTCACCACGCTGGTGACGCTGTTCGCGCTGAACTCGCACCTGTCGATCTTCCATATGGTCGAAAATGCCTACAAGGTCACGCTGGTGTCGTCCTTCGTGCCGCTGGCCTTCGGCATGTTCTGGAAGCACGCCACCCGCCAGGGCGGCCTGGCCGCGATCCTGCTGGGCCTGACCTCGTGGCTCACCTGCGAGGTCGCCTTCGCCGATGCGGTGGTCCCGCCGCAAATGGTAGGCCTGATGTTCTCGATCAGCGGCATGGTGGTCGGCTCGCTGCTGCCGCAGTGGATCGCGGATCACGCGCCGGTCAAGGAAGTGCATATCGCCTGACCCGGCGCCTCGCCACTCCCAAGGCAGGGCCCCGATAGCCCTCCATTTCCGGTCATCAGCCAGCCACAGAACGGTTTATAATTCAAGGCTTTGCATCGCCATGCGGGGCGGCGCGCGCGGGTTTCCGCGCTCTCCGGCACCGGCGGCGATGCCCGCCTTTGTACCGATTTCCGTAGTTTTCTCGCCAAAAGACACCATGCCGATCTATGCCTACCGTTGCGACGCCTGCGGCCACGGGCGCGATGTGCTGCAAAAAATGAGCGACGCCCCGCTGACGGACTGCCCGTCGTGCGGCGCCGCCGGTTCGTTCAAGAAGCAGCTGACCGCGGCCGGCTTCCAGCTCAAGGGCTCGGGCTGGTACGTGACCGACTTCCGCGGCGGCAGCGGCGGCACCAGCGCGCCGGCCGCGGGCGGTGCGGCTGCCGGCGCGGCAGCGGCCAGCGCCCCGGCCGCCGCCGAATCGTCTTCGGCCAGCACCACCACCGCCGCCGCGCCTGCCGCCGGCGGTTGCGGCAGCGCCTGCGCCTGCCACTGATCCGGATCGCCAAGTGGTCGCCAAGAAGACTTCCGCCCTCAAGACCTGGTTCCTGACCGGTCTGCTGGTGCTGGTGCCGCTGGGCATCACGCTGTGGGTGCTCAGCCTGATCATCGGCACGATGGACCAGAGCCTGGCACTGCTGCCCGAGGCCTGGCGCCCGGACCGGCTCATGTTCGGCAAGCGCGTCACCGGCCTCGGCGCCATCCTGACGCTGCTGTTCATCCTGCTGGTCGGCCTGCTGGCGCATAACTTCATCGGTCAGCGCCTGGTGCGCTGGTGGGAAGCGCTGCTGGGCCATATCCCCGTGGTCGGCCCGATCTACACCAGCGTCAAGCAGGTGTCGGACACGCTGCTGTCGTCGTCGGGCAATGCTTTCCGCAAGGCGCTGCTGGTGCAGTATCCGCGCGAGGGCTCGTGGACCATCGCCTTCCTGACCGGCCGCCCCGGCGGCGACGTGCAGAACCACCTGCAGGGCGAGTACGTCAGCGTCTACGTGCCGACCACGCCGAATCCGACTTCGGGCTTCTTCCTGATGATGCCCAAGGCCGACACCATCGAACTCGACATGACCGTCGACGCCGCGCTCAAGTACATCGTCTCGATGGGCGTGGTGGCGCCGGCCGAGCTGCCCCGCAAGAGCGATAGCGCGCCGCCGCCGCAGCGGCCGCCGGCCAGCCGCGCCAGCAGCGGGGAAGCGGTCGAGACGACCGATCCTTAAGCATTCAAACAGATACGAGCCGCCCGATCTGCTTCGGGCGGCAGCGTTTTACCGGGAATCTCTCCTTATGTCCTCCATGCGTACTCACTACTGCGGTCTGGTGACCGAACAATTCTCGGGCCAGGAAGTGGCCCTGACCGGCTGGGTCCAGCGCCGCCGCGACCATGGCGGCGTGATCTTCATCGACCTGCGCGACCGCGAAGGCCTGGTGCAGGTGGTGTGCGACCCGGACCGCCCCGAGATGTTCAAGGCCGCGGAAGAGATCCGCAACGAGTTCTGCATTCGCGTCACCGGCAAGGTGCGTCCGCGCCCGGCCGGCACCGAGAACGCCAACCTGACCTCGGGCAAGATCGAAGTGCTGTGCCACGAGCTGACCGTGCTGAACCCGTCGGTCACGCCCCCGTTCCAGCTCGACGACGACAATCTGTCGGAAACCACCCGCCTGACGCACCGCGTGCTGGACCTGCGCCGCCCGCAGATGCAGTACAACCTGCGCCTGCGCTACAAGGTGGCGATGGAAGTGCGCAAGTTCCTGGACGCCCAGGGCTTCATCGACATCGAGACCCCGATGCTGGGCAAGAGCACGCCCGAAGGCGCGCGCGACTACCTGGTGCCGTCGCGCGTGAACCCGGGCCACTTCTTCGCGCTGCCGCAGTCGCCGCAGATCTTCAAGCAGATGCTGATGGTCTCGGGCTTCGACCGCTACTACCAGATCACCAAGTGCTTCCGCGACGAAGACCTGCGCGCGGATCGCCAGCCTGAATTTACGCAGATCGACTGCGAGACCTCGTTCCTGACCGAGCAGGAGATCCGCGACCTGTTCGAGGACATGATGCGCACGGTGTTCAAGAACGCCATCGATGTCGACCTGGACGCCAAGTTCCCGGTGATGGAGTTCCGCGAAGCCATGGCCCGCTTCGGCTCGGACAAGCCTGACCTGCGCGTCAAGCTGGAATTCACCGAGCTGACGGAAGTGATGAAGGACGTCGATTTCAAGGTGTTCTCGGGCCCGGCCAACAGCGACAACGGCCGCGTGGTCGGCCTGCGCGTGCCGGGCGGCGGCGCCATCTCGCGTGGCGAGATCGACGCCTACACCCAGTTTGTCGGCATCTACGGCGCCAAGGGCCTGGCCTGGATCAAGGTCAACGAAGTGGCCAAGGGCCGCGACGGCCTGCAGTCGCCGATCGTCAAGAACCTGCACGACGCTGCCATTGCCGAGATCCTGAAGCGCACCGGCGCCCAGGACGGCGACATCATCTTCTTCGGCGCCGACAAGGCCAAGGTGGTCAACGACTCGATCGGCGCGCTGCGCCTGAAGATCGGCCACTCCGACTTCGGCAAGGCCAATGGCCTGTTCGAGGACGCCTGGAAGCCGCTGTGGGTGGTGGACTTCCCGATGTTCGAGTACGACGAGGAAGACGCCCGCTGGGTCGCCATGCACCACCCGTTCACCAGCCCCAAGGACGAGCACCTGGAATACCTGGAGACCGACCCGGGCAAGTGCCTGGCCAAGGCCTACGACATGGTGCTGAACGGCTGGGAAATGGGCGGCGGCTCGGTCCGTATCTTCCGCTCGGACATCCAGAGCAAGGTGTTCCGCGCGCTCAACATCAACGACGAGGAAGCCCGCGCCAAGTTCGGCTACCTGCTGGACGCGCTGCAGTACGGCGCGCCCCCGCACGGCGGCCTGGCCTTCGGCCTGGACCGTATCGTGACCATGATGGCCGGCGCCGACTCGATCCGCGACGTGATCGCCTTCCCCAAGACCCAGCGCGCCCAGGACCTGCTGACCCAGGCCCCGAGCTCGGTCGACGAGAAGCAGCTGCGCGAGCTGCACATCCGCCTGCGCGCTGCGGAACCGAAGCCGAACGCCTGAGTTGCTGTGCCTCCCGGGTAAAGAAAGCCGCGCCGATGCGCGGCTTTTTTGCGTTCTGCGCAATACCGCGCCCGCGGTGCCGCCTGCAGCGCTTTGGTTTCGATTTGTTACCGCTAGGAACGAAGCCCGCGACGGCCGTGTCTCCTTTCTTTGACACGTAATTTGCCGAGGGGCCTCCGCGATGAAGGTTCCCGGCGCTCGGGAGGAAATTCGTGAACATGAACCTGGATACCGAACTGATCCGCCAGTTCCTGCTGGCTCACCAGGAAACCATCGTGACCTGGCTGGTGGCCGGGCTGGTAATGATGCTGCTGGCCCGCTTCGAGCTGCGCCGCGCCCAGCGCCGCGCGGCGGTGGCCATGTCCGAATCGGTGGCTACCACGGTGGCCGCCTGCGTGCCGGATATCGCTCATGCCGTGCAGGCGGCGTCGCCGCAGCCGCTGGCCGAACCGGTCGAGATGCAGCGTGCCGAAGCGCTGCGCCGGCTGGCGCTGGACACCGTCGGCGCGGTCATGACGCGCGGGCGCTGGCTCGATGAGCTGGGCAACCTGCGCCTGGCGGACGACGCGCTGCTCGACGGCCAGCGTGCCGGCGGCGCTGACCCGCTGCTGGTGGTGGCGCCGCAGCCGTCGGTGCAGGCCTACCTGGCGGCCCAGCGCGTGTTCGAGGACGAGGCCGCGCAGGTGCAGGCGCTGCGCCGCGATGCCCAGCGCCACCAGGAAGCGCTGCAGGCGCTTGACGCCGAGGCCGCCCATATCGAGCAGGAAACCGGCAGCATCGTGCTGCGCTTCGAGCAGGTCAATGCGCAGGCTGCCCAGGGCGTCGATGGCGGCGACTACCAGCGCTTCCTGATCCAGAAGTACAACGCCCTTGGCCAGCGTGAGAAGGACATCGCACAGGAGCGCGTACACCTGCAGGCCCAGGCGCGGCTGAGCGCCGACGTGCTGGCCGAGCGCGCCCGCTCTGCCTCGCGGCGCTACCGCGAGTCGCTGGCGCCGCTGATGGACCAGCTGCGTGCCGCCTGGGGCCATGGCGACTCGCCGCAGGTGTTCGATACCTGGCAGCATCAAGGCACCGGGCAGGGCACCGAGCCGTACCTGGCGCCCCACGCCTCCGCGCGCAACGCTGCCTGAGACAGGGCCATCGGTCCCGGGGACCGCGCTTTCGCGTGGCAAGCGCGCGCGGCTGCGCTATCCTTGGGTTTGTCCTTTCGCCCAGTCCCATGCCCTACAAGATTCCGGAATCCGTGCTGGTCGTGATCTACACGCCAGATCTTCAAGTCTTGCTGCTGGAACGCGCCGATCGCCCGGGGTTCTGGCAGTCCGTGACCGGCAGCCTCGATACCCTGGACGAACCCCTGGCATTGACCGCCGCACGCGAGGTGGCGGAGGAAACCGGCATCATTACCGGCGAGCACCTGCTGGCCGACTGGGGCCATTCGATCCAGTACGAGATCTACCCGCAGTGGCGGCACCGCTACGCCGAAGGCGTCACGCGCAATACCGAGCACTGGTTCGGCCTGCGTGTGCATGAAGCGTTGCCGGTGACGCTGGCGCCACGCGAGCACCTGCAATACAAGTGGCTGCCGTGGGAGCAGGCCGCCGCCCAATGCTTCTCCAGCAGCAATGCCGAAGCCATCCGCCAGCTGGCCTGGCGCGCGGCCGGTGCCGCCGGGCAGCAGGCGCTATGCGGAGCGCAGCCATGAAACTGCGCGTGGTCACCTACAACATCCACAAGGGGGTGACCGGCCTGTCGCGGCGCCCGCGCATCCAGAACGTGCGGGCCGGCCTGCATGCGATGGATGCGGACATCGTCTTCCTGCAGGAAGTGCAGGACCGCAACGACCGCCTGGTGGCGGCGGCGCTGTTCGATCCCGACCATACCCAGCTCAACTACCTGGCGACCGATGCGTATCCGCATTCGGTCTACGGGCGCAACGCGGTCTATGACTACGGCCATCACGGCAACGCGATCCTGTCGCGCCATCCGATCCTGATGTCCGAAAACCTCGACATTTCCGACCACCGCTTCGAACAGCGCGGACTGCTGCATGCGGTGGCGGACATCAACGGCATCGAGACCCACCTGATCTGCGTGCATTTCGGCCTGTTCGCCCGCAGCCGCGCCCGCCAGGCCGAGGCGCTGGTCGAGCGCGTGCGCAACGTGGTGCCCGAGGGGGTGCCGCTGGTGATCGCCGGCGACTTCAACGACTGGAACCACCGGCTCGATGCGCAGATCTGCAATACGCTGCATGCGGTGGAGGCGTCGCACGCGCGCGGCGCGCGGCTGCATACGTTCCCGAGCCATATGCCGTGGTGGCAGCTGGACCGGATCTACGTGCGCGGCTTCGAGATCGAGCGCGCGCACGCGCTGACCGGGCGGGACTGGGCGCAGCGGTCGGACCATGTGCCGCTGGTGGCGGAACTGGGTCGTGCGCACAAGGAGGCTGTGGAAGCGGCGGCCGAGCAGCGGGACAAGGCTGCCTGAGGCAGTCGCGCAGGCCGCGTCGGGGAACAGCTAGCGGCTCGAATAGTCGCGGATAAAGGCGAACACCGCATCCGGATCGTTCAAATCCAGCACCGGCAACGACGTCATCGCCGCGGTGCCCGCGACATCTTCGCTAGCCACCGCCACCACCCCCGGTACTTCGTCCCACAGCGGCGCACGCCCCAGCCCGGGCCGGAACACCTCCAGCTTTGGAAAATCGCTGCGCTTGTAGCCCTCCACCAGCACCAGGTCGGTGTCGGCCGGCAGCACCGCCAGCGCGTCGTCCAGCTCGGGCGAAGGCACTGCCTCGGGATAGTGTCGCATCAACGTCAGGTGGCGCGCGCCGACCAGCACCACGTTGGCGCAGCCGGCCTCGCGCATGCGCCAGGAGTCCTTGCCTGGCGTGTCGGGATCGAAGCCGTGGTGGGTGTGCTTGACGCCGGCCACGCGCACGCCGGCGGCGACAAAGCGGGGGATCAGCTGGTCGAGCAGCGTGGTTTTGCCGCTGCCGGACGAGCCGGTGATGCCGAATACCTTCACGATCGGATCCGTGGGGGGCGCGTCGATGATGGCAACGACGATAGCAGAGATCCGCCCACATGTGCACGGGGCGCCTTCCGGACAGCATTCTGTCCGATAATCTCGGCATGTCACGGATATCCCACTCCGAGCGGCCGCATGTGACCGCCGCTGGCACTGCCGAAAACACTGCCGACGGGCAACGCCATCGCATGCTGCGCTGGACATGGCGCCGCGGCAAGCCGACCAGCGGCAACACCGTGCGCCTGCTGCACGGCGGCCAGGACTTCTTTCCCGCGCTGATCGAAGCGATCGACCAGGCCGCTTTCCAGGTAGTGCTGGAAACCTACATCTATGCCGACGACGACATTGGCCGCGCCGTCAGCGAAGCGCTGGTACGTGCCGCCGCGCGCGGCGTCTCGGTTCGCGTCACCGTCGACGGCTTCGGCGCCGGCGACATGCCCGCCGCCATGGCCGAGCGCCTGAGCGCGGGCGGCGTACAGCTGCGCGTCTACCGCAAGCTGCACGGCTTCCGGCTGGCCCGGCGCCACCTGCGCCGGCTGCACCGCAAGCTGGCGGTGATCGACGGGCAGGTGGCCTTCGTCGGAGGCATCAACATCATCGACGACCTCAACCACGGCCCGTTCGAAGGCACCAACCTGGGACCGCGCTACGACTTCGCGGTGCAGGTCAGCGGCCCGCTGGTGGACCGCATCGCTCTGACCGCCGAACGGCTCTGGTGGCGCCTGGCGCTGCGCGACACGTACGGCAGCGGCCGCGCCGCAGCGGTGGCCGACTACCCGCTGCTGACCGACCTGCCACCCCGTGCCGAGCCCAGCGGCGGCGTGCGCGCCGCGCTGCTGCTGCGCGACAACCTGCGCAACCGCCGCACCATCGAACGCGAATACCTGCGCGCGCTCGGCGCCGCGCGCCATGATGTGATCCTGGCCAACGCCTACTTCCTGCCCGGCCACAAGATGCGCCGCGCGCTGCTGGCCTGCCGCGCGCGCGGCGTGCGCGTGCGGCTGCTGCTGCAGGGCATGGTCGAATACCGGCTGCAGCACTACGCTACGCACGCGCTCTATGCCTCCCTGCTGGAAGCCGGCGTGGAGATCTACGAGTACGCAGAGAGCTTCCTGCACGCCAAGGTCGGCGTGGTCGACGAAGCGTGGGCCACCGTGGGTTCGAGCAATATGGACCCGTTCAGCCTGCTGCTGGCGCGCGAAGCCAACGTGGCCGTTTATGATGCTGCCTTTGCCGCGGAACTGCGCACGGCGCTGGAAAGCGCCATTGCGCACCGCAGCGTGCGCGTCATGCCGGAAGCCCATGCACGGCGCTCGCCGCTGCACCGGCTGGCGAACTGGACCGCGTACATGCTGCTGCGGCTCGGCGTGATCATCGCCGGCGTCACGGGGCGCTACTGAAACGATTGCCACTGTGCGTTTGCTGCCATGCGGCAACGCACGGCTTGCGAGCCGTTGCGTCGCCTTGCGTGACGGGCATGCTGCATTGCGGCCCATTTAGAAACACGGGTCTAATTAAAAGCTTGAAGGTCGACTGCTGCGCCAGAATAATCTGAACGACCGTTCTTTTTTGGCTTAGACTGCGTGCATTCGCGGTATGCAGCGGCAAATTCGCCAGCGTCCGCAAACAAAATGCAACGTCAGGGTCATACGCACAGGCCGCAGCAGGGCCTTTGCAGAACGGAGAAATAACATGCGACACCAGTCAGCCCGTCTCGAATCCGCCGCCGCCTCCCCCGCGCCCATGCGCAAGGGTGAAATGACGCGCGTGGCAATTCTGGATGCCGCACTGGAACTGTCGTCCCGCGACGGGCTTGAGGGTCTGACCATCGGCCTGCTCGCGGAACGGATGCAGATGAGCAAGAGCGGCGTCTTCGCGCACTTCGGTTCGCGCGAAGACCTGCAGGTGGAGGTGGTGCGGGAGTATCACCGCAGGTTCGAGCAGGAGGTGTTCTACCCCTCGCTGCAGGAGCCGCGCGGACTGCCCCGGCTGTGGTCGATGGTGCGGCGCTGGATGGAGAAGCGCATCCAGGAAGTGACGACTGGATGTATCTACATCAGCGGCGCCGTGGAGTACGACGACCGTACCGGCAGCCTGGTGCGTGACGAGCTGGTCAAGAGCGTCACCATCTGGCGGGCAGCGCTGAATCGCGCCATCGACCAGGCCAAGGAAGAGGGGCATTTGCGTGCGGATTGCGATCCGCGCCTGATGCTGTTCGAGATGTATAGCCTTGAACTAGGCTTGCATCATGACGCCCGTTTCCTGCGCCTGCCTGACAGTGCCGAGCTTGCCATGGTCGCGCTCAACAAACTGATTCAGTCTTACCGTACCTGAGGCCGTCGGGTCGGACCGGATCGCGACAAGCGAGGCGGGCGGCGTGGCGGCATCGTATAACTCCAAGGAGTCTCTGATGGGCCAGTACACCGCACCGTTGCGCGACATGCAGTTCGTGCTCCATGAACTGCTCGGCGCCGAAGCCGAACTCAAGGCGATGCCGCCGCACGCGGACATCGACGCGGACACCATCAACCAGGTCATCGAGGAAGCCGGCAAGTTCTGCTCGGACGTGGTGTTCCCGCTCAACCAGGTGGGCGACCGCGAGGGCTGCACCTATGTCGGCGACGGCGTGGTCAAGGCCCCCACCGGCTTCAAGGAAGCCTACCAGCAGTACGTCGAGGCCGGCTGGCCGGCGCTGGCGTGCGACCCGGCCTTCGGTGGCCAGGGTCTGCCGATCGTGGTCAACAACGTGGTCTACGAGATGCTGAACTCGGCCAACCAGGCGTGGACCATGTACCCGGGCCTGTCGCACGGCGCCTATGAGGCGCTGCATGCGCACGGCACGCCGGAGTTGCAGCAGGCCTACCTGCCCAAGCTGGTGTCCGGCGTCTGGACCGGCACCATGTGCCTGACCGAGCCGCATTGCGGCACCGACCTGGGCATCCTGCGCACCAGGGCCGAGCCGCAGGCCGACGGCTCCTATCTGATCACCGGCACCAAGATCTTCATCTCCGCCGGCGAGCACGACCTGGCCGAAAACATCATCCACCTGGTGCTGGCCCGCCTGCCGGACGCGCCCGGCGGCACCAAGGGCATCTCGCTGTTCGTGGTGCCCAAGTTCATCCCCGATGCCAGCGGCAACCCGGGCGAGCGCAACGGCATCCAGTGCGGCTCGATCGAGCACAAGATGGGCATCCACGGCAACGCCACCTGCGTGATGAACCTGGACGGCGCGCGCGGCTGGCTGGTGGGCGAGGCCAACAAGGGCCTGAACGCCATGTTCGTGATGATGAACGCCGCGCGCCTGGGCGTGGGCGCGCAGGGCCTGGGCCTGACCGAGGTGGCGTACCAGAACTCGGTCGCCTACGCCAAGGACCGCCTGCAGATGCGCGCGCTGACCGGCCCGAAGGCGCCGGAAAAGGCCGCCGACCCGATCATCGTGCACCCCGACGTGCGCCGCATGCTGCTGACCCAGCGCGCCTACGCCGAAGGCGGCCGCGCCTTCAGCTACTGGACCGCGCTGCAGATCGACCGCGAACTGTCGCACCCGGACGAAGCCGTGCGCAAGCAGGCCGGCGACCTGGTCGCGCTGCTGACGCCGGTGATCAAGGCCTTCCTGACCGACAACGCCTTCACCTCGACCAACGAAGGCATGCAGGTGTTCGGCGGCCACGGCTACATCTCCGAATGGGGCATGGAGCAATACGTGCGCGACGCCCGCATCAACATGATCTACGAAGGCACCAACACGATCCAGTCGCTGGACCTGCTGGGCCGCAAGATCCTGGGCGACATGGGCGCCAAGATGAAGGCCTTCGGCAAGATCGTGCAAGAGTTCGTGGAAGCAGAGGGCACCAACGAAGCCATGCAGGAGTTCGTCAACCCGCTGGCCGACCTGGGCGACAAGGTGCAGAAGCTGACCATGGAAATCGGCATGAAGGCGATGGGCAACGCCGACGAGGTAGGCGCTGCCGCGGTGCCATACCTGCGCGTGGTGGGCCACCTGGTGTTCTCGTACTTCTGGGCGCGGATGGCCAAGATCGCGCTGGAGAAGGAAGCCAGCGGCGACAAATTCTACACCGCCAAGCTGGCTACGGCGCGCTTCTACTTTGCCAAGCTGCTGCCGGAAACGGCCGGCGAGATCCGCAAGGCGCGCGCGGGTTCGGCTTCGCTGATGGCGCTGGACGCGGATTTGTTCTGATTCGTTGAGGCGGCTTTCCATGCCGCCGGTCTGCTCCCTCTCCCGCTCGCGGGAGAGGAGAGAACGCCGACCGCCAACGCAAGAGCCCGCAAAAACTCTCACCTCAACGCTCACTAATCCAGGAGCGAGCATGTCCAATTTCATCGTCAAGAAAGTCGCCGTGCTGGGTGCCGGCGTCATGGGGGCGCAGATCGCCGCCCACCTGATCAACGCGCGCGTGCCCGTGGTGCTGTTCGACCTTCCCGCGAACGACAAGGACGGGGGAGGGGCCCCGTCCGCTTCCCCGGTCGCGAAGAACGGCATCGCCCTGCGTGCCATCGAGAACCTGAAGAAGCTGTCGCCCGCGCCGCTGGGCATCAAGGACGAAGCCGGCCTGATCCAGGCGGCCAACTACGAAGACGACATCGCGCTGCTCAAGGAGTGCGACCTGGTGATCGAGGCGATCGCCGAGCGCATGGACTGGAAGCACGACCTGTACAAGAAGGTCGCGCCGCACCTGGCTTCGCACGCGATCTTCGCCACCAACACCTCGGGCCTGTCGATCACCGCGCTGTCCGATGGGTTAGGCGGGGAAAATGCGGACAACCTGAAGTCGCGCTTCTGCGGCGTCCACTTCTTCAACCCGCCGCGCTACATGCACCTGGTCGAGCTGATCCCGACCGCGACCACGCAGCCGGAGATCCTCGACAAGCTGGAAGCCTTCCTGACCACCACGCTCGGCAAGGGCGTGGTGCGCGCCAAGGACACGCCCAACTTCATCGCCAACCGCGTCGGCATCTTTTCGATCCTGGCGGTGTTCGCCGAGGCCGAGAAATTCGGCATTCCGTTCGACGTGGTCGACGACCTGACCGGCTCCAAGCTGGGCCGCGCCAAGTCCGCCACCTTCCGCACCGCGGACGTGGTCGGCCTGGACACCATGGCGCACGTGATCAAGACCATGCAGGACAATTTGCACGACGACCCGTTCGCGCCGGTGTACAAGACGCCGGCCGTGCTCAAAGGCCTGGTCGATGCTGGCGCGCTGGGCCAGAAGACCGGCGCCGGCTTCTACAAGAAGGAAGGCAAGGCCATCAAGGTGCTGGACGCCAAGACCGGCCAGTATGTCGAGTCGGGCAAGAAGGCCGACGAGATCGTGGTGCGCATGCTGAAGAAGGAGCCGGCCGAGCGCATCAGGCTGCTGCGCGAGTCGACCAACCCGCAGGCGCAGTTCCTGTGGGCGGTGTTCCGCGACGTGTTCCACTACATCGCCGTGTACCTGGAGCAGATCGCCGGCTCGGCCGCCGATATCGACCTGGCGATCCGCTGGGGCTTCGGCTGGAACTCCGGACCGTTCGAGGACTGGCAGTCGGCCGGCTGGAAGCAGGTGGCCGAGTGGGTGAAGGAAGACGTGGAAAGCGGCAAGGCGCTGTCGGCCGCGCCGCTGCCGGCATGGGTCTTTGAAGGCCCTGTCGCCGAGCGCCAGGGCGTGCATGCCGCCGAAGGTTCGTGGTCGCCGGCGACGCAGTCGTTCGTCGCGCGCAGCACGCTGCCGGTGTACCAGCGCCAGGCGTTCCGTGCCGCGCTGAAGGGCGATGCCGCCGCCGATCCGCGCAAGGCGGGCCGCACCGTCGAGGAGAACGACGCCGTGCGCATCTGGGTCAGCGAAGGCCAGGACGACGTGCTGGTGGTCTCGTTCAAGAGCAAGATGAACACCATCGGCCCGGACGTGATCGACGGCCTGACCCGCGCCATCGACCTCGCCGAAGCGCAGTACAAGGGCCTGGTGGTGTGGCAGCCGACTTCGCTGCAACTCGGCGCGCCGGGCGGCCCGTTCTCGGCGGGCGCCAACCTGGAGGCGGCGATGCCGGCCTTCATGATGGGCGGCGCCAAGGGCATCGAGCCGTTCGTGAAGAAGTTCCAGGACGGCATGATGCGCGTGAAGTACGCGTCGGTGCCGGTGGTGTCGGCGGCGTCCGGCATCGCGCTGGGCGGCGGTTGCGAGCTGATGCTGCATTCCGCTGCACGCGTGGCCGCGCTGGAGACGTATGTCGGTTTGGTCGAAGTGGGCGTGGGCCTGGTTCCGGCCGGAGGCGGCCTGAAGGAAGCCGCGCTGGCCGCGGCACGCGCCGCCCAGGCGGCAGGCAGCACCAACTACCTGCAATTCCTGACCAGCCGCTTCCAGAGCGCGGCAATGGCCAAGGTCTCCGCATCGGCGCTGGAAGCGCGCCAGATGGGCTACCTGCAGCCGTCCGACAGGATCGTCTTCAACGTGCACGAGCTGCTGCACGTGGCGCAGAACGAAGTGCGCGCACTGGCCGATGCCGGCTACCGTGCGCCGCTGCCGGCGCTGATCCCGGTGGCTGGCCGCTCGGGCATCGCCACCATCAAGGCGTCGCTGGTCAATATGCGCGACGGCGGCTTTATCTCCGCGCATGACTTCCTGATCGCCTCCCGCATCGCCGAAGTGGTATGCGGCGGCGACGTCGAGGCCGGCTCGCTGGTCAGCGAAGACTGGCTGCTGGCGCTGGAGCGCAAGGCCTTCGTCGACCTGCTGGGCACGGGCAAGACGCAGGAGCGCATCATGGGCATGCTGCAGACCGGCAAGCCGGTGCGTAACTAATCAGGCAAGCGAGGAACCGACATCATGAAACAACTGCAAGACGCATACATCGTTGCGGCCACCCGCTCGCCGATCGGCAAGGCCCCCAAGGGCGCGTTCAAGAACACGCGCCCGGACGACCTGCTGGCCACCATCCTGAAGGCCGCCGTGGCCCAGGTGCCGGATCTGGACCCGAAGCTGATCGAGGACGCCATTGTCGGCTGCGCCATTCCTGAAGCGCAGCAGGGCCTGAACGTGGCGCGTATCGGCGCGCTGCTGTCGGGCCTGCCCAATACCGTGGGCGGCATCACCGTCAACCGCTTCTGCGCCTCGGGCGTGAGCGCCGTGGCGATGGCGGCCGACCGCATCCGCGTGGGCGAGTCGGACGTGATGATCGCCGCCGGCATCGAGTCGATGAGCATGGTGCCGATGATGGGCAACTCGCCGTCGATGTCGCCGGACATCTTTACGCGCGACGAGAACGTGGGCATTGCCTATGGCATGGGCCTGACCGCCGAGAAGGTGGCGCAGCAGTGGAAGGTCAGCCGCGAGGACCAGGATGCGTTCTCGCTGGCTTCGCACCAGAAGGCCATCGCGGCGCAGCAGGCCGGCGAGTTCAAGGACGAGATCACGCCGATCGAGATCGTCGAGCGCTTCCCCGACCTCGCCAGCGGCCAGGTCAGCGTGAAGACCCGCACCATCTCGCTGGACGAAGGCCCACGTCCCGACACCACGCTGGAAGGCCTCGGCAAGCTGCGCCCCGTGTTTGCCAACAAGGGCAGCGTCACCGCCGGCAACAGCTCGCAGACCTCGGACGGCGCCGGCGCGCTGATCCTGGTTTCGGAGAAGATCCTCAAGCAGTTCAACCTGGTGCCGCTGGCGCGCTTCGTCTCGTTCGCGGTGCGCGGCGTGCCGCCAGAGATCATGGGCATCGGCCCGAAGGAAGCGATCCCGGCCGCGCTGAAGGCGGCGGGCCTGACGCAGGACCAGATCGACTGGATCGAGCTGAACGAAGCGTTCGCCGCGCAATCGCTGGCCGTGATGCGCGACCTGGATCTCGATCCCGCCAGGGTCAACCGCATGGGCGGCGCGATCGCGCTGGGCCACCCGCTGGGTGCCACCGGTGCGATCCGCTCGGCCACAGTGGTGCACGCGCTGCGCCGCCACAACCTGAAGTACGGCATGGTAACCATGTGCGTCGGCACGGGCATGGGCGCCGCAGGGATCTTCGAGCGCGTCTGATTGCCACAGCCACCAAAGAACGAGGAGATCATGAGCATCCTTACCCGCATCGAGCAGGGCATCCTGACGCTCGAGTTCGACCGCATCGACAAGAAAAACGCCATCACCGCGGCGATGTACCAGGCGCTGGCCGACGCACTGCGTGCGGCCGAGACCGATCGCAATGTGCGCGTGATCCTGCTGCGCGGCAAGCCCGAGATCTTTACCGCCGGCAATGACCTGGAAGATTTCATGCAACGCCCGCCGACTGCAGGCGAGGGCGCGGAACAGGCGCCGGTGTTCCAGTTCCTGTACCAGATCAGCCATGCCAGCAAGCCTGTCGTTGCGGCGGTCAGCGGCGCGGCGGTCGGCGTGGGCACCACCATGCTGCTGCATTGCGACTTCGTCTATGCGTCGGACACAGCCAGGCTGTCGCTGCCGTTCGTGCAGCTGGGACTGTGCCCCGAGGCGGCCTCGAGCCTGCTGCTGCCGCGCCTGGTCGGCTACCAGCGCGCCGCCGAGAAGCTGATGCTGGGCGAGGCCTTCAGTGCGCAGGAAGCGCTGGAGATCGGCCTGGTGACGCGCGTGCTGCCGGTGGCGGAACTGCACGACTTCGCGCTGCAGCAGGCGCGCAAGCTGGCGGCGCTGCCGGCTTCGTCGCTGCGCGAGAGCAAGCGCCTGATGAAATCGGGCGCGATGGCCGAAGTGGAAAAACAGATGGCCGACGAGGGCGAGGTGTTCCGGCGCATGCTGGTGGCGCCGGAGGCGAAGGAGGCGTTCAGCGCGTTCTTTGAGAAGCGGAAACCGGATTTTACGAAGTTCGAGTGAGGGGCCGAGGGACTTTCCTCTACCCCATTCTTTCTCCCCTCCCGCTTGCGGGAGAGGGGAGAAAACCCGCGACGGTCGTTGCCTTCAAGCCGTCGGCAACACCCGCGGCTGCCGCGACTCATCCGTCGCCACATACGTCAACGTCGCCTCCGTCACCTTGACGATCTCATTGCTATGCCGCATCCGCTGCGCATAGACCTCCACCTCGACCGTGATCGAGGTGCGGCCCGTCTTGACGATATCGGCGTAGAAGCTCACCAGGTCGCCGACGAACACCGGGTGCTTGAACAGGAAGGAATTGACCGCCACGGTCGCGACACGGCCTTGCGCGCGTTCGACCGCCGGGATCGACCCCGCAATATCCACCTGCGCCATGATCCAGCCGCCGAATACGTCGCCGTGCACGTTGGCGTCGGCAGGCATCGGCACCACGCGCAGCGCGGGGTTCTTGCCGGCGGGCAGGGCGGGGACGGTATGGGGAGTGTTCATGACGGTATGCGGGTGGACTTCCGAAGGGGGCGCGGGCCGCGGCGAAAAACCCTTCGCCTGCCGCGCGATGCGATTCCTGCGACAATCGCGCATTGGCCCGGATTCTAACGTATGCGCCGCTATTCCACGACCGCCGAGCAGGCCCCCGACCCAGCCTCGGTCAAGCTCTTTCCCGGCCAGCGCGCCCCCCGCAGCGACTGGCAGACTGTCCGCAACCTGCTGCCCTATGTCTGGCACTACAAGTGGCGCGTGATGCTGGCGCTCGCGTGCCTGGTGGCGGCCAAGGTGGCCAACCTGGGCGTGCCGGTGCTAATGAAGCGCCTGATCGACAGCATGAATATCACCGCGGGCGACCCGCGCGCGCTGCTGGTGGTGCCGGTCGGGCTGATCGTCGCCTACGGCATGTTGCGGCTGTCGGCGACGCTGTTCACCGAGTTGCGGGAGATCCTCTTTTCCAAGGTCACGCAGAGCGCCGTGCGCGAGATCGCGCTGCAGGTGTTCCGCCACCTGCATGCGCTGTCGCTGCGCTTCCACCTGGACCGGCAGACCGGCGGCATGAGCCGCGACATCGAGCGCGGCACGCGCGGCATCCAGTCGCTGATCTCGTACTCGCTGTATAGCATCCTGCCCACGCTGGTGGAGATGGGGCTGGTGATCGGCTTCTTCATCCTGCACTACGACATCTGGTTTGCGGCGATCACCGGCTGCGCGCTGGTCAGCTATATCGTCTTCACCATCGTCGTGACGGAATGGCGCACGCACTTCCGCCGCAAGATGAACGAGCTGGATTCACGCGCCAACCAGAAGGCGATCGATTCGCTGCTGAACTTCGAGACCGTCAAGTACTTCGGCAATGAGGAATACGAAGCCCGGCGCTACGACGAGAACCTGCTCAATTACCGCGCCGCGGCGATCCGCTCGCAGAATTCGCTGTCGTTCCTGAACTTCGGCCAGCAGGTCATCATCGCCGCTGGGCTGATCCTGATCCTGTGGCGCGCCACCGTGGGCGTTGTCGACGGCAAGCTGACGCTGGGCGACCTGGTGCTGGTCAACACGCTGATGATCCAGCTTTATATCCCGCTGAACTTCCTCGGCGTGATCTACCGCGAGATCAAGCAGGCCACCACCGACATGGACCGGATGTTCGTGCTGCTGGGCACGCACCAGGAAGTGGCGGATTCGCCCGGCGCGCAACCGCTCAAGGTCAACGGCGCGCAGGTGCGGTTCCGCGACGTGCGCTTCGGCTACGAGCCGGACCGCACGATCCTGGACGGCGTCGATTTCAATATCGCGGCAGGCACCACCACCGCGGTGGTCGGCCACAGCGGCTCGGGCAAGTCGACGCTGGCGCGGCTGCTGTTCCGCTTCTATGACGCCAACAGCGGCGCGATCGAGATTGACGGCCAGGACATCCGCGCGATCACGCAGGACAGCCTGCGCCGCGCCATCGGCATCGTGCCGCAGGACACGGTGCTGTTCAACGACAGCATCTATTACAACATCGCCTACGGGCGCCCGGACGCGACGCGCGAGGAAGTCATCGCCGCGGCGCAGGCGGCGCAGATCGACACCTTTATCCGCGAGCTGCCGCAGGGCTACGACACGCCGGTGGGCGAGCGCGGCCTGAAGCTGTCCGGCGGCGAGAAGCAGCGCGTGGCGATCGCGCGCACGCTGCTGAAGAATCCGCCGGTACTGGTCTTCGATGAAGCCACCTCCGCGCTCGATTCACGCACCGAGCAGGCGATCCAGGCCGAGCTGATGCGGCTGGCGCAGAACCGCACCACGCTGCTGATCGCGCACCGCCTTTCCACCGTGGTGCATGCCGACCAGATCCTGGTGATGGACCACGGCCGCGTGGTCGAGCGCGGCACGCATGCCGAACTGATGCGCGCGCGCGGCCGCTATGCGGAGATGTGGGACATCCAGGCCCGCGCGGCGGCAAAGGGTGGCGAGGCGGAGCGCAGCGCGGATGCCCTTGCGGTGGACGTGGGCGACGCCACGCAGGACGCGTAACGACGCAAGCGTAGCGCCGGCAGGCCGGCGAAGCCACGTGACGGCGCCCGTGCCGCTGGTGGATAATCCTGCGTCATGGAAATCAAATGGCTTGAAGACTTCGTCAGCCTGGCCGAGACGCACAGCTTCTCGCGCTCGGCCGAGCTGCGCCACGTGACGCAGCCCGCTTTCTCCCGGCGCATCCAGTCGCTGGAGGCATGGGTCGGGACCGAACTGATCGACCGCTCCAGCTACCCCACCAGCCTGACGTCTGCCGGCAAGGTGTTCTACGAGCAGGCGCTGGCCATGCTGGCGCAGGTCAGCGAAACCCGTGCGCTGATGCGCGGGCAGCGCTCGGCCAACGCGCAGGTGCTGGAGTTCGCGGTGCCGCATACGCTGTCGCTTACGTTCTTTCCGGAATGGCTCAAGGCGCTGGAACGCAAGATCGGCACGCTGCCGTGCCGGCTGCGCGCGCTCAACGTCCATGATGCGGTGCTGATGCTGGTCGAGGGCGGCTGCGACCTGGTGATGGTCTACCACCATGCGCGCCAGGCCATCCAGCTCGATCCGGCGCGGTACGACATGCTGGTGCTCGGTACCGAGCGGCTGTCGCCGTACAGCGTGCCGGATGCCGCCGGCAAGCCGCAGTTCCGGCTGCCCGGGACCGACAAGAAACCGGTGCCGTTCCTGAGCTACACCCCCAATGCCTTCCTCGGGCGCATGGTCGACCTGCTGCTGTCGGATACCGCCGAAGCGCTCAAGCTCGACAAATGCTACGAGACCGACATGGCCGAGGCGCTCAAGGTCATGGCGCTGTCCGGCCACGGCATGGCGTTCCTGCCGGAGAGCGCGGTGCGCGAGGAGGTGGCGCAGGGCAAGCTGGTGCGGGCGGAGTCGGCGCGCGGCTTGCCGTTGTCGATCGACATGGAGATACGCTTGTATCGCGAGAAACCCGGGGAGAACGGCGGCGAGCGGCGCGGTGCGGGGGCACGGCGCAAGCGGCAGCTGGTGGACCAGGTGTGGTCGACCTTGTCGGAAGGCTGACACGCACCGGAACACAACGTTGACAAGTCATCCTCAAGGGTTATGCGAGTCTTGCATAACCGGATGAGCAAACGGCATTGGATTCCGGCGGGCCGCCAAGCCTAAGCTTGCGGCCATCCTCCACCCCGGAACCATCCGATGTCCTCCGCAGCACCGACCAACATTGCTGGCCAAAAGCACGCACTCCCGTCCTACCTCAACGCCGACAACCTCGGCCCCTGGGGCATCTACCTGCAGCAAGTCGACCGTGTCACGCCCTACCTGGGCTCGCTGGCACGCTGGGTCGAAACCCTGAAGCGCCCCAAGCGCGCGCTGGTCGTTGACGTTCCCATCGAGCTGGACAATGGCACCATCGCCCACTTCGAGGGCTATCGCGTACAGCACAACCTGTCGCGCGGCCCGGGCAAGGGCGGCGTGCGTTTCCACCAGGACGTGACGCTGTCGGAAGTGATGGCGCTGTCGGCATGGATGTCGGTGAAGAACGCCGCGGTGAACGTGCCCTACGGCGGTGCCAAGGGCGGCATCCGCGTCGACCCGCGCACGCTGTCGCACGCCGAGCTGGAGCGCCTGACGCGCCGCTACACCAGCGAAATCAATATCATCATCGGGCCGAGCAAGGACATCCCGGCGCCGGACGTCAACACCAACGCCCAGGTGATGGCATGGATGATGGACACCTACTCGATGAACTCGGGCAGCACCTCCACCGGCGTGGTGACCGGCAAGCCGATCTCGCTGGGCGGCTCGCTGGGCCGCCACGAGGCGACCGGCCGCGGTGTGTTCGTGGTGGGCTCGGAGGCCGCGCGTAATATCGGCCTGGAAATCAAGGGCGCGAGCGTCGCCGTGCAGGGCTTCGGCAACGTGGGCGCCGTGGCCGCCAAGCTGTTCCATGAGGCCGGCGCCAAGGTGGTGGCGGTGCAGGACCACCGCACCACGCTGTTCGACCCGGCCGGCCTGGACGTGCCGGCGATGATGGAGTACGCGGCGCACAGCGGCACCATCGAGGGCTTCCGCGGCGAAGTCCTGCGTACCGAGCAGTTCTGGGAAGTCGACTGCGACATCCTGATCCCGGCCGCGCTGGAAGGCCAGATCACCGCCAGGAACGCGCCGCTGATCAAGGCGCGCCTGGTGATCGAGGGCGCCAACGGCCCGACCACCCCGGAAGCCGACGATATCCTGCGCGAGCGCAATATCCTGGTGGCGCCGGACGTGATCGCCAACGCCGGCGGGGTGACCGTTTCCTACTTCGAATGGGTGCAGGATTTCTCCTCGTTCTTCTGGACCGAAGAGGAAATCAACCAGCGCCTGGTACGAATCATGCAAGAGGCGTTCCGCGCAATCTGGCAGGTGGCGCAGGACAACAAGGTAACGTTGCGCACGGCGGCGTTTATCGTGGCCTGCTCGCGGATCCTGCAGGCGCGCGAAATGCGCGGCCTGTATCCCTGATCGCAGGGCACCGGTGAACCGGAACGAGGCGCGTGGCACTGGCATGGTGCGATGCAGCAACCGATCCGGTTCCCAAGGTTCATGACCGCCAGACGCGGTCTCCGGCAAGCGCCGGAGACCGCGTTGTCGTATCCGGACGACGTGCGCACCGATTGCCCTGAATAAGGGTTCTAGGAGAAAACCCAGTTGTATTGCGGCGGATGCTGCGCAATACTGTTTCACCAGAGGGGGTTTTGTCTCTAGAATCCCGCTTTCTCTTCTATGGTCAAGGAGATGTTATGAATTTTGCCAAGTTGGCTTCCCTGATGATTGCCGCCGGCGTGATGTGCGGAACGGCCCAGGCAGCCGAACAACTGACGGGCACGCTGAAGAAGATCAAAGATACCGGCGTGATTACGCTTGGCGTGCGCGAGTCGTCGATTCCGTTTAATTACAACCTGGGCGGCGTGCGCCAGGTCGGCTATTCCTACGATATCAACATGAAGATCGTGGAAGCCATCAAGGACCAGCTGAAGCTGCCGAACCTGCAGGTCAAGGAAATCCCGATCACCTCGCAGAACCGCATCCCGCTGCTGCAGAACGGCACCATCGACATGGAGTGCGGTTCGACCACCAATAACCTGGAACGCCAGAAGCAGGTCGCCTTCACCAACTCCATCTTCATCATCGGCACGCGCATCATGGTGAAGAAGGATGCCGGCATCAAGGACTGGGCCGACCTGAAGGGCAAGAACGTCGTCACCACCGCCGGCACCACGTCGGAGCGCCTGCTGCGCAAGATGAACGACGACCAGAAGCTGGGCCTGAACATCATCAGCACCAAGGACCACGGCCAGTCGTTCCTGACGCTGGAATCGGGCCGCGCGGTGGCATTCATGATGGACGACGCGCTGCTGTATGGCGAGCGCGCCAAGGCCAAGAACCCGGCCGACTGGATCGTGGTGGGCAAGGCGCAGTCGCGCGAGTCGTATGGCTGCATGATCCGCAAGGACGACCCGCAGTTCAAGAAGCTGTCCGACACCGTGATCTCCGGCATGATGAAGGACGGTTCGGTCAACACGCTGTACACCAAGTGGTTCATGCAACCGGTTCCGCCCAAGGGCCTGAACCTGGACTTCCCGCTGTCCGACGACATGAAGGCCCTGATCAAGGCGCCGAACGACAAGGCGCTGGACTGATCTGATCGGGACAGCAGTGCGAAACGGAAGGCATGTCCTTCCGTTTCTTTTTGAGGACGCAACATGAACTACAACTGGCATTGGGGAGTTTTCCTCGAACAGGCCGCCCAGAACGAGACCTACCTGGACTGGATGATCTCGGGTCTCAAGGTCACGCTCGCGCTGGGGCTTTCGTCCTGGGTCATTGCCCTGGCCATCGGCTCGGTGCTTGGCGTGCTGCGCACCGCGCCCAACAAGTGGCTGTCGGGTTTTGCCGCCACCTACGTCGAGATCTTCCGCAACATCCCGCTGCTGGTGCAGCTGTTCATCTGGTATTTCGTCATGCCCGAGCTGCTGCCCGGCGGCGAGGCGATCAAGCAGATGAACCCCTTCGCGCAGCAGTTCCTGGCCGCGATGCTGTGCCTGGGCACCTTCACCGCCGCGCGGGTGTGCGAACAGGTGCGCTCGGGCATCAACTCGCTGGCGCGCGGGCAAAAGAACGCGGGCCTGGCGATGGGCTTCACGCTGCCGCAGACGTACCGCCATGTGCTGCTGCCGATGGCATTCCGCGTGATCGTGCCGCCGCTGACCTCCGAATTCCTGAATATCTTCAAGAACTCGGCGGTGGCATCGACCATCGGCCTGCTGGAACTGGCCGCGCAGGGGCGCCAGCTGGTGGACTACACCGCGCGCCCATATGAATCGTTCATCGCGGTCACGCTGATGTACGCGCTGATCAACGTCACGGTGATGCTGCTGATGCGCTGGGTCGAGGCCCGCACGCGCGTGCCCGGCTTCATCGGCGGCAAGTAAGGGGGCGCCATGGCTTATTCCTTCGATTTCACCTCGATCAACCCGAGCACGCTGCACGTGCTGGGCGAGGGCATGATGGTCTCGCTCAAGATCACCGTCACCGCGGTGGTAGTGGGCATCATCTGGGGCACCATCCTGGCGATGATGCGGCTGTCGTCATTCCGGCTGCTGAACTGGTTCGCACAGGGGTATGTGACCATCTTCCGCTCCATCCCGCTGGTGATGGTGCTGTTGTGGTTCTTCCTGATCATCCCGCAGGTGCTGCAGGGCATCTTCAACCTGTCGCCAGCGACCGACCTGCGCATGACCTCGGCGCTGGTGGCGTTCGCGCTGTTCGAGGCGGCGTACTACTCAGAGATCATCCGCGCGGGGATCCAGAGCGTGTCGCGCGGGCAGATGTTCGCGGCGCAGGCGCTGGGCATGACCTACGGGCAGTCGATGCGGCTTGTGATCCTGCCGCAGGCGTTCCGCAACATGGTGCCGCTGCTGCTGACCCAGGGCATCATCCTGTTCCAGGATACGTCGCTGGTGTACGTGAGCGCGCTGGCTGACTTCTTCGGCCAGGCCTACGGCATCGGCGAGCGCGACGGGCGTATCGTCGAGCTGCTGCTGTTTGCCGGCCTGGTGTACTTCATCATTTGTTTCTCCGCTTCGCTGCTGGTCAAGCGTTACCAGAAAAAGGTGGCTGTATGATCGAAATCAACAATGTTTCCAAGTGGTACGGCTCCTTCCAGGTGCTGACCGACTGCACCACCAAGGTTGCCAAGGGTGAAGTGGTGGTGGTGTGCGGCCCGTCGGGCTCGGGCAAGTCCACGCTGATCAAGACCGTCAACGCGCTGGAGCCATTCCAGAAGGGCGACATCCTGGTCGACGGTACCTCGGTGGGCAATCCCAAGACCAACCTGCCCAAGCTGCGTTCGCGCGTGGGCATGGTGTTCCAGAACTTCGAGCTGTTTCCGCACCTGTCGATCACCGAGAACCTGACCATCGCGCAGATGAAGGTGCTTGGCCGTTCGAAGGACGAGGCGATGGCCAAGGGCCTGAAGTACCTCGAGCGCGTGGGCCTGAAGAGCCAGGCTGAGAAGTACCCCGGCCAGCTGTCGGGCGGCCAGCAGCAGCGCGTGGCGATCGCGCGCGCGCTGTCGATGGATCCGATCTGCATGCTGTTCGACGAACCTACCTCGGCGCTGGACCCCGAGATGGTCAACGAAGTGCTGGACGTGATGGTGCAGCTGGCGCAGGAAGGCATGACCATGATGTGCGTGACCCACGAAATGGGTTTCGCGCGCAAGGTGGCCAACCGCGTGATCTTCATGGACCAGGGCAAGATCGTCGAAGACGCCGACAAGGAGGAGTTCTTCGGCAATATCGAAGCCCGTTCGGAGCGTGCGCGGCAGTTCCTGTCGAAGATCCTGCATCATTGAGCGGACCGCCAGCCATGTGAAAAAGGGACGCCTCGGCGTCCCTTTTTCATTTGTGTGCCGGATGGCTCAGGTGCAGGCCGCTCAGGTACAGGCTGTATTGGCGGCGTTCTTGGCCTGGACTTCGGGCGGGATCGGCACGGTCAGCGTCATCACCGGACGCCCGTGCTCGAACATGATCAGCTCGCCCGGGGCGAACTGGGTCCAGGTCTCGTTGTCGGTCAGCGGGGCGGTGGCGATCACGGCAACACGGTCGTCCGGCGTGGTTACCTGGGCAAAATCGATCGACAGGTCCGCATCGATCAGGTGCGCGGTCGAGAACGGCCACTCCCGCACAATGTAGTACAGGCGGGTAGAGCAGTGGGCAAACAGGGCCTGGCCGTTGCTCAGCAGGAAATTGAACACGCCATGCAGCGTGATATCGCGTGTGATGTCGGCCAGCGCATGGCCCAGTTCATTCAGCGGCGGTTGCGAGCCCGGGAAGCGCTTGCGCAGGCCCTGCATCAGCGTGCAGAAGGCCAGTTCGCTGTCGGTATCGCCCACCGGCTGGTACACGCCCGACAGGAACGGGGAAAAGTTCAGCAGGTCGCCGTTGTGGGCAAAGATCCAGTGCCGGCCCCATAGCTCGCGCATGAACGGGTGGCAGTTCTCCAGCAGCACCGTGCCCTGCGTCGCCTTGCGGATATGCGAGATGACGTTCTTGGACTTGATCGGGTAGCGCTTGATCAGGTCGGCCACCGGCGAGGTGCCGGCGGACTGGTTGTCGATAAACAGGCGGCAGGCCTTGTCTTCAAAGAAGGCAACACCGAAGCCGTCGGCGTGGTGGTCGGTCACGCCGCCGCGGGCGGCGAAGCCGGTGAAGGAGAACGTCACGTCGGTCGGCGTGGCGCAGTTCATGCCTAGCAACTGGCACATATCGGGGCACCGGTCGGCAGCGGGCTGCCGCTTTGCAATAGAATGCAGACATTATCCCGCGCGCCCGGGCCGCTGCCAAGCAACCCGCGGGCGCTCCAGTACGGTGCCAATGACGCCAGCCATGGCGCCACCATACCTGCCAGCAATCCCGAGAACGATGAGCCAATACAAGATCGCCGTGATTCCCGGAGACGGAATCGGCACGGAAGTCATGCCCGAGGGCATACGCGTGATGGACGCCGCGGCGCGCCGCTTCGGCATCGACTTCCAGTGGGATCACTTTGACTTTTCCAGCTGCGACTACTACGCCCGCCACGGCAAGATGCTGCCCGACGACTGGTTCGACACGCTGGTCAAGTACGACGCCATCTATTTCGGCGCGGTCGGCTGGCCCGATGCGGTGCCCGACCACGTCTCGCTGTGGGGTTCGCTGCTGCAGTTCCGCCGCTCTTTCGACCAGTACGTCAACCTGCGCCCGGTGCGGCTGATGCCCGGCATCAGGAGCCCGCTGGCGGGCCGCAATCCTGGCGACATCGATTTCTATGTGGTGCGCGAGAATACCGAGGGCGAGTACTCCAGCATCGGTGGCCGCATGTTCCCCGGCACCGAGCGCGAGATCGTGGTGCAGGAAACGGTGATGAGCCGCACCGGCGTCGACCGTATCCTGAAGTTTGCCTTCGAGCTGGCCCAGAAGCGGCCTAAAAAGCACCTGACATCGGCGACCAAGTCCAACGGCATCTCAATCACGATGCCGTACTGGGATGAGCGAGTCGAGGCAATGGCTGCGAACTACCCCGGCCTGAAGGTCGACAAGTACCACATCGACATCCTGACCGCCCATTTCGTCCAGCATCCGGACTGGTTCGACGTGGTGGTCGCCAGCAACCTGTTCGGCGACATCCTGTCCGACCTGGGACCGGCCTGCACCGGCACCATCGGCATCGCGCCGTCGGGCAATATCAACCCCGACCGGACCTTCCCCAGCCTGTTCGAGCCGGTGCACGGCTCGGCCCCGGACATCGCCGGGCGCGGCGTGGCCAACCCGATCGGCCAGATCTGGTGCGGCGCCATGATGCTGGAACACCTCGGCCATGACGAGGCCGGCGCCGCCGTGCTGGGCGCGATCGAGAAGGTGCTGGCCGCCGGGCCGGAGCACGCGCCGCTGACGCGCGATATCGGCGGCAAGGCCGGTACTGCCGACCTGGGCCGCGCCATCGCGGAGGCGCTGTGAGCGCCGCGTGCGCGGGGGACGCCCGCGCACTGCTGCTCGAGACCTTCCACGCCGCCGTGGCGGCGGCCGATCCGCTGCAGATCGTCGCGCAGCACCTGCCACCGCCGCACGCCGGTGGCCGCACGCTGGTGGTGGGCGCGGGCAAGGCTGCGGCGTCGATGGCCGCGGCGGTCGAGCGCGCCTATGCCGGCAAGGCCACGCTGGAAGGGCTGGTGGTCACGCGCTACGCGCACGGCATGCCGACCGGCCATATCCGCGTGATCGAGGCCGGCCACCCGGTGCCGGACGAGTCGGGCGAGCAGGCCGCGGCGGAGATCCTGGCCGCGGTGCAGTCGCTGACGCCGCAAGACCGGCTGCTGGTGCTGGTCTCGGGCGGCGGCTCGAGCCTGCTGTCGCTGCCGGCCGAGGGTATCCCGATGGCCGACTTGAAGGCGACCACCAGGGAATTGCTGCGCTGTGGCGCGCCGATCACCGACATGAACATCGTGCGCAAGCACATCTCGCGCATCCAGGGCGGTCGGCTGGCGCAGGCCAGCCAGGCGCCGGTGACCACGCTGATCGTCTCGGACGTGGCGGGCGACGATCCCAGTGCGATCGCCTCGGGCCCGACCGTGGCCGATCCCAGCACCTTCAACGACGCGCTGGAGATCCTGCGCCGCTACGGCGCGCGGGTGCCGGCCAGCGTGCAGTCGCACCTGGAACGGGGCGCGCGGGGCGAGGTGCCGGAGACGCCCAAGCCCGGCGATCCCTTGTTCGATCGTGTCGACAACGCCATGATCGCCACCGCCCACGGCAGCCTCGAAGCCGCTGCCGCGCTGTTCCGCCAACGGGGCATCACCCCGGTAGTACTGGGCGACACGGTGACGGGTGAGGCGAGCGAAGTGGCGCGGGTCTATGCCGCGCTGGTGCGCGAGATTCGCGCGTACAATGCGCCGTTCGCCACGCCCGTGGCGCTGATTTCCGGAGGTGAGTGCACGGTCACTTTGCCGGCCGGCGGCGGCGCGGGCAAGGCGCGCGGCGGGCGCTGCTCGGAGTTTCTGCTGTCGCTGGCGGTCGAACTGGCAGGCATGCCCGGCGTGCACGCGATCGCGGCCGACACCGACGGCATCGATGGCTCGGAAGACAACGCCGGCGCGCTGGCCGACCCGACCACGCTGGCTCGTGCCGAAGCCGCCGGCCTGCCGGGCCAGCGCCAGCTCGACCTGCACGACGCCTGGGGCCTGTTCGATGCCATCGGCGACCTGGTTGTCACCGGACCCACGCGCACCAACGTGAACGATTACCGCGCCATCCTGATTCTCTGATCCTGAAAAAGTGCCCGCCGCCGTCCCCCGCGGCGAGCCCACGCAAGCCATGACCCAGAAGCTCACCATCACCCGCCCGGACGACTGGCACCTGCACCTGCGCGATGGCGCGGCGCTCGCCGCCGTACTGCCCGACACCGCCCGCCAGTTCGCGCGCGCGATCATCATGCCGAACCTGAAGCCCCCCGTGACCACGGTGGAACAGGCGCAGGCCTACCGCGCCCGCATCCTGGCGGCGCTGCCGGCCGGCATGCAGTTCGAGCCGCTGATGACGCTGTACCTGACCGACAACACCAGCCCCGAGGAAATCGTCGCGGCCAAGGCCAGCGGCTTCGTGCACGGCGTCAAGCTGTACCCGGCGGGCGCCACCACCAACAGCGACGCCGGCGTGACCGACATCCGCCGCTGCTACGCCGCGCTGGAAGCGATGCAGCGCGAAGGCCTGCCGCTGCTGGTGCACGGCGAAGTCACCGACCCGGCCATCGATATCTTCGACCGCGAGGCCGTGTTCATCGACCAGGTGATGGCGCCGCTGCGCCGCGACATGCCCGAACTGAAAGTAGTGTTCGAGCACATCACCACCAAGGACGCCGCCCAGTACGTGCTGGAAGCCAGCGGCCCGGTCGGCGCCACCATTACTGCCCACCACCTGCTGTACAACCGCAACGCGATCTTCACCGGCGGCATCCGCCCGCACTATTACTGCCTGCCGGTGCTCAAGCGCGAAACCCATCGCGAGGCGCTGGTCGCGGCCGCCACCTCCGGCAACCCGCGCTTCTTCCTCGGCACCGACAGCGCGCCGCACGCGCGCGGCCTGAAGGAGCACGCCTGCGGCTGCGCCGGCTGCTACACCGCGCTGCATGCGATGGAGCTGTATGCCGAGGCCTTCGACGCCGCCGGCGCGCTGGACAAGCTGGAAGCCTTCGCCAGCTTCAACGGCCCGGCCTTCTACGGCCTGCCGCGCAACACCGGCACGCTGACGCTGGAGCGCGAAGACTGGCAGTTGCCGGCCGAACTGCCGTACGGCGACACCACGCTGGTGCCGCTGCGCGGTGGCGAAACGCTGCGCTGGAAGGCGCGCTGACCGCTGCGGCATTGCCAGCCGGAGCAACTGCGGCGGGCGAATCCTTCGCCGCCGCGCTGGCCGGGATCGACTGGTCCCGGCCATGGTTCCAACCCTTTGCCCCGCGCGGCGCGGCGCTGGCCGCGGCAGTGCAGGGCGGGGCCGACCTGCGGGCACTGCTCGATGCAGAGTCTGGCGCAATGGGCCTGCAGAACGCGCGCGGCCTGCCGCTGCGCTTTGTCCCGCAACTGGCCTTGCCCGAGGGCAGCGCCTACGAAGCGCATATCGACGCCACCGGCGAGGTCCCGACGCGCGACAATCTCCACGATTTCTTCAATGCCCTGGTCTGGCTGTATTTCCCCCGGGCCAAGCGCGTGCTCAATCAGATCCAGGCCACGGTGATCGCGCGCGAAGGTGTACGAACCGCGCGCGGCGGCGTACGCGACGCGGCCACGCTGTTCGACGAGAACGCGGTGCTGTTCCTGAGCGAAGACGACGAACATGCCGAAGCGCTGCGAGGGTTTGCCTGGCAGCAGCTCTTTGTCGACCAACGGCACGCGTGGGCCGCCGCCTGCAGGGTCGTGCCGTTCGGCCATGCACTGCTGGAAAAGCTGGTGCGGCCGTACAAAGCCGTGACCGCGCATGCCTGGACGCTGCCGCTGGTGGTGGATGGCGCGCTGGACAAGGCGGTGGCGTTGTCGCTGCAAGACGCTGCCGCAGCCGGCACACTGCGCGGCGGCCGCTGCTTCGCTCCGTTGCCTGTCATGGGGATCCCGGGATGGTGTGACGACAACGCCTCACCTGATTTCTATGCCGACACCACGGTGTTCCGGCCCGGGCGCATGCGGGATTTACGCCGGCAACCCGATTGAATCGGTGTTAGACTGCGGCCCGCAAAGCAGGCTAGGCAACCGCTGCCTGTACCGCAAGGTGCAGGGGGAGGAAAGTCCGGACTCCACAGGGCAGGGTGTTGGCTAACAGCCATCCACGGCAACGTGCGGAATAGGGCCACAGAGACGAGTCTTGCCGCCGGGTTCGCCCGGCGGCAAGGGTGAAACGCGGTAACCTCCACCTGGAGCAATCCCAAATAGGCAGGCGATGAAGCGGCCCGCTGAGTCTGCGGGTAGGGAGCTGGAGCCGGCTGGTAACAGCCGGCCTAGAGGAATGGTTGTCACGCGCCGCTGGCCGCAAGGCGGGCGGTGCGCACAGAATCCGGCTTATCGGCCTGCTTTGCTTCAGTCTTCGGCATGACCCGGCGCCTTCGCGGCACACCGGGCCGGCCAACTTCCATCAGCCTTCGACGATTTCCATCGTGTGCGTGATCTCGGCCGTCTTGGCCAGCATGATCGACGCCGAGCAGTACTTCTCGTGCGACAGCTTGATGGCGCGCTCGACCGTGGCGGGGTTGAGATTCTTGCCGGTCACCACAAAATGGAAGTTGATGCGGGTGAAGACCTTGGGGTCCTCGCTGGCACGGTCGGCCTGAAGCTGCACGCTGCAGCCGGTTACCTCCTGGCGGCCGCGCTTGAGGATCAGCACCACGTCATAGGCCGTGCAGCCGCCGGTGCCGACCAGCACCATTTCCATCGGCCGCGGCGCAAGGTTATGGCCACCGCCCTCGGGAGCGCCGTCCATCGCGACGATATGGCCGCTGCCGGTCTGGGCGACGAAGCTCATGCCGTCCACGCCCATCCAAGTTACTTTGCATTCCATTTTGTTCGTTCCTGTCGTTTCTGTTGTGGTATTGCGATCACAAGCGCGTGACCCCGAATCTTGCATTTCTGAGTATATGGCATCGTCAAGTTCGGCCGCCGGCTGCCGATATCCTTAGGAAATCTGAGGGTTTCCTCTAATGTGACAACTCGGCGACACTGTCACTTTTAGTTTAAGTGTTTGAATATTAAGAAGATTTTATGGGTGTGCGGCGAGGCTCTTTTTTTCCACAATACGAAATCGCATTTCGCACTACAAATTTCCCTTGCATCCGGGAAAACCCCATGTATAATTTCAATCATTGAACGACGGCGCTGACAGCGCGCCAGAGTGCGAAAGCGAAGCCTCCCGGCCAAGCCCTCCGCACCGCCCGCAGGTCCCACCGTCGATCTCCAAGTGTCTCCTCCACCCTCCTCCTTTGGTGGATTCAAACCCAAGCTAAACCAGCTTGGGTTTTTTTTCGCCCCTGCACGGAAGCCGTCCCCACGGCCGGCTTGGCAGAGTGGCGCATGCTGCCCAGGCAGGCAATTTGTGGCGACGATCTTGACGAAAACCTCAGTCTTTGCTTGTGCCAGCCCAAGAGCCGCCATTATAATCGTGGGCTTTTCCGTCATGCCCGCGGGAAAGAGAAGCAGCATCCGGCCAGTCCCAGGACAGGCCACAAGACTTGCAGGGGCGAGCACAAGCCTTCGCGAGTCGGATTTCGGGCACGAACTAATAGTCAGGAAAAATCATGAAGACCTTTTCCGCCAAGCCTCATGAGGTAAAGCGCGACTGGTACGTGATTGACGCGACGGACAAAGTCCTCGGCCGTGTCGCCAGCGAAGTGGCACGCCGTCTGCGCGGCAAGCACAAGCCGGAATTCACTCCGCACGTCGACACGGGTGATTACATCATCATCGTCAATGCAGCCAAGCTGCGTGTCACGGGTACCAAGGAAACGGACAAGAAGTACTATCGCCATTCGGGCTACCCGGGCGGTATCTACGAAACGACGTTCGGCAAGATGCAACAGCGTTTCCCGGGCCGTGCCCTGGAAAAGGCTGTGAAGGGCATGCTGCCGAAGGGTCCGCTGGGCTACGCGATGATCAAGAAGCTGAAGGTTTACGCCGAAGCCGAGCATCCGCACGAAGCGCAGCAGCCCAAGGCGCTGGAAATCTAAGGAGGCCAATCCATGATCGGTAACTGGAATTACGGTACTGGCCGCCGCAAGAGCGCTGTGGCTCGTGTCTTCATCAAGTCGGGCAAGGGCGACATCGTCGTCAACGGCAAGCCCATCAAAGAGTATTTCGCTCGCGAAACCTCGCTGATGATCGTGCGCCAGCCCCTGGAACTGACCGCCCACGGCGAAACGTTCGACATCAAGGTCAACGTGACCGGCGGTGGCGAAACGGGCCAGGCCGGCGCAGTGCGCCACGGCATCACCCGCGCCCTGATCGACTACGACGCGACCCTGAAGTCGGCCCTGTCGAAGGCTGGCTACGTCACGCGCGATGCACGTGAAGTCGAGCGTAAGAAGGTCGGCTTCCACAAGGCGCGTCGTCGCAAGCAGTTCTCGAAGCGCTGATGCGTTTTCGCGGTCCTGGTCCCTGCCGGATGCCGCGAAATCCAGAAAAACCGCACGCTGGCCGTGCGGTTTTTTTTCGCCTGTTCCCTGCGGATTCACATCCGGCTGCCGAAATAGCGGGTGGAGCCAGACTTTTGTGGGGTATGCGATGCACGCGGATACAATCACGCCCTGTCGCTATCGGCAAGCCGTCTGTCATGGCGACGCGCCCCGGGCCCGGCGGCCCGGTACGAACGAGAGAGGAGTGAGCGATGTTGTTTTCGAAGAAGAAGGGCCTTTCGATCGATACGCTGATCGGCGCAGACACCGCCATCGACGGCGACCTGGTGTTTGCCGGAGGCCTGCGGCTAGATGGGCGTGTGCGCGGCAACGTCACCGCGGCGCCGGGCAAGGCAAGCATGCTGGTGGTCAGCGAGAAGGGTATGGTCGAAGGCGAGATCAGCGTCGGCCATCTGGTGCTGAATGGCACGGTGAAGGGGCCGGTGCAAGCGACCGACCTGCTGGAGTTGCAGCCGCAGGCCCGCGTGCTGGGAGACGTGCGTTATGCGGCGCTGGAGATGCACCAGGGAGCACTGGTCGAAGGGAGGCTGGTGCCGCTGGCACAGGGCGCGGCCGGTGAAGTCAAGGCGTTGCCCAACGTGATCGATGGCGGTGCCGTAACGGAAGTGACGGAAAAGACGGCTGAAACAGATGCTGCGGACGACGAAACTCCGCCAGACGCAGCCAGTCCCACCGAAAAGGCCGCCTGAGCGGCCTGCCGCACGTCCGGAATCCCTTGAAAACAAAGGGGTTCGGCACGATCTTCCAGTAGCGCTTAGAATACAGGCGTATCTAAACAGGAGAACACCCCATGAACGCAGTCGCAGAGGCACCCGTTACCGAGGACGTGCCGGCACCGTTCGTCTTTACCGACAGCGCCGCCGACAAGGTCAAGCAGTTGATCGAGGAAGAGGGCAATGCCGAGCTGAAACTGCGCGTGTTCGTGCAGGGCGGCGGCTGCTCGGGCTTCCAGTACGGCTTTACCTTCGACGAGGAAGTCAACGAAGACGACACTACCATGGTCAAGAACGGCGTCACCCTGCTGATCGACTCGATGAGCTACCAGTACCTGGTCGGCGCCGAGATCGACTACAAGGAAGACATCAACGGCGCCCAGTTTGTGATCAAGAACCCGAATGCCTCGACCACCTGCGGTTGCGGCTCGTCGTTCTCGGTCTGAGCGGTTCCGGCCCCAAAAAAACGCACCTTCGGGTGCGTTTTTTTGTTTCGGGATCGTGACTACTGGCCGGCGCGCCAGACCACCGGAAACCAGTCCTCGCGCAAGCGCTCGCCGGTCTGCTGGCCGATGCCGGGAAACGGGGGCGAGGTACGTCCCGGCCGTTGCATGAAGCGCACGTCGTCCCCAAGGAAACGCGCCGAGAACGCGCGCCGGCGGCCGGTGCCGGTATTGCCCGCGGCGCCGTGCACGGTGCGGAAGTCGAATACCACCGCATCGCCCGGTTCCAGTTCGGGCGCAAGCAGCGTGTGGCTGCCGTCCTCGACATCCGGCATGTCCATGAATGCACTGTCATCGTTGCCCTGGCCGCCATAGAAGCTTTCGTTGCTGGCCCAGCGCCTGGGCCGTACCAGCCGCGGCCAGCGATGCGAGCCGGCCACCACGCGCAGCGTATTGGCCTGCGTGACGGGATCCAGCGGGATCCAGTAGCTCGCGGTCTGGGTGCCGTCGACGCAGTAGTAGGGCAGGTCCTGGTGCCACGGCGTGGGCTTGGCCGTGCCAGGCTCCTTCACCAGGATGTGTTCGTGGAACACCTGCACGGCCTGCGATTGCATGATGCGGCCGGCGATGGACCCCGCCGCGGACTGGCGGATAAAAGCATCGAACGGCGCGATGCGCTGCCAATTGCAGTAGTCCTCGAAAAAGCGCCCGCCTTCGCCGGGCCGTACGTTCTCGATGGCGAAAGGGCCAGGCTCGGCCAGGTTCTGCGCGAAGCCTTCGCGCAGGGTCTCGATCCACTCCGCGAACGCGCCGCGCAGCACCAGCACGCCGTCGCGCTGGTAGGTATCGATCTGTTCCTGGGTAATTTCCATGGCGGGGGCTCCGTTTGACGATGCTCGCAGTATCGGCATCCGTCATGGATAGGAAAAGCATATATTTCCTATGGTGTGATATAGGAAAATATGATCCCTTTCTCTTTCCGCCAGCTCGAGTACTTCGTCGCCGCCGCCGAGCACGGCAGCATCAGCGCGGCGGCGCGCGCCCGCCATGTGTCGCAGCCGTCTGTATCGACCGCGATCGCACAGCTGGAAGACACGGTGGGAGAGCCGCTGTTCCGGCGCCAGGTCAGCCGCGGCCTGGCGCTGACGCCGGCCGGCCAGCGCCTGCTTGGCCGTGCGCGCGACATATTGGCGCTGGCGGCGGGCCTGACTGCCGACGAAGCGGGCGAGCGCGGCCTGAGCGGCCAGTTGTCGCTGACGTGTTTCCAGGACCTGGGGCCGTATTTCGTGCCGCGCCTGCTAGCCGGCTTCCGCGAGCGGCACCCCCGGGTCTCGGTGACGCTGTTCGAGGCTGACCTCGCCACCGTGCACCGCGCGTTGCAGGCCGGCAAGGCGGAACTGGCGCTGACCTACGACCTCGGGCTGGATGCCCGCACCGAGCGCTGCACACTTGCGCAACTGCCCCCCTACGCGCTGCTGCCCGCTGGACACGCGCTGGCGCACAGCGCAGATGTGAGCCTGGCCGACCTTGCCCGCGAGCGTCTGATCCTGGAGGACATCCCGCAGACTCGCGAGTACTTCCTGTCGCTGTTCTGGGCGGATGGTTTGCACCCGGCACTGCACCAGTACACGCAGACCTTCGAGATGCAGCGCGGACTGGTCGCGCACGGCTACGGCGTGGCGCTGTCTTGCACCCGGCCGGCGGGGGACCACAGCTACGACGGCATGCCGATCGCCTGCCTGCCGCTACGCGAGCCGGTGACGCCGCAGCGCGTGGTGCTGGCGCGCTCGCCGGCCATGCGGCCGTCGCCGCTGGCGCAGGCATTCATGACGTATGTGGAGGAGGGCGGCGCCGGCGCGGAAGCGGTTCAGCGCGGATAGATCGCGCCCAGCACGCGCTGGCCGGCAGCGCCGGTCACGGTTGGCACGTTGCCAGGCAGGCGCAGCGTGCACTGGCGCGCCAGCCAGGCAAAGGCGATGGCTTCCACCTGAGAGACCGGCACGCCATAGTGTTCCGAGGTTTCGATGGCCACGCCAGGCAGCGCCTGCGCCAGCCGCGTCATCACGAAGGCGTTACGGGCGCCGCCGCCGCAGACCACGAGGCGCCTTGCGTCACCCGCATGGGTACGGATATCGCGCGCGATGGCTTCGGCGGTCAGCGCCGCCAGCGTCGCCTGCACGTCATCAGGCGCGAGGTGCCCGAAAGCCTGCAGCTGGATATCGAGCCAGCCGGGATGGAACAGGTCGCGGCCGGTGCTCTTGGGCGGCGGCGCGCTGAAGTAAGGATCCGCCAGGCACCGCGCCAGCAGCGCATCGTCGATGCGCCCGCTGGCCGCCCAGTCGCCATTGCTGTCGAACGGCAGCTCGCGGTGGCGATGGATCCAGTAGTCGAGCAGCGCATTGCCCGGGCCGCAGTCGAAACCGCTGACGGCGCCGGTGGCAGGCAGGATGCTGATATTGGAAATGCCGCCGATATTGCAGGCGACACGAGTCTCGACGTCGCTGCCGAACAGCGCATGATGCAGCGCCGGCACCAGCGGTGCGCCCTGGCCGCCAGCGGCGACGTCGCGGCTGCGGAAGTCCGCCACCACATCGATGCCGGTGAGTTCGGCCAACCGGGCCGGATGCTGGCTCTGGCGCGTGTAGCCGATGCCGTCGTACAGGCCGGGCCGGTGCCGGATGGTCTGGCCATGCGCGCCGATGGCGGCGACCGCGGCGGCCGGCACGCCGGCCTCGCGCAGCAGCGTGGCCACGCAGGCGGCGTAGACCTCGGCCAGCGCATTGGCCGCCAGTGCCTCGCGGTGGATCTCGTTCTCGCCCGGCTGCTGCAGGGCGCCGTATGCGGCGCGCAGCGCCTCGGGGAAAGGTTCGCTGGCGGCGGCCAGTACTTCCGGCCGCGCGCCGCTGAAATCGACCAGCACCGCATCGGCACCGTCCATGCTGGTGCCGGACATGATGCCGATATAGCGTTCGCTGCCTGGCACGGGCGGGGTCACGGTCGGCGCGTCAGTTGGAAGCGGTCAGCACGTTGTAGGCACGCAGCGCATTGATGCGGCTGAGCAGCCCGCTGGTGTAGGTCTGGAATTCCTGGCGCGACTTGCCGCTCAGCGGCGGGGATTCCATCAGCGTGATGGTCAGCGGGTTCTGCGGCACGTCGTTGAAGCGGAACTCATAGTGCAGGTGCGGCCCGGTAGCCCAGCCGGTCGAGCCGACATAGCCGATCAGCTGGCCTTGCCGCACCGGCTGGCCCTGGCGCATGCCGGCAAAGCCGGACAGGTGCGCGTAGTAGGTCGAGTAGCCGTTGGCATGGCTCAGGATGACGATGTTGCCGTAGCCGTTCTGCTGGCCGACGAATTCGACCACGCCATCGCCGGTGGCCAGCACCTTGGTGCCGGTCGGGGCGGCGAAGTCCACGCCCTTGTGCTGGGCCCAGTCGTGGTGCAGCGGATGCTCGCGGCCGCCGAAGCCCGACGACACGCGCGAGAACTCCACCGGCGAACGCAGGAACGGCCGCTTCATGCTGCGCCCGTCGAACGTGTAATAGGCGCCGGCGCCATCCTTGCCATCTTCGGGCGAGAACCACAGCGCCTGGTGCAGCTGGTTGCGGTTGATCAGCTCGATCGCGATCACGCGGCCGTTGCGCACGAAGGTGCCGTCGCGGAAGCCGGCTTCATAGATGATGCGGAAGCGGTCGCCGCTGGCGATATCGTGGTGGAAGTCGATCACGCCGGAGAAGATCGACAGCATCTGCTGCACGACCTCGTCGGGCACGTTGGCCGCGTCCATGGCCTTGAAGAAGCCGGCGCCGGAAATCGCGCCCGACGCCATCTCGTAGTGGACGTCGTTGTCGACGCGCTGGACCTTGGCCTTGTAGGCGGCGGTGCCGTTGCCGGTGGCCGCGCGCACGCGCTCGATCACCAGCTCGCGCGAGGCCGCGGCGTCGCCGCCGAGGTTGGCCTGCAGCGACACCAGCATGTTGCTTTCGTCGATCTCCGCTTGCACCGCCTGGCCGGGGTTCAGGCTGAACAGCCCGCGCGCGGTGGGGTTCTTGACGATAAAGGCTTGCGCATCGGGATCGTCCACGCCGAGACGGCGCAGCAGGCTGCCGATGGTGTCGCCGCGCTGCATGCGCTCTTCGCGCACGTACACGGCCTGGCTGTCGGTCAGCAGGTCGAGCTGCTCGCGCACGTCGGGCATGCGCAGGGGCTGCTCGGTGCGCGGGGCGAGCGGATCGTCGAAGGCGCTGCGCGGTGCCACGCCCATCGCCGCGGCCATGCCGAGCGTAAAGATTGCACCCACCGAGGCAGTGAGTTGCTTGCGCCGGCGCGCATGCTGGGGGTTGGTTGGGTCAACAAGAACCACCAGCTCGCGCGCGAAAACTTCGCGGAGTCTTGACCACATCACGTAAAATTCAACCTTGGTCTGAGCACCGCTGCTGCAACGATGTGTCTCGTCTGCCTTCCTCCCCCGAGGTGCGGCGCGTGCTGTTCACTTTATCGGGTCACCTGCATCGGATCGCCGCATCGATTCATTTCGAGGGCTGCGGCAGGTGACGATTGGCGCACTGGGGAGGCTCCCGCTGGCGCCGGGAAAGGCGGATTATACCAAAAACCGCTGCTCGCGGCTGTCGGAATCTTTCCTAAAATTTCATGTATTTCAAAGACTTACGTCATGACTGAAGTTTCCACGGGCCCCGCGGCCAAATACCCCTTGACGCCGTCGGTGATGCACGCCCTGGAGGTCTCCAAGCGTGGCTGCGACGAACTTCTGATCGAATCCGAATGGGCGCAGAAGCTGGCGCGCAGCGAGGCCACCGGCGTGCCGCTGCGCATCAAGCTGGGCCTGGATCCGACCGCGCCCGACATCCATATCGGCCACACGGTGGTGCTGAACAAGCTGCGCCAGCTGCAGGACCTCGGTCACCAGGTGATCTTCCTGATCGGCGATTTCACCTCGACCATCGGCGATCCGTCGGGCCGCAACAGCACGCGCCCGCCGCTGACGCGCGAGCAGATCGAGGCCAACGCGCAGACCTACTACCGCCAGGCCAGCCTGGTGCTGGACCCGGCCCGCACCGAGATCCGCTACAACAGCGAGTGGTGCGACCCGCTGGGCGCGCGCGGCATGATCCAGCTGGCCGCCAAGTACACCGTGGCCCGGATGATGGAGCGCGACGACTTCACCAAGCGGTTCCGCTCCGGGATTCCGATCTCGGTGCATGAGTTCCTCTACCCGCTGATGCAGGGCTATGACTCGGTCGCGCTCAAGTCCGACCTGGAGCTCGGCGGCACCGACCAGAAGTTCAACCTGCTGGTCGGCCGCGAGCTGCAGAAGGAATATGGCCAGGAGCCGCAGTGCATCCTGACCATGCCGCTGCTGGTGGGCCTGGACGGCGTCGAGAAGATGTCCAAGTCCAAGGGCAACTACGTCGGCGTGACCGAGGCGCCCAACGACATGTTCGGCAAGCTGATGAGCATCTCGGACGACCTGATGTGGCAGTACTACACGTTGCTGTCGTTCCGCCCGCTTGCCGAGATCGACCTGATGAAGCAGGAAATCGCCGCGGGCCGCAACCCGCGCGACTGCAAGGTGCTGTTGGCGCAGGAGATCGTGGCGCGCTTCCACAGCCAGGCCGATGCCGAGAAGGCGCTGGAAGACTTCAACCACCGCGCCCGCGGCGGCGTGCCCGACGATATCCCCGCAGTCAGCCTGGAAGGTGCCCCGCTGGGCATCGCGCAGCTGCTCAAGCAGGCCAACCTGGTACCGTCCACGTCCGAGGCCAACCGCAATATCGAGCAGGGCGGTGTCAAGATCGACGGTGCCACGGTCAGCGACAAGGCCACCAGGGTCGCCGCCGGCACCTACGTCGTGCAGGTCGGCAAGCGCCGCTTCGCGCGCGTGACGCTGTCCTGAGGCGGCGGGCATGATTGCGCTGATCCAGCGTGTCGCGCAGGCCCGCGTGACCGTCGAGGGCCGCACCACCGGCGAGATCGGCGCCGGCCTGCTGGCACTGGTCTGCGCCGAGCGCGGCGACACCGAGGCGCAGGCCGAGCGCCTGCTTGCCAAGATGCTGTCGTACCGGGTGTTTTCGGATGCCGCCGGCAAGATGAACCTGCCGGTGCAGGACATGGACGGCAACGGCAATGCCGGCGGCCTGCTGGTGGTGTCGCAGTTCACGCTGGCGGCCGACACCAACAGCGGCACGCGGCCCAGCTTCACGCCGGCGGCCTCGCCGGAAGACGGCAAGCGGTTGTACGAACATTTCGTGGCGAAGGCGCGCGCGGCGCATCCGCAGGTGCAGACCGGCGAGTTCGGCGCGATGATGCAGGTCAGCCTGGTCAACGACGGGCCGGTCACGTTCTGGCTGCGGGTGCCGCCGGCCTGATGCCGAGCGCCAGACCGCAGATCGCAAGACAGATCCCAAGCTGCCGCGCCCCGGCGCGTCATCAAGACAGGAGAGACAAATGAAACTCTGGAGCAAGTCCTTCAACGACAACGCGCCGATCCCTGGCGAGTTTGCTTTCTGCGTGCCCGATGCCGCCAGCCACGTGGCCTTGTCGGCCAACCGCAATCCCGACCTGCACTGGGAAGACGCGCCGGTCGAGACGCGCTCGTTCGTACTGATCTGCCATGACCGCGACGTGCCCAGCAAGGGCGACGACGTCAACCAGGACGGCCGCGAAGTGCCGGCGTCGCTGCCGCGCGTGGACTTTTTCCACTGGGTGCTGGTCGACATTCCGCCGGGCCTGAGCTCGATCGCGGCCGCCTCGCACAGCGATGGCGTGATCGCGCGCGGCAAGCCGGGTCCCGAGGCCACCGGCGGCACCGCCACCGCGGGTGGCCTGCGCCACGGCATCAACGACTACACCGGCTGGTTCGCCGGCGATGCCGACATGAAGGGCGACTATTTCGGCTATGACGGCCCGTGCCCGCCGTGGAACGACACGCTGCTGCACCACTACGTGTTCACGCTGTATGCGCTGGACATCGACCGCGTGCCGCTGGATGGCACCTTCACCGGCGCGCAGGTGCGCGACGCGATCCAGGGCCACGTGCTGGCGCAGGCCAGCCTGACCGGCACCTACACGCTCAATCCCAAGCTGGCGCAGTAGGCGGCTTCAAGGAAACCGAAGGAATCGGCATGTCGCTAAGCTCCGGGCTGCAATCGCTGGCCTTTACCCACCTGATCGTAATCCGCCATGGCGAAACGGCCTGGAACCGGGAGCGCCGGCTGCAAGGCCAGCTCGATATTCCGCTGAACGAGACCGGCCGCGCCCAGGCGCGCGCGCTGGCTGCCGCGCTGGCCGGCGAGCCGATCGATGCGGTGTATTCCAGCGACCTGTCGCGGGCCATGGAAACTGCTGCGCCGCTCGCCGAAGCGCTCGGGCTGCAGATCCGCCCCGACGCGCGCCTGCGCGAACGCAGCTACGGCACCCTGCAGGGCAAGACCTACGCCGAAGTGGCCGAGGACCTGCCCGAAGACTTTGCCCGCTGGCAGGCGCGCGTGCCGGACTACGCGCCGCCGCAGGGCGAATCGCTGCTCGGTTTCCACGAGCGCACCGTCGACGCCGTGCTGGCGCTGTCGCGCCGCCATCCCGGCGAGCGCATCGCGCTGGTCGCGCACGGCGGCGTGCTCGACTGCCTGTACCGCGAGGCCACCGGCATGACGCTGGAAGCGCCGCGCCAGCATGAGTTGCTCAATGCCAGTGTCAACCGGCTGCGCAGTGACAGCTCGCACCTGACGCTGGCGGCGTGGGGGGACGTGAGCCACCTGGAAAACCTGGCGCTGGACGAGGTGGACCGGCGAGTGCCTTGAAGCTTTGGATGTTCCTTCTCCCGCCCGGCGGGAGAGGGCTTCAGACCCTCACGCGGAACGGCGTGAAGTCGGTATGCCGGTCGAAGTAGTCCTCGTTCTCCGCCCGCTTCAGGAACCCAACCACCTTGTACGTCACCGGCGTCATCACGACTTCCCAGCCGGTCTTCAGCACATACTGCGCCACGGCGACCTGGACTACCTTCTCCAGCGGCCAGATGCCATAGAAGGCGATCACGTAAAACAGCGACGAATCCACCAGTTCGCCCGCCAGGGTCGAGCCGATCGTGCGCGTCCACAGCCACCGCCCCCCTGTCCACAGCTTCATCTTGGCCAGCACATAGCTGTTGGTGAAACTGCCGCAGCAGAATGCGATCAGCGACCCAAGCGCGATGCGCCAGGTGTTGCCAAACACATCCTGCAAGCTCTTCTGATAGTCCGCCATGAATGGCGCGACCGGCATGTTTAGCACCACCAGGCTCATGAAGGTGGCGAATGCCAGCGCGGCAAAGCCGGCCCAGACCACGCGCCGGTCACGGCCATAGCCGTAGACCTCGGTCAGCACGTCGCCAAAGATGTACGAAATCGGAAAGAACAGCACGCCGGCGCCGAAGGTCACCGTGCCGATCACGGGCAGCGTCACCTGCGCCGCCTTGGCCGCGCCGATCAGGTTCGAACACAGCAGCACGGTGACGAACGCCACCATGACGAAGTCATAGTAGCGGTAGACGCGGCCCGGTTGGGTCGTGCTGGCGGGGACGGCGGACATGGGGGCTCCCGGTCGGACGCGCTGGCGCGGTATTTTGGGCGCGATTATGCCAGCGGGCCGCGGATTCCGTCGTGCCTGCCGCGGACCGGTCCAAGCGTTGCTGCGGCCGCCTGAAATGAAGATTCCCGGCCGAAGCCGGGAATTTCGGATGCAGCGGCGCAGCCGGGTGGCCGCGTCAGATCTCCAGCTTGCTGATCTTGGAGCCGTTCACCGAGACGTCGAACATCAGGCCGGCATTGGTCTGCACGAAGGCAATCACCGGCTGCTGGCTGGTCAGGGTGTCGAGCCTGCCGTCCGCCCCGACCTTGGCCACCGCCACGTTGGCATCGGCGCCGGCGGTCCAGCCCTTGCTGGCAACAAACTTGTTGTAGGCCTCCGGGGTCATGAACATGATGATGACGGCCTTGGACTGCCCGCCGGCGGTCAGCCCGACCGAGGCCTGCGTGGTGCTGTAGTAGCCGACCGTTGCACCCTTCGATCGCAGCGCACCCTCGCCGTATTCGCCGCCTACCACCAGGCCGGCCGAGATGACACGCGGGAACACCAGGACCCCCTGCGCACGCTGCGCCAGGTCGCGTGCGCCGGCGTTGGCCGCGAACAGCCGGTTCAACGCCCCGTCCACCCCGGCATCGATTTCCTGCTTCTTGGCGACCGGGTCTTTCGAGGCGCTGGTGCCGGTGGTGGTGCAGCCTGCCGCCATTGCGGTGGCAACGAGCAGGCCCGAGCCGGCAACCCGGGTAACAAAGTGGCGACGATTCATAGGTAACCTCCTGGTGGGGAAAAGTACCGCGCCCGGCACGGTGTTTAGTTGGCTGCGGCCGCCGCCGGTGCCTTGACCGTGATGGCCACCACTTCACGATAGACGAGCTTGGCCATCTGTCCGCGCTTGATCTGGTTCAGGTCGATGGCGGGATCCTCGACCTTGACGGTGCGCAGCGTCTCGCGCGGTCCACGGAACGTGACCAGGCGCTTGGCCGGATCGACCTTGGTGATCTCGGCGGTGACCGTGGTGGTGATCTCGCGCGCGATGCCGGGCTTGCCGCCTTCGGCGGCGCGCGTGGTGCGGTCAACCTGCTCGGCCATGGCCGTGGTCTTGCTGTCGAGCGGCTCCAGCGATGCCACCAGGGCCGCGCCCCGGGTCACGGTGACGATGTCGCCCTTGCGCACCTGGCCGAAGTTCTTCGCTTCGTCGCCCGCGACCAGTTCGACCACATTGCCGCGCGGGCCTTGCACCAGCACCGCCTTGGAGTTGGGATCGATATCAATGATCTTGCCGCTGATCACGGCTTCTTCGGCGACGCCGACGGGACCCTGCGCACGCTGGGCGTTGGCGTTCCCGGCAGCCAGCAGCGCCAATGCGGCACTGGCCAGGGTGGCGGCGAGAAGGGACGAGGCGGAGCGGCGCAGGCGACGGCTCATGGCATTCCTTGCAGGTTCGGAAACCGGTTCACAATGGCGCCGCAACCGCGGGGCAACCTTGGGCTGCCTACTGGACGGTCATCGGCGGGCACCGGCAGGTGCCGATGAAGCCATTGTGGACAATGGGCCATGGGCCAGCAATCCACTTCGAAAAAATTTGGGGCGCGAGATTAAAACGTTTAATTGGCTGATGCCGACGCCCCGTCGCCGTGCCTTACTGCCCGTCGAACAACTCGCCGCCGCCAGGCTGCGGCGACGCCAGCCCGAAATGCCGGTAGGCTGCCGCCGTGGCCACGCGCCCGCGTGGCGTGCGCTGCAGGTAGCCCTGCTGTATCAGGTAGGGCTCGAGCACGTCCTCGATGGTGTCGCGCTCCTCGCCGATGGCCGCGGCCAGGTTGTCCACGCCCACCGGGCCCCCGCCGAACTTGTGCAGCACCGCTTCCAGCAATTTGCGGTCCATCAGGTCGAAGCCGACGCGGTCGACGTCGAGCATGGCCAGCGCGGCATCGGCCATCTCGCGCGTGATGGTGCCGTCGCCCTTGACCTCGGCATAGTCGCGCACGCGGCGCAGCAGCCGGTTGGCGATACGCGGGGTGCCGCGCGCGCGCCGCGCGATCTCCAGCGCGCCCAGCGGATCGATGCTGGCGTGCAGCAACTGCGCCGAACGCGTGACGATGCGCGCCAGTTCCTCCGCGTTGTAGAACTCCAGCCGCGCCACGATGCCGAAGCGGTCGCGCAGCGGATTGGTCAGCATGCCGGCGCGCGTGGTGGCGCCCACCAGCGTGAACGGCTGCAGGTCGAGCTTGACCGAACGGGCCGCCGGGCCTTCGCCGATCATGATGTCGATCTGGTAGTCCTCCAGCGCCGGGTACAGGATCTCCTCGACGACCGGAGACAGCCGGTGGATCTCGTCGATGAAAAGCACGTCGTTGGCTTCCAGGTTGGTCAGCAGCGCCGCCAGGTCGCCCGGGCGCTCCAGCACCGGCCCAGACGTTTGGCGCAGGCCCACGCCCATCTCGCGCGCGATGATATGGGCCAGCGTGGTCTTGCCCAGCCCCGGCGGGCCGAACAGCAGCACGTGGTCGAGCGCCTCGCGCCGCTTGCGCGCGGCGTGCATGAAGATATCGAGCTGCCCGCGCACCTTTTCCTGGCCGACGTACTCGTCCAGCAGCTTGGGCCGCAGCGCGCGCTCGAACGCCTCCTCCTGCGACGAGGCGGGGGTGGCGGAAATTACGCGGGCGGGGGCGGAAAGCTTGTCGGTCTCGATCATGGCGCTGATGGGGGATACCCCGGAAAACACCCCGCCATTCTACGCCTCAGCCCTTGGACAAGGCCTTGAGCGCCAGCTTGATGCCCTCGGACACGCCGGTGCCGGCCGGCACCTGCTTGATTGCCGAGGCGGCTTCCTTCTCCGAGTAGCCCAGCGCAAGCAGCGCGTTGAGCACATCGACGGCGCTGTCGGGCACCGCCGCGGCGCCGGGCGCATGCCCCAGTTCCGCGCCCAGCTTGCCCTTGAGCTCGAGCAGCAGCCGCTCGGCGGTCTTCTTGCCGATGCCCGGCACGCGCGTCAGCCGGCCCGCTTCCTGCAGCGTGATTGCCTGCGCCAGCTCGGATACCGACATGCCCGACAGCACCGCCAGCGCCATGCGCGCGCCGATGCCGCTGATCTTGATCAGCTCGCGGAAGGTATTGCGCTCGGCCGCCGTGCCGAAGCCGTACAGCAGGTGCGCGTCCTCGCGCACGATCAGCTGGGTCAGCAGCGTGACCGGCTGGCCCGACGCCGGCAGGTTATAGAAGGTGCTCATCGGTACGTCGACCTCATAGCCGACGCCATGGCAGTCGACCAGCAGGTGCGGGGGATTCTTCTCGATGAGGGTGCCGGCGATGCGTCCGATCATGTCTGGGCTTGTTGGGTAGGGGATGAAGCGGCCGCAAGTGTACCTCGCGGCCGCATTGCTGCCATCTTGCCGCCTCAGCGATTTGCATCGGCCGCGCGGCGCCCCAGCGCCGGGTCGTCGGTGAAGAAGCCATCGACGCCGGCCGCGATGAACGCTTCCAGCTCGCGCACCATGCCCGACGGGCTGCGCGTGGCCTCGTCGCCGCCGGTCTGCAGCGCCTTGGGCAGGAAGCTGTTCTCCGGGCGGAACGTGTAGGGATGGACGAACAGGCTGGCGGCATGGGCCTGGCGGACCAGCGCGGTCGGCGCGGCGAGCGCGCCCTGGGCGTCGCGCGGCACGACGCTGCTTTTCTCCGGGCCGATGCCGTCGGCGTAGGACGCCACCTCCCGCAGGCCAGTCGTATTCAGCATGTCGCCGAAGGTGCGGTTGTCGCCGGCGAGCTTCCAGTCGGCGGGACTCTTGCGCGGGTTGCCGACCAGTTGCACCAGCCTGACGTTGGGCTGCGCATGCCCGAACGTGCGGCGCAGCGCGCGCAAGCTGCCGCCTTCGAAGCACTGGATGAACAGCGGTGCCTGGCGGAGGTAAGGCTGGGCGCGCACCGCGGCGGCGAGCTTGTCTTCCATGGGCAGGCCGATGCCGCGGAAATAGCTCGGATGCTTCAGCTCGGCGTAAATGCCGATGGGTTTGCCGGTGCGAAGCGATGCCTGCTCGGCAAGGCGAACGATCTCATCGAAGGTGGGGATCTCGAACTGGTCGTTCAGCCGCGCATTGGCCGGGCGCAGGCGCGGGATGCGCTCGCGCGCGCGCAGCGTCTTGAGCTCGGCCAGCGTGAAGTCTTCGGTGAACCAGCCGGTCAGGCGCTCGCCGTCGATGACCTTGGTGCGCTTGCGGTCGGCGAATTGCGCCACGTCGGCGACATTGGTGGTGCCGGTGATGTCGTTTTCGTGGCGGGCCACCAGTACGCCGTCGCGGGTCATGACGAGGTCGGGCTCGATCGCATCGGCGCCGTCCTCGATCGCCTTGGTGTAGGCGGCCAGAGTGTGTTCGGGGCGCAGCGCGCTGGCGCCGCGATGGGCGATGACCAGCGCCTTCGGTTTCTCCGCGGCGGGGGGCTGCTGCGGCGTGCCTGTTGCCGGGGCCGGCGCCGGCGGCGCATGGGGTTTCGGCCGGGGCGCGGTGACACAGCCGGCGACCAGCATGGCGCCGGCAGCGGCCGCGGTGACCGGGATCCGCCAGCGCCGCAAGGCAAGCATTACGGGGCGGACGAGGACATCAATCTGGGTGGGCATTCAGTATTCCTGCGGGAAGACGAATGCCTGATTGTAAGAGACTCGGGATGCTGGCTCAGCCGACCAGCCGGCCGCGTCGCACACGCATGCCCTTGCGCGCCAGTTCCGGGGCCATGCCGGCCAGTGTGCCCAGCGTATTGCCGCCGTTGGCATGGCAAATGGCCACGCCCAGCGCATCGGCCGCGTCGCTGCCGGGCTGGCCTGGCAGCATCAGCAGGCGGGTCACCATCTCCTGGACCTGCGCCTTGTTGGCGCGGCCGTAGCCGACCACTGCGACCTTCAGCTGCAGCGCGGTGTATTCGAATACCGGCAGGCCGTAGCCGACCAGCCCGCAGATCGCTGCGCCGCGGGCCTGCCCGAGCAGCAGCGTGGATTGCGGGTTGACGTTGACGAAGACCTTTTCGATCGCGGCGCAGTCGGGGGCATAAGTGCGGGAGATCTCGCTGATGCCGTCGTAAAGCGTCTTCAGCCGTTCCGGCAGGCTCTCGTTGCCGTTGCTCTTGATCGTGCCCGAGGCGATGTAGGCAAGCTTGTTGCCTTGTTTCTCGATCACGCCAAAGCCGGTGGTGCGGAGGCCGGGGTCGATGCCTAGGATTCGCATATTGGGTTGGATTGGTATGGGGCTTGGCGCTGTTGGTGACATGGTGTCGGCCGTTGAACCGCTGGGTTCCGCCCTCCTGGGCGGGTCACTTTTTGTCCGAGCGACAAAAAGTAACCAAAAAGCGCGTTTACGGCCCTGCGGGCGGCCACTCTTATCGTAGTATGCGGCGGTTTTCGTACGGGGCTTTGCTTCGTTGCAGGGCACGGCTGCCTGACGCCGTGGTGCGCCACGGAGGATCGGGATTGATGCGGTGATTGAACGAGCCCAGAGCTGGGCGTGGCCCCTGCTGCTGATGGCATGGTAGGAACGCCTACGGCTGCGCTGCGCGCCGGCCCTAAGGGTAGGGCTGCCGCCCACGTCCTGGCCCCGGCTTCGGGCCCGGCGTCGTGCACGACGGCGCTGTGCGAGCGCAGCGACGCACTCCGTGCCCGAGCATTCGACCTACGATACTGAGCGCGCGCAGCGCAGCCGTAGGCGTCACACCGATAACGCGTTTAGCAGGGGGCCTACGCCCTGCATGGGGATCGTTCAATAGTGGGTCGACGCAGCCACTATCCCAGACTCACCTGGCGTAGCAGGTTCGAACCACCAGCCCCCATCGAACGGAAATCACCACCGCCTGAACCACCCACGCCGATGGATTGATAGCCAGCCGCTCAGGCGACGCGTTTTTTGGTTACTTTTTGTCGCTCGGACAAAAAGTGACCCGCCCAGCAGGGCGGAACCAGGCGGTTCAACGGCCGACAGCATGTCATCAACAGCGACAAAGCAGCTTCAACGGCCGACAGCCTGTCACCAACAGCGACAAGCTCCAGCCGTCAAACAAAACAAAACCGCTTAATGCCTGAAATGCCGCGTCCCAGTCAGCACCATCGCAATCCCCCGCTCATCCGCCGCAGCAATCACCTCATCATCCCGCACCGACCCACCCGGCTGAATCACGCAGGTAGCACCCGCATCCACAACAACATCCAACCCATCACGGAACGGGAAAAACGCATCCGACGCCACCGCGGAACCAGCCAGCGTCAGCCCGGCATTCTGCGCCTTGATGCTGGCAATCCGAGCCGAATCCACACGGCTCATCTGCCCGGCACCAACACCCAGCGTCATGCCACCACCACAGAACACGATGGCATTGGACTTGACGAACTTCGCCACCCGCCACGCAAACATCAGGTCATCCATTTCCTTCGGCGTCGGATGACGGCGCGTCACCACGCGCAACTCCGAAGGCTGCACATTCTTGGCATCCGGGCTCTGCACCAGCAGGCCGCCGCCAACACGCTTGAAGTCGAACTGGTTGATGCCCTTGCCCAGCGGAATCTCCAGCAGCCGCACGTTCTGCTTGGCCGCGAACACTGCGCGCGCGGCGGCGCTGAACGACGGCGCGATCAGCACTTCGACGAACTGCTTGGCCACCGCCTGCGCAGCGGCTTCGTCCAGCTCCACGTTGAAAGCGATGATGCCGCCGAAGGCCGAGGTCGAATCGGTCTTGAACGCCTTCTCATACGCTTCCAGCGCGTTGGCACCCAGCGCCACGCCGCACGGATTGGCGTGCTTGATGATGACGCAGGCAGCCCCATTGGCCGCATCGAACGACTTCACGCATTCCCACGCCGCATCGGCGTCGGCGATGTTGTTGTACGACAGCTCCTTGCCCTGCAGCTGCACGTAGTTGGCCAGCGCGCCATCCACCGCCTTCAGGTCCCGGTAGAACGCCGCCGATTGATGCGGGTTCTCGCCGTAGCGCATTTCCTGGACCTTGTCGAACGCCAGGTTCAGCGTCTGCGGGTAGGCGCTGCGGGCCTGGTGCGACTTGTCGGCACCCAGGCTGGTCAGGTAGTTGGTGATGGCACCGTCGTACTGCGCCGTGTGCGCGAACACCTTGGTCGCCAGGCGGAAGTTGGTGTCATAGCCAACCGCATTGCCGTTGGCACGCATTTCGTCGAGCACCACGGCGTAGTCGGCCGGATCGACGATCACGGTCACGTCGCGGTGGTTCTTGGCCGCCGAGCGCAGCATGGTCGGGCCGCCGATGTCGATGTTCTCGATCGCGTCCGGCAGCGTGCAGTCATCCTTGGCCACGGTCTGCTGGAACGGGTACAGGTTCACCACCAGCAGGTCGATCGTGGGGATGTTGTGCTCGGCCAGCGCGGCCATGTGCTCGGGCAGGTCGCGGCGCGCCAGGATGCCGCCGTGGACCTTCGGGTGCAGCGTCTTGACGCGGCCGTCGAGCATTTCCGGGAAGCCGGTGTAGTCGGCCACCTCCGTCACGGGCAGGCCGCTGTCGGCCAGCAGCTTGGCGGTGCCGCCGGTGGAAAGCAGCGTCACGCCGAGCGCGTTCAGTTCGCGCGCGAATTCGACGATGCCGGTCTTGTCGGATACGGAAAGGAGGGCTTGCTTGATCATGGCTGTGGGAAACGCTTCAAATTCAAAGTAAACCGTGCTGCTGCAGCTTCTTGCGCAGCGTGTTGCGATTGATGCCCAGATAGGCGGCCGCCAGCGACTGGTTGCGCTCGGCGCGCACCATCACGGCTTCCAGCAGCGGCCGTTCGACGGCCTCGAGCACCATGTTGTACATATTGGACGGCTCTTCACCGTCCAGGTCGCGAAAATACGTGTCCAGGCTATCCCGGATGCACTGGTCGATAGCGTTGCGGCTCATGCGGCAAGCAACTCCCCGTTATTGTTGTTGTTCGCTTCGTCTTTATCTTGTTTGCCCTGCTCGTCGTCCACGTACACCAGCCGGTCCGAGTACTGCGCCTGCTCGTCGAAGAAGGCGTTGACCGCCGCCAGTTGCTCGGTGGTGGATTCCAGCGTGTTCATCCGGTGCCGGAACAGGTTCGCGCCGCGCAGGCCGCGCGTGTACCAGGCAATATGCTTGCGCGCGGTGCGCACGCCGGTGAACTCGCCGTAGAAGGCGTAGTGGTCTTCCAGGTGCGCGTTCATGATCGCGCGGATCTCGGCCACCTCCGGCGACGGCAGCATTTCGCCGGTCTTCAGGAAGTGCTCGATTTCACGGAACAGCCACGGCCGGCCCTGCGCCGCGCGGCCGATCATGATCGCGTCCGCGCCGGTCAGCGCCAGCACCTGCTTTGCCTTCTGCGGCGTGGTGATGTCGCCGTTGGCGACCACCGGAATCGAGATCGCTGCCTTGACCGCGGCAATGGTCTCGTACTCGGCGTCGCCGTGGTACAGGTCGGCGCGGGTGCGCCCGTGGATGGTGAGCATGCTGATGCCCGCGTCCTCGACCATGCGCGCGATGCGCAGCGCATTGCGGTTCTCGCGGTTCCACCCGGTGCGGATCTTCAGCGTGACCGGCACGCGCTCGCCGACGGCGGCGACCACCGCCTCGACGATGCGCACCACCAGCGGCTCGTTCTGCAGGAGCGCAGAGCCGGCGGCCACGTTGCACACCTTCTTGGCCGGGCAGCCCATGTTGATATCGATGATCTGCGCGCCCCGGTCGACGTTGTAGCGCGCCGCCTCGGCCATCATCGACGGCTCGGCACCGGCGATCTGCACGGAGATGGGCTCGACCTCGCCGGCGTGGTTGGCGCGGCGCATGGTCTTTTCGCTTTTCCACAGCTGTGCGTTGGACGCCACCATTTCCGACACCGCATAGCCGGCGCCCAGCTGCTTGCACAGCTGGCGGAACGGCCGGTCCGTCACGCCCGCCATGGGGGCGACAAACAGGTTGTTGCGGAGTTGGTGAGGTCCGATCTGCACGATAGAGCGACGATAGCGCGGGTTCTGCTGGGGCCCTGCCGCCCTGGCGGCGCGCGCGCCGCCGACGGGATCGGGATGGCCTGCTCTGGCTCGGGAGCACTTGTGGCGATCGGGCGAAACAGAGACGAAACGGAAAAACATGCCCCTGCCGAAACTGCTGCCGGCGATGGATCGGGACATGTGCGAGGCCGAGATTCTACCGCCAAACGGGAGTGACTGCCCAAGAATTGAGCATCGATGGCGCAATCTGTAGCGGGATCTGTGGCGCGTGGCGCACGCGCCACAGATCCCCGATGCCAGTTTTCAGCGGCGCATGCCGAACATCATGTGGCGCGCCAGCGCGTGCCGCAGCGGCGGCAGGCAGGCCAGTGCCGCCAGCGACGCCCCGCGGGCATGCGCGGCAAGCGGGTAGGGCACGCCGAACAGGCGCGGCAGCAGGTCGGTGACGCCGATGGTGACCGCGCGGTCGAGCCGATGCCGGCTGGCAAAGGCCTGCAGCGCCTGCGGCGTGCAGGCGGCACGCAGCGAATCGGCCAGCGCGAAGGCGTCGCGCAGGCCCAGGTTGAGGCCCTGGCCCGCCACCGGGTGCAGCGTCTGCGCCGCATTGCCGACCGCAGCGACGCGGCCGCTGACCGTGACCGACGCGGCGTTCAGCCCCAGCGGGAAGGCATGGCGCTTGCCCGCCAGCGTGAAGTAGCCCATGCGGTCGCCGAAGGCATGGCCAAGCTCCAGCGCGAACTCCGCGTCGGGCAGCGCCAGCCGTCGCGCGGCCTGTTCGGGCGGGCAGCACCACACCAGCGCGTAGCCGGCAACGCCATGTTCGTCGTGGGGCAGCAGCGCCAGCGGGCCTTCGTCGGTAAAGCGCTCCCAGGCCCAGCCCGGCTGCGGCCGCGAGCAGGCCACATGGGCGATCACGGCAGTCTGCCCGTAGTCGCGCGTGCGCGCGCCGCGGCCCTGGTGCCGGGCCTGCTCGTGGAACAGGCCGCCCTCGGCCTGTATCGCCACCCTGGCGGTAAAGCGCGCGACCTGCCCGTCATGGGCGGTGCCAGTCAGCCGCACCGTGCCGCCGTCGGGATCGTCGCCAGTGCCGGCGGATGGCGCCTGCTCGATCTGGTCGATGCGGGTCTCGAATACGCGCTGCAGCCGGTCGGCGGGGCAAGCCTGCGCGGCGCGCGCGAGGGCGCGTTCGAGCACATCGCACAGCTCGCCATAGCGGACCACATAGCCCAATGCCGGCACGCCGTAGTCGTCATGGTGCAGCCGGACATGGCCGAAGCGGCCGCGCTGCGACACGTGGATATGCTCGATCGGGCTGCCGGGCACGGGCCACGCGCCGATCTGCTCGAGCAGCTGGCGGCTGCCGTGCGACAGCGCGATCGCGCGCGGGTCGCGCGCGGCGCGCGCCGGCGTGGCCGCATCGATCAGCGCGATGCGCCAGTCGGTGGTGCGCAGCAGCTGGCAGGCCAGCGCCAGTCCCACCGGGCCGCCGCCGACGATGGCGATGTCCTGGATATCAGCTGGCGCGGCCGGCATCGTCACTGCCTCCTGCATTGCCGCCGGTGCCATCGCTGCCGCCGATGCCAGTCTCGCCGGCCCCGCGCTTCCAGCAGATCGCGTCAGTGCGCGACTTGCCGGCCGCAGCGTCGCGCAGCGCATTGTCGAGCTTCTGCTGGCTGAAGCCGGGCAGCGCGCGCAATTGCTCGAGCAGCGCGGCATAGTTGGCGGCATCGGCCGGGACCACACAGCCCTGGCCGCTGTCGGGCGCGCCGACCAGGATCAGCCAGGCAGCGCCCGCCCAGGGTTCGCGGTTGGAGACGCGCACCACGACGCGTTCCAGCGCATCCCACGCGATTTCCTCGCGCTGCCCATCGGGGCGGTGCACCACGACGCGGTCGTCGAACAGGTTGATGATGAACGGCTCCGACGGGTCGCGCGGTTTTGCGGCTGCAGCCTGGGTGCTGCCCTGGCCGGGAAAGAGTCTGCGCAGCCAACCGATCATCGCCGGCCTCCGGCATCGCGCATCAGCGCTTCGATCTCGTCGGCATGCACCGGCACGCCGCGGGTGATCAGCTCGCAGTCGCCATCGGTCACCACGGCGTCATCCTCGATGCGGATGCCGATATGCCAGTAGCGCTCCGGCACGTCCTGCGCCGGACGCACGTAGATGCCGGGCTCGACGGTCAGCACCATGCCCGGCTGCAGCGGCCGCCACGGGCGCTCGCCTTCGCCGCTGTGGCTGGCGACGCGGTATTCGCCCACGTCGTGCACGTCCATGCCAAGCCAGTGCCCGGTGCGGTGCATGTAGAAGCGGCGGTAGCTGCCGCTGGCCAGCACGTCGTCGAGCGTGCCTTCCTTGTTGCGGTCGAGCAGGCCGGTATCGAGCATGCCTTGCGCCAGCACGCGCACGGCGGCATCGTGCGGCACGTTGTAGGGCACACCGGCGCGGGTTTCGGCGATCGCGGCTTCCTGCGCCGCCACCACCAGGTCATACAGCTCGCGCTGCGCGGGCGAAAAGCGCCCCGACACCGGGAAGGTACGGGTGATGTCCGAAGCGTAGCCGTCGAGCTCGCAGCCGGCGTCGATCAGGCACAGGTCGCCATCCTTCAGTTCGGCCGGGCCGGCGCGGTAATGCAGTACGCAGGCATTGGGGCCGGCGGCGACGATCGAGTTGTAGGCCACGCTCTGCGCGCCGTGGCGGCGGAATTCATAGAGCAGCTCGGCTTCGAGGTGGTATTCGCGCAGGCCCGGGCGCGTGGCCTGCATCGCGCGCACATGGGCGCCGGCGGAGATTGCGCCCGCGCGGCGCATGATGGCCAGCTCGCCCGCGTCCTTGAACAGCCGCATCTCGTCGAGCAGCGTGCGGATATCGATCGCCACCGACGGCGCCGACACCCCGGCGCGGCCCTGCATGCGCACGGCGTCGAGCCAGCGGCGCATCTGCACGTCGGTGCGGGTCGACTCGGCCAGCGGGTAAGCGACCTGCGCGCGATTGGCCAGCAGCGGCGGCAGCGTCGCATCGATCTCTTCGAACGAATGCGCCTCGTCGAAGCCAAACGCGGCGCGCGCCCCTTCGGGGCCGTAGCGGAAGCCGTCCCAGATCTCGCGCTCCTCGTGCTTGGGGCGGCAGAACAGGATGCTGCGGTCGGCATCGGCCGGGTCGCCCGGCGCGCCGGCTACCAGCACCAGCACGGCCTCGGGCTCGGTGAAGCCGGTCAGGTAATAAAAATAGCTGTCGTGGCGGTACGGATAGTCGCTGTCGCGGTTGCGCATCGCTTCCGGCGCCGTAGGCAGGATCGCCACGCCACCGCCGCCGGCGCGCAGGTGCTGCAGCACACGGGCGCGGCGTTCGCGGCAGGCGGCGAGGAGGGCGTTGTCGGGTGCGGACATGGTGTGGCCTGGGGAAGAGGAGGATCAGGCCGATTCTAACGCCGCCGGGCGCGTTGCAGCGGCGGTGCTGCAAAAGGCGCGTCGCGCCACTGCCATGGCGCGGCTTCCATACCCCTGGTTCAACGCCCCACGGAGGCGACCGGCACAGGCGCAATACTGGCGTCCAGCTCTGCCAGCTGCGCCGGCGTCCCAACGTTTTCCCAGCGCCCGTCGAAACGTTCTCCGCTGGCGGTGCCGGCGGCGATCGCGGCGCGGTAGAAGGGTGTCATGGCGACCCGCGTGCCAGTCGCGATGCCGGCAAACAGGCGCGTATCGTACAGGCCGATATTGCCGAAGGTGAGGCGCTCGCCGTGGATCGGGTGCTCCTCCAGCGATAGCCGTCCTTGCGCGTCCATTCCGAAGTCGCCACGCGGATGGAACGCGGGGTTGGGCACCATGACCAGGTGCATGCGCGGCTCGGCGGCGCCGGCCATCGCGGCGGCGCGGGGCAGCAGCTTGCGGAAGTCGTAGTCGCAGAAGATGTCGCCCGACACGGCCAGGAAGATCTCGCCGCGGGCCGGGTCGTGCGACAGCAGCGGCAGGGCCTTGGCGATGCCGCCGGCGGTTTCCAGTGCCTGGGTTTCGGGCGAGTACGCGATGCGCACGCCGAAGCGGCTGCCGTCGCCGAGCGCGGCCTCGATCTGCTCGCCGAGCCACGCGTGGTTGATGACGATGTCGCGCAGGCCGGCGCGCGCCAGCGCTTCGATCTTCCAGACGATCAGCGGCTTGCCGGCCACGGCCAGCAGCGGCTTGGGGCAGGTATCGGTCAGCGGGCGCATGCGGTCGCCGCGGCCGGCGGCGAAGATCATGACCTTCATCAGAACAGGGCCTCCAGGGCAAGCAGCGCGGCCATGCCGCCGGCGATGGTCCAGCCGACGCTGCGGGTACGCGCGGCGATCAGGATGGCGACCACGCCGGCCACCAGCCGCGCATTGGTAGGGGTGAGCGCGAGCTCGCCGCCCTGCATCAGCAGGTCGGGGGCGATCAGCGCGGACAGCATGGCGGCCGGGACGAACTGCAGCGCGGTCCGGAACCACGCCGGCAGCCGCACGCGGCCTTCCACGGCAATGAATGACAGGCGGATCAGGAAGGTCGCCAGGCCGGCGGCCAGGAAGACCCATAGCAAGGTCAGCGCATTCATGCGGCCTCCTTGCCGACCGAGCCGGCCCGATCCGCCGCGCCGGCCCGGCGCGCGCCGGGGCGGTTGCCGCGGCCCAGTACCAGCATGCCGGCGGCGATGCCGCCCAGCGCCGCCACCATCAGCCCGAGCTTGTGCGGCAGGCCGTAGCAGGCCACCGCCAGTATGCTGGCGGCCACCGCAGCGGCCACGTGCGAGCGGTGCTTGAGACCGGGCACGATGATGCCGATGAACGTCAGCGGCAGGAAGAAATCGAGCGGCCAGTCGCGCGGCACCTGGGCGCCGACCAGCACGCCGGCCAGCGTCGACACCTGCCAGCTGGCCCACAGCGCGAAGCCGCCGCCGAAGTAGTACCAGTGGCGGTATTGCGCGCGCGGGCCGGTATCGCCCAGCCGGTGCGTCATCGCGGCGAAGGCCTCGTCGGTCAGCAGGTAGGCGATCAGCGCCTTCCAGCGGCGCGGCAGGTGGGCCAGCGTGGGCGCGATCGTCGCGGAATACAGGGCGTGGCGCAGGTTGACCATGGCCACCGTCAGCGTGATCACCACCGCGGGCGTGCCGGCGGTCCACAACTGGGTCAGGATCATCTGCGAGGCGCCGCCGAATACGATCGCGCTCATGGCACAAGCCAGCCACGCCGGCATGCCGGCGCCGACGGCCAGCACGCCGTAGATCAGGCCAAACGGCACCACGCCAAGCAGCATCGGCGCGAGCGCGCGCGCGCCGGCCAGCCATTCGCCGAGGGCGGTAATGGCGGCGCTGGCGTGGGCGGCGTGCGGCCGGGCCGGGTCGTTGGCGTCAGGCACGTCGTCAGAAGGTATAGCCGGCCGGGCTGGCCGCGCCTTCCAGCGCATCCAGCAGGCGGATCAGCTTGCGCAGCTCGGTATAGCGGCCGGCAACGTTGCGGGTGTACTTCAGCACCAGCGGCAGGTTGGCGAGGTAGCCGTCCTTGCCGTCGCGGTGGTACAGGCGGGCGAAGATGCCCAGCACCTTCAGGTGGCGCTGCAGGCCCATCCACTCGAAATCGCGGTAGAACTCGCCGAAATCGGCATTCACCGGCAGGCCGGCCTTGCGCGCGCGCTCCCAGTAGCGGATCAGCCAGTCGAGCTGCTGTTCCTCTTCCCATTCGATATAGGCGTCGCGCCACAGCGAGACCGCGTCATAGGTGATCGGGCCGATCACCGCGTCCTGGAAATCCAGCACGCCAGGATTGGCGCCGCCGTCCAGCACCATCAGGTTGCGCGAGTGGTAGTCGCGGTGCACGTAGACCTGCGGCTGCGCCAGGTTGTTGGCAAGCAGCGTATCCATTACTTCACGCAGGTCGGCCTGCTGGGCGTCGCCAAGTGTGGCGCCAAGGTGTTTGGCCACGTACCACTGCGGGAACAGGTCGAGCTCGCGCTGCAGCAGCGCGCGGTCGTAGGCGGGCAGTTCGCCGGGGCGGGTGGCGGCCTGGATGCGGACCAGCGCCGCGGCGGCGTCGGCATACATGCCATGGGCGGTGGAGTCGTCCAGCCGTGACAGGTAAGTCTGGCTGCCCAGGTCCGCGAGCAGCAGGAAACCCTGCGCCAGGTCCTGCGCCAGCACGGTCGGCACGGTCACGCCGGCCGCGCCGAACAGCTGGCAGACGTGGATGAAGGGGCGGCAGTCCTCGTGCGCCGGCGGCGCGTCCATGACGATGGCGGTCGGGTGCGCCGGGTTGCCGGTGCGCACGCGGAAATAGCGCCGGAAGCTGGCATCGGCCGATGCGGGCACGCAGGAGTCGGGATCGGCGGACCATGCCGGGCCAAGGCCGGACACCCAGGCCTTGAGCTGGTCCAGGCGCGGGTCGTGGGGAAGAGCTGCCATACAGGAAGGGCGCGGAAAAATATCGTGGAGCGGGGCAAGCCGGCCGCAAGGGCAGGTTTGGATGCCCCGTATAATACCCGACCAGACCCGGGCGCCGGGCGGCCCCCGGGAGGGGCCTTCGTTGCCCCGCAGCCTGTTCTGGCAGGGGTTGGCGGCTTGCAGGCGGCCGCAGCCCACGCCGAGACTGACAACCCGTGCGAATGACCGAACAACGACGAACACCGAATAACAAGGCCTTGCTTTCGCCTGCCCCCTCTGGCGCCGCCGCCCGCGCCAGGCGCGCCGGCCGCCTGAACGCGGGCCGGCTGCGCCCGCTGGTGCTGGCCATGGCCGGGCTGTCGGCCGGCGCGCAGGCGCAGATGTCTGGCTCGGCGATTCCGGACCTGGACCAGGTCGAGCCGGTGTTCGAAGCCGCACCGCAGGTGCCCGAGCTGCCCGCGGTCTCGGGCGAACTGGTGCCGCGGCTGGCCGAGCCTCCCAAGACCAGCGAGCCTGATTCCGGCGCGCCGACGTTCATCGAGGGCGACCGCATGACCGGCTACAGCGAGCGCGGCGTCGAGCTCGAGGGCCATGCCGAACTGCGTCGCGACGGCGGCGTGGTCAAGGGCGACAAGCTGAGCTACGACCAGGATACGGACGAGGCCCATGCCGAGGGCAACGTGCGGCTGTCGCGCAGCGGCACGCTGGCAGTGGGGCCGGAGGCGAAGCTGAAGGTCGAGGCCAACGAAGGCTACATGCTGTCGCCCGACTACTACTTCCAGCAGACCGGCGGCGCCGGCAAGGCCGAGCGCATCGACTTCCTGGACAAGGACCGCAGCACCATCAAGCGGGCGTCGTACACCACCTGCTCGCCGGACAATGCGGACTGGTATTTCAGCGCCAACCAGATTGACCTCGACAGCGACCGCCAGGTGGGCGTTGCCTATGGCGGCGTGCTGAATTTCTTCGGGGTGCCGATCGCGGCAGCGCCGGCATTCAGTTTTCCGTTGAACGATGATCGCCGCAGCGGCTTCCTGGCGCCGTTGATGGGTTACGGCTCGCGCTCGGGTTTCGACCTGACCATGCCGTACTACTTCAACATCGCGCCGAACCGCGACCTGACCATCTACCCGCGCCTGATGACGGAGCGGGGCCTGCAGCTGGGCGGCGAGTACCGCTACCTGGGGCAGGGCTACTCCGGCCGCATCCGCGCCGAGTTCCTGCCTGACGACCAGAAGACCAACTCGAACCGCTGGGCCTACTCGATCCAGCACAACCAGAACCTGGCCAAGGGGCTGAACGCCTACCTGAACGTCAACCGGGTCTCGGACGACCAGTACCCGGACGACTTCAACCGCAGCGTGGCGCAGTCCGCGCAGCGCCAGTACGTGCAGGAAGGCGGGGTCACCTACAACTGGCAGGACTTCTTCCTGATGGCGCGGGTGCAGAAGTTCCAGACGCTGCGCCCCAGCGAGCCATCGTACGAGCGCGTGCCGCAGCTCAACGGCAAGTACCTCCGCTATGACCTGGGCGGCTTCGACGTGCAGGTGGAGGCGGACTATACCCGCTTCCGCATCCCGCTGACGTCCACGGGCTTCCAGCAGCCGCAGGGCGAGCGCATGTATGTCCAGCCGAGCATCAGCTACCCGATCGTGCGCGCCGGCTGGTACGTGACGCCGAAGGTCACGTTCAACGCGACCCAGTACCAGATGGAGTCGCAGGACAATACGCCCAACGCGCAGACCAATTTCTCGCGCGTGCTGCCCACCGTCAGCCTGGATTCGGGCATGACGTTCGAGCGCGAGGCGCCGACCATGAGCCGGCTGTTCGGCGTGAACTTCCTGCAGACGCTGGAGCCGCGCCTGTTCTACGTGTACACGCCGTTCCGCGACCAGAGCCTGTTCCCGCTGTTCGACACGGTCCAGTCCGATTTCGGCTACGGCCAGATCTTCAGCGAGAACCCGTTCACCGGCTACGACCGCATCGCCGACAACAACAAGATCACCGGTGGCCTGACCACGCGCCTGATCGAGTCCGACTCCGGCATCGAGCGCTTCCGCGGCACCATCGCGCAGCGCTACGACTTCACCGGGCAGCGCGTGCAGCTCAATGGCACGCTGGCGGACCCCAAGCCCGGCGCATCCGACCTGCTTGCCGCGACCACCATCCAGATGTTCCGGGGCTATTACCTGGACATGGGCTTGCAGTACAACCTGGATACCGACCGGGTCAACTACGGCAACGTGGCGTTTTCATACCGCCCCGAGCCGCGCAAGGTCTTCAACGCCGGCTACCGCTACCGCCGTCCGACCGCCGTGACCGACAACACCGCGATCGACCAGTTCGAGCTGTCGGGCCAGTGGCCGATCACGCGGCGCGCCTACGCCATCGCCCGCTTTGCCTTCGACCTGAGCGCGAGCCAGATGGTCGATACGCTGGCCGGCGTCGAATACGCCGCGGATTGCTGGGTCGGCCGCGTGGTTTACCAGCGTTTCCGCAACACCACGCAGGGCTATACCGGGCGGGTCTTCCTGCAGGTGGAGTTCCGTGGCCTTTCCAAGATCGGGTCCAATCCGCTGAACATCCTGCGCCTGAACGTGCCGGGCTACGAGCCTGTGTCCGCCAAGCCGGTGCCGACGACCCAGTACGATCACTATGAATGACGGATTAAGATGAAACGTCAAGAATTCGCCGTGTTTTCCTTTCTTATGACGTCGTGGCACCGCCTGCTGCTGCCGGCCGTGCTGGCCGCGATCGCCGTGCCGGCCGCCGCGCAGCTGAAGGCGCCGGGCGCGGGACGTGCCACCGGCATCTTCGTGCCGCAGTCGTCCGACGTCACCGCGCCGGCGAGCCAGCCCAAGCTCGGCGTGCCGCAGCCCGGTGACCAGAAGCGCTCGCAGCTGGTCGACGAGGTGGTTGCCGTGGTCAACAACAGCGTGATCACGCGCCGCGAGCTGCTCGACCGCGCCGACGAGATCGAAGGCCAGCTGCGCGCCGCCGGCCGTCCGGTCCCGCCGCGCGCGGACCTGCTCGGCGAGGTGCTGGAACGCCTGGTGATGGAACGCGTGCAGACCCAGGCCGCGCAGGAAGCCGGCATCCGCGTGACCGACCAGGAGATCGACCGCGCCATCGAATCGGTGGCGCAGCAGAACCGCATGAACGCCACCGAGCTGCGCCGCCGCGTGGAAGCCAGCGGCATGACCTGGACCAAGTACCGCGACGAACTGCGCAAGCAGGTCCAGGTGATTCGCCTGCGCGAGCGCGAGGTCGATTCCAAGGTTCAGGTCTACGACGGCGAGATCGACAACTTCCTGGCTGCCCGCGGCGGCCAGGCCGGCGCTACCGGCCCGACCGAATACAACGTGGCGCAGATCCTCGTGCGCGTGCCCGAGAATGCCTCGGAGGCGCAGAAGCAGGCGCAGCGCGCCAAGGCCGAGGGGCTGCTGAAGCAGGCCCAGGGCGGCGCGGATTTTGCGCAGCTGGCGCAAGCCAATTCGGAAGGCCCGGAAGCCGCGCAGGGCGGCGCCATGGGCTTCCGCGAGATCGGCCGCCTGCCGGCGCTGTTCGCCAACTCGGTGGTCGACCTCCAGCCTGGCGCCGTGGCGCCCCAGGTGGTGGAAAGCGCCGCGGGCTTCCATGTGGTCAAGCTGGTGGCCAAGCGCGCCGCCCCGGCATCCGGCACGGCCGCGGCAGGCAAGATCACGCAGACGCAGGTGCGCCATATCCTGATCCGCACCGGCCCCAACATGCCAGAAGCCGAGGCGCGCCGCCAGCTCAGCACGCTGCGCGACCGCATCACCCACGGCGGCGACTTTGCCGACGCGGCCAAGCGCTTCTCGCAGGACGGCTCGGCACAGAACGGCGGCGACCTAGGCTGGGTTTCGCCGGGCGAGCTGGTGCCCGAGTTCGAGCAGGCCATGAGCCGCCTGCGCACGAACGAGATCTCCGAGCCGGTGGTCACGCAGTTCGGCGTGCACCTGATCCAGGTGCTGAACCGCCGCGAGACCGAGCTGTCGCCCGAGAAGCAGCGCGACTTTGCCCGAGCCGAGGTCCGCGAACAGAAGCTGCGGGCCGCGTATGATGACTGGGTGCGCCAGCTGCGCTCGCAGGCGTACGTCGAGTACCGCATCAACCGGCAGCGCTGATACGCGCACGCGCCGCCGACTCGCCCACGCCGACATGCCTGACCCGCTATCCCTGGCCATTTCCACCGGCGAACCCGCCGGCATCGGCCCCGATATCACCATCGGGGCGTTGCTGCAGCTCGCCGGCGCCAACCATGGCAACAACGGCGGCAGCGGGCACTACCGCTTCCATGTGCTGGGCGATGCCCGCCTGCTGGCCGATCGCGCCGCGGCGCTGGGCGTGACGCACGCCTGGGAGCGGCGCATCGCCGACGGCGACGTGGTGGTCGAGGATATCCCGCTGGCGGTCGCGTGCGAACCGGGCCGGCTGGACGCGCGCAATGGCCGGTACGTGCTGGCGCTGCTCGATGCCGCCATCGCCGGCTGCCGCCCGCATGGCCGCGCCGCGCCGCGCTTTGCGGCCATGGTCACGGCACCGGTGCAGAAGAGCACCATCAACGACGCCGGCGTGCCCTTCACCGGCCACACCGAATACCTGGCCGACAGTGCCGGCGTGCCGCGCGTGGTGATGATGCTGGCCGGCCCGCAGCCCGCGCACGACCACGCCATGCTGCGCGTGGCGCTGGCGACCACCCACCTGCCGCTGCGTGCGGTGCCCGACGCGCTTTCCGTCCCGCTGCTGTTGCAGACGCTGACCATCATCGATGCCGACCTGCGCCGCTACTTCGGCATCGCGCGCCCGCGCATCCTGGTCACGGGCCTGAACCCGCACGCCGGCGAAAGCGGGCACATGGGCCGCGAAGAGATCGACGTGATCGTGCCCGCGCTGGCGCAGGCCAAGGATGCCGGCATCGATGCGCGCGGCCCCTTCCCGGCCGACACGCTGTTCCAGCCGCGCCACCTGCGCGATGCCGACTGCGTGCTGGCGATGTACCATGACCAGGGGCTGGCGCCGCTGAAATACGGCACCTTCGGCCATGGCGTGAACATCACGCTGGGGCTGCCCTTCATCCGCACTTCGGTGGACCACGGCACCGCGCTGGACCTGGCTGGCACCGGCCAGGCAGAGCATGGCAGCATGATCGAGGCCATCCGCAGTGCGGTCACCATGGCCGGCCATGCCAACGGCCGCCATCCCGATGGCGCGGGCGCCAGCCATCCGGGCCATCCCAATCCTGGCTTGCAGCCGCCTTGCTGAAGCCGGACCTCATGCTGCAACATCGAACCATGCGTTCCAACGTGCACCAGGGCCATGTGGCCCGCAAGCGATTCGGGCAGAACTTCCTGGTCGACGACACCATCATCCACGGCATCGTCAATGCCATCAGTCCGCAAGCCGAAGACGTGCTGGTCGAGATCGGGCCGGGACTCGGCGCGCTGACCAGCCCGCTGCTCGAACGCATCCCGCAGATGCAGGTGGTCGAGCTCGACCGCGACCTGGTCGAGCGGCTGCGCCGCCGCTACGGCGAGCGCCTGCAGGTACATGCCGGCGACGCGCTGGACTTCGACTTCGGCAAGCTGGAAGTGCCGGGCAGGCCGCTGCGCATCGTCGGCAACCTGCCGTACAACATTTCCAGCCCGCTGCTGTTCCACCTGATGCAGTTCGCCGACCGGGTGCGCGACCAGCACTTCATGCTGCAGAAGGAAGTGGTCGAGCGCATGGTGGCCGAGCCCGGCAGCAAGGCCTTCGGCCGGCTGTCGATCATGCTGCAGGTGCGCTACTACATGGAGCATGTGCTGGACGTGCCGCCGGGCAGTTTCAACCCGCCGCCCAAGGTCGATTCGGCCGTGGTGCGGATGATCCCGTGGCCGCGCCATCACGACGGCCGCCTGCGCTCGCCGCATGCCGATTGCGACATCACCGTGCTCGGCGACGTGGTCACCGCGGCGTTTTCGCAGCGGCGCAAGGTGCTGCGCAATACGCTGTCGTTCCTGCGCGACCAGGTCGACTTCGACGCGATGGGCTTCGACCTTGGCCGCCGCGCCGAGGAAGTGCCCGTCGGCGAGTATGTCGAGCTGGCCCGCCGCCTCGGCGGCGGCGCTGCGGGGCAGGCCGCCTGAAGCCCCAGATCAACGAATTCCGAATTTCCGCGACTTATTTCGTGCAAGACCGTTCCATGACAGCCCAAACCAGCCAAACCAACCGGCGTCCCGTGATCCTGACCGGCGACCGTCCCACCGGCCCGCTGCACCTCGGCCACTTCGTCGGCTCGCTGCAGAGCCGCGTGGCGCTGCAGGATTCGCATGAGCAATACCTGCTGCTGGCCGACACCCAGGCCATGACCGACAACGCGCACGATCCCGACAAGGTGCGCCGCAACGTGCTGGAAGTGGCGCTGGACTACCTGGCGGTCGGCATCGACCCGGCCAAGACCACCATCACCGTGCAGTCGCACCTGCCGGCGCTGGCCGAGCTGACGCTGATGTACCTGAACTTTGTCACGGTATCGCGGCTGGAGCGCAACCCGACCATCAAGGAAGAGATCCAGGCGCGCGGCTTCGGCCGCGATATCCCGGCCGGCTTCCTGTGCTACCCGGCCGCGCAGGCCGCGGACATCACCGCCTTCAAGGCCCAGGTGGTGCCGGTGGGCGAAGACCAGGCCCCGCTGATCGAGCAGACCAACGAGATCGTGCGCCGCATCAACAACCAGGTCGGCCGGGACGTGCTGCCGGAGTGCAAGGCGCTGATCCCCAAGTTCGGCCGCCTGCCCGGCGTCGATGGCAAGGCCAAGATGAGCAAGTCGATGGGCAACGCAATCGCGCTGGGCGCGTCGCCGGAGCAGATCAAGGCCGCGGTGCACAGCATGTACACCGACCCGAACCACCTGAAGGTGTCGGATCCGGGCCAGGTCGAGGGCAATGTCGTGTTCACGTACCTGGATGCGTTCGACCCGAACACCGAGGAAGTCGAAGCGCTGAAGGAACACTATCGCAAGGGCGGCCTGGGCGACATGGTGCTCAAGCGCCGCATCGAAGGCATCCTGCAGGACATGCTGGCGCCGATCCGCGCCCGCCGCGAAGAGCTGGCCAAGAACCCGGACTATGTGTTCGATGTGCTGCGCCAGGGCACGCAGAAGGCACGCGAACTGACCCAGCAGACGCTGGAGGAAGTGCGCGACGCGCTGGGGATGTTCTCGTTCGAGGCGCGCCGCTGATTGAACAGCATGCCGTCGCACGTCGGCGGTTTGCTCCCCTCTCCCGTGCGGCGGTAGAGGGGAACGTTCACAAGGGATAGCTGCTACGTTCGGCGCCCATGGTGAGCGAGCCGCGCCAGAGGCCTACGCCCGCCGATTCACCAGCACAATCCCCGCCAGCACCAACACCGCCGCCACCGCAAAGCGCGGTCCCACCACGTCGTGCATCAGCACCACGCCGAAAGCCACCCCGAACAGCGGCGTCAGGAAGGAAAACACCGACAGCCGTGACGCCAGGTAGCGCCGCAGCAGCCAGAACCACGCCAGGTAGCTGGCAAACGCGATCAGCACCGACTGGTAGAACAGGCTCGCCAGCACCACGCCGTCGATCTGCACGGTCGCGGTCTGGCCCGCTGCCATGGCCATCGCCAGCAGCAGCACCGCCGATACCGCCAGCTGGTACAGCAGCGTCTTGCTGGCCGGCGCGGTTGCCAGCGGACTGGCGCGCACCACCACGGTGGTGGCGGCCCACAGCGCCCCGGCCACAATGCCAAGCGCATCGCCCAGCAGCGTGCTGCCATGGGGCGACGGCGCCGCGATGCCATCGGCGAACGCCAGTGCCATGCCAACGAACGCCAGCGCCACGCCGAGCCATTGCCCGGCGTGCAGCCGTTCGCCCGGGACCACGAAATGCAGCCCCAGCGCGGTGAAGATCGGCGCGGTGTACAGGAACACCGCCATGCGCGAGGCCGTGGTGTGGCCCAGCCCGACGAAGATGCAGAAGAACTCGGCGCCGAACAGCAGCCCCGCCAGCAGGCCCGCGTTGAGCGTGCCGTCGCGGCGCCAGATCGGCGTGCCGCGCCAGGCCGCAAAGCCGAACACCAGCAACGCCGCCACCGCCGAGCGCACGCCGGCCTGCAGCACCGCGCCCATCAGCGGCGCGGTCACCTTGATCACCACCTGTTGCAGGCCCCAGGCGGCGCACAGCACCACCATCAGGCCCACCGCCATGCCGTCCAGCGGCCGGCGGCTCAGGGTTTGCGCGTCCACGGTCGCGGCCGATGGACGCGTTACGGGCGGCTGGCGTCGCGGGTGGAATGGCGCTCGATCAGCTCGATCTTGTAGCCGTCCGGGTCTTCGACGAAGGCGATCACGGTGGTGCCGCCCTTGACCGGGCCGGCTTCTCGGGTGACCTTGCCGCCGGCCGTGCGGATGCGCTCGCATGCCGCCGCGGCGTTGTCGGTCTCCAGCGCGATATGGCCGTAGGCGGTGCCCAGGTCATACTGGTCGACGCCGTAGTTGTAGGTCAGCTCCAGCACCGCGGTCTCGCTTTCGGGGCCGTAGCCGACGAAGGCCAGGCGGTACTTGTACTCGGGGTTGTCGCTCTCGCGCAGCAGCTGCATGCCGAGAATGCGGGTATAGAAATCGATGGAGCGCTGCATGTCGCCGACGCGCAGCATGGTGTGGAGGAGTCGCATTTGAGGGCCTTCAACTGTTTTAGGTATTCGAAGGCGCCATTTTAGTGCGTTTAGCCGAAACGCACCGGCCGCTTGGAAGTGGCTTGGAAGCGTGGCTTAAAAGCTCGGCAGCAGCTCGGGCGGATGCGCGCGCAGCTGCGCGCGGGCGTCGCGGAATTCCGGGAAGATCGATTCCACGGTCTGCCAGAAGCGCGGGCCGTGGTTCATTTCCTTCAGGTGGGCGAGTTCGTGCGCCGCGACGTAGTCGATCATCGAGAGCGGGAAATGCATCAGGCGCCAGTTCAGCCGGATCTTGCCGTCCGCGGTGCAGCTGCCCCAGCGCGTGGCCGCCGAAGTCAGCGCAAAGCCGGTATGGCGCACGCCCAGTTTGCCGGCATAGACGTCGAGCCGCTCGGCCAGCAGCCGGCGCGCCTGCTGCTGCAGCCAGCCCTGCACGCGGTCCTTGATCTGCTGCTCGTCGGCGTGCGCAGGCAGCGCCAGGTGCAGCACGCGGCTGTCGGCATCGAACAGCAGCGCGCCGATCGGCGACTCCAGCGACAGCGTCAGCGGCTGGCCCAGGAAGGGCAGGCTGGCGCCGTCGCGCCACTGCACCGTGGGCAGCACGCGGCGTGCCTCGCGGTGGCGCCATTCGCCCATCTTGTTGAAGATCCAGCGCTGCTTCTCCAGGATGGCCGATTCGATGTCGGCCAGCGTGACCCAGCGCGGCGCGGTGATCGACAGGCCGCGGTCGTCGATGGTGAAGCCGATGGTGCGCCGCGACGAGCGCTTGAGCGTATAGTGCAGCGCGCGCTCGCCCACGTGCAGCAGCCGGGCATTGGGCTGCGGTACCGGCCATGCCGGCTGCTCCGGCACCAGCGGCGCCGCCGGTGCATGGACTATGGGAGCGGCTTCTGCCAGCGGCAGTTCCAGCTGCGCGCCGTCGGCTTCGGAGGCGGGGCGCAGCAGCTTCATGCGGCCGGCTCTACCCGTGCTTCGCTGCGGTAGCTGTCCGCGTCGATGCGGCGCATGTCGCGCTCGATCCAGTCGGCCACTTCCTGGTTGAGCTGGTCGGCGGTCTTGTTGGCCGAGGAGATCGGCGGGCCGACCGAGATCGTCACCATGCCCGGGTACTTGAGGAACTTGTTGCGCGGCCACACCCGGCCCGAGTTGACCGCCATCGGCAGCACCCAGGCACCGGTCTCGACCGCCAGGCGCGCGCCGCCGCTCTTGTAGCGCGGCTTTTCCAGACCCGACGGCGTGCGCGTGCCTTCCGGGAACATGATGATCCAGGCGCCTTCGGACAGCCGCTCGCGGCCCTGGCGCACGGCCGAGGCGAAGGCGCGGGTGCCTTCCTTGCGGTTGATATGGACCATCTTCAGCATGCCCAGCGCCCAGCCGAAGAAAGGCACCAGCAGCAGCTCGCGCTTGAACACGAAGCACAGCGGCCTGGGCATCAGCGCCACGTAAGCCACCGTCTCCCACGCCGACTGGTGCTTGGACAGCAGCACCACCGGCTTGTCGAGCATGCTCTCCATATGCTCATGGCCTTCGATGCGGTACTGGATGCCGCAGATGCCGCGGGCGGCCCAGATCACCAGCCGCGGCCAGCCGCGCACGAAGCGGAAGCGCTGGTCGGCATTCATGAAGGGAAACACTACGAAGCAGGCGCAGGCGTAGGGGGGCGTCAGCACCAGCAGGTACAGCGCAAACAGCAGGGAACGGAGAAACGTCATGCGTGGGGGCGCAAAAAAAGAGGGTCGGAGCCAGCGTCGGCAATGGCTTATTGTGCGGACTCGCGGGTGGCGCTGTGGTTGCCGCTGTCGTTGCCGCCGTCGTTGCCGGTCAGCCAGCGCGCAAAGGCGCGCAGGTCGTCATGCACCTGCGTGCCGGGCGGCAGGCCGCCTTTGTCCAGCGTCTTCATGCCCTTGCCGCTGCGCACCAGGTGAGGCGCGCAGCCGACCGCGACACCGGCCTCCAGGTCGCGCAGCGAATCGCCGACGATCGGCACGCCGCGCAGCTCGATGCCGAAACGCTCGCTGATCTGCTCGAGCATGCCGGACTTGGGCTTGCGGCAGTCGCAGCCGTCCGCGGCGGTATGCGGGCAGAAGAACACGGCCTCGACGCGCCCGCCCAGGCGCGCCAGCGCCGCGTACATCTTCTCGTGCATGGCGTTGAGCGCGCTCATCTCGAACAGGCCGCGGCCGATGCCGGACTGGTTGCTGGCGATCACCACGCGATAGCCGGCCTGGTTCAGCGCGGCGATGGCTTCCAGGCTGCCGTCGATGGGGATCCACTCGTCGGGCGACTTGATGAACTGGTCGCTGTCGAGGTTGACCACCCCGTCGCGGTCCAGGATGACAAACTTGGGGGGCGTCTGCGGCATGTGCGGCTCCGGTATCGCGTGCTGGCGGCGCTCAGGCGGCCAGCTTGGAGATGTCGGCCACGCGGTTGGCCAGCGCATGCAGCGAGGCCAGCAGCGCCAGGCGGTTGGCGCGCAGCTGCGCGTCCTCGGCCATCACCATCACGTCGTTGAAGAAGCGGTCGACGGCATCGCGCAGCTGGGCCAGGTCGCGCAGCGCGGCGGTGAAATCGCCGCTGGCGAAGGCGGCTTCGACGGCCGGGCGCACCTTCTCGATCGCCGCGTGCAGCGCGCCTTCGGCCTCTTCCTGGAACAGCGCAGGGTTCACCGCGCCGACCGGCTCGGTGTTCTTGCGCAGGATGTTGGTGATGCGCTTGTTGGCGGCGGCCAGGGCCTCGGCCTCGGGCAGCGCGGCGAAGGTGCGCACCGCTTCCATGCGGCCCAGCACGTCGTGCAGCTGGTCCGGGCGCAGGCTGACCACGGCCTCGACCTCGTTGGTGGTGTAGCCCTTTTCCTTCAGGTAGCCGCGCACGCGGTCGTACAGGAAGTCGGCGATGGCGTCCGGCGCCGGCTTGACCGCGGCAATGCCGGCGAATGTCTGCTGCGTCAGCGCCAGCAGCGACGTGACCGACAGCGCCAGCGGCTTCTCGATCAGCATGCGCAGGATGCCGAGCGCATGGCGGCGCAGCGCGAACGGGTCCTTTTCGCCAGTCGGCTGCAGGCCAATGCCCCAGATGCCGACCAGCGTTTCCAGCTTGTCGGCCAGCGCGACGGCGGTGCTGACCGAGCCTTCGGGCAGCGCATCGCCGGCGAAGCGCGGGCGGTAGTGTTCGGAGCAGGCCAGCGCCACGTCCTCGGCTTCGTCGTCGTGGCGCGCGTAGTACGTGCCCATGGTGCCCTGCAGCTCGGGGAACTCGCCGACCATGTCGGTCAGCAGATCGGCCTTGGCCAGCTCCGCGCCGCGCATCGCGGCCGCCTTGTCGGTGGCCACGCCGGCGGCGTTGAGCGCATCGGCGACATGGCCGGCGATCTGCTGCAGGCGCTGCACGCGGTCCAGCTGCGTGCCGATCTTGTTGTGGTAGACCACGCCGGCCAGCTGCGGCACGCGCGAGGCCAGCGTCTTCTTGCGATCCTGGTCGAAGAAGAACTTGGCATCGGCCAGGCGCGGACGCACCACGCGCTCGTTGCCGGTGATGATCGACTGCGGCGTCTCGGTGGCCAGGTTCGACACGATCAGGAAGCGGTTGCGCAGATGGCCGTCGGCATCCGTCAGCGCAAAGTACTTCTGGTTGGTCTGCATGGTCAGGATCAGGCATTCCTGCGGCACCGCCAGGAAGGCTTCTTCGAAGTGGCAGGCGTAGACCACCGGCCATTCCACCAGCGAATTGACTTCATCGAGCAGCGACTCGGGCATGATCACCTGGTCGGCGCCGGCCTCGGCCAGCAGCGCGGCACGCATGCGCTCGCGGCGTTCGCCATAGCTGGCCAGCACGCGGCCGGCCGATTCGAGCTGCTTCGCGTAGTCGTTGGCATGCGCGATCTCGATCGTGCCGTGCGACAGGAAGCGGTGGCCCTGCGTCACGTTGCTGGCCTGCAGGCCCAGCACCGACACCGGCAGGATCTCGCTGCCGAACAGCGCGATCAGGCTGTGCGCCGGGCGCACGAAATGCACGGTGCTGCCGTCAGGGCGCTGGTAGCTCATCACCTTGGGGATGGGCAACTTGGCAATGGTGTCCTCCAGCGCGGCCTGCAGCCCGGCGGCCAGTTCGGCGCCGCGTGCGGTGTAGCGGTAGAAGAAGGCCTCGGCCTTGCCGTCCGAGGCGCGCTCCAGCGACTGCCAGTCGATCTCGGCGACGCCGACCGACTTGGCCAGCGCGGCCAGCTTCTTGGCCAGCGGCGGGGTGGGCTCGCCGTTGGCGCCAAGCGCCACCGACAGCGGCAGGACCTTCTCGCGCTGCTCGCGGTCGGGCGCGCTGCGGCGCACGCCCGACACCAGCGCGGCGAGCCGGCGCGGCGTGGCGAACGGCGTCACAGTGGCGCCCGGCTCAAGCAGGTCGCGCTCGCCCAGGCCGGCGAACAGGCCCTGCGCGAAGGCGTCGCCCAGACGCGCCAGCGCCTTGGGCGGCAGCTCTTCGGTGAACAGTTCGATCAGCAGCGAGTCGGTCATGGGTTGCGACATGAATCGTATCCAACAGGTTGTGGCGCGCGCCGCTGTCAGCAGCGCGGCGAATGATTAGGTTCCACTCCGGACAGCAGCCACAGGCCGTTCTGTTGCCGGAATTGCAGCGTGGTGAAGGCGCATTGCGCGGCCGCCGCGGCGCTGGCGGCGCCGTTGCTGCCGCCGCGGCTGCCCGCGGCGGGGAAGCGCGCGTCGATGCGGCGCAGGCGCTTGTCGTAGCGGATCTCGTCGATGCGCCCGCCCACCCAGAAATCGATCTTCGGCGGCAGCTGGGCCGCCGAGTAATAGGTCTTGGTCTTGCGCCGGGTGCGGCCGTTGGTGGTTTCCACCTCCACCCAGGTCAGCGGGTAGCGGATCGCGCTTTCATAGGCGCGCAGCGGCACGCGGTGCCAGCCCAGGTCGCGCTGGCCCGACAGGTCGCAGGCGAACGAGCGCACCAGCTGCGTCCACTGGTCGAGCGCGTTCAGCGACGGGCGCCAGTGGCGCGACATGGCCAGCTGCAGCGCCTGCGGATCGGCCTCGCACACATTGCTGAGTTCGGCCGGCAGCAGTAGCGCCTGCGGCGCCGGGGCGGCCTCGGCGCGCGCGGCGGCGGCATTGCCGGCGGCAGACAGCGTGGCGATGGCCAAGGCGCAGCACAGCGCGCTGCGCGCCAGTTGCGTCATGCCCGGGCTCCGCCGTTGCCGCACATCGGGAAGCCGAGGGCCTCGCGCGAATCGTAGTAGGCCTGCGCCACCTGGCGCGACAGGTTGCGGATGCGGCCGATATAGGCGGCGCGCTCGGTCACCGAGATGGCGCCGCGGGCGTCCAGCAGGTTGAACGTGTGCGCTGCCTTCAGCACCTGCTCATAGGCGGGCAGCGCCAGGCGCGTGCCGGCCTGGCTGCCGTCGTTGCCCTCGGCGCCTTCGGCATTGCCCATCAGCCGCTTGGCCTCGCCCTCGTGCTCGGCGAAATGGCGGAACAGGATTTCGGTGTTGCTGTGCTCGAAGTTGTAGGTCGACTGCTCGACCTCGTTCTGGTGGTACACGTCGCCGTAGGTGAGGCGGCGCGTCTCGCCGTTCTCGACCCATTCGGTCCAGATGAGGTCGTAGACGTTCTCGACCTTCTGCAGGTACATCGCCAGGCGTTCGATGCCGTAGGTGATCTCGCCCGTGATCGGCTTGCAGTCGATGCCGCCGACCTGCTGGAAGTAGGTGAACTGGGTCACTTCCATGCCGTTGAGCCAGACTTCCCAGCCCAGGCCCCACGCGCCCAGCGTAGGGTTCTCCCAGTCGTCCTCGACAAAGCGGATGTCGTTCTGCTTCAGGTCCAGGCCCAGCGCTTCCAGCGAGCCCAGGTACAGCTCGAGGATATTCTCCGGCGCGGGCTTGAGCACGACCTGATACTGGTAATAGTGCTGCAGACGGTTGGGATTCTCGCCATAGCGGCCGTCCTTCGGCCGCCGCGACGGCTGGACGTAGGCGGCGCGCCACGGCTCGGGGCCGATCGCGCGCAGGAAGGTATGCACGTGGGAAGTGCCGGCGCCGACCTCCAGATCGATGGGTTGCAACAGCGCGCAACCCTGCCGGTCCCAGTAGGCCTGCAGGGTCAGAATCATTTGTTGGAAGGTCAGCATATGAAGACTAGGTAGTGGCTGATCGGTCGGCTTGGGGCGAACTTGCGCCGCCCGGCGGGCTGGCGGCGCAGCGCGTGCCGGGGCCGCCGCATACGGATTTTGCCAAACCCTGAATTCTATCGGCTTTTTGGCCGCACGCCCCCATTGGCGGGGTGGCGGCTGGCGCGCGGGGGTGCCGGCGGATGTCGGGCTTTCGCAACGCATGGGGAAAATACCGACCCTGTTTTCAAGTTGCGGGAACGCTAGCCGATAACGTTTTTGTATACAGTATGAGTAAGCAACCCGCTTGAGAGCGTTGCGGTTGGCAGGCTTGGCCGTCCTGCCGGTAGGAAATTAACGTTGGGGACTTGGGATCATGACACTCCTTTCTCGCAAACCTTACCTGGTCGCAATCGCGGTCATGATCGCCGCGGCCGTAGTGTCGGTCGCGACCGGGCTGCTGAAATAGCGCAGCCGGCGCGCGCCTGGCGCGCCACGGATGCCGCGGATTATCGCGATCAGTGCGATCAGTGCGATCAGTGCGATCAGTGCGATCAGCGGCGGGAAGCCCGGCGCGCCAGCAGCGCCAGGCCGGGCTTCAGCCTGCGCGCCGCGAGCGCCAGGCAGCTGTGCCCAGCAGCAGCGCAAACAGCGCCAGCACCGGCGCGTTCCCCCAGCGGATATATGGGGTCAGCCCCTGCATGCCCTGCACCTCGGCCACCAGCGTGCCGACCGTGAAGGTGGGCAGGCGCGCCTGCACGGTGCCGTCCGGGCGCACCACCGCGGTCATGCCGGTATTGGTCGAGCGCAGCATCGGGCGGCGCGTTTCCAGCGCGCGCATGCGCGAGATCTGCAGGTGCTGGTCCAGCGCGATGGTGTCGCCGAACCAGGCCAGGTTGGTCAGGTTGGCCAGCACGTTGGCGGGCGCGGGCTGCTGGCGCAGCGTCTGCGCGATCTCCTCGCCGAACAGATCCTCGTAGCAGATATTGGGCGCCACGCGCACGCCGCGCACCGGCAGCGAAGGCTGGTCGAGCCCGCCACGGCGGAAATCGCCCAGCGGCATCTTCATCATGTCGACGAACCAGCGGAAGCCCAGCGGGATGAACTCGCCGAACGGCACCAGGTGGTGCTTGTTGTAGCGGTACAGCCGCTCGGTCAGCGGCCCCAGCCCGAACACGCTGTTGGTGAAATCGACCGGCGAATCGGCGCCGGCCGCGCCGAACAGCACCGTGGTGCCGCTCTGCAGCGCGTAGTCGCGCACCGCCACGGCGACGTCGACCGGCAGATCCTGCAGGATCACCGGGAAGGCGGTTTCGGGCGTCACCACCAGGTCGGCGGGCTCGGCGGTGATCATGTCGCGGTAGAGCGCGATCGAGCGCTGGATGCCGGCGGCCTCGAACTTGATGTCCTGAGGCACGTTGCCCTGCAGCAGCCGCACCGTCAGCGGCTTGCCGGCTGGGGTGGTCCAGGCCAGCGGCGACAGCGTTGCGCCAAGTGCCGGCAGCAGCAGCGCCAGCGCCAGTGACACGACGGCAGGCGTGCGCGCACCGTGCCCCAGCCCGCGCACGGCCCCGGCCAGCAAGGCCGCGACAGCGGCCGCCAGCGCCCCGATGCCATAGACGCCGACCAGCGGCGCAAAGCCGGCAAGCGGCCCGTCGGTATGGGCATAGCCGCCCGACAGCCACGGGAAACCGGTGAACACGACGCCGCGCAGCCACTCCGACAGGCCCCACGCGGCACCAAAGGCCAGCGGCGCGAGCAGCGCCGCGGCCCATGTGCCTGCGCGCAGCCGTGCCGTCAGCCGGTGCCACAGCGCGCCCGCCAGCGCCGGCCACAGCGCCAGGTAGCCCGAGAACAGCACCACCGCCAGCGCCGCCATCCACGCCGGCATCTCGCCGTAGACGTGCATGCTGATATAGAGCCACCAGATGCCGGACAGGAACCAGCCCAGGCCGAAGGCATAGCCGGTGGCCGCGGCGATGCGCGCGCGCGGCGCGTCGGCCATCAGCGCGGCCAGGCCGGCCAGCGACAGGATCTGCAGCCACCACCAGTCGTGCGGGGCGAAGGCCTGGGTGTGGGCAATGCCGAGCACGCCAGCGAGCAGCAGCCGAGCCATCGCGGCGGCGCGCGACCGCGCGCCGGGCACGCTGCCAGCACCGGCGTTGGCAGCAGCGGCGCCGTTGGGGATCGGGGCGGGATGCTTCATGCGCCGGCAGCGCTCGCGCTGTCAGGCAGGGATTCGCGGCGCACCTGCAGCAGGTGCACCTGCCGCGCGTCGGCGCGCAGCACTTCGAAGCGGATCGGCGGCAGGGTGATGACCTCGCCGCGGTGGGGCACGTGGCCCACGTGGTTGGACAGCAGTCCGCCCACGGTGTCGACGTCGTGGTCGGAAAAGCCGGTGCCGAAGGCCTCGTTGAACTGGGAGATCTCGGTCAGCCCATGCACGCGCCAGCTGCCGTCGGGCATCGGCAGGATATTGTCCTGGTCTTCGTCCAGGTCGAATTCATCCTCGATATCGCCGACGATCTGCTCGAGCACGTCCTCGATCGTCACCAGCCCGGCCACGCCGCCGTATTCGTCGACGACGATGGCGATATGGTTGCGGTTGATGCGGAACTCGCGCAGCAGGATGTTCAGGCGCTTGGATTCGGGGATGAATACCGCCGGGCGCAGCGTCTCGCGCAGGTCGAAGGCGGGATCGGTGTAGTAGCGCAGCAGGTCCTTGGCCAGCAGGATGCCGATGATGTTGTCACGGCTGCCTTCGTAGACCGGGAAGCGCGAGTGCGCGGTCTGCTGCATGAACGGGATGAAGGTCTCCGGCGCGTCGACGATATTGACCATATCCATCTGCGCGCTCGGCACCATGATGTCGCCTGCGGTCAGTTCGGAGACCTGGAACACGCCCTCGATCATCGACAGCGAATCGGCGTCGATCAGGTTGCGCTCATGCGCCTCCTGGAGCACTTCGAGCAGTTCTGCGCGGGTGTCCGGCTCGGGGGAGATCAGGTCTGACAGGCGTTCGAGAAGCGATCTGGGGCGATCGACCTGCTTCAGGTAGGCGGGCTTCGAACTGGGATAGGGGTCGTTCATTTCGCGGCGAGCGCGTGGTGGAGATCGACTGAAGGATACACCAAAAGGTTGTCGGTCCCGTGACAGCCGGGGGTTGGCGGCTGCTGGATGTGATGCCGGCGGCACCATGTCCGGTGCCGCCGGTGCGCCGCCAATCACGCGGTGCCGGTGCGCTCGGCGAGATAGGGATCCGCGTAGCCCAGCGCCTGCAGCGTCTCGGTCTCGATCGCCTCCATTTCCTCGGCTTCGGCGTCTTCCTCGTGCTCGTAGCCCTGGGCATGCAGCACGCCGTGCACGATCAGGTGCGCATAGTGCGCTTCCAGCGGCTTGCGCTGCTCGCGCGCCTCGGCCTCGACCACCGGGCAGCACAGCACGATATCGCCGGTCACGGGGTCGTCCTCGTTCTCCGCATAGGCAAAGGTCAGCACATTGGTGGCGTAGTCCTTGCCGCGGTAGGTGCGGTTGAGCAGCCGGCCTTCCTCCTCGCCGACGAAGCGGATCGTCAGCGTGGCATCGGCATACAGCGCCGACTTGACCCAGGTTTCGATCTTCCTGCGCGGCGGCAGGCCGTCCTGCCTGCCGATGCCATCGCCCTGCTGGATCTCCAGCTCCAGCGCCGGCGGCGTGGCCGGGGTGCCGGTGGTGGTCACGACCGGCGTGGCGGTCACGGCCACGGACAGCGAGTCATGGTTGTCCGGGCGCACCAGCAGGCCGGCCTGCTGGTTGGTGTCGGTGTGCTCGGCCAGCAGCGCGACCACGCCGTCGGCGGCCTGCGACAGGTCCAGCGTCAGGCTGCGGCCATCCGGCAGCTGCACGCGCAGCGCATGCGCGGCGCTCTTGCGCGCGCGGCCATCGCCATCGAACAGGGTCAGGCTGACGCCGGGGGCCTTGGATTTATGGTCTTTCGGGGATTTCAATTACGCGTCCTTGTGCTGGGCGTGGTATTCGTCATAGGCATCGACGATGCGCGCCACCAGCGGGTGGCGCACCACATCGATGCTGGAAAAGCGGGTAAAGGCGACGCCGCGCACGTCTCGCAGCACATGCTGCGCCTCCACCAGCCCGCTCTTCTGGCCCTTGGGCAGGTCGATCTGCGTGATGTCGCCGGTGATCACCGCCTTGGAGCCGAAGCCGATCCGGGTCAGGAACATCTTCATCTGCTCGGGCGTGGTGTTCTGCGCCTCGTCCAGGATGATGAAGGCGTGGTTCAGCGTGCGCCCGCGCATATAGGCCAGCGGCGCGATCTCGATCATCTGGCGCTCGAACATCTTCTGCGTGCGGTCGAAGCCGAGCAGGTCGTACAGCGCGTCATACAGCGGGCGCAGGTAAGGATCGACCTTCTGTGCCAGGTCGCCGGGCAGGAAGCCCAGGCGCTCGCCGGCTTCCACCGCCGGGCGCGTCAGCACGATGCGCTTGACCGCGTCGCGCTCCAGCGCGTCGACCGCGCACGCCACCGCCAGGTAGGTCTTGCCGGTGCCGGCCGGGCCGATGCCCATGGTCAGGTCGTGCGACAGGATATTGCGCAGGTACTCGCGCTGCGCCACGGTGCGGCCCTGCAGGCCGGTACGGCGGGTGTGCAGCACCGGCGATTCGTCTTCGTACTCGCGCTCGTCCTCGGCGCTGTCGTTGCCGGGCAGGTAGGCACCATGCGCGGAGAGCTGGCGCGTTTCCACCAGCCCGAGCTGCACGTCGTCGATCGACAGCGCCGTGCGCGCCTGGTTGTAGAAGCGCTCCAGCGCGGCCGTGGCGTCCTGCGCATTGGCGCCGCGCACTGTCATGCGGTGGCCGCGGCGCTGGATAGTCACATCCAGCGCCTGCTCGATCTGGCGCAGGTTCTCGTCGAGCGGCCCGCACAGGTTCTGCAGCCGGGCGTTGTCGTCCTTGGGAGCGACGAATTCTGCGGAAGGGATCTTCATGTAGTGGGGTTGCCTGCAGGATTACTGGCGCACCACGATCTCGCCGCGCAGCGAGTGCGGGAACGCCTGCGTGATGCTGACATCGACCATCTGGCCGACCAGCCGGTCGCGGCCCGCCTGGGGCACACCGGGCAGCGCAAAGTTGACCACGCGGTTGTTCTCGGTGCGGCCATGCAGCTCGGTCGGATCCTTGCGCGCGGGGCCTTCCACCAGGATGCGCTGCACCGTGCCGACCATGCCCTGGCTGATGCGCTGCACGTTTTCCTCGATGGTGGCCTGCAGGCGCTGCAGCCGGCGCAGCTTGACCTCGTGGGGGGTGTCGTCGTGCAGGTTGGCCGCGGGCGTGCCCGGGCGCGGGCTGAAGATGAACGAGAACGACGTGTCGTAGCCGATCTCCTCGATCATCGCCATCAGCTTCTCGAAGTCGGCATCGGTCTCGCCGGGGAAGCCGACGATAAAGTCCGACGACATCGACATCTGCGGGCGCAGCGCGCGCAGCTTGCGGATGATGCTCTTGTATTCCAGCACGCTGTAGCCGCGCTTCATCGCCATCAGGATGCGGTCGGAGGCATGCTGCACGGGCAGGTGCAGGTGGTTGACCAGCTTGTCGCATCGGCCATAGAGCTCGACCAGCCGCGAGGTGAATTCCTTCGGGTGGCTGGTGGTGTAGCGGATGCGCTCGATGCCGGGGATCTCGGCCACGTATTCGATCAGCAGCGCAAAGTCGGCGATCTCGGTGGTGTCGCCCATCTTGCCGCGGTAGGCGTTGACGTTCTGGCCCAGCAGCGTGACTTCGCGCACGCCTTGCTCGGCCAGGCCGGCCACTTCGGCCAGCACGTCCTCGAACGGGCGCGAGACTTCCTCGCCGCGGGTGTAGGGCACCACGCAGTAGCTGCAGTACTTGGAGCAGCCCTCCATGATCGAGACGAAGGCGCTCGGGCCTTCCACGCGCGCCGGCGGCAGGTGGTCGAACTTCTCGATCTCGGGGAAGGAGATGTCCACCTGCGACTGGCCGGTGCGCTGGCGGCGCGAGATCAGGTCGGGCAGGCGGTGCAGCGTCTGCGGGCCGAACACCACGTCGACGTACGGCGCGCGCGAGACGATGCTGGCCCCTTCCTGGCTGGCCACGCAGCCGCCCACACCGATCACCAGGTCGGGCTTGACCGCCTTCAGCGCCTTCATCCGGCCCAGTTCGGAAAACACCTTCTCCTGCGCTTTCTCGCGCACCGAGCAGGTGTTGAACAGGATCACGTCGGCATCTTCGACGTTGTCGGTGGGTTCCAGCCCCTGGCTGGCGTTGAGGACGTCGACCATCTTGTCCGAGTCATACTCGTTCATCTGGCAGCCGTACGTCTTGACGAAAACTTTCTTCATATGCCGATCTCAGTGGTTGACCTGGGGGCATCAGGGTGTTGCAACAACGCGCGGTCGCGTGGGGCACGCCGCGCTCTTTCGGGGGACTACGATTTCTGTTTCAGCGCCTTCTGCTCCGGCTCGCTCAGCACCCAGGCGGTCAGCAACTGGCCGTAGAGGTCGAGCTTGTACCGCACCGGCAGCTTCTGGCCTGCCACCGCGGCGGTGGCCAGCAGCTGGTTGTCGGTACCGAACAGGCGCACGCCCGGTGCCACGCCCACGGTCTTGCCGTCCAGCGTGGCGGTCTGCGGCGCGGAGGCCGACGGAGCGGCGAGCACCAGCCTGGCTGCCGGCGCGTCTTCAGGGATCACCCGCACCGGCTGGGCCGAGGCGGCGGCCGCGCCGAGCAGCAGGGCCGTTACCGTCACCGCCACCGTTACGCCCGCCAGCCACGGCAACCGCCCGCGCGAGGAACTGGCAACTTCCGGCGCCTCGCGGCGCATATCACGACCTGCTGGCATGGGGAAACTCCGTCAAGTAAGGCGAAGCGTGGGTGGGATGGCCCGGAGCGGGCGCAACCGGGCATTTTACTCGTTTGGCGCCTCCCCGGGGCGGCCCGGCGAGATGGCATTCAGAACAGGCAGGATGCCTCTTGCAGCACACGTTGCTTCGACACGGTACCGATCAGCTCATGGTCGACCCTGTCCCGCACCAGCGGGATCCGGTTGATGCCGTGTTCGGCGAACACCTCGAGCGCATCGCGCAGGCGCGAATCGGGCGTCAGCGACGGGAAGTCGCGCTCGGCCAGCTCCAGCACGCCTTGCTGCGAGCCTTCGCGCTGGGCGCGTTGCACGGCGTGGATCGACAGTGCGCCCAGCAGGCGCCCGTCGAACTGCACCAGGTAGAGATAGCGGGTACCGGTCTCGGCGAATTTGTCGGCGGCCTCGGCCAGGCTGGCGTTGGGGTCGAGCACGGTGGCGGTCGGGTCGCACAGCCCCGCCAGCGTCATGGTGCGGGCGTGCTCGGCCGCGGCCGACGCCTGTGCGCGCTCGGCGATCACGCTGTACAGCGACAGCGTCTGGCAGCGCGATGCCGTGTAGTACGCCGCCACCGCGCCGATCATCGACGGCAGCAGCAATGCCGGCGCCAGCGTCATCTCGAACACCATCAGCACCGACATCAGCGGCGCCTGGCTGGTCGCCGCCAGGAACGCGCTCATGCCGACCAGCGGCAGCAGCGGCGTGGCACCGTCGGCGACGCCATGCATGGCCAGCGCCAGCAGTTGCCCCAGCGCCGCGCCGACGAACAGCGACGGGGTGAACACCCCGCCGACCGCGCCGGAGCCCATGCTGATCACCGTGGCCACCAGCTTGGCCAGAAGCACCCCGGCCACCGGCACGCTCAGCGGCTGTTCCTGCAGGATGGTCTGGATGGTGTGGTAGCCGTTGCCCACGACCTCGGGCACCGCCATCGCCAGCACTCCCACCAGCGCGCCGCCCAGCGCCAGCCGCGCCACCGGCCCGCCCGGCACCGCGGCGAAGCGGCTGCGGGCGAACCCAGATGCGCGCAGGAACAGCGCGCCGACGATGCCGGCCGCCACGCCGAGTCCGGCTGCCGCCAGCAGGATATGCGGGCGCAGGTCCGGCGCGATAACCAGGCCCGGATACAGCGGCTGCAGTCCGCCATGCCACTGGCTGACCATGGCGCCGGCTACCGACGCAAGGAACAGGGGCATCAGCCGCTGCACTGCCAGTGCGCCAAACACCACTTCAGCGACGAAAACGGCGGCGGAAAAAGGGGTGTGATAGACGGTCGCCAGGCCCGCCGCGGCGGCGCAGGCGGTCAGCATCCGGCGCATGTTCGAGCCGCCGCCGCGCTCCAGCCGGGTGGTCGGAAACAGCGAGCCGCACAGCGCCGCCAGCTGGATCATCGCGCCTTCCTTGCCGACCGAGCTGCCGCTGACGATGGAGAAGAACGAGGACATGGCCCGCAGCAGCGTGATCCGCACCGGCAGCCGGCCGCTGCCATTTGCCACCGCTTCCATATAGTCGGTCGCGCCGCTGTGGCTGCTGGCCAGCCGGTTGGACAGGACCAGCAGCGCGCCGGCCAGCGCACCGCCCACCGCGGGCACCACCACGCGCCAGCCCAGCGCCAGTGCGGCAAAGACGACCACCACGTCGGCATGGCTGGAAAAAAGCACCACGCCGGCACCTTCCAGCGCCTCCTTGAACAGCGTGGTCGCAATGGCCGCCACGATGCCGACCGGGATGGCCGCAAACAGGGTGACTTCCTGGTCTTCGAGGAAACGCAAGCGCATGGCGGGCTCCGGGGCGCAGTAGGGGGCCGGGGCAGTCAGGATGGGCAGGCGCCACTGCGGCGCCTTGAAGGCGGGCCGCCTGCGGAGCCATTCATGATAGCGCAGCGTCACCTGGCCGCGCCGATGTATGCAGCCGCGCATGCGGCGCTGCCGCATGTGCAGAACCGGCTCGCGACGGACTGGTACACTAGCGACCTTTCCCGCGGGCGGGCCACTGGCCTGCCGGGCCGGCCTTCCGGCCGCTCCTGTTACCGATACCGAACATCGATTACACGAGCCATCCCGCGATCCGCGCACCGCGTGCGCAGGGATGGCCGAAGCAGCAATTCATGTCTTTCTCCGAACTCGGCTTGTCCGAAAAGATTGTGCGTGCGGTGGCCGAACAGGGCTACACCTCACCGACTCCCATCCAGGCGCAGGCGATCCCGGCCGTCCTCAAGGGCGGTGACCTGCTCGCCGGCGCCCAGACCGGCACCGGCAAGACCGCCGGCTTCACCCTGCCGATGCTGCACCTGCTGTCCGAGTCCGCCGCGGCCCGAGCCGCCGGCAACGCGCCGCGCGCCGGCAAGCCGCCGGTACGCGCGCTGGTGCTGACGCCCACTCGCGAACTGGCCGCGCAGGTCGAGGAAAGCGTGCGCAACTACGGTAAGTATTTGCGCCTGCGCTCCATGGTGATGTTCGGCGGCGTCGGCATCAACCCGCAGATCGAGCAGCTCAAGCGCGGCGTCGATATCGTGGTGGCCACGCCGGGCCGCCTGCTCGACCACGTGGCCCAGCGCACCGTCGACCTGTCGCAGGTAGAGCTGCTGGTGCTCGATGAAGCCGACCGCATGCTCGACATGGGCTTCATCCACGATATCCGCAAGATCCTCAACGTGCTGCCGGCCAAGCGCCAGAACCTGCTGTTCTCGGCGACGTTCTCGGACGATATCCGCGCGCTGGCCGACCGCCTGCTGAACAACCCCGCCTCGATCGAGGTGGCGCGGCGCAACACCACCGCCGAGACCGTCGACCAGCGCGTCTACCCGGTCGACCGCGAACGCAAGCGCGAACTGCTGGCGCACCTGGTGCGCCAGCACGACTGGCACCAGGTGCTGGTGTTCACCCGCACCAAGCACGGCGCCAACCGCCTGGCCGAGCAGTTGACCAAGGACGGCCTGTCGGCGCTGGCGATCCACGGCAACAAGAGCCAGTCGGCGCGCACGCGCGCGCTCTCCGAGTTCAAGGCCGGCACGCTGCGGCTGCTGGTGGCGACCGATATCGCCGCGCGCGGCATCGATATCGACCAGCTCCCGCACGTGGTCAACTTCGACCTGCCCAACGTGCCCGAGGACTACGTGCACCGCATCGGCCGTACCGGCCGCGCCGGCGCCGAGGGCGAGGCGATCTCGCTGGTCTGCGTGGACGAGCATGCGCTGCTGCGCGATATCGAACGCCTGATCAAGCGCAAGATCGAGCAGACCGTGCTGCCGGGGTTTGAAGTCGACCCGAGCATCGCGCCCGAGCCGATCCAGAAGGGCCGCCAGCAACGCGGCGGCGGCGGCGGGCAGGGGCAAGGGCAGGGGCAAGGGCAGGGCCGCGGCCGCAGCCAGGCACGCCCGGCCAACGCCGACGGCGAGCCGGCACAACGCGCGCGCGCGCCGCGCCAGGCCCACGATGCACCGCGCCAGGGCCAGGGCGGCCAACCGCGCCAGCGGCAGGCCGAAGGCGGCCAGCGCCGCGGCGGCGGCAACGGCAATGGCAACGCCGGCGGCAATGGTGGCAGCAATGGCGGCGCACGCGGCGGCGCACCGCGCCAGGGCAGCCAGGAGCCGGCACGCGGCCAGCAACGCGCTGCCCAGCCGGCGCGCCAGCAGCACGATGCGGCCCCGGCCCCCGTGCGCAACCGCCGCCCGGCGCCGCAGGCCGCACTGCTCGGCGGCAACCGCAACCGCGACTGACACCATGACAGCGTTCACCGCCCCGGCCGATTCCGGTATTCCCTATGCCGGCCTGACGCCTGAGCGGATGCTGGACGCGCTCGAAAGCGCCGGCCTGCGCCCCGACGGGCGGCTGCTGGCACTCAACAGCTATGAGAACCGGGTGTGGCAGGCCGGCATCGAGGACGCCGCGCCGGTCATCGCCAAGTTCTACCGCCCCGGCCGCTGGACCGACGCGGCCATCCTGGAAGAACACGCCTTCGTGCAGCAGCTGGCCGATGCCGAGATCCCGGCCGTGCCGGCGCTGTACTTGCCGGCCGGTGCGCCGGATGCCGGCACGCTGCGCTACCACGCCGGCTTTCGCTTTGCGGTGTTCCCGCGCTGCGGCGGCCGCGAACCCGCGCTCGACCGCAAGGACACGCTGACCTGGCTCGGCCGCTTTATCGGCCGTATCCACGCCACCGGCGCGGCACAGCCTTACCAGGCCCGGCCCGCGCTGGATATCGACACCTTCGGCATTGCCCCGCGCGACTGGCTGCTGGCCAGCGGCTGCATCCCCGTCGACCTGCTGCCGGCGTGGCAGTCGGTCGCCGAGCTCGCGCTGGACGGCGTGCGCCGCTGTTACGAACGCGCCGGCGACGTGCCGCTGCTGCGCGTGCATGGCGACTGCCACCGCGGCAACGTGCTGTGGATCGACGAAGACGATGCGCGCGGCGGCAGCCTCGGAGCGCCCGGCCCGCACTTCGTGGATTTCGACGACAGCCGCATGGCGCCGGCGATCCAGGACATCTGGATGCTGCTGGAGGGCGACCGCGCGGCAATGCAGGACCAGCTGGCCGACATTGTGGCCGGCTATGAGGACTTCGCCGAATTCCGCACGCGCGAACTGTGGCTGGTGGAGGCGCTGCGCACCCTGCGCCTGCTGCACTACAGCGCCTGGCTGGCCAGCCGCTGGGCCGACCCTGCCTTCCCGGCCGCGTTCCCGTGGTTCGGCACCGCGCGCTATTGGCAGGATCGCATTCTTGAACTGCGCGAACAGGTGGCCCTGATGGACGAAGCGCCCCTGTGGGGCGCTTGACGGCTGCTGCAACTCCCCTCTGCCGCTTGCGGGAGAGGGAGAACACCTTGCTTAGGCTAGCTCGGGGTGGCTTGGGAGCACCTCAAACGTTAGCCTGCCGGCTCTTTTGTTCAGTTACCCTTCTTTTCCGGCGCCTTGACCAGCAGCACCGGGCAATCCGCCTGCGCCAGCACGCGTCCGGCCACCGAACCGATCACCGCATCGAAGAAGGAACCGCGGCCGTGCGTGCCCATCACGATGGCTTCGGCATTCACCGAACGCGCATAGGCCACGATGCGTTCCGGCGCAAAACCGTGCAGCGCATGCTGCTCGAACGGCACGCCGGCCGTCTTGAGGATCTCGCTGACACCCGCCATCGCCTTGTCACTGGCCTCCTTGTGCCAGTCGTCGATGGTTTCCTTGCTGACAAAGGCGCGCACCTGGCCGCTCACTTCCGGGGCGACATGCACGACATGCACGGTAAAGCCGGTCTGCAGCAGCTTGCCTTCGGCAACAAAGCGCGCCGCGGCATCGCTGAAGGCCGAGCCATCGGTGGCGAGCACGATATTGGTCATGACGGGAATCTCCTGGATTGGGGGCTGTCGTTGGGGATTGTCGGGACGAGCCAGGTTGAAGAACACCTCCTGACGCTGCCGCCGCGGGGCGCCGGCGCCATCTGAAACCATCATCGCAGCAAGTTTCCCGCTGTGACCCGACTTAGATCAAGTTGGTTCGGAAAATTACGATGCCACCACGGCCTCGCGTGCGATAACCGGCCGCATGGCAAATCCGTCAACCCGGCTGGCTGTTTCGGCCATTGCCGCCCAGGCGCCGTGGCGCGTAGCATGGCTCGCGAGCGCCGTGACAGGCCGGCAGGAGGCCGTACTGACGCGGCGCACTACATATCCCACCCAGGCTGGCCCGGATCCCGACCTCGGACCCCGGCGCACGGCAACCGGAGACAAGCAAATGAGTGAGCATGGCAAGCTGCTGCCCCTGCGCGGCATCAAGGTGGTGGAATTTGAAGGCATCGGCCCCGGCCCGCTGTGCGGCGCCATGCTGGCCGGCCTCGGCGCCGAGGTAACGCTGGTGACCCGCCCGGTCGCCCCTGACGCGCGCCGCATCCTGCGCGGCCAGGCCGTGCCGCCGGAGATGGAGCTGGAGCACGGCAAGCAGGTGGTGCAGCTGAACCTGAAGTCGCCCGATGGCGTCGCCGCGGCGCTCGACCTCGTGGCAGGCGCCGATGCGCTGATCGAAGGGCTGCGCCCCGGCGCGATGGAGCGGCTCGGCCTGGGCCCCAAGGCCTGCCATGCCCGCAATCCGCGCCTGGTGTACGGCCGCATGACCGGCTGGGGGCAGAGCGGCCCGCTGGCGCAGAGCGCCGGTCATGACCTGAACTACATCGCGCTGACCGGCCTGCTGTCGATGGCCGCGCGCGACGATGCGCTGCCGATGGTGCCGCCGACCGTGATGGGCGACGCCACCGGCGCGCTCGGGCTGGCCTTCGGCCTGACCAGCGCCATCCTGAGCGCGCGTGCCAGCGGCCAGGGCTGCGTGGTCGATGCGGCGATCACCGACATCGTTGCCATGCTCGGCTCGCTGGTGCAGGTATCGCGGGCCGCCGGCACGCTCGGCGGACCCCAGCCCAGCCCGTTCCACGACTCGCCGTTCTATGACGTCTACCGCTGCGCCGACGGCCGCGCCATCACGCTGGGCGCACTCGAGCCGCAGTTCTACCGCGAACTGCTCGAACGGCTGGAACTGACCGACGTCGATCCCGCCACGCAATACGACCGCGTCCAGTGGCCCGCCCTGAAGGCGCGCATCGCCGCGTGCATCGCCGCCCAGCCGAGCAAGCACTGGGAGGCATTGCTGGGCGGCACCGATGTCTGCTTCGCGCGCGTGCTGACTCTGGAAGAGGCCGCCTGCCATCCGCACAACCAGGCGCGCGGCACCTACCGGATGTTCCGGCAGGGCGAGCGCGAGGTGCCACGCTCGGCGCCGGCGCCGCGCTTCCTGCCCGCCGGCACGGAGTGAGCGGCCGGTTCGGCTAAGATCTGTCACCACCTGATACCGGAGACAGATGCCATGGCCGACCCCAGCCAGAATGCCGACTACACGCCCACCCCCGCGTTCGCCACCGGCCTCGAAGTCCGCACCGAGGTCCTTGGCCCGACGCACGTGCAGCGCGCGCTCGATGCCGCCGCACAGCAGGGCGACACCAGCCTGCAGCAGCTGGTCACCGAGTTTGCATGGGGCACGGTGTGGACCCGCGAAGGGCTGGATCGCAAGCAGCGCAGCCTGGCCACGGTATCGATGCTGATCGCGCTGAACCGGCCGCAGGAACTGGCCGGCCACCTGCGCGGCGCGCTGGCCAACGGCGTCACGCCCGAGGAACTGCGCGAACTGATGGTGCACAGCGCCGTCTACTGCGGTTTCCCAGCGGCGCTGGACGCCAGCCGCAAACTGACTGAAGTGCTGGACGCCGCCAGGTCCTGACGCGCAGGCCGGCCCGGCTACGCCTGGCTGTGCACCCCTGCGGAATTGCCCGGCCGCCGCGCAGATTCTGCTGCTCCCGCGCAGCGAGTATTCCGCGCTTCAGCACGCAGCATGGCCCTTAATCTTGGCAGTTCCCCCAAGCTGTCAAGGAGTTCCAATTGCAACACGCGTTGATCGTCGACGAGCCTTCCCGGTTCCGCACTACGCTGTCCGGTCAACTGGCGGCGGCCTTGGAGGCCGCCGAAGTGCTGGAAGCCGACGGCGTGCGCGATGCGTTCCGGCTGGTGCGCGATCACCGCCCCGGGCTGGTGCTGGTCGATGTCGAGTATTTCGGCAATCCCGGCGTCGATTTCGTCCGGCGCGTGTCGGCAACCTTTCCCACGGTACATGTGCTGGTGCTGTCCTGCACCGACGCCACCGCCGCCCCGGTGCGGGCGCTGCGCGCCGGCGCGCACGGCTTCGTGGTCAAGCATCGCGGCGTGCCCGAGGTGCTGCAGGCCGCGCGCGGCGTGCTGAGCGGCTACCTGGTGTTCCCCATGTACACGCTGGAAGCCGCGCGCCAGCTCGGCGAAGCGCTCGACTCCGGCATCCCGCGGCTCAGCAATCGCGAAATCACCATCCTGCAATACCTGGCGCGCGGTCATTCCAACAAGGCGATCGCCGCCGAGCTGCTGATCAGCAGCAAGACGGTCAGCACGCACAAGGCCAACATCATGGCCAAGCTTAATGTCGGCTCGCTGGTGGAGATGGTCGACTATGCGCGTCGCCACCAGCTGGTGTGGTGAACGGCTGCATCAGCGCGTGCACGGTGCATCGCTGGCCACCATTGCCGCCGCCTGGTTGCCAGGCTTGCCGAGGTCATAGTGCAGCGTGCAGGCATCGCCACTGGCCTGGCTCCACCGTGCCGTCAGCGTGCCGGCGTCCGTTGCCAGCCCGCGTACTAGCACGCGGCCTGCCTGCGCCACGGTCCCGACCGGCTTGCCGTCTGCACTGAACACTTCGGCGCCGAACGGCACTGGCGCGCCATCCGGCAGGCGCGTGCGCAGGATTGCCGCGCGGCCGGGATTCTCGGTTTCGAAGCGCACCCGCACCACCGCGCCGGCGGTGGGCGCGATCCGCTGCTGCGTCGACTTGAGAGTGACTTCCAGCGGCAGGCCCTGCGGATCGAGCTCGATTTCGTTCCGCGCGAACGGCACCAGGTTCGAGACCACGGCATGGCCCCACGGGTCGACACGCAGCCCGGCGCCATTGGCCAGGCGCGCGCCTGCGGCGTCTTTGGCCTCGACCACAGCGACGGTATCGCCGAGGGACGGCGAGAACGCCACGCCATCCGCGTAGGCCACGATGCCGCCGGAAATGCCCGCGCCGGCCTGCGCATATGCGGTACTCCTGGACGCGTTGGCGGTCATCGTCGCAAACGGCGAGATATAGGAGACGCTGCCACCGATACTGTTGGCGCTGCCGGACCCGCCGCCGCTATGTCCAGCATTGAGGGCATAGCTGATGGCATTGTCGCTGCCGAGCGTGCCGGTCACGGTCTCCTGTGCCGTGAAGGAACCGTCGGAGCCGCGCTGGACGCTGGTCAGCGAGTAGGGTGCCCGTGGCGACTTGCCCAGCGGCAGGCCGACGGTCAGCATCACGCGCGTGTCCCACTTGCTCGTGGCGACATTCAGTTGCCGCGACGCCGACACGCCATAGGCGATGGCGCGGTAAGTATTGTTGTAGCCGGCCTGGAACTGGCTGACGGTGCTGCCGCCCTGCCAGTAGCTCTGCACCGAGCCGGTCAGGTAGAAGTTGCCATAGCCGGCCGGCAGGGCCTGGTTGATGCTTAGCTGCAGCTTGCCGCGCGCGGTGGGCAGGCTTGGCAGCCGTCCCGCCTGGTCCAGCGCGAGCCAGGACATGGCATCGGCGAGGCCGAGGTAGCCCCGGCTGGAGTAGCGGTATGCCGCAACCGAGAAATTGGTATTGGTTGGTGCAACCAGCTTGCTGTAGCTCAGCCGCACGCTCTGGCCGCTGCGGTCCGGTTGACCCTGCAGCCGCGTGCTGGCATGCGTGATGTCGGCGCCAAAGGCACCCAGGTCGGTATTCAGCGCGGCACCCGCGGCGATTGCCCCATAGCCTTGCGCGGCCACAAAGCCGCCGTAGCCGGTGACGGTGTTGCTGAAACCGTGCAGGTAAGTGCCCTGCAGCAGCAGCGTCGAGCCTTGCAGTACCGTGTTGCGGTACTGGCCCGCGGTGACGCTGTAGCGGCTCTGGCCGGCGCGCAAGGCGTTCACCGCGGCGGCGTAGGGCATCGTCGATACGTGCACGCTGCCGTCCGCCTCGGTAACCACGACTTCGATGTCGCCGCCGTAGCCGGTGGGGTACAGGTCATCGATCTCGAACGGCCCGGGTGCCACCGTGGTTTCGTAGAGGATGTTGCCTTGCTGGCGGACTTGCACGCGGGCATTGCTGCGCGCGATACCGCGCACGATCGGGGCATAGCCGCGCAGCGATTCGGGATACATCCGCTCGTCGCTGGCCAGGCGCACGCCACGAAAGCCGATGCTGTCGAACAGCGTGCCGTCGGTGAAGGCATCGCCGACCACCAACTGGCTTTTCCAGGGCGCAATGGCGCGCTGCAGGTTGGTCAGCACGCTCTGGTAGCGCGTGCCTTGCCGTTCATCGCGGTTCAGGCTGCCCTGGTGGCTGAAGCGCCATGGCCCCAGGTTGAGGCCGGCGTTCAGGCCCACATAGGCCTGCGTGGTCGACAGGCTGGATGCGTCGGAGTGATAGATGTTGGCGTTGTACTGCAAGCGTGCCGCCGGAACACCGTTGTCCCAGTTCTCGGGGCTGACGTAACCACGCGCGCGGCGCACCGTCGCGGCCTGCGGCACGCTGACGTCGAGCCGCTGCTCGCCGTTGTCGAAGCTCGCGGTGGCATCGGCGATCAGCGCTGGCAGCGGCTGGCAGCCGTCGCCGTCCAGCGATGCGGCGGCCGGCAGCCTGGCCAGGTCGACGCCGATGCGCTCCAGCAGGCTGCGATCGAAGCACGGCACCGCCGGGGCGGCGGGGTCGCCGGACTGGCGCAGCTCCACGCCGGCGCGACCCAGCCAGATTTCGTTGACATACAACTCGGCACGGTAGTGGCCCGGCAGCGCCGGATTGCCCTTGCTGAAGCGGCTCAGGTCCGCAACGCCGCCCGCCGTACCCTGCAGGAAGGTATCGCTGAACTCCACGTCCTGCGCGGAGCGGACAGGCGTCGGGCTGGCGTCGGGTTGTCCGGCTGCGCCTGCGCCGCTGGCGAACAAGGTCAGCAACACGGCATAAAGCGGACGCAGGCGAAACGGGACGTGACGGGGAGAGAGTGTCAGCATGGAACCGGCGTGTCGACGATGGCCGCACGCAGGCATCGGCAGCCGGCGGCTGCCGAAGGGCGTAACGGACCGTGGGTTGAAGAGTGAAGAGGGCTAGCGAGAGCCGGAGGCGTTCAGCGGCGCGCTGAACTTGTCCCTGCCGCCGAAGTCGTTGATGCAGTGCACACGCACCGTGGCGCCGGCAGGGTTGCGGACTTCGCTGTCCAGGTGGAAGGTTGCAGTGGCGCCAGGCGCAATCATGTCCGGGTCTGTCGCCTTGGCGAGGTGCTCGCCGGCAATGACCTCGACGCTGACCGGCGACACATGGTATGGCGTTGGGTTATGCGCCAGCAGCACGGGTTTGCCGTCGCGGCTGCCAAGTTCCCAGCGCAACGCAGCCGGCGCCGCCGTGGCGCTGCCCGGCAGGCCGGCGGGGCGGAAAAACAGCTTGAAGCGCGAACGGAATGCCATTTGCAGCGAGTTGACGCCAGCTTCATCGGCGGACGGCTTCGGCGGGATTTCAAGCACGTTGAGCCAGAACAGCGACTCCTTGTCTTGCGGCAGCGGCTCGCCGGTATAGAGAATGCGTAGCGTCTGGCCCTTGCCCGGGTCGATGCGCGCGATCGGCGGGGTGATCGTGAAGGGCACTTCGATCGAGGTCGGCGTCGGGGTCGCCGTCCCGGCATCGACCCACGCCTGGGTGAGCGCGGGCGATTGCCCTTCGTTGGTCAGTTTTAGCGTGACTTCCTTGTCCGCGGCGCGGTAGACCACGCGCGTGCCGCCGACGATGACGGAGGCGTTGGCGGGCAACGCGCACGACAGCGCCAGCGCGGCCATGGGGGCGGCCAGCAAGTTTCGCAGGGATATGTACAGCATGTTGAGGCCGTAAAACAGAGCTTGAAGAATCAGTCGTCGGCAGGACCGGCAAGCACAGCAGAGGGAAAGAGGGCGGCACGCGCCGCCAACATGGCGCGTGCCTACGCACCGGACTGCGCCACATGTGCGCCAGGTCCGGAATCGGATTTGCCCTTCAGGGAAATCTCAGGAACGCGCTGGCGTCACGGATACGCGATGGTGTACATCACGCTGGAATTGGCCGAGCCCGAGGTGGCCTGGCCGGTGGCGACGTATTCGGCAAAGTAGGACAGGGTGGCCGTGCCGCCGGTCAGCTGCATGGGCAGCGAGTTCTGGGCGCTGTCCGCAAAGCCGGCCTTGATCAGCGAGAAGTCTGCATTGAGCAGCCCGATTTGCACATTGCTTGCCGTGCCGGTGCCGCTGTTGATCACCAGGTTGCCGGTGCTGGCGTCGGTGGTCGGTCCCGGTTCGAAATAGGTGTGGACCGCGCCGGTATCCGCATCGCAGCTCAGCGCAATGGTGAACGGAGTGCGGCCGGCGCGCGCGCCAGCCGTGTTCAGCGTCTTTGCCGAAACGGTCGGCAGCGTGACGGTGAATGACTTCGAGCTGGTGCCGTTGCCATTGATCTCGCACGATGTGGGGGTGATATTTCCGTTGAAGGTAATGGTGCCGTCGACGGCATGCGCGGATTGCGACGCGAGGACGATGCCGGCGGCGATTACCACCGGTGCAAATGCGAATTTCATGTTGGGTCTCTTGGTTGTGGAAGACGTGCCGCCCGCACGATTGCCGTGGCACGCAAGTGTTCCAAGGCAGCGGCTGCATCCGGACATCGGAATTGCCTTGTGAACGGGGCCCAGTGTAGGAATATGGCGATACGCCCACCGTGTGAAACTTCCGAGCAAGCTGCGTGAATCGGCCGAATTTGCCTGGTGACCTTGCCGGACCCGTGATTTGCGTTGTTCGATGTGGTCTGGCGGTCGCGAAGCGGCCCGCCGTGCGGTCCTGACGCCGCTTCCCCAACACGGGTAGACTGTGGGCGTGTGCCACGAAACGAGCCCATCCCCACGATGCCTTCGTTACCGACAGCCGCCATGCGCCTGACCGGCGCCAGTCTTGCCGCAGGCAAGGCTGCTCTCCTTGCGCTTTGCCTGGCCGCGAGTCGCGTCAGCGGCCACCGTCCCGGCACAATGAAACTTGCGCTCGCCGCACTGCTGCTGGCAGGCGCCGCCGGAGCCCCGGTCCGGGCCCAGGCGCCTCAGGCGGCCCAGACTCCACCAGCGCCACACGCGCCACAAGCGTCGGCGCCACAAGCCGCTCCGGCACCTCAGGGACCACTATGGTTCGCCGAGGGCAGGCCCGTACCGGAAGCCAGGCAGGCGGTCGACGCGCTGTCCAACGCGGCTGCGGATGGACTCGATCCGGGCGACTACGATGCCGAGGCGCTGCGTCAGGCAGTGCACCAGGCGGCCACCGGGCCGGTGCTCGCAACGGATGCCGCCGCCCGTCTTGACGCCGCGCTGACCGCCGCGATGGAGCGCATGCTGGCCGACCTGCACGGCGGCCGTATCAATCCCCGTGCGGTTCGCGCCGATTTCGCGCCACAGGAAGAACGCCCGTATGACGCCGCCACGGTGCTGCGCGAGGCGGTCGCGCAACACCGCCTGCCGGACGCGGTGCGCCAGGCCGCGCCCACTTTCCCCCTGTATGGCACGCTGCGCGAGGCATTGGCCCGCTACCGCGAGATCGCCGCGCTGCCGGTCTGGGTGCAGCCGCTGCCGGCGCTGCCCGCGGGCAAGCTGACGCCGGGGCAGCCGTGGGCGGGCACTGCGGCGCTGACGGCGCGCCTGGTGGCACTGGGCGACCTGCCGGCCGGCACGAAGCCGCCGGCGCGCTATGAAGGCGCACTCGTCAATGGCGTCAAGGCGTTCCAGTCGCGGCACGGGCTCCAGGCCGACGGCGTGATCGGCACCGGGACGCTGGCGCAACTTAATCTGCCCATGGCCAGCCGGGTGCGGCAGATCGAACTGACCATGGAGCGGATGCGCTGGACCCCGCTCGATGGCCCGCGCATGATCGTGGTCAACGTGCCGGAGTTCATGCTGCGCGCCTACGAGATCCGCGACGGCAAGCTCGACATCAAGCTGGAGATGAAGGTGATCGTCGGCAAGGCGCTGGACACGCGCACGCCGTTGTTCGAGGAAGATATGCGCTACATCGAGTTCAGCCCGTACTGGAACGTGCCGCCGTCGATCGCCAAGCGCGAGACGGTGCCCCGGCTGCGCCGCGATCCGGCATATTTCAACCAGCAGGGCTTCGAGTTCGTGACCGGCGACGGCAAGGCCGTGACCACGCTGTCCGAGGACAACCTGGAAGCCGTGCTCAATGGCCGCATGCGCATCCGGCAGCGCCCCGGCCCCATGAACGCGCTGGGCGACATCAAGTTCATGTTCCCCAACAACGAAAACATCTACCTGCACCACACCCCGACGCCGCAGCTGTTCAAGCGCGACCGGCGCGACTTCAGCCACGGCTGCATCCGCGTGGAATCCCCAGTGGCACTGGCTCAGTTCGTGCTGCAGGATATGCCTGACTGGAACGAGGCGCGTATCCGCGAGGCGATGGCGCGCGGGAAGTCGAACACGGTGCGGCTGCAGCAACCGCTGCCGGTGGTGCTGGCCTATGGCACGGTCATCGCCCGGGCCGATGGTCGTGTATCCTTCCTGCCTGACATCTACGGTCACGACAAACTGCTGGACAAGGCGCTGCGGCAACGCACCGGGCGCCCCTCGCCGCCAGCCATCGCGCGCGCTGCTGCCAGGCAGTAAGGCGCGCCCAGCACATGCAGAGGAAGTACCATGAATGATGCGACGCGCAAGGCACGCCGCCGCTTTCTACATACCACCGGAGGCCTGGCGCTGGCTGCCGGACTGATGCCCCTGGCGCCGCGCCAGGCGCTTGCCAGCCTGGCCGATGCGCGCACGCTGGCCTTTGACCACACTCATACGGGTGAGCGCATCAAGCTCGTCTATGCCGTGGGCGAGAGTTTTGTGCCCGAGGCACTTACTTCGCTCAATGGTTTCCTGCGCGACCATTATTCGGGCCAGGTTGGAGTGATCGATCCGCAGCTGTTCGACCTGCTGTACCAGCTGCGCCGAGAACTCGGTACCAACGAACCGTTCCAGGTCATCTCGGGCTATCGCAGTCCGGCCACAAATTCGCGCCTGCGAACCTCGCGTGGCGGCGGGGTCGCCAGGCACAGCCTCCACATGGACGGCAAGGCCATCGACATCCGCGTCGCCGGCGTGCCGCTCGGTGACCTGCGCGATGCCGCGAAGACGTTGAAGGGCGGGGGTGTCGGTTTTTACCAGGGCGAGCAATTCGTACACCTGGATACGGGCCGGGTACGCTACTGGTAACCCCCCGGCAGGTCGTCACCGCCGGCGACTGATTCGTTGACCGGGCACGTCGATGCCCCTGGCGGCGGCCTTGAACAGGCCGTCGCAGCGCCAGCAACTCCTCCCCCTTAGCACTGCCGCAAGACGAGCCGCAGGTCGCCAATGATCTGCTGCGGTCCCCAGCGTCCCTCATGCGCCGATTCACATTCAACTAAGTGATATATATGAGTTAGTTGACATGGATCTTTAGCTTGCCTAAGATGGTTTCACAGACAACCCGCACAACCGATCCACAGAGGAGACAACGATGATTCACGTAGTGCTGCACGACGCCAAGGACACCGTGGCGGTGGCCGTGGTGGAAGGGATCCAGGCTGGCACCAGGCTGAACGCCTGGATCATGGATGAGGACAAGATCGTGACCGTGACCGCGCTGCAGCCGATCCCCATCGGCCACAAGGTAGCGCTGTGCGACATGGATCCCGATGACACCGTCTACAAGTACGGCATCGACATCGGCAAGGTGGTGGCGCCGATCAAGGCAGGCGAACACGCCCACGTCCACAACATCAAGACCAAGCGCTGGTAAGCCACGCCCCGTCCGCCACTCATCTCCCCACTCATACCCGAGACCCAAGCCATGTCCGTGATCGATCAAAACACCACCTTCTGGGGCTACCGCCGCGACAACGGCCGCGTCGGCGTGCGCAACCACGTCATCATCCTGCCGCTGGACGACCTGTCCAACGCCGCCGCCGAGGCGGTCGCCGTCGCCATCAAGGGCACCATGGCGATTCCCCACCCGTATGGCCGCCTGCAGTTCGGGCCGGACCTGGACCTGCACTTCCGCACGCTGATCGGCGCGGGCAGCAACCCCAATGTCGCCGCCGTGGTGGTGATCGGCATCGAGGACGGCTGGACCAAGAAGGTGGTCGACGGCATCGCCAAGACCGGCAAGCCGGTGGTCGGCTTCGGCATCGAGGGCCATGGCGACCACGACACCATCATGCGCGCGTCGAAGGCGGCGAAGGAATACGTGCAGTACGCCACCGCGCTGCACCGGGTGGAATGCCCGATCAGCGAGCTGTGGGTGTCGACCAAGTGCGGCGAGTCGGATACCACGTCCGGCTGCGGCGCCAACCCGACCGTCGGCAATGCCTTCGACAAGCTGCATCCGCTCGGCACCACGCTGGTTTTCGGCGAGACCTCCGAGCTGACCGGCGGCGAACATATCGTGGCGGCGCGCTGCGCCAACGACGAAGTACGCCACCAGTTCATGGCCATGTTCGAGCGCTACCAGGGCATGATCGACCGCTGGAAGACCTCGGACCTGTCGGAGTCGCAGCCGACCAAGGGCAATATCGCCGGCGGCCTCACCACGATCGAGGAGAAGGCGCTGGGCAATATCCAGAAGATCGGCAAGAAGTGCACGGTCGACGGCGTGCTCGACAAGGCCGAGGAGCCGACTCACCCGGGCCTGTGGTTCATGGATTCGTCGTCGGCCGCGGCGGAGATGGTCACGCTGTGCGCCGCCGCCGGCTATGTGGTGCATTTCTTCCCGACCGGGCAGGGCAACGTGATCGGCAACCCGATCGTGCCGGTGATCAAGCTGTGTGCCAACCCGCGCACGGTGCGGCTGATGAGCGAGCATATGGATGTCGATTGCTCGGGCCTGCTGCAGCGCGAGCTGACGCTGGACCAGACCGGCGACAAGCTGCTCGAGTGCATGCTGGCCACGGTCAACGGGCGCTGGACCGCGGCTGAGGCGCTCGGTCACCGCGAGTTCGTGCTGACCCGCATCCACGAGTCGGCATGATGAAGCGCATCTGCATCAGCGAGTTCATGGACGATGCCGCGGTGCAGGCGCTGCGCGCGGGCTTCGACCTGCGCTACGAGCCGGGCTGGGTCGACCGCCGCGCCGAACTGCTCGATGCGCTGCCCGGCGCGCAGGCGTTGATCGTGCGCAACCGCACGCAGGTCGACGCGGCGCTGCTGGCCGGTGCGCCGTCGCTGCGCGTGGTCGGGCGGCTCGGGGTCGGCCTCGACAATATCGATGTCGAGGCCTGCCGCGAGCGCGGCATCCGCGTGATCCCCGCGGCCGGGGCTAACGCGCGCTCGGTGGCCGAGTACGTGGTCACCACTGCGGCGCTGCTGCTGCGCGGCGCCTACGGCAGCAGCGCGCAAGTGGCCGCGGGGCAGTGGCCGCGCGCACGCCTGTCGGAGGGCAGGGAGGCACTGGGCAAGACGCTGGGGCTGGTGGGCTTCGGCGACATCGGCAGGCAGGCCGCCGCGCTGGCGCAGGCGTTCGGCATGCAGGTGGCGGCATTCGATCCGATGCTGGCCGCGGACGACCCGGTATGGGCCCGCACCGGCGTGCGCAGTGCCGCGCTCGACACGCTGCTGGCGCAGTCCGACGCGGTCAGCCTGCATGTGCCGCTGGTCGCCGCCACGCGGCACCTGCTCGACGCGCAGCGGATCGCCGGCATGAAGCGTGGCGCGGTGCTGATCAACACTGCCCGCGGCGGCGTGGTCGACGAGGCCGCGCTGGCGCAGGCGCTGCGCGACGGACATCTCGGTGGCGCCGCGCTTGACGTCTTCGAGCACGAGCCCTTGCCCGCAGGCAGCGTGCTCGCCGACGTGCCCAACCTGATCCTGACGCCGCATATCGGCGGCGTGACGCAGGAGGCCAATGCGCGGGTCTCGATGATGATCGCGCAACAGGTGCGGCAGACGCTGGAGGACATGACATGACCCGGGTGCCGATGACGCAAGTGGAGCGGATCGCCAACGCCGCGCTTCGGCGTGCGGGCGCGAGCCAGCTGCAGGCCGACGCAACGGCCGCGGCGCTGGTGCGTGCCGATGCGGCGGGGCTGGCGTCGCACGGTGTATCGCGGGTACCCATGTATGTGGCGCACCTGCGCGCGGATCGTGTCGACGGCCGCGCGACGCCCACGGTGCGGCGCGCACGCGCCAGCGCGGCGCTGGTCGATGCGGGGTGCGGCTTCGCCTTCCCGGCATGCGACCTGGCGATTGCCGAGGCAATGGGCCGGGCCTATGAGACCGGTGTCGGTGTCGCGGCGGTCACCAACAGCCACCACTTCGGCGCGGCCGCGCTGCCGCTCGATCCGGTGGCGCGTGCGGGCATGGTGGGCATCGCCATGGGCAACTCGCCCGCAGCAATGCCTGCCTGGGGAGGACGGCGCCCGCTGTTCGGCACCAATCCCATTGCCGCGGTGTTTCCGCGCCGGGGCCACGCGCCGGTCGTGATCGACCTGTCGTTGTCCGAAGTCGCACGCGGCAAGATCATGGTGGCGGCGAAGCAGGGCAAGCCGATTCCCCTGGGTTGGGCTTTGGACGAAGCCGGCCAGCCGACGACCGATGCGCAGGCCGCGTTGCGCGGCTCGATGCTGCCCGCCGGCGGCGTCAAGGGCGCGATGCTGGCGTTGATGGTCGAGCTGCTGGTGACCTCGCTGGCAGGTGCCAGCTTTGGCGCCGAAGCGGATTCCTTTTTTACCGACGCCGGCAACCGGCCGCGCATCGGCCAGCTCTTCATGGCGCTGGACCCGGGCGCGTTCGCGGGCTCCGACGCCTATGACGGACGTGTCGAAGCCCTGTTGCAGGCAATGCTGGATGACGAGGGCACGCGCCTGCCAGGCGCGCGGCGCGATGCCGCGCAGGCCGACGCGCAGGCCCATGGCATAGACATCCCCGAGGCCCTGCTCAGTGAGCTGCGCGAACTGGCGGGCGAACTGGCGGAAGAGGTGCAGGAGGGCAAGGCCTAGCGTTTTCGATTCGATTCCCACCACGAAACCGGACCCGGCAAAGAACGGGCCAGCGACCACAAAACGGAGACACACCATGGTTCGAGGTTTGATTCGCACCGCGCTCAGGTACGGAGCCGGCGCGCTTGTCGCGTTGTCCGCAGTATCCACGCTCACTGGACTGGCCTCGGCGCCGGCCGCCGCACAGGGCACGGCGCAGGCGTCGGTGCCCGCCCATGACTATCCCGGCAAGCCGATCCGCTACGTGGTGCCGTTCGCGGCCGGTGGCCTGACCGACATCATGGCGCGGCTGGTCGGGCACCAGCTCGCCGAAGAGTGGAAGCGGCCCGTGGTGGTCGACAACAAGCCCGGCGGCAACGCGAACATCGGCGCCGACCAGGTCGCGAAGGCACCCGCCGACGGCTATACCTGGCTCGCGGTCACGCTGACGCATGCCTCCAATGTGACGCTGTTCCCCAAGCTGCCGTTCAGCATGCAGAAAGACCTGGTGCCGGTGGCGCGCATCGCCTCGTCGCCGATGCTGGTGGTGGTGCCGGCCAGTTCTCCGGTCAAGTCGCTGAAGGACCTGGCCGCCGCGGCGCAGAAGGGCAAGCTCAATGCCGGCTCCAGCGGCAACGGTACGCCGCCGCACCTGACGCTGGCGCTGTTCGAAAGCCTGACCGGTGGCAACCTGACCCATGTGCCATACAAGGGCGGGGCGCCTTCGATGACGGACCTGATCGGCGGCCAGATCGATGTGGTGTTCTCCAACTTCCCGGAGTCGCTGGCCTATGTGAAGGGCGGCAAGCTGCGCGCGCTGGCGGTGACCACACGTGAACGGCACCCGCTGCTGCCCGACGTGCCGACCGTGGCCGAGGCGGGCTATCCCGACCTGATCGTCGAGAACTGGACCGGCCTGATGATGCCGGCGGGGACGCCCAGGCCGATCGTCGACAAGGTTGCCGCGTCGGTGGCGCGCATACTGCAGTCCGACGCGATGCGCGAGCGCATCGTGGCGGCCGGCTTCAGCCCGGCGCCGCAGACCAGCGGCCCCTTCGCCGAATACTTCAACGGCGAGGTGACGCGATGGGCAAGGCTGATCGAAGAGAAACACATCCGCGCCGAATAGCACCGGCTGGCCGCGACAGGCGCCGATAGGTGCCGATAGGCGCAAGATGGCCTCCGGTATGATCTGGCTTATCTAGATGAATCGGCCTGTGCACAGCCGTCAAGGCGGCGCGGGCCAGCGAACAGGGATTTCAACGTGGGTGCCAGATTTGATGCCGCCAGTGCGATCGGCGGCGTCCTGTACAAGGACGTCAAGCAGGCCATTCTCTCCGCGCTGGCGGAGGGCGAGTGGAAGCCGGGAGAAGCCATTCAGTCCGAGCGCAAGCTGATCGAGCGCTTTGGCGTGTCGATCGGCACGTTGCGCAAGGCGATCGATGAGCTGGTGGCCGAAGGCATCATGATCCGGCACCAGGGACGCGGCACCTTCGTCGCCACGCACCGGCAGGAGGATCACTTCTTCCGCTTCTTCCGTATCGTGCGCCAGGATGGCCATCGCGAATATCCGACCGTACGCCTGGCCAGGTTCCGGCGCGCGAAGGCCGACAAGGACGAGGCGGCCGCCCTGGGGCTGGCCGTCGGTGAACCCGTGTTCCGCTTCGCCAACGTCCTGTCGCTGGAAGGCACGCCGATGATGATCGATGCCATCACCGTGCCGGAAGAGCGCTTCAAGGGCCTGACGGAGAAGCAATTGCGCGAGCGGCCCAATACGCTCTACAACTTCTACCAGGATAGCTTCGGCATCAATATCATCCGCACCGAAGAGCGGCTGCGCTCCGCGCTGGCGGACGAAGATGACCACCAGCTGCTGGGCGTTGCCGTGGGCAGTCCGTTGCTGAAGATCCTGCGCGTGGCCTCGTCCTACCACGACGAGCGGATCGAGTACCGCGTGTCGCGGCTCGATACCAGCCGGCATGAGTTCCTGTTGACGCAGCCGTAGGGCGTGACGCTTCCGGCATCGAGAGGTGCCGGCAGCGCGCCTGGCAATCCAAAGCAAAAAGCCGCGTTCTCGCAAGAGAACGCGGCTTTTCAAATAGATGGTGGCGAATCAGGGACTCGAACCCCGGACCTGCGGATTATGATTCCGTCGCTCTAACCGACTGAGCTAATTCGCCAACGAAGACTGAGATTATACAGGGGCTTTCGGCACTGTCAACACCCCCGTGCGAAGTTTTTTCGGGACACCAGCACCCATGAAAAAACGGCAGGCCGGGCGGCCTGCCGTCGTGGTCACGGTTTCGTCCCGTCGGCCGTTCAGTCGTGGGCGTAGATATCCACGTCCTTGGTTTCCCGCACGAACAGCGCACCGATCACGAAGGTGATGGCCGCGATGATGATCGGGTACCACAGGCCGTAGTAGATATTGCCGTTCTGGGCCACCAGCGCGAACGAGATGGTGGGCAGCAGGCCGCCGAACCAGCCGTTGCCGATATGGTAGGGCAGCGACATCGAGGTATAGCGGATGCGCGTCGGGAACAGCTCCACCAGCATGGCGGCGATCGGGCCGTAGACCATGGTCACGTAGATGACCAGGATGACCAGGATCACCAGCACCATGATCGTGTTCATCTGCGCCGGGTCGGCCTTGGCCGGGTAGCCGGCGGCGGACATCGCGCCGCTCACCTCCTTCTTGAACGCCGCGATCTGCGCCTTGCTGGCGTCGTCGAAGCTGTGGCCATTGGCGAGCTTGGCGTCGAAGGCCTTGATTTCCTTGTCGCCGATCTTGACCGTCGCTATCGTGCCGGCCGGGGCTTCCACCACCTCATAGCTGGCGGATGACTGGGCCAGGGTACGCTTGGCGATATCGCACGAGCTGCGGAAGTCGATCTCGCGGGCGATCGGGCTGCCCTGGAACGAGCACTGCTTCGGATCGGCGGTCACCACGATCTGCGCGGTCTGCTGCGCGCGCTCCAATGCCGGGTTGGCGTAGTGGGTCAGCGCCTTGAACAGCGGGAAGTAGGTCAGCACGGCCAGCGCGCAGCCCACCATGATGATCCACTTGCGGCCGATCTTGTCCGACAGCGAGCCGAAGAAGATAAAGAACGGCGTGCCGATCACCAGTGCGCCGGCGATCAGCAGGTTGGCCGTCTTGGCATCGACCTTGAGCACCTGCGTCAGGAAGAACAGTGCGTAGAACTGGCCGGTGTACCAGACCACGGCCTGCCCGGCGGTCAGGCCGAGCAGGGCCAGGATCACGATCTTCAGGTTGCGCCACTGCGCGAACGACTCGGTCAGCGGTGCCTTGGAGGTCTTGCCCTCGGCCTTCATGCGCTGGAATGCCGGCGATTCGTTCATCGACAGCCGGATGTACACCGACGTCCCCAGCAGCAGGATCGACAGCAGGAACGGAATGCGCCAGCCCCAGACCTCAAAGTTCGGGCCGGTCAGCTCGCGGCACAGCAGGATCACGATCAGCGACAGGAACAGGCCCAGCGTCGCAGTGGTCTGGATCCACGAGGTATACGCCCCGCGCTTGCCGTGCGGTGCGTGCTCGGCCACGTAGGTGGCGGCACCGCCGTACTCGCCGCCGAGCGCCAGGCCCTGCAGCATGCGCAGGATGATCAGGATCACCGGGGCGGCCCAGCCGATGGTGGCAAAGCCGGGCAGCAGGCCGACAATGAAGGTCGACAGGCCCATGATCAGGATGGTCACCAGGAAGGTGTACTTGCGCCCGATCATGTCGCCGAGGCGGCCGAATACCAGCGCGCCGAACGGCCGCACGATAAAGCCGGCGGCAAAGGCGAGCAGCGCGAAGATGAAGGCCGAGGTCGGATCCAGCCCCGCGAAGAACTGCTTGGCGATGATCGCCGCCAGCGAGCCGTACAGGTAAAAGTCGTACCACTCGAACACCGTGCCCAGCGACGAGGCAAGAATCACCTTGCGCTCCTCGTGTGTCATCGGTGTGTTTTGCGCACCCCCTCCGGGTACCGCAACGTTTTGCACGTTTGCCATCTTGTCTCCTCCGTCTGGAATGGATCTCGGGCAAGGCGCGGCAACATCGCGGAAAAGGCCCGTGCCGCTGGCCGGGAGCCTGAGTTGCAGAGGATTGTGGTTCGCGAAACTTACTGAGTTCTGACAGATTTCGGCGCACAAGTGCCAAAAAATGTCGGGGTATACGCTAGCCGATTTCAGGGCCGCGCATGCTGCGGTGCAGCCATCTTTAGCTCCACATGGCATTGCCGCGCGGGCCCGCCGGCATATCGCTATGCAGCATCGGAGCCCGGCCCGCGCAAGGCACCCTGCGAAGGCAGGGGGGCGGGCACGACAGCTTCGTCGGAGCCTTCATCGGCGCGGTTCATCCGCCAGGCGTACAGGGCCGCCATCAGCACGTAGACCACCAGCGCCCCCTGGGCGCCAACCCAGAACGAGAACGGCCAGCCGAAGAAGTCGAAGCGCAGTTCGCGCGCAAACCACGCTACCACGAAGGTAACCACGAACCAGACCGCCAGCAGCCCGACGATCCAGCGCAGGTTGCGGTGCCAGTTCTGGCGCTGGCGTGCTTCGGCGAGGTCAGGGGCGGGCGCGTCGTTCATCAGGTCAGGGTTTCGGTGGGGCGGCGCAGTGTCACGCGGAAATGCGCGCCGGCCAGGCGCGGCGATTGCTGGTAGACGTGGTCGGAAATCTGCACGTCGCCGCCGTGCTGCTGCACGATCTCGCGCACGATGGCCAGGCCCAGCCCGCTGCCTTCGGTATTGGTGCCGAGCACGCGGTAGAAGCGCTCCATCACGCGTTCGCGATCGGCCGGCGCGATGCCCGGGCCGGTGTCTTCCACGTCGAGGTAGGCAAACGGCTCGAAGGCATCGGCGCTGACCCGCACCGTCGCATGCCCGCCGCGCGGCGTATAGCGGATGGCATTGTCGAGCAGGTTGTTGAGCATCTCCGTCAGCATCAGCCCGTTGCCCAGCACCGTAACCGGGTGGTCGGCGGCGTCCAGCCCCAGGTCGATGTCGCGCGCCCAGGCCTGCGGCAGCCAGTCCTTGACCACCTCGCGCGCCAGCGCGCACAGGTCCAGCTCGCCCATGCCGCCGGTGCCGGCCAGGTTTTCCATACGCGCCAGCGACAGCAGTTGCGTGACCAGGTGCGCGGTGCGCTCGGAGCTGCCGGCGATCTGTGCCAGCGAGCGCCGCAGCTCTTCCGGCGACTGCTCGCGCTGCGCCAGCTCGGCCTGCATGCGCAGCCCCGCCAGCGGTGTCTTCATCTGGTGCGCGGCATCGGCGATAAAGCGCTTCTGCGTCTGCACCGACTGGTCCAGCTGCGCCAGCAGGTCGTTGAACGATCCCACCAGCGGCGTGATCTCCTGCGGTGCGGCGCGTTCGTCGATGGGACTGGTGTCGCCGGGGTTGCGTGCGCGGATGCGCTGCTGGATCGCGGTCAGCGGCGCCAGCCCGCGCGAGAGCCCGAACCACACCAGCACCACCGCCAGCGGCAGGATCACGAACTGGGGCAGGATCACGCCCTTGATGATCTCGTTGGCCAGGCGCGCGCGCTTGTCGAGCGTCTCGGCCACCTGCACCAGCACCGGCTGGCTGCCGCTGACATTGCGCAGGTCGACGTAGGTGTAGGCCACGCGCACATCGTTGCCGGCGATGCGGTCGTCGCGCAGCGACACCAGGCCGGCGTGGCCCTGGTCTTCTTCCGACGGCAGCGGCAGGTCGTGGTCGCCGGCGATGTACTCGCCGCGCTTGCCGACTACCTGGTAATAGATATTGTCGGTCTCGTCGGCGCGCAGGATCTCGCGCGCCGACAGCGGCAGCTGCAGCGTGACGCGGCCGTTGACCTCGCGCAGCTGCTGCGACAGTACGATGGCGCTGGCTTCCAGCGCCCGGTCGAACGGGCCGTTGGCGATCGACTTGGCCACCAGGTAGGTCACCGCGATGCTCATCGGCCACAGCAGCAGCAGCGGCGCCAGCATCCAGTCGAGGATCTCGCCGAACAGCGAGCGTGGCGCGGGCGTGGCGGTGCTTTCCTCCAGGTGAGGCAGTGCGTCGGCCAGTTCCTGGTCGGTGCCGGGCGTGCCAGGCGTGCCAGGCGTGCCAGGCGTGGTATGGGAGGGTGGTGGCACGGCGCGGTGCGCGCGCCGCCAGGGCAGTTGCAGCAGGCTCATCTCGACGGTGGTCGCTCGGGTGCGGTCGTGCTCGCCTGCAAGGGCGGGGCTAAGGTGCGGGCCGCGTCAATGGTGGCGTCAATGCTGCGCGGCCACGGCCGGCTGGAATTTTTCCAGGCAATAACCCAGGCCGCGAACCGTGGCGATGCGGATGCCGCCCACCTCGATCTTCTTGCGCAGGCGGTGCACGTAGACCTCGATGGCATTGTTGCTGACTTCCTCGCCCCACTCGCACAGGTGGTCGACCAGCTGTTCCTTGGACACCAGCCGGCCGCAGCGCGTCAGCAGGATCTCCAGCAGGCCGATCTCGCGCGCCGACAGGTCGAGCATCTGTTCGTTCAGGTAGGCGATGCGGCCGACCTGGTCGAAGGCCAGCGGCCCGTGCCGCATCAGCGTGGCGCCGCCGCCGGCGCCGCGGCGCACCAGTGCGCGCACGCGCGCTTCCAGTTCGGACAGCGCGAATGGTTTGGCCATGTAGTCGTCGGCGCCCAGGTCCAGGCCCTTGACGCGCTCGTCGACGCTGTCGGCCGCGGTCAAGATCAGCACCGGCAGCATCGCGCCGCGGGCGCGCAGGCGCTTGAGCACCTCAAGGCCGGACATGCGCGGCAGTCCCAGGTCCAGGATCAGCAGGTCGAAGGTCTGGGTCGACAGGGCGGAGTCGGCACCGAGCCCGTCGGCAACATGGTCGACGGCATAGCCAGAGTGACGTAACGAGCGCGTCAGGCCATCGGCCAGCGTGTCGTCATCTTCGGCGATCAGAATACGCATGGTTGTCTCCGCCTGGCCGGCATAGCCGGACGCCCGCGGAATGGGCGCGATGGGGCTTGCCAAGCATACTGTTTTTTTATACAGTACCCGCACATTCCGCTGGGGCCGCCCGGGATGCTTCCTGAGTGATGCTTCCGGAATGGCGGCCGCGCAGACAGCCGGGCCGGCGCCGGAGCCGGCAAAAGCCGGTGCCGCGCCACATGCGGCCTATTTATACACCATTTGATTCAAGGACGACCATGGACGACAAGAAGGCAGGTGCGGGCGTGAGCGCCGAGAAGCAGAAGGCGCTTGCCGCCGCGCTCTCCCAGATCGAGAAGCAGTTCGGCAAGGGCTCGATCATGCGCCTGGGCGACGGCGAGGTCGAGAAGGACATCCAGGTGGTCTCCACCGGTTCGCTCGGCCTGGACATTGCGCTTGGCGTCGGCGGCCTGCCGCGCGGCCGCGTGGTCGAGATCTATGGTCCGGAATCGTCGGGCAAGACCACGCTGACGCTGCAGGTCGTGGCCGAAATGCAGAAGCTGGGCGGCACCTGCGCCTTTATCGACGCCGAGCACGCGCTGGATGTCAGCTACGCCGGCAAGCTGGGCGTGAACGTCGGCGACCTGCTGATCTCGCAGCCGGACACCGGCGAGCAGGCGCTGGAAATCACCGACGCGCTGGTGCGCTCGGGCTCGATCGACCTGATCGTGATCGACTCGGTGGCGGCGCTGGTGCCCAAGGCTGAAATCGAAGGCGAAATGGGCGACTCGCTGCCCGGCCTGCAGGCCCGCCTGATGAGCCAGGCGCTGCGCAAGCTGACCGGCACCATCAAGCGCACCAACTGCCTGGTGATCTTCATCAACCAGATCCGCATGAAGATCGGCGTGATGTTCGGCTCGCCGGAAACCACCACCGGCGGCAATGCGCTGAAGTTCTACGCCTCGGTGCGCCTGGATATCCGCCGCATCGGCTCGATCAAGAAGGGCGACGACGTCATCGGCAACGAGACCAAGGTCAAGGTGGTCAAGAACAAGGTCTCGCCGCCGTTCCGCGAAGCCTTCTTCGACATCCTGTACGGCCAGGGCATTTCCCGCCAGGGCGAGATCATCGACCTGGGCGTGGACGCCAAGATCGTCGAGAAGTCGGGCGCGTGGTACAGCTACAACGGCGACAAGATCGGCCAGGGCAAGGACAACGCGCGCGAATACCTGCGCGAGAACCCGGACATCGCCGAAGAGATCGAGAACAAGGTGCGTGCCGCGCTGGGTGTGGCGCCGACCAACGTCGTGCCGGCCGAAGTGCTGGAAGACTGAGCGCCAGCCCGCCGCTGGAGCAACCGGAAGGGCCGGGGCATCGCCGATGCGCCGGCCTTTTTGTTTAGGCCCACGGTGGAAACTTCACGACCTCAATGGCCACGCGTCCCCCCCTGTCCCTGAAGGCCCGCGCCGTCGGCTACCTGTCGCGCCGCGAGCACAGCCGCGCCGAGCTGGCGCGCAAGCTGGCGCCCCATGCCGAATCGCCGGAACAGCTCGAGCAGTTGCTCGATGCGCTCGAGCGCGAGAACTGGCTGTCCAACCAGCGCTTTGCCGACAGCCTGGTCCATCGCCGCGGCGCCCGCTATGGCGCGGCCAGGGTGATGCAGGAAGCCAAGACCCACAAGCTGGACAGCGAACAGCTGGGCGAACTGCAGGAAAGGCTGCGCGCCACCGAGACCGAGCGGGCCCGCGAGGTCTGGCGCAAGCGTTTCGGCGTGCCGCCGGATACGCCGGAGGCACGTGCGAGGCAGATCCGATTCATGGTGGCGCGGGGATTCTCCCGGGCGGTGGTCAGCAAGATCATCCAGGGCGCTGACGAAGCGTACGGCGACGACGACTGAGCGTCTGTGTGCGGTAGTATCCGCATTCGTCGGTTCATTACCTGCACTGCAGTCAGGGTGTCATTGGCGCGCCGTTGCCCGACAATGCGGCGCGACAGTCGCCGCACAAGGATGTTCCCGGGCAAACCAGCGCGGCATGTTAAACTCCCCGGGTTATTCGGTGCTCCGGCGCCGCCGTTCCCAAGCCCCCAGTATTCCAGCCTGGCCATGCCTCTGTCCCAGCCCGTCAACCGCTCCTTGCGCCATCGCCGTGCCATTACGGCCGAGGCGTACCAGAGAGAGGACGGCCTGTGGGATGTCGAGGTGCGCCTGACCGACACCAAGCCCCGCGACATCGCACTTGCCGGCGACCGTATCCGCCCGGTAGGCCAGCCCCTGCACGACCTGTGGCTGCGCGTCACGATCAACGAGGACATGACGGTGCTGGATGCCGAGGCGTGCTCCGACTGGGTGCCGTACCCGTCGCAGTGCGACACCATCGGCCCGGCCTACCGCAAGCTGATCGGGCTGAACCTGCGCAAGGGCTTCCGCAAGGCCGTGCGCGAGCGCCTGGCCGGCATCAACGGCTGTTCCCACCTGACCGAAGCCGCCGGCGTGCTGCCCAGCACCGCGATCCAGGCGTTTGCCGGCGAAGTCATCAGTATCCGCGACAACGGCGAGGACGATCCGAATCCGGAGCCGCCCTATCAGTTGCACGGCTGCCACGCGCTGCGTTTCGACGGCGAGGTGGTTCGTGAGTTTTACCCGCGCTGGTATGGTCACCAGCCGAGGCCCAAGGCAAGGGCCGAGGCCGCACCTGCCGTCGCAACCGCGCCTCGGGCGCCCGCCGTGGCCAATGGCGACCGCGGTGGTCAAGCCAACGACGACGGCAACGACGCTGTCCCGGCCGACAGGCCAACCGGCACTTCCGGCTGATTCTCAGGATCAGCCAACCAGACGAGAGAGTTCGTCTCCTTTTTCAGATTTCTCCCTTCTACCTTTTACGCCTACCCGAAAGGAAACACGCATGAATATCCATGAGTATCAAGGCAAGGAAATCCTGCGCAAATACAATGTGCCGGTTCCGCGCGGCATCCCCGCGTTCTCGGTTGACGAGGCCCTGAAGGCCGCAGAACAGCTCGGCGGCCCGGTGTGGGTTGTCAAGGCGCAGATCCACGCGGGTGGCCGCGGCAAGGGCGGCGGCGTCAAGGTTGCCAAGAGCATGGACGAGGTCAAGCAATACGCCTCGAACATCCTGGGCATGCAGCTGGTCACGCACCAGACTGGTCCGGAAGGCAAGAAGGTCAACCGCCTGCTGATCGAAGAAGGCGCCGACATCAAGAAGGAACTGTACGTTTCGCTGGTGGTGGACCGCGTGTCGCAGAAGATCGCGCTGATGGCGTCGAGCGAAGGCGGCATGGACATCGAAGAAGTCGCTGCCCACACCCCGGAAAAGATCCACACGCTGATCATCGAGCCGTCGACCGGCCTGACCGACGCTGACGCCGATGACATCGCCCGCAAGATCGGCGTGCCCGACGCGAGCGTGGCGCAAGCCCGCCAGGCACTGCAAGGCCTGTACAAGGCGTTCTACGACACCGACGCTTCGCTGGCCGAAATCAACCCGCTGATCCTGACCGGCGACGGCAAGGTCATCGCGCTGGACGCCAAGTTCAACTTCGACTCGAACGCGCTGTTCCGTCACCCGGAAATCGTCGCCTACCGCGACCTGGATGAAGAAGACGCCAACGAAATCGAAGCCTCGAAGTTCGACCTGGCCTACATCTCGCTGGACGGCAACATCGGCTGCCTGGTGAACGGCGCCGGCCTGGCCATGGCCACCATGGACACCATCAAGCTGTTCGGCGGCGAGCCGGCCAACTTCCTCGACGTGGGCGGCGGTGCCACCACCGAGAAGGTGACCGAAGCCTTCAAGCTGATGCTGAGCAACAAGAACGTGCAGGCCATCCTGGTCAACATCTTCGGCGGCATCATGCGTTGCGACGTGATCGCCGAAGGCGTGATCTCCGCTTCCAAGGCCGTGCACCTGACGGTGCCGCTGGTCGTGCGCATGAAGGGCACCAACGAAGACCTCGGCAAGAAGATGCTGGCCGAGTCGGGCCTGCCCATCATCTCGGCCGACACGATGGAAGAAGCCGCCCAGAAGGTGGTGGCCGCTGCCGCTGGCAAGTAAGCCGTCGCACGAACGCAACCATACGCGAACGCGAGCGGTGCGCTGGCGCTCTTTATTGAGCTCCCGCGCGCGCCGCTCGTAGAAAAGCAAAGGATTACAGCATGTCGATTCTGATCAACAAAGACACCAAGGTCATCACCCAGGGCATCACCGGCAAGACCGGCCAGTTCCACACCCGTGGCTGCCGCGACTACGCCAATGGCAAGAACGCCTTCGTCGCAGGCGTGAACCCCAAGAAGGCAGGCGAAGACTTCGAAGGCATTCCCATCTACGCCAGCGTCAAGGACGCCAAGGCCCAGACCGGCGCGACCGTGTCGGTCATCTACGTGCCGCCCGCAGGCGCCGCTGCCGCGATCTGGGAAGCCGTTGATGCCGACCTGGACCTGGTGGTCTGCATTACCGAAGGCATCCCCGTGCGCGACATGATGGAAGTCAAGGACCGCATGCGCCGCGAGAACAAGAAGACCCTGCTGCTGGGGCCGAACTGCCCGGGCCTGATCACGCCGGACGAAATCAAGATCGGCATCATGCCGGGCCACATCCACAAGAAGGGCCGCATCGGCGTGGTGTCGCGCTCGGGCACCCTGACGTACGAAGCCGTGGGCCAGCTGACCGCGCTGGGCCTGGGCCAGTCGTCGGCTGTCGGCATCGGTGGCGACCCCATCAACGGCCTGAAGCACATCGACGTCATGAAGATGTTCAACGACGATCCGGAAACGGACGCCGTGGTCATGATCGGTGAGATCGGCGGTCCGGACGAAGCCAACGCGGCCAACTGGATCAAGGACAACATGAAGAAGCCGGTGGTTGGCTTCATCGCTGGCGTGACCGCGCCTCCGGGCAAGCGCATGGGCCACGCCGGCGCGCTGATCTCGGGCGGTGCCGACACCGCCCAGGCCAAGCTGGAAATCATGGAAGCCTGCGGTATCAAGGTGACCAAGAACCCGTCGGAGATGGGCCGCCTGCTGAAGGCGATGCTGTAAGGTCTGCTTGCCGTTCCCGCTGGGGCGGGAATGACAGACTAGTGATGCCCCCGCCATCGGCGGGGGCATTGTTTTTGCAGCGGGTGATCCCGGCGCCGTGAAAGCCCCGAAAGATTACAGGATTGAAATGTAATCGAAAGGTTCGTGGGTTAAACAGTCATGTCTGCGCTTTCAGACATCCGAACACCCGTCGGATGACGGGGCGCGCCAGTACATAAAACCGCCACCACATAGAACTCGAGGAGCCTCCCAGTGGAACTGCTGTCTTCCACCACTTTCTGGATTGCGTTGGGATCGATCATCCTGACCAACATCGTCCTGTCCGGCGACAACGCGGTGGTGATCGCGCTCGCCTCGCGCAACCTGCCGCCCGCCCAACAGAAGAAGGCCATCTTCTGGGGCAGCGCCGCCGCCATCATCATGCGCGTGGTGCTGACCGTGGCCGCGGTCAAGCTGCTGAGCCTGCCGTACCTGAAGATCGTCGGCGCCGTGCTGCTGGTCTATATCGGCGTGCAACTGCTGACCGGCGATGACGACGAGGAAGGCCACGACGGCAAGGACAATATCTGGGCCGCCATCCGCACCATCCTGATCGCCGACCTGGTGATGTCGCTCGACAACGTGGTCGCCGTGGCCGCCGCCGCGCAGAAGGGCCCCGAAGGCAGCCAGCTGATGCTGCTGATCATCGGCCTGGGCCTGTCGATCCCGCTGATCGTGTTCGGCAGCACGCTGCTGCTCAAGGTGATGGAGCGCTTCCCGGTCATCATCGTGCTGGGCGCGGCGCTGCTGGGCTACCTGGCTGGCGAGATGCTGGTCAGCGATCCGGTCGATGCGGCCTGGTTCGAAGTCCACGTGCCGCACGCTCACCTGGTATTCGGTGCCGCAGGCGCGATCCTGGTGGTGATCATCGGCAAGCTGCTGAGCCGCCGGCAGGCGCAGACGGCCTGACGGGGTATTGCATCGCAGGGAAGGGCGGCCGGGTGGCCGCCTTTTTTGTTGCTCTCCTGGCAGACGTCCCTGTCGGTGGGATATCCAACTAACTCATGTGAGTGATCGCACATTTTGTCGCTTCGGCAGGTGGTAGCGCCGCCAGGTGACAAAATTTGGCGCATGCGTAGGGCCTTTCCGCTGCCGGGTGACGGAATTTGTCGCTTTTTGCCCCCTACGGACGGGGGATATGGCTGGCACGCTTACTGCTGAATAGGCCCCGCGTCACGAAACCGAAGACGTGCAACGCTTAACCAAAATCTCTTCGAGGGGTCAAATCATGCAACGGGTACAACTGAAGAAACTGGGCCGTCGTGTCCAGAAGGGCTTTACGCTGATCGAACTGATGATCGTGGTGGCGATCATTGGTATCTTGGCGGCGATTGCGATTCCGGCTTATCAGGACTACTTGGTTCGTTCTCGTGTTACTGAAGGCATGGCACTTGCAGCTTCGGCAAAAACTGCGGTCACAGAAAACGCTGCAAGCGGGGTCGCCTTTGCTAGTGGGTGGACCGCTCCTGCCGCTACTCAAAACGTCACCAGTATTGTTATCACTGCTGCTACTGGAGAAATCACGATCACTTATTCCGCACGTGCAGGTGGCGGTACGCTTGTGCTCGTTCCTTCCGCTGCCGCAGCCAATCTCGCAGTCGGCACGGTTCCGGCTGGTGGTTCTGTGACTTGGGAATGCTTCTCCGCGGCCAAGGCCGCGTCAACCCTGCCGGTTCCGGGCCCGGCACCTACGGCAGCGGGCTCACTGGCTGGCAACTTCGCTCCGGCAAGCTGCCGCACGTAATTTTTCAGATCGTGATGGAAAAGCGCCTTCGGGCGCTTTTTCTTTGCCCGGCGCGCACGCTATGATGCGCCTTTCCCCAAACCAGGCGCCTCAATGCCGCCGTCCCGGACAAATCTCCCCGCGGCTGCTCTCATCGCAGCAATCGTCTTCCCGCTGTTAGTCTCCCGGCATACGCTCCCACTCGCGACGTTCTACGGCGAATGGACCGCCGCGTGCTGCGCGCTGGCCCTGGTTGCGTTCCTGTCGCTCCGCAAGCCCGCCACCCCAGCGGCATCTGCGACGATCTTGCTGCCGTGGGTAGCCTTGCTGTTCTTCTGGCTCGCCGCCGTCGGTCTGATGCGCACCGCCCTCGGTCACGCCGATATCACCGGCAGCGCGACCCTCACTGTCCTGTCACTGTTCCTCGGCGCAGCCGTGACATGCGCCGCATGGTCATACCGCCGCAGTCAAGCATCCGAGACGCTCAACGCCGGCGACACCCTGGCCATCGCCTTCCTGATCGCCGGCCTGCTCGGCACCGTCACACAGTGGGTCCAGCTCTTCCATCTCGAGCGCAGCACCTTCGGCCTCGTTTCCACCTACTTCTACGACGACAACCGCCGCCTGTGGGGCAACCTGAACCAGCCCAATCACCAGGCCACCGTGCACGGCCTCGCACTGGTTGCGTCAGTCTGGCTGGCATCGCGCGGCAGGCTGCGTTTCCCGATGTGGCTGGTAGCGGTAGCACTGCTGGAGAGCGGCATCGTGCTATCGGGATCGCGCACCGGCGTGCTGCATGTTGGTCTTGCCGCGCTCTACGCGCTGGTCGCTGCCTGGCTGGCACGCGACACGCCGCGCGAGGCGGATCCGATGCTGCGCACGACCGGACTGCTGGTGGCCGCGGCCGCCATGATCATGATGCTGCTGGTGCTGCAGCCAGCGATCCGCGCCGCCGGCCAGTTGCTCGACTGGCGCCTGTTCGACACCATCGCGCAACTGGAAGCCGAAGACCAGATGTCCGCACGTGGTGCGCTATGGTCGCATGCATTGGCGATGTTCCGCGCGCATCCATGGCTCGGTGTCGGCTGGGGCGAATTCGGCTGGGCGCAATTCACCCAGTTGCCGCAGGTCGGCGTGAAGGTGGAGATGTCCCTGCATGCCCATAACGCTGTGCTGGATCTGCTGGCCAAGACCGGCGTCGCGGGCACGCTCGGCGTCGCGCTGATTCTCGCAGCGTGGCTATGGCGCGTGGTGCGGGCGCGGCTCTGGCAGGCAGAAAACGGCGAGCGCCGTGAAGCGGTGCTGATGCTGACGTGGCTGGCGATGCTCTGCGCGCATTCGATGCTGGAATACCCCCTGCACTACCTGTATTTCTTCCTGCCGTTCTGTTTCCTGCTGGGCTGGCTCGAGCCTGCCGCCGCCGGACCATGGCGCGTCCCGGCCAGTGTGGCGAAGGGTCTCAACGTGGCCTGCATTGCGCTTGCCGTCGCCATCCTGGCGACCATGTGGCAAGACTACCGCCGCGCCGAAGCACGCGAATACGCCGCCAGCGAAACCCGCAACACCTTGCCGATGCCGCGCTTCTGGTTCCGCCAGCATGCGCAGGCCGATGCCGTCGGGCAGGCCGTCATCACGCCGCAGAATGCAGCGCAATTGCTGCCGGGGCATATCGCCGCCGTGCACCTGCTGCCGACTCCCACGATGATCGGGCGCACGGCGTGGCTGCTCGCGCTGACCGGCGATGCCGCGCAGGGCCGCCTGTGGATGGAACGGTTGCGCTGGTACTACCTGGGCGATGAAGCGACGCAATACGCCGAGATCGCCAAGGCATGCAGCGAGTTGTCCGAGGGCGAGCGCCCGCAGGCGTTCTGCGCCTGGGTCACCGATCGCTCGCGCCGGTTCTCCGCGTGGGGACGCAACTGACCTAGTAGTAGGGCACGTAGTAGGCCGGGGGGGGCGGCGCATAGTAGTACCGCGGCGCAGGAGCCGGCGCAGCCGCCACCCGCCCCGGTACTGGCACGCGGTTGCCGCTGGCATACATGCACTGCACGTAGGCGGCGTCGTATTGCCGCTGCGTGCCGTAACCCGCGTACTGCGCGTTGCCCGCGCCGACCGCGGCGCCTGTCAGCAGGCCCAGGCCCGCGCCGACCGCCGCGCCCGATCCGCCGTCAAAGGCTGCACCAGCCGCAGCGCCCAGCGCGGTGCCCACTACCGCACTGCCGACTGCCGCGTTGTTGGCCGCCTGCGAGGAAGTCACGCCGCCGACCTGCCCAAAGGCGAACTGGCGGCAGTTGTAGTCGTCGGCGCGGAACTGGTCGAAGCTCTTGCCGGTGCCCGGCAACGCCATCACGCTGGGGCCGGAAGGCATCACGACGCAGGCGCCGAGTGTCAGGGTCGCCACGGCAAACGTGGCGCGGGTCAGGACTCGCATGCTGTGCTCCACGCTGTCAGTAATTGGCCGGCGGCTGGGCCGGCACTCGCTGCCAGCCTCCCGGGCACGATTGCACGTAGGGGTAGTAGCCTTCCGGCTCGTTGCAGTGGTACCACCAGCCCTGGTCCTGCGGTACAGACCGCTCGGGCCCCGGGGCTGGCACCGGCCCGTTGGGGCCCTGCTCGACGTATTGAGGTGGCTCGGCCGGCACGGCGACGGCCGGAGCCGGGTAGTAATAGGGCGCAGGGTAGGCAGGGTAGTAATACGGGTAGCCGCCGAACACGACGCTGGGGCCGAAATAGAAGCCCACGCCGACACGCGTCTTGATCATGCCGCCGCGTGTGTCCGCGTCATGCCAGCCGGCATTGTGGAAATCGGCTCGCCCGGCAAGGGCGGCGCCGCTTGCGGCCGTGGCCGCCAGTGCCAGTACCAGCTGGCAGAGCTTGCGCCCGTTCATGGTATTCACCTTTCCCCCGCGTGGCCGAAAGGCTCGCCGCGGGCAGTGGCAGCCGGCCGCGACATGCGCCGGCCCGCAATCGTATTGAATACCAAATTGTCGTGCGCAGGCGCTGCGGCGGCGCATGTGGAAATGTGGCGTTACCTTTATTACCGAGGAACGACAGACTGGCCGGACGCCGTGAACTGGCGCGGCATGACAAGTCCGTCGTTCCCGGATGCGTCCATGCGTGCCGGCCTATTCGGCAAACAGGTCCGGACCAAACACCTCGTAATGAATGCGCGCTTCATGGACGCCAAGATTCTTCAGTGCATCATGCTGCATGCGCATGAAGGGAATCGGGCCGCAGATGTAGTAGTCCGCGTCGGGCAGCAGGATCGACTTTTCGATCAGCTTGACGTCGACCAGCCCCGCATAATCGTAGTCGCGCCCTTGCACGTCCTCAGGCAGGGGCTGGTCATAGAACACGATCAGTTCGAAGTTCTCATAGGTCTTTGCCGCCTCGCGCAGCTTGTCTCGCATGGCATGCACTGCACTATTGCGGGCGCCATGCGCGAAGACGACCTTCCGCGGCGGCGCCTGCAGCGCGGTCTTGAGCATGCTGATCATCGGTGTCAGCCCCACGCCGCCGCTGATCAGCACAATGGGCGTCTTGGCGTTGACGTCGATATGGAAACTCCCATACGGCGTAGCCAGCTTTACCTCGTCGCCGACATTGACGTGATCGTGCAGCAGGTTTGAAACATAGCCAGGAGGCTGGGTGCCGCCGCCTTCCCGTTTGACCGAGATCCGATAGCTGCGCCCGTTCGGCATATCGGACAAGCTGTACTGGCGGATTTGCTGCAGGCCTAGCGCGGGCACGTCGACGGCAATGCTGGTGTACTGACCGGGTTTGAAGTTGGCTACCGGCTTGCCGTCGACCGGCTCAAGGATGAAGGACGTGATCACGCCGCTCTCCGGGCGCTTCTCGCGGACCACAAAGGACCGCCACCCGGTCCAGCCGCCGGTTTGTTCGGCCGAACCTTCATACAGCGCGCTTTCCATGCCCATCAGGACGTCGGCGAGGTTGCCATAGGCTTGTGCCCACGCTGAGATGATTTCCTCGGTCGCTGCGCTGCCCAGGACTTCCTTGATGGCCGCCAGCAGATGCTCGCCGACGATCGGGTACTGCTCCGGCTTGACGCCCAGGCTCGCGTGCTTGTTGGCAATGTTGTTCAGCACGGCCATCAGGCTGCTCGGGTCTTCGATATTCTCCGCATACGCGTAGACCGCCCGCGCCAATGCCTGCTGCTGCTCGCCCCGTTCCTGATGCGCCATGTTGAACACATTCTTAAGTTCGGGGTGCGCTTCGAACATGCGCTTATAGAAGCACTTGATAATGTCGTAGCCGTGTTCCGCCAATACCGGCGCGGTGGCTTTCACAATGTCCTTTGTCTTCTGCGTCAGCATTGCGTGTCTCCTTTGGCAAGGTGATGGGAGCCAGGCGGGGACGCTGGGTCCATGCGGGCGCGAAGCGCGTTTCCGGCTGCCCTGAGCAATGTCTAGTCTAGGTGCCGCGATTGCCGTTTGGCGCGTGCCGATCCACGGGCGCTGCAGCCAGGCCGCTCACTGGCCGGCGGCCGCCACCCAGTCGCCCGACTTGCCGCCATGCTTTTCCAGCAGCTTCACGTTGCCGATCACCATCCCCCGGTCCACCGCCTTGCACATGTCGTAGATCGTCAGCAGCGCCACCTGCACGCCGGTCAGCGCCATGCGTCTAAGTGCCCATCAATAGGGTTTAGTAGTGAGAGTGATCACTAACGTGACTTTAGGCTTGACCTTCGATCTTGACCAATCCGGTTGATCAAGTGGAACGGCGTTGGAGCGCAAATGGAGCAATCGCACCAACGCCAGTCATAAGTTTACGAGATGACGTTGCAGTTTGCGATAGTGTCTATCGGCGGCGCGGTCGCCGCTACAGTCGGTAGTGTTCCATTGATGCCCACGCCGGTCCCGATAGGCGCAGCGCATGCAATGCAGATCGGTCCAACATTGCATTACGACCGGTAAACCGACTGCTGCGTCGTCCGCTTCCATATGTCCCCAATGGTTATCACAGTCGTGCGACCGTAAGCCAGTTCACATTCTCGTCATTGGAAGGGAGACGGCCCATGTCACGCCCACTTAGGAAAAAAAGACGCGACGAACTGCTACCGCGTTACGGCGACATTAAACAGCTTCGCGCCAGCCTGAGTATTCGCGCTGACAGACCTCGATCATTGCCGCCAGAACGGGTGACTATGCTTACCCTACACATCGAGGGTGAACTCACCGAACCGGTAGCAGGAACTTCGCAGTTTTCCATCATGGCCTATGTCAATGCGAACCCGGTCGTCGGTCAGAGGGAAGTGCCATCGATTGGCGCAATCATTGCTGTCAAGCCGGTGCTACAGGCCGTTATCGACCTATCCCCAAGTGAATTTCAGTCTCTGCTAACGATGGCGTCGGCTGGAATGCTTCGGTCGTGTTATCTTTCCATCACAAAACCACGTTACCGTTCGGCCTTGATTGTCACTGCCGACTTCACCTCGACGACAGTGGATGAGCTTGACGAATAGCGGATACCCATCGGTCGGCCAATGACTAGCATTGCAACGGTCACCATTGCTACGGTCGATCACTGCTATGCCGCCATTGCCCAGACCGGTTCTCAATGGTTACGGGAAATGCAGACCAGTCCAACAATTGCCGTGAGGGCTGTAAACCATTGGCGGCGTCACCCGTTTCCTATGTCCCCAATGGCTGCCCACAGTCAAGCCACAGTTGTCTTAGCAGCCATTGGTGGGCACTGGTTCCATCGCTACCGTTGACACCATTGGTCGCGCCAGCCGCTACCATATGCGACCAATGGTCCAACAGTTGGAGAATGCTAATTGACAGACAAGAACAATGGATTCGCCGCACTGTTGACGGACCATGCGTCCAATGCTGCCATTGGCGGACTGGTGGGCCTACTGGTCGGGGATGCCTTGGGCGTACCGTTCGAATTTCATTCACCGGAAGACCTGCCAAAGCGCCATCTGATTGAAATGGTGCCACCAGTCGGATTCAGGCGGGCACATGCCGGGGTCCGACCCGGAACGTGGTCTGATGATGGTGCCCAAGCACTTTGCCTTATGGCAAGTCTGACGGACTGTGGACAGCTAAATCTGACCGACTTCGGCGACCGACTGTTGCAATGGCTGGATGATGGCTACATGGCTGTCGATGGCGATGTCTTCGACTGTGGCATCCAGACTGCCGAGGCGTTGGGCTACCTTCGCGATGGTGTCTCGCCGCACGAATCCGGTGGGACCGATGAACGCAGCAACGGAAATGGGTCCCTCATGCGGGTTCTGCCGTTAGCCCTATGGCATAGCGGTAGCGACGAACAGCTTGTGAAGGACGCGCACCTTCAAAGTTTGCCGACCCATGCCCATCCCCGGTCGCTCGTGGGTTGCGCATACTTCTCGCTGGCCGCCCGAGGCTACCTGTGCAAGCTACCCGATCCGTGGTCATGGGCAGACCGCCGTCTTGAAGAGATTTACCAAGACTGGACAGGTGAACGACAGCGGAAAGCGTTCCAGGCCGAACTGGATGTGTTGAGGAGTTTCGGGAAGACGGACCAGCCACGTGGGACCGGCTACGTGCTGGACTGCCTATGGTCAGCACGCAAGGCACTGGAAGAGGATTCTTTCGAGGATGTAGTCAGGACCGCTATTTTGTTCGGCCACGATACTGACACGACTGCTGCCGTCGCTGGCGGTCTGGCGGGCATTAGGGGTCTTGCCGGAATCCCGATTCGATGGCTGGAAGAATTACGTGGTTTCGAACTGGTGGAACCGCTGATCTTTCACATGGAGACGAAACGATGACCGTTGGGGTCTTGTACAAGTATGGAATGCTTGGCGAATACTCAGAGGCGCTGTTTTCAACACCGAGCGTATGGTTCGCGTCACCGGCCTCTCTGAATGACCCCTTTGAATGCCGGCCTTGGTTCACCTTTGAGGGGTCAGAAAGGGACATTGTTACAAGGCTTGCAAGGGGATTGCATCAGCAGGAACCGCACCTTTCTCCCGATGAAGCGATGGCGCGAGCCTTCGGCATCTATAGAGAGGGCCGGCACCGAAACCCAGAAACATGGGAAGGCATGCGAACAGGGTTGCTATCAGCCCTTGCTGACAACATTGGGATTTACTGTCTGTCAGCGACCAATGACAGCATCCTCATGTGGTCGCACTATGCGGACGAACATCGCGGGTACTGTCTTGGTTTCGAAGCAGGCGACACTACGCCGTTTTTTGGGGCAGCCCAAGAAGTTCGCTACTCGGACACATATCCCGTTGTTGATGTCTTCACCACCACGACCTCAGATCAGGTGGATTTGGTCTTCCTTACCAAATTCACCGGCTGGTCATATGAATCCGAGTACAGGATCATCGACCATGAAAGCGGCCCCGGGCTGCACAGCTACCCGGCAGAATTGCTGCGTAGCGTCACGTTCGGATTTCGCATGCCGGAAAGCGACCGCACCAAAATCCGAGAATGGGTTGGGCGAAGGGGTCATCCCGTCAAATTCTTCGAGGCAGTACGGGATGACCGCCAGTTCAAGATTGACGTGCGGGAGATCGCCTGACGCAGCAGCGGCATTGGCAAGAACAACTATCCAAACCAATGTTCCACCTTCTCATCGACACCAGCGTCTGGCTTGACCTTGCCGAGAACGCCAAACAGACCCCTCTGCTTGATTTACTCGAAGACCTTGTTGCTGCCGAACGCGTGAACCTTCTGGTGCCACGCATTGTCGTCAACGAGTTTCAGAAGAACCGCACGCGGGTTGCCAAGTCCAGCGCGAAGGGCCTTTCCAGCCACTTCAATCAGGTCAAAGACGCGATCCGCAAGGCAGACGGCGACAAGAGGCAGAAGGACAAGGTTCTGGCCTATCTGTCGGACATAGACCATCGCATTCCGATCATGGGCGGTGCGGCTGAAGGTGTCCTGAACCGAATCGAGAAGATACTCACTTCCGCGCCGATCATAGAGGCCACCGATGAGGTGAAGATTCGAGCAGCAGATCGTGCGCTGCATCGAAAAGCGCCGTGCCACCACGAAAACAAGAACTCGATGGCAGACGCGATCCTGATCGAAACTTATGTTGAATGCGTGCGGAAGATGGGCGGTACGGGTCAGCGGTTCGCCTTCGTGACACACAACAAGCACGACTTCAGCATGGTCAACGGCAATCAAAAACTGCCGCACCCCGACCTAGCCAGTTCCTTCTCGAAGATCAAGTCGATGTACTTCATCAACTTGACCGAATGCCTGCGCCGTATCGACCCGATGCATGTCACCCACGCCATGTGGGAACAGGAATGGCAGCAAGAACCAAGGAGTCTCACAGAGATACTGGAAGCGATGGACCGCCTGACGACGCAGGTCTGGTACAACCGGCACAAGTACAGGGCTTGGCAGGTCGAAACAGGCAAGGTCAAGATCGTCAGTCGCAAAGCATGGGACGATGGATGGGCCAAGCGCAAGTTAAATACGCAGACCCATATCGCGGAAGACATCTGGAAAGGCGCACTGAGGTCCGCCAAGAGGGCAGAAAGGCAGCTTGGCGAAGGAAACTATGGTCCTTGGACTGACTTCGAGTGGGGCATGGTCAACGGCAAGCTGTCTGCCCTTCGCTGGATGCTTGGCGACGATTGGGATCAATTGGACACGTAGGCGGCGGCGCCGACACGAACCCCTGTCGGGAAGGTGAGCTATGAATACCCCGCTTGACCACGGTACGGTCGTCAAGGTGCTAAACGCCCGTACCCCGCGTACCGAATTTCTCGTCGGCCAGACCGTGCAAATCGTCGCCTACGGCAAGCGGACCGGTGTCTATGCCGTGTTCTTCGACGGCGAAGTGTATGCGCCGTTCCGGCATGAGGACTTTGAGGTCGTGTGACAATGGAATCGCATGCTGAGCGGGTTCGAACCGGTGGAACCGTTGATCGGTGAATTCTACGAACGAGGCCGGAGCATCAGGCCGTTCCGACGAATACCTTCACCTGTTCGCCGAGCTTGAAGGCTTTGTCATTCGACCATCCCGCTTCGCGATCAGCGAAATGCGGTATCTCCAAGACCTTGGCATCGAGTTTTTGCTTGGCAAGGTGACGATGAGCGTCAATGCCAAATGCCACTAACAGGCGAGGTTTGATGCGGCCAAGAAGGAAGTCGAATGGCGCGGTTTCCTTCTCATTTGGGTGGAGATCGGACAAGGACGCCTTCTCCGTGGAATAGATGTTTGTTTCCAGTACCTTGACGGAACCCGCGCCTTCGATCATGTGGTTTATAAGTCTGCGCGTGCGAGACGCCTTGGTGACACGCGTCTTGCCCGGGTTGGGACCTGCTGCCACTCGTTCGTCCACATAGGTCTTGAACCATGCTTCGCGATCGAAGCCCACGCCCGGTACCCAGAAGTCCCAAAATCCAGCCTTCAACTTTGTCGCCGGGTTCAGCCCAACCAAGAACACGGTACAGTCCAGCGGCGACCCGTTGCATACGAAAGGGCGTAGGGTCGTGGGATGGCCGATGACCGCTTTCAGGTCATTTTCGAATGTTGTGAGCATTCTCAGGCAGTCATCGCGGACTGGATCATCTCGTCCACCGGCTTCCCGTCAGCTTGCCCCGGCTGCTGAATATCGAGACGCGGCAACGACCGGACGATCTTCATCGTTTCCAAACTGACCGTCACCACGCGCTGGAACAGTTCGAGTGGGTAACGCGGGTTGTCCATAGTTTCGATGGCCCAATCGTTGGCATCGTTGACGATGCCGCTGTCCTTGTCGGTCTTCACGCACTGACGTTCCACGACCCAATCCAGTGCCGGTTTGCCGTTCACCACGTAGTCATAGGCTTCCAGCGGGATTCCGGTGAGGGTGATCTTGTCGTTGTAGATCAGCGTGGTTGGGTCCTTGTCCTTACCCTTCTTGCCGTACCGCATCTTCTCGACACGGTAATCGGCATCCTTCAACAGCAGGCCGCCATCTTCGATCTGCAACGGGTACTTCTCGACCGTCTCATAGTTCAGATGCAGTTCCGCCAGATCGCGACCAGCCTTGGAGAAAGCCCAAAAGTCGGCAGCGGTCTTCACGCAAGGGATGCGTGGCAGTTCCTTGCTCAGGTTGTCGGCATAGCGATCCCGATAATCTGGTGAATGCAGCAGGCCGTAGACGTAGTAAAAGATGTCTTCCTTGCTGATTTTCTCACCCGGATAAGCAGACTGGAAGTGCGCAAGGCCTTCGTCGGTAATCGCATCACGGCGTAGGCGATTGGGCGTGGCCGGGACGTCGCTGTTATTGTCGAAGAGGCTGGATTGCTTCGTTATTGTGCTACTTGAACCACTGTCATAGATATACATAGGGAAGAACTGTGAACCTGACATATCGACGGCATGCAGGCTAGGTACACAGTTCGAAATCATTACCGAAAACACGCTTCGTTGATTGGGTGCAGAAATGCCAATAACAATGTTCTTGGCATTGCTATCTGGGAAAATGCGCGGCATTTGATAACGGTTCTCATTAAAGAATCCGTCGTAGTACATCCATTTTTTCTCAAATGGCCTGTAGATGGCTTCAGTGATCGACGTTGGGATGAAATCACAGGTCGCACCCTTCTCAAAACGACCACGAAGCACCCATGACCAAGCGATTTTGCTTGGGTCATTAATGTCATCGTGGTTTCTCGCATGCACGCAATCGTTGTAGAAAGAAATCATTCTTTCCATATTTGATGCAAGAGAAGACCTAGATGAGTTGTAGGCCCAGCTATCACGATTCGTCTTAACCCCACTCGTATAGTTCTCAAAGAGGTTGCCAGAATCTACGCCCTTTTTATCGCCCATAGCAATGTAGTCCGAAAAATCGTCTACGCGCTGCTTGATCCAATCCCCATGAGCGTCCGGCGTAATACTCTTCCAGCCATCTTCCTTCGCAATGCCGTCAATGCTCATGAAGCCCGCAATTTTTGCAAGCTTCTCATCGCGGGTGAGGTAATCCCCAATGTCATGGAAGTAAATCTGACCATGCGTCGCCGCCTTGGGATTCTTGACCAATATGGTGATCGCAATGGCTGCTGCGCTTCCCATGCCAAATATCTGGCCGCCTTCTCTTTTTGCTCGTTCGCCAGAGGTCTTTTGCCCGCGTAATCCACGTAGGTGGAAAATGTGAATACTGGAAAACTCTTCGGCAAGGGTAAGACGTATTCCATCGGCGGCTTTACCGTCGACGAATCCTGCATTGGTTACGAAGCCGATGATCCCCGCGTTACCTATACGATTGCTTGCCCACCGAAATGCTCTGACGTAACTGTCGTAGAGGCTGCGCGGATTGCCAGTGGACCTTCGCACATAGGTCTCTCTGATGGACTGATCAAGGCTTGGATATCGAATGTTTGCTGCTTCATCATGGTCATCCTTCTGACCGACTGAATACGGCGGATTACCGATGATGACGCGAATGTCCAGCTTCTTCTGGCGTTTGCGGCGGGCGCTGTTGTTTGCCAACAGGGCATCCACCATGTCTTCCTTTTCATACAACTGGAAGGTGTCGGTCAGGCAGATACCTTCGAAGGGCTGGTACTTGCCGCCAACGGTGCCGTGGTACACGGCCTCGATGTTGATGGCTGCGATGTAGTAGGCCAGCAGCACGATCTCATTGGCATGGATTTCGTGCTTGTACTTGTGCGGCAGTTCTTCCGGTTTGATCAGCCCACTTTGCAGCAGCCGGGTTATGAAGGTGCCGGTGCCTGTGAACGGGTCGATGATATGCACGCCCTTGCTGCCAAGGGTTTGCCCGAACTCGGCTTGCAGGATGTGGGCGACGCTGTGGATGATGAAGTCCACAACTTCAACTGGCGTATAGACGATGCCAAGTCGCTCGGTCATCTTGGGGAAGGCATTGCGGAAGAATTTATCGTACAACTCCACAACGATCTTCTGTTTGCCTGCCGCGTTGTCGATGCCTTCGGCCCGCAGTTTCACACTGGCGTAGAACCTTTCCAGCGTGTCCGCTTCCTTGTCCAGCCGGTGTTCATGCAGCACGTCCAGAACGTTCTGCATGGCGATGGACATGGGGTTGTGCTGGGCAAAGCTGTAGTCTTGGAACAGTGCATCGAACACCGGCTTGGTGATGAGATGCTGCGCCAGCATTTCAACGATTTCGCCGTCCGTGATGCTGCCGTTCAGGTCATCCCGCAGTTCATGGGCAAAGGCGTGGAAGGCTTCCCGTTCCTTGGCGTTTGCCGGTTTTTCGATGATGCCGGTGATGCGGTCGATATGGGTCCGGGCAATCTTGGCGATGTCGTTGGCCCAATCTTCCCAATGGTGCCGGTTGCCGACCTTCTGGACCAGCTTGGCATAGATGGCCTTCTCGATCTCACCGATTTCGAACTGCATTTCCTGCTGCTGTTCCTGCTTAGGACGCCGTTTCGTCTTCTTGCCAAGGTTGAACTCATCGCGCCCGGCGTCCTTGTTCTTGGTGCCCTTCGTCCTTTCCTGCTTCTTCTGGATTTTGTCCGTGATGGCGATGACTTCCATCTTGCTGGTGTCCTTGCCAATCAGGTCCAGCTTATTGACCATCGCGTCGAAGCGGTCATCGTGCGAACGCAGCGCCTGCAAGACCTGCCACACGACGGCATAGGTCTTGTTGTCGTTCAGGGCTTCATGCGGTTCGACGCCAGCCGGAATCACCACTGGCAACACCACATACCCGCGCTTCTTGCCGGGCGCAATGCGCATGACCCGGCCTACAGACTGCACCACGTCCACCTGCGAGTTGCGGGGCGTTAGGAACAGCACGGCATCCAGCGCCGGAACGTCTACACCTTCAGACAGGCAACGGACATTACTGAGAATGCGACAGGTGTTCTCCGGCGTCTCGGATTTCAGCCATGCCAGCTTCGCTTCCTTCACACTGGCGTTCATGCCGCCGTCCACATGGTCGGCTTCGCAGTGAAGCCGGGCCGCTTGTTCGAAGTCCTCTGTTTCCTCGCTTTCCTGATACGCCTCGACAACAGCCTGGAACATTCCGGCGATCTGCTTCGAACTGACCTTGTGCGTCTTCGCCCCTTTCGAAACCTCGATGACCTGACAGAAGGCCACGGCGCGTTTCATGGCGGCGTCGTCGTCTACCAAGTCGCCGGTCATGTCCTGCTTCGAAAGCGCCTTCCAGCAGCCGACGATTCGGGCTGCATCGTCAACTTTCAACTGGTTGTTGTCGTCTCGTAGCAGGTCTTGCAGGCGGCGGCTGACATGCGCTTCCTCGACTGCCAGCACAATCACCTTGTAATCGACCAGCAATTCTCGCTTGACGGCTTCGGAGAAGGTGATGACGAACAATTCTTCACCGTACAGCGCCTTGTCGTCCATCGAGCAGAGCGCCACGTTGTCACGTTCAGCCGTCGCCTTGGCCGAATCGCCATAGATGCGCGGCGTTGCGGTCATGTACAGGCGCTTGGCAGACCGGATGTAGTTGGCATCGTGGACCCGGACGAAGGCGCTTTCGTCGTCGTCACCAAAGGTCGCACCGGTTGTGCGGTGGGCTTCGTCGCAGACGATCAGGTCGAAGTCAGCAAGCCCGAACTCCTTCTGGGAACGGCTAATTACGTCGATGGAATGGTAGGTACTGAAGACGACGCTCATGTGCGATGCGTCATGTCGCTTCGCCATCTCCGCCGCCAGCCGGGCCGCGTCCGTAGTGGCCGGATAGCGCAATTCATGGACGAAGGTCTGAACAGCGTCGTCTTCCTTCTTGCGCTTCTTGCCCACGTCGCTGTCAGAACACACCGCGAAGCTATGCAGCGGCGTCTCGCTTTCTTGCGTCCATTCCGTCAGGGTCTGGGACAGCAGGGACAGACTTGGAACAAGAAAGAGTACCCGCTTGCCTGCACCGGCCAAGGTTTCGGCGATCTTCAGGCTGCAAAAAGTTTTCCCTGTACCGCATGCCATTATCAGCTTGCCCCGGTCAGCAGCTTCCAGACCATGAACAGTTGCGTTCAACGCACTGACTTGGTGCGGACGCAACTGCTTCTTGGCCTTGATGACCGGTGCCGCCTTCGGCTGGTACTGGTCCCAATCGATCTGACTTTCTTCAAGGGCGGTCAGGTCGATCTTGCTGACCGGTGGCTGCTGGTCATACAGGGCATCTTCGGCGTGGTCACTCCAATGATTCGTCGTGGCGACAATGATCCGGCGCACAAACGGCTTCTTGCCGGACGCCGTAAAGAAGCTGTCGATGTCGCTCTTCTGGACCTTGTAGTCCGGTGCGTACAGCTTGCATTGGATGGCGTGATACTCGCCTGTCCCTTGGGTCTTCGCGACAAGGTCAATACCGGCGTCCCGCTTGTCCAGACCCTGCACGTCCGCCCACTGTGCATAAGTCCACACATCGCTGTACAGGTCGCGGTAAGTGGCTTCGTTGCGCAGGTAGCAGATGATCAACTCTTCGAAGTAGGTTCCTTTCTCGCGTTCGGACGCGGCGGCTTGGCGGAAGGCGTCGAGCAGTTTTTCGAGTGCGGTCATTCTTGGCTTGTCGTCCGAAAGTCGCTTGGGGAAAGGCGAGGACTCGTATTATGCCTTCCGGGCGCGAGGTATCGGGCGGGTCACGTTGTTGTGCAGGTAAGACAACTATCTCGCAACATGCGTGTGATCGATCTGCCACAACACGTATTCCCGGTTAAGGTCCTGTCCGCAAGATACGGCAGCAGGTTGTGATAGCCCGATGGCGGATTGCTTGTGGGTGACGCAGGCATTACAGATGAACTGGTCAGCCTCGATGCACGATCAATCCTGAAGGAGACCCGATGCCCATCCCTGCGGTACATGAGCAAGCGTGGGACGACGTCTGGCATCGCCGGTTGCAGCCGTGGCAGGGCCGGTGACTTCGGGGCACTGTTGCGCTGACTGCCAAATGGCGTAGCCCAGCAACAAATTCGACTACATGTCAAGGATTCGTTTGACAAGAACTTCCCAGCCGTGGCATAATATGTATTACTTGATTTTCGTTCATGTCTTTGGCTGAACACCACTGAGCGGCTTCTGCCGCAACGCTTCGACTGTTCTGGTCGGGCGCTATATGAATTCCCTTAGCAGTACCTAAGCCGTTCTCGGCCCTCTTGCGTCTTGGCAACTCGCATGGCGTTCCTGCGTCTGCTGCGGCCATTCGTCTCCGAGAACTCAATTCAATACCCGAGGCTTCCTTGCCGTCTGGTCGCGTTCCTGCGCCATGCGGTGCGTCCGCTCGCGCCTATGCTGCCAGTCCCGGCGAGGGAGACCGATTGCTATGCGCAATTGTGCGCAACAACCAATGAATCAAACCAATTATGTAATTTTTCTCCAATCGCCGTCTGTCCCGCTCTTTCTGGCAATGACCTTCTCGCGAGGTGCTGAATGATGTCGGCGCTTCCCCTCCAACAAAGGCCGGACTGCCTTGAGGTCAACTTTGATGGCATTCCTGCATCCATGAAGGACAGCCGCCCGCAGTGGGTCCTGTGGCGGTGGGTTAAAAAGGGCAACGACTGGACCAAGCCGCCTTTGCAAGCGAACGGCCAGTACGCTAAGCCGAACGACCCGACAACTTGGGCAACTTTCGAAGAAGTCCGCACGGCCTACGAAGGCGGTAGGTTCGATGGCATCGGGATGATGCTGCGTGACGGCAATTGCGGTATTGATCTGGACCACGTTTTGTCCATTGATGACAGTCTCGAACCGTGGGCGCAACAAATCGTCGAGCAGTTCGACGGTGCATACGTCGAGTATTCGCCTAGCGGTGACGGCCTTCATATCCTCGTGAAGGGTACGCTCCCTCGTTGCGGTAAGTCAGGGCCGGACAACCGCCTCGAATTTTACGATAAGGGCAGTCCGCGATACTTCACGGTCACCGGGCACGTCTTCGGCGCTGCCGCCAATGAAGTAACGAACAAGCAGGAAGCAATTGACTGGCTGTCGAAGCAATACACGAAGGCTTCGGCTGCCAATGAAGTTGATTCCAACGTCTTGCCGTTGACGCAATCCAGCAATGGCGACCTCGGCGATGAAGCAATTCTTGCGCGGGCGACGCGTGCTGGTAACAGCGAAAAATTCACCAAGTTGTTCACGTATGGCGATTGGTCTGGCTATGGAAGCCAGTCGGACGCAGATCAGGCACTGGCAAACCTGTTGGCGTACTGGACGCAAGACGCTGACCAGATCGACCGCCTGTTCCGCGAGTCTGCGCTGATCCGGTCGAAATGGGATGAAGATCATTCCGCTGGCCAGACCTACGGCCAGATGACCATTGCGAAGGCGCTGTCGAGTGACAGTGCCCAGAAGGGTGCCCAAATCGCTGCGTTGCCGGTGTCGCAAAAATCTGTCAGTGGTGATGATTTCGTTCAGGCTGCTGACTTCATGGCCGAGACGGCATCTACCGACTGGCTGATCGATGGTGTCTTGGAACAGGGCACGTCCTGCATGTTGTTCGGTGCATCCGGTAGCGGCAAAAGCTTCATCGCACTTGATTGGGCGTGTTGTGTTGCAACCGGCACTGACTGGCACGGTCAAGCGGTGGAAACCGCCCCGGTCTTCTATATTGTCGGCGAAGGCGTTCCGGGCTTTCGTCGCCGGATGAGGGCGTGGGCGAGGACGAAAGGCATTGCCGGTGAAGAGATGCCCTTGCACGTATTGAAGTTCCCTGTCTCTCTCTCAGACGATGACGCGGCCAGCGACTTGTCCCAGAAGATCGCAAGGCGGGTTCCGGCTGGTCAGCCCTGCATGGTCGTCATCGACACGCTGGCACGTAACTTTGGTGGTGACGAGAACAGCAACACCGACGTGAACCGTCTGATAAGCAAGATCGACACGCACCTGCGTATTCCGCTCAATGCGTCGGTCGTGATCGTTCACCATTCCGGGAACAGCGAGAAAGATCGGGCACGTGGCGCATCGGCACTGAAAGCAGCTATGGACCACGAATACCGGGTTGAACGCCGTAGCGGCGATCTCCGGGTTCTTCAATGCACCAAGATGAAGGATGGCCCTGAAGACTTCGAATTCCACTTTCAGATCGAGGGCGTATCCTTGGGTGATGGTGAGACTGCCGGCGTACTGATTCCGCTGGATGTACCGTCCCGGAATAAGTCAGAGACGCGTCTGGCTGCCAGTTCGGTGAAGGCGCTTGGTGTATTGCGGGATATTGCCGATGTCTTCGGCGAAACACCGGATGCCGAACTGCAAGAGGATGTTGGCATGTTCGGCCCTGCCTTGGTTGTTCATAAGGACAAGTGGAAACCTGCTGCAATCGAAGCGGGCATCAGTACGGGTACGGCTGATTCGCAGCGCAAGGCGTTTGAACGTGCTGTCAAGCAACTGATTCGCGAGGGTCGCGTTGGGAACCACGGCGACTACTACTGGGTGAATACCTAGTCTTCGTGGACAAGCGGACAGCCACGGCAGATCGATTGGTCCTTGGACTGAAATCACCGACCTAATACGGACAGACACGGACACACCCCTTTAGGGGTGTCCTGTTGTCCAAAGGTTGAAAAAACAAGAACTGGTTTTTTTCTTTTTCCTGTGGCTACTTGGTAACCGGGGTGCGCCGCGTCCGTCCGGTCGATATGCACATGTCTTGCCGAGATATGGATGTTGATCTTGGCTCCCGTCCTCGCGAAGCGCACGACCGCAGGGAGTGAAGACAAGTGACCGGCTGGTCCCAAATGGGTATGGGTCAGGCGAACCGGGACGCAAGTGGTTCGATATTCAACCGGTCGAAACCCGTGTCGAATCGCCGCTTTCGAAGTACCCGTCTCGAACCGAGCGACTACGCCAGTCACAGCGCATCGATGGGAGATGTACGAACGAACTCCTTCGCCGGTCCGTACCATTGCTTCAGATAGGCCGCTGCCGGTCCTTCATCCAGCAGGGCGGGGTTCCGACGAATCTCATTGAGGAACCAACCGGCCATGCCATCCCATTTCTCGATGTCGCCCTCAGGGAGAAGCGTCCATTGCAACTGTTCGAGCGTCCAGTTCGACTTGATGCCATTGGTCAGCATCGAACAGGACACGCAGTTCGCCTCGTCGGTTGATCCGCCCCCGGCAACAGCAATGACATGATCTATGGTTGCCAACAATTCCCAGTAGGCCGGGTGACACTCGTTCATCTTCCAGTTCTTGTGATATGGGAATTCACTTGGCAAGTACAGGGACAGCAACCGCAGAACGGGCGGAAAGACCAACCGCGTCCCGCGATAGCGATCGATGAATCCATCTCGGACGAACACCTTGGTCATGAACCGTGCCGGGTAGCTTTGGCTACCGTTCGGCTTCGGTGCGAAAGGGTATTCAGTGGCGATGGCATGAGCGGCGCCAGCGGGATCATCTTTAGAGAGATACCGGCAGGCGGTTTCGATGACATGTGCTGGATCATTTGTCATTGCTTCCCCTAGCAACGGTCCACGGTTCGATAAGCAGTATGTCCGAAACCGTCCACTGCCGGACCCCCGTCCAGACCCATGTCCGAAAGTAGGCTTGTAAACCTTGTGGACAGGGTGTATATTTCGTACTCCCATTACGGACACATGAGGTGCGGATGTCACGACTGTTTGCGTATTGCCGGGTATCAACTGCGGACCAGACGACTGAGAACCAAGTGAAGGAAATCGAGGCGGCGGGATTCAGCGTCGCCAAGCAGCGCATCATCGCGGAGACTGTGTCGGGTTCGGTGGCCGCTTCCGAACGGAAAGGCTTCTCCAAGCTGCTGGACAAGCTGGAAGACGGCGATGTGATTATCGTAACTAAGTTGGATCGGCTGGGGCGCAATGCCATCGACGTCCGGGCAACGGTGGAACGGCTGGAAGCCGCTGGCGTCCGCGTTCACTGTCTGGCGCTTGGTGGCGTTGACCTGACCAGCCCGGCAGGGAAGATGACCATGCAGGTCATCAACGCGGTGGCCGAATTCGAACGCGACCTTCTTATAGAACGTACTCAGGCCGGTCTTCGTCGTGCTAAGGCTGAAGGCAAGGCGTTTGGCAGGCCATCTGCCTTGTCTGAAGAGCAGCGTGCTGTGGTGGTGGATCGACTTAGTGCTGGTATGTCGGTTGCGCAGATCGCCCGAGACATGAAGACCAGCAGGCAAACCATCATGCGGGTCCGGGAAGCCGTGACCGCGCAATCGGCGGCTACCTCATAAGCCTGCTTCGGCCATCAGTTTAGCCATCGTCACACCAAGTGCTTCGGCGATGCGCTCAAGCCTGAGAACTGCGACGTTGTTGTCGCCACGTTCCACCCGTCCCAGATAACTCACGTCGATTTCTGCGGACAAGGCCAGTTGTTCCTGTGACAAGCCCCGCTCTTTGCGGATGCGTCGAATCGCATCGCCAAGGGCGACAAGGGTGGTGTTCTGGCGTTGACTGCTGAGGTTTGGCACCCCCGCATCATTCAGATATGATGCGGCTGGTTCTAGGGTACATGTACCTTATTTGCGCCAACGTTCATTCTAGATGACTGCACCTGCCGTGTGGATCAAAGCGCACTGGCACGACTGCGCAGTCAAGGGTGGGATTTCAGATTTACGGGGAGAGATATGAAGAAATGTCCGTTCTGTAGTGAAGACATTCAAGATGCAGCAATTCGGTGCAAGCACTGTGGGGCTGATATTGCAGCCGCCGAAGCCGCTGCGGCGGAGGCTGACTTTGAGAAGGCGTTTGGTTGGGGCCTCGGCGTCTTCTTTGGCATCGTCGGCGCCGCCATCTTTGGATTTCTCGCCTACCAAGCATTCTTGGCGGGTGACAAGGGCACTGCCATCGTGATCGGAGGCTTTGCGGTAGCGTTCATGGTCGCCGGACCACTGGCATCTCGCATTGGCGACGCCTTTCGGCAGTTCGCGATGCCCGACTACGTCTTCGCCCGAGGCGCTGCGGACTTGGCTGCGCAAAAAGCCTTTTGGCAGTTTGGACCGCAAGCTATCGCTGCTGTCGCCGCCTTCTGCATCATGGCGGTGGGGCTGTCAAAGCTGGTGCCGCTGGAGGATGTAGTCAACACAGCATTCGGGTCAGGTGCGACCATGAAGGAACAAGTTGCAGAAGTCCAGAATGAACCTGCCAGTCCCGCTGCTGCCCCGGTCCAAGAAGATAAGCCTTCTGACCAAGTTGCTGCGCAGCAGCAAGCCGTAACGGTCCCGAATCCAAGCCTGCAAGCGGCTGTTCAGGAACCCGCAATACCTGCAGCGCCAGCGCCTGCACCTGAAGCCAAGGATGCACCGGCAATTGCCGCCACGGCACCTGCCGCCCCAGAGAAGACTGTCATCGAGGCTTCGTTCGATTGCAGCAAGGCGGCGTCAAAGATTGAGAAGTTGATTTGCTCTTCGCCTCAGACCGCCGATGCGGACAAGCGACTGGCTGCCACCTACAGCGCCGCTAAGGCGAAGTCCGCCGATGTCAACAGCTTGAAGGCGCAACAAGTCGAATGGATGAAGCAAGAGCGGAACGCCTGCACCGATTCGGCATGCCTGCTGAAGGCGGTGGACGACAGAATCCAGAAGCTGTCGGCGTCATAACCGACCGTGCCACGAACGATCAAGGATGCCTGCGCGGCATCCTTTTTTCTTGTTATGTATGGGGTCTGGTCGTCAATCGATCAAGACTCGTCGTATGAGAGCAAGAAGCGGCTCGAAATGAGGCAAAAGCTCACCCGCAGCAGATACTCTTTCGGCGAACGCTACCTTGTCGCCACGGAACTTTCTGATGGCAAAGTCGCCGGGGAAGATTTCGGTGTCAAGATTCTGACCTGCTGCCAATAGTTCGTCCGGCAGGTACAGTTCAATTGTGAAGGTAGAGTTTGCCGCGAACCGTTCCCCGGCCTGTACTCCTCGCCCGGCAGGCACAGGGAGCAACCCGGCAAAAATTTGCTTGGCGATATGCCTTCGCAGTAACCCCGATTCGTCGTCACCTTCCCGGTTGGGATAGTTCCGATGGCATCCGTTCCAGTCATCGAACGCCTCATCGAAGTCAAATAGACCTAGAACGCGCTGATTCTCGCCAACTTCGCTAATGAACTGTTCGTCTTCAAGCAGGTACCGAAGGCCACGTTTCCCCTTTGCTGTCATGATCTTAAACGGGGGTGGGGCATGGGTGGATATGCGCCACAGTCCTTCGATGAGAATCGCGTCACTTCTTCCCTCGACTATGAGAAGGGGGCGTTCATTCTCTCGTGCGACTTCAGCCCTGACTTCATCTCGGAACGCAGTCGATTGACTCAAAGCTTCAACCGCCGCCCCAATCTCACTAAATTGGTCCACGTCGATTCGCGTGCCAGTTGGCATGTCGCGAATCTCGAAGCCATCCGTTCCAAACTCGTCTCTCATTCCCATCAGGAAAGCCGGACTATGGGTGGTTACCACAAACTGCACCTTCGGGAACAGCCTTATCAATCTTGGAAGAACTGTCCGCTGTAGGTGCGTATGGAGATAGACCTCGACTTCGTCGATGACCACTATCCCCTCAACATCCTGAAGGCTTCGCCTTTGCTGCAGCGTACCTTGATTCGCAATCGTTCCGAACATCGATAGCAACATTGACTGCCCAGCGGATAGGTGTGCGAGAGAAGGGATAGCCATTCGACGCGGATTCGGAAGAGGCAAGGCCCCGGCAGCTACCCCGGTATAGATTTGTACGCGAGGCCAGACGTTGCGTGGCGCGACTGCGAAGTGCGCAGTCGGGTCCTCCAAGATGGCCTGCAAGATTTGATTCGCGACGATGATCCCGGCCTCAGGGTATTGCATGGCTCGATCAAGCAAGCCGTCCATAATCCAAATCGCGGTATCTTCAGCGGCGGTCTCCACAATCAGCGTCTTACTTAGGTTATTGGAAAACCTTTGTTGGGTTGAGTAACGCTCAGGATGTAGCCCCTTCTCTTGCAACCAGTGAGGTATCTCTCTGCGTCCGCTCGGGAAGAAGACATATGCTCCATCTCGCATAGTCGCGGCGGCCTGCTCTACATTCGGGGTCCAGCATTTTTCAGTTGTCTCGGTGCCGTTCATTGGCAGTTCTGGCGGTACGGCCAGTCGTTGCCGGATTTGAGCTATATCAGCGCCCGCGCCAACTCGGTCCACATAGTGCACATCCTGCCCCTGATATTCATAGCGGATGTGTGTAAGGGAAGACGTTGCTCCGACCCGAATGTCATGACTTCTTAGACGGTAGTAAAGCGTGCCGAGACCTTGCGGCGTTAACACATCATTGAATTTCGTTGCTGCAACTTGGAGAAGGCTGTCAACAATGAATGACAAGGCTGTCGTCTTGCCGGCCCCATTTTCACCGACAAGGATCAGCGGCTTCGGCAACCCGTCAGCCGTGAAAGGAAGCTCAACATCAAAATTTTCTATTGCGCCAGAATTTTCAATTGAAATTTTCTTTAGTTTAAGCATCATCTTTTCTTCTGGGATAGCAGGCGGTAGCACCGCAACGGCCCAAGCGCCCTACGTCGGCATGCACGGCAATTTACTAGAGCCCATGCAAGTCGAAACTGATGCAGCCGGAAGTCACAGGTCAGATTGATTTCGGCGGCCGCCTCGATAGCCTCCGTCGTCATGTCAGTGGCTTGCAATAGCCAAGTCGTGGGGTGTTGGACCAGCGCAACCCGCATGGCGTGCCCCCGTCAAGGTAGAACCGGTTCGGGCACTCGGCGGGGTCCTGCACTCGAAAAAGGTGAAGCGGGGCGTCTTCTGGTCGTTGGCAGGCTTCATCGGGCAGCCGGTTAAGGATTACGCCGCTGAAGCAGGCATCCAACTACTGGACGGCGCTGGCATTGTCGAGGCGCATCAGAGCCTTGGGCCCAGACAAACAAGCAATGCTACTGGCGCGGGCGTTTGAGGGTGATTACCAGACCCCGACTTGTGCGGCCTGCGGTGTGAAGATGGTGGAGCGGCAAGGTAAGGACGGTTCGTTCTGGGGCTGTCACAACTATCGGAAGGGGTGTCGGATCACGCTTCCTCGTACAGTTTGATTTTTAGAGCGGTGATACCTTGCCTGTGCCGCCAAGCCCCATTCTGATAAATCCTTCCTTTGCATGGGCGGCGTGCTGCTCATTGAAGTTGCGCCTGTCGCAAGGGTGAGCAAGAGGTAGGTAAGGAATACTGCGTTGACCGCAGATCAGTTCCAAGGGGCGACCAAAACCTTCCGGTGAACGGGCATGAACGCAAATCCCGAGGGGCTTCCGTAGGTCGGCAACCTGCTTCCTTAGCAGTTCCCAAACGTTTGCTCCCCAGCTAATGACCTGAACCTTGAAGGTTCTACTGACTGCATCGACGAGCGCATTGAAACCCTCTGAACAGCGGGAATATGGTTCGAAGGGACCTACTGTCGGTGAGTTGGGCGGTCGAAAGTCAGGCTTAAAGTTCAAGAAGAGCAGCATCTCCGATCTGTCCATGATGGACGCGGGTACGGCGCCGACATTGATGTACTTAGTTAGGCCACGCAACCCAGCATAGCGCGACAAGGGCACATCCACAGGGTGTGGCGTCTTCGCACGCGCGGGGACGATGGGATACCAATCGTGACCGAGGATGATGGTCAATCGCCCCTTTCCTTTATTCTGCTCATAAGATTGAAACAGTCCGTGATCTGTCCAAGGGCAAGGCCCGAGACTCAGGCCAACCCCTGTCTTCCGTGTCGCATCACGTAGGGCATGTCCACGTTGAACGGGATCGAAAACGGTTGCCTCGACCCGCATCGCAAGCGCACTGGCTTCCTCATACTGATCGAAAGTTGCGACGTGGAAATCGCTTGTCAGGCAACCCCAATCACGCTTCCGATCCAAGTCCCAATATTCCCGCAGTTCGGCACAGAGGGGACCAAAAACATGCCGGTATGCGTCAGTAATTAGCTTTACCTGATCACGTGTATAAAAGATTCGCTGGTTTGATTCCATTGAGGGCCTGTCAACGCGTAGAGGGTTCGATGGAGACTGATAGCATCGCCGGGCGCGACAGGCAACAACTCCTTGGTGCCGTGTAGCAGGAAGGCCACCGTCAAACCGACGTCCTTCCTTTACGAGTACCAGTCCGCTCAGCCGATCTTTTTCGCCAGTTCGGCGGCGGAAGGATGGTAGTACCTCTTCAGCATGGTCAGGCTGCGATGCCCGGAGACTGCCGCCAGTTCGATGAGGTTCGGCAACTTTGTCGCCAGCCGGGTTATCGCCGTATGACGCAGGTCGTGCCAGCGCAGGTCAACCAGTCCAGCTCGCTTACATGCCCGCTTGAACGCCTGATGGTGCGCCGGTGCATTGATTGGGAATACGCTTCCATCCATCCAACGCGGTAGTTCTTTCAGCAGGGCTACTGCCTTCCGGGATAGGGGCACCGTCCGTGCAGTTCCGTTCTTGGTCATTGGCAGGAAGGCAGTTTGGCTTTCGAAGTCGATGTTCTGCCAACGAAGTTGCAAAAGCTCACCCCGCCGCATGGCCGTTTCCAAGCTCAAAACTGCCATTGGTCGAAGCCACGGATTCCGGCGTCCGGTCGGTGCCAGCGCAGTCAGCAATCGAGATTCTTCCTCTGCCGACAGTACCCTGTCTCGTCCCTGTGGCATCGCTGGTTTTCGAACCGATGCGACGGGGTTTGTGATGTTGATGCCCCATTCGCGCCGTGCGTGGTTGATGATTGAGGATAGGTAAGCCAGTTCGCGAATCACAGTGCCCGCCCGTACTTGCTTCAGTCGTTCATCGCGATAGTCGGCGATTGCCATTGGCGTCAGCGCAGCCATGCTCAGTTTGGCAAGTCTCGTGCGACACATCGCACGTAGCCGAATGGTGTCTTCAGTGCCGCCACGCATCGACGGGCAAATGTCGGTTATGTAGCGTTCGAGAACATCCCCAAGGGTGGTCGATTCAGCCTCACTGCGGCTGACGAAACTACCCCGGTCCATCTCTAATTCGACGGACCTTGCCCACCGTTCGGCATCGTGCCGAGTGGTGAATGTCTTTACTTCAAGCGGGAAACCTTTGCGACGAACACGTACCTGCCATCCGTCGCCTCTGCGGGATATGGAAGCCATTCCTGTCTCCGATGGAGCAGGATTGGAGCAAGATCGAATTTTTGTGCACTTCCGTCATCATCGTGCTGCGCCAGCGGCGCCGCAGGTGTTGCACAGTGCGGTCAACAGTGACTGTCTGGAAAGCCTTATGAATCAAGGGTTCGCGGACCAGTCCCCGGACTTGCCGCCATGCTTTTCCAGCAGCTTCACGTTGCCGATCACCATGCCCCGGTCCACCGCCTTGCACATGTCGTAGATCGTCAGCAGCGCCACCTGCACTCCGGTCAGCGCTTCCATCTCGACGCCGGTCTGGCCGCGGGTCTCGGTGCGGACGGTGCAGGCGACGGTGGCGCTGGCCTCGTCGAGCGCAAAGTCGACCGCGACCTTGGTCAGCCCGATCGGATGGCATAGCGGGATCAGGTCGGCGGTGCGCTTGGTGGCCATGATCGCGGCCACGCGCGCGATGCCGAGCACGTCGCCCTTCTTGGCACTGCCGTCGCGCACCAGCGCGAAGGTGTCGGGCAGCATGGTGATGGTGCCGGTGGCCACGGCTACGCGGTGCGTGCTGGCCTTGTCGCCGACGTCGACCATGTGGGCCTGGCCGGCGGTATCGAAATGGGTGAGCTGGGTCATGGCAGGGCTTGGTGCAGGAGGCCTTTGGCGGGGAGGAGAACCGTCTGATGGGAACGGCCACCGGAGGCCGCTATCATAGCAACATGCCAAAACAACCATCGCTTCGCAGGTCTGCCGCGCCCGGCCATTGTGCCGCTGCGGATGCCGCGCCTGCCGGTTCGGCGTCACATCATGGTCGCCCCGGGTCGCCATGGCGGCGGTCGCTGGCTGCGCTGCTGGCGCTGAGCATGGCGTCGCCGGCGTGGCCGCAGGCGACGACGCGAATACCGGCCGCTGCCCCGGCCTCTGCCGCGGCCGCGCCGGCCAGGCCGGTCGCGTCCATGCGGGCGCCGGAGCCGGTGCCATCATTGTCCGGCGAGGCGAGCGACCAGGTCTACGACAACCTGAACCGCAGCATCAAGGCGGGCCAGAAGTCCGAGTTCGGCCTGCGCACCAACAATCCGGTGGTCGAGAGTGGCGGGGTGCAGCTGCCTGACCTGGGCGACCCGTCCACGGCATCGCTGTCGCCCGACATGGAAAAGCGCCTGGGCGACCGCATCATGCGCGATATCCGCCGCGATCCGCTGTACGTGCCGGATCCGCTGCTGTCGGACTACCTGAACGCGCTCGGCTACCGGCTGGTGCAGGCGGCGCGGCGGCAGAATATCTCGGGCTCGACCGGCGCCGGTACCTTTGCCACCGGCTTTGACCTGTTCGCGGTGCGCGACCGCAGCATCAACGCCTTCGCGCTGCCGGGCGGCTATATCGGCGTGCATACCGGGCTGCTGGTGCAGTCCGATACCGAGTCGGAACTGGCCTCGGTGCTGGGCCATGAAATCGGCCACGTGATGCAGCGCCATATCGCGCGCGGCATCACGTCGCAAGACCAGTCGATGTGGATTGCGCTGGCGTCGATGGTGCTGGCCGGCCTCGCCGCCACGCGCAGCCCCGATGCCGCGGCGGCGCTGGCGATGGGCGGGCAGGGCGCCGCCGTTGCCAACCAGCTGTCCTTCTCGCGCGGCGCGGAGCGCGAGGCCGACCGTGTCGGCTTCCAGATCATGACCGCGGCGGGCTTCGACCCGCAGGGCATGCCCGATTTCTTCGCGCGGCTGCAGCGCGTGTCCGGCATCTCGGAAAGCTCGGTGCCGTCCTATGTGCGCACCCACCCGCTGACTTCGGAGCGTCTCGCCGACATGCAGGACCGCGTGAGCCACGCCAACGCGCGCAAGGTGCCCAATACGCCCGAGTACGAGTTCGCCCGGATGCGCGCGCGCGTGATCCAGGAATCGTCGCCGAGCGATCTGCAGGCCTTGCGCAATGCACTGCGCGCGCAGCTGCCGGGTGCCTCGACGCTGCGGGCGCCGGCGCTGCACTACGGCCTCGCCTTCACCGAGCAGCGGCTCGGCCGTGCCGCCGCCGCCGAGCAGGAATTGGCCGAGGCGCGGCGGCTGTACGGCACCATCCCGGGCGCAAGCTCGGGCAGCCCCATGCTGGACGTGATGGCGATCCAGCTGGCGCGCACGCAGGGCCGCGTGCCCGAGGCGCTGGCACAGGCCACGGCCTCGATGAAAGCCTTCCCGCTCTCTCATGCGGTATCGGTCGCCTATGCCGAGACCCTGCTCGGCTCGGGCCGCTATGAGGAGGCGGTGCGCTTCCTGCGCGAACGCACGCGCCAGGAAACCAGCCGCAGCGATTGGTGGGAGATGCTGGCGCGCGCATACGCCGGCCAGGGCAAGCGGGTGCAGCAGCACCAGGCGCTGGCCGAAAAATATGCGATGGATGGTGCCTACCAGGCTGCGATCGAACAGCTGCAGATCGCGCGCAAGGCCGGCGACGGCGACTTCTATACGCTGTCCGAGGTCGACGCCCGCCTGCACCAGCTGGAACGCCAGTATCGCGAGGACAAGCAGGACAGCAAGGGCATACCGAACTGAGGCAGGCCCGGCCAGGGCCAGGCGGCGTCAGGCCGCCGGCTGGCGCACGAAGCCGAAGCGCTTCGGCACTTCGCTCTCCGCGATCGGCTCGATCGGCAGGTCGTGGCCGTCGTGGTGGAACAGGCCGAGTTCGGTGCCGCAGGCCTCGCCGTGCCAGGTGCTGCTGCCGCTGAAGGTTTCCAGGTCATGGTCGTGCAGCAGCGCCACCTGCGTGCCGTCCACGCCGTCGACCTTCCCCGACAGCACCACGTTGCCATGCTCGTCCGCGTAGCAGGATTGCAGCGCAAAGGGCTGGTGCGAGGTTGTGCAAAGCGCGCCCTGGTGCAGCCGCACGATCCATGGCGCGTACGCCAGCGCCACGAACACCTTCTGCGGCCCGTTCTGGAAATACCACGCGCCGCGCTCGTCGCACAGGTAGTTGCGCTCGATGAAGGCGACCAGCGCTTCGTTGCGCACCGGCTCGCCGGACAGGCCGTGCTGCTGGGCGTATTCATTGCGCAGGCGCCACTGCCCGCGCCGGTCCAGCGCGAGCCAGCCATACGCATTGGGCACGTTGGGCCAGCGCGCCATGGCTTGCCTGACGATGTCGTCCATCTCCGTCTCCTCTGCCGGCAAGGCGCCACGCACGCCGCCGCCGGCTTTACATCATGCTGTCGAAAAAACGCAGGATCCGCGCCGGCAGCCATTCGATATGGCCGCCGAACGCCACCCCCGACTGGCTGTCGGGCAGCCACAGATGGCGCCGCCAGCCTTCATGCGGGGTCATGAAGCCGACATGGCCGCCGTGCTCCGGCTGTTCCAGCCAGACCTGCGGGCTGACGTCGGCCGGGCCGGGCAGGTGCCGCCCGGGCAGGAACGGATCGTTGCGCGCATTGAGCACCAGCGTGGGCACGGCGATCGCGCCGAGCACCGGCTTGCTGGCGGCGCGGCGCCAGTAGTCGTCGGTATCGGCATAGCCGTGCAGCGGCGCCGTGACCACGTTGTCGAAGGCGTACAGGTCGCGGCTGGCCAGCATCGCCTCGCGGTCGAACAGGCCGGGGAACTGCTGCAGCTTGGCCAGCGACTTGCGCTTGAGCGTCTGCAGGAACATGCGCGTATAGAGCATGTTGAAGCCGGCCGACAGCGCCGCGCCGCCCGCGGCCAGGTCCAGCGGCGCCGAGATCGCGGCCGCGGCGTGCACATGGCTGGCACCGCTGCCGTCCTCGCCCAGCAGGCGCAGCAGCGCGTTGCCGCCCAACGAGATGCCGACCACCAGCAGCTTGCGGCCCTGGGCGCAGTGCCGGCGGTGCACGCGTTCCAGCACCCAGCGCAGCTCGGCCGAGTCGCCGGAGTGGTAGAAGCGGGGCGCCAGGTTGAGCTCGCCCGAGCAACCGCGGAAATGCGGGACCACGCCCTGCCAGCCGCGCGTGCCCAGCGCATGCATCAGTGCCTGCGCATAGTGGCTGCCGGAATCGCCCTCCAGCCCGTGGAACATCACTACCAGCGGCGTGTCCGGCTGCACCGGGTGGGTGGTCCAGTCCAGGTCGATGAAGTCGCCGTCAGGCGTGTCCCAGCGCTCGCGCCGGAACGCCACGCGCGGCGGGCGGCGCGTGAAGCGGGCGGGGATGATGGTCTGGGCATGGCCGCCGCGCAGCCACCAGGGCATGTCGATGCCGTCGCCGTAGCCGTGGCCATGCTCGTGCGGCGCGGCGGCGACAGGCAAACGGTGCGTCAGGAGATCGGGGCGCTGCGTCATGCCAGCTCGGTAATACAGTCTTGCGGTGTTGCCGTCTCGCAGTCCTGCTCGGTTGCAGCCGGGCCGCGCGGCCTGGCAGGCAAAGGCTCAGTGCAGCGCCTGGCCGGGTGCCGCAGCCACCGCGGCCACCTGCACGGCGTTGGCCGGGCTGCAGTGGACATGCGCCAGGCGCCAGCCTTCGTGGTTCTGCATCAGCACATAGGTGGTGTGCACGTACAGGTCGGCCTCGACCCGGTCGCTGCCAAAGCGCAGCGCCTCGGTCACGTCGAAGATCGACACGGCCATCGATGCGTGGCTGCTGGTTTCGATCGCGTCGACCAGCACCGGCTGTTCTTCCAGCAGCTGCGAGAACGCCTGGCGCAGCTGCTCGTGGCCGATCATGCGCTGGCCGTCGGGCAGCACGCAGGTGATCGAATCCTCGTCCAGCCACAGGCGCAGCGCGCCCTCGGCGTCGCGCAGCTTGAGCGCCTCGCGGAAAGCTTCGACGATGTCTTCGGCAGAATCGAACAGGCGGGCAAAACGAGGCATGGTGGCAGTGTCAGGGTATCAGGGCCGGTGCAGCAGCTTGCGCAGCTCAACAAAGACCATTTCGGGTTCGATCTCTTTCAGGCAACGCAGGTGGCCCAGCGGGCACTCGCGCTTGAAGCACGGGCTGCACTCCAGCTGCAGCCACATGATACTCGCAGCCTGTGACAGCGGCGGCGTGTGGCGCGGATCGCTCGAGCCATAGACCGCCACCTGCGGCCGGTTCAGCGCCGCGGTCACGTGCATCAGGCCGGAATCGTTGCAGACCGCGGCCTCGGACAGCGCCAGCAGGTCGACGGCATCATCCAGCGAGGTCTGGCCGCACAGGTTGCGCACGAACGGTGCGTCCTTGACGATCTCGGCGGCGATCTCGGCGTCCTTGGCCGAGCCCAGCGTGATCATCTGCGCGTACGGGTAGGAGCGCCGCAGCATCTGCGCCAGTTTGGCGAAGTGGCCGGCCGGCCAGCGCTTGGCGGGGCCGTACTCGGCGCCCGGGCAGAACGCGATCACGCGCGTGTGCGGGGCGATGCCGAAGCGCTCGGCGGTGGCCGCCACGCGCGCCGGGTCGACGCGCAGGCGCGGCTCGGAGAGGTTCTCGGGCAAGCGCGCGCCGGGCTTGAGCGCGAGCCGGGCATAGTGCTCGACCATCGGCGGACGGTGGTCGCGCGGCGGGTTGGCATGGCGCACGTTGAGCATGCCGAAGCGCGCTTCGCCACGGTAGCCGATGCGCAGCGGAATGCCGGCCAGCCACGGGATCAGCGCCGACTTGAGCGAATTCGGCAGCACGTAGGCGAGGTCGTAGCCTTCGTTCTTGAGCTGCTGCGCGAACATCAGCCGCGCCGACAGCTGCAGCTTGCCGTGCGCCAGGTCGGACGGGAACACGCGGCCGATCTCGGGCATGCGCGCGAGCACGGGCGCCACCCACTTGGGCGCGAGGGCGTCGATGACCAGGCGCGGATGGCGCGCCTTGAGCAGCGCGAACAGCGGCTGCGCCATCAGGGCGTCGCCGATCCAGTTGGGGGCGATGACGAGGGCTTTCTTCATGGGCGGGGCGCGGAGGGCCGGTTCGCCGGCGCAATCGCCGGGAACAGCAACGCCCCGGAGCACCAACTGGCGGCCCGGAGCGTCAGGGTCGTGCGAAAACCGGCGGCTCGGATCAGTGGTGGCCCTTCAGCACGGTGCCCGGCCTGAGCTTGTAGACGGTACCGCAGTACGGGCACTTGGCTTCGCCGGTGTCGGCCACGTCCAGGAACACGCGCGGGTGGTAGTTCCAGGCCGGGGTGTTGGCGGTGGGGCAGTGCAGCGGAATGTCTTCGGCGCCGATTTCGATGATGGTGGCGGTTTGCGTCATGGTGTTGCGGGGATTGAGGCTTGTTGTTCGTCAAAACAAGGCGTGCCCCGCGCGCACGGCGGCGGGTGCGGGGCACGAGGGCTGGCGGCCGGTGCTCAGACCAGCGTCAGCCACTTCTTGTACTTTTCGTTGGTGCCGCCCACGGCGGCAAAGAACGCGTCCTGGATCTGCTTGGTGACCGGGCCGCGGCGGCCTTCGCCGATGATGCGGTCGTCCAGCTCGCGGATCGGCGTGACTTCGGCGGCGGTGCCGGTGAAGAAGGCTTCGTCGGCGCAGTACATCTCGTCGCGGGTGATGCGCTTCTCGCGCACCTCGATGCCCAGCTCGCGCGCGATGGTGAGCGTGGCGTCGCGCGTGATGCCGTCCAGGCACGAGGCCAGGTCCGGGGTGTAGATCACGCCGTTGCGCACGATAAAGACGTTCTCGCCCGAGCCTTCGCTGACGTAGCCCTCGGTGTCGAGCAACAGCGCTTCGTCATAGCCCAGGCCGGTCGCTTCCTGGTTGGCGAGGATCGAGTTGATGTAGTAGCCGCTGGCCTTGGCGCGCACCAGCGACACGTTGACGTGGTGGCGGGTGAACGACGAAGTCTTCACGCGGATGCCGCGCTCCATGCCTTCCTCGCCCAGGTAGGCACCCCACGGCCACGCCGCGATCGCCACGTGGATGGTGTTGCCCTTGGCCGACACGCCCAGCTTTTCCGAGCCGATCCACACGATCGGGCGGATGTAGCAGGATTCCAGGTTGTTGGCGCGCACCACTTCGCGCGTGGCGGCTTCCAGGGTGGCCTCGTCGAACGGCATGGCCATCTGGAAGATCTTGGCGGAATTGAACAGGCGGCGGGTGTGCTCTTTCAGGCGGAAGATGGCGGTGCCTTCGGGCGTCTTGTAGGCACGCACGCCCTCGAACACGCCCATGCCGTAGTGCAGCGTATGCGTCAGCACGTGGATCTTGGCGTCGCGCCATTCGATCAGCTTGCCGTCCATCCAAATCTTGCCGTCGCGATCCGCCATCGACATGTCTGTTCTCCCAGCGCCGTGAAAGTAGCAAAAACGACATTGTAAGCCCGGGGGGCATGGGTGCCAACGCGAGTGGCGGGGGGAGAGCGTACGAAACCAGCGCCGCGGCGGACTAGAATCCTCATTTCCGTGCGTTTGCCGGCTCGACGGTTGCATCGTCAGGGCTTGCTTCCGACGCCAGTCCATTTCGTCGTGCCTTTGAACACACATTCCGACCCGCATGCCGAACCCGGCCAGCCTGGCTGGGAGCAGGCGCTGGAAGCGCTGCGCGCCCTCGCCAGCGCCGAACCCGTCGCCGCCGGCGAGGGCGGCCGCCGCCTGCTGTGGGCGCTGACGCTGGAGCCGGACGGCGCGGTGGCCACCATCGAGCCGTTGGAGCAAGTGCGCGGCGCGCGTGGCTGGGGCAAGCCCAGGCCGGTGCCGCTGGCGCGCGTGGCCGAGGACGACCGGCTCGAGCCGTGGGACGCGCGCGTCGCGCGCGCGATCCGGCGCGATGCCTCGCACAACCGGCGCTATGTGCTGGACCGCGCTGCCGCCGCCATGGCGCTGGTCGGCCACCCGGCCGTGGTGCTCGCCCACGCGCCGGCGCAGACATTGGAGGTGGTCGAGGACGCGCCCGCGCTGGAGGCCGTGCACAGCGCTGGCCGCTTCGTGCTGCGCCTCTATCCGCCGCTGCGCGAGGCGCCGGCGATGGAGGCCCTGCTGCCCGCCGCGGCGCGCCAGGAGGCCGAGGCGCTGCGCCAGGTCACGGTGCTGCGCGACGGGCCGCACCGGCTCAAGGTGCTGCGCTTCACCCCTGCGCAGTTCGACGCCGCGCGGCTGATCGGCGACGGGCTGGCGATCCCGGAGGATGGCCAGGCCCAGCTCGATCGCACGCTGCGCGCGCTGGCCGGCCATTTCCAGGTCCACGCCGACCAGGCTGCCGGCTCGCGCACGGTCGAGGCCGAAGCGCGGCTGCGCGCGGAGGTTGCGCCGATCGGCGGCGTGGCCGGGCGCGGTATCACGATGCGGCTGGTGGTCACGCCGCTGGGCCAGCTCGGGCCCCGGCTCGCGCCGGGCGCGGGCAGGGAACGCCTGATGGCCGCGGTGCGCGGCGAGACGGTGGTCACGCAGCGCGATCTCGATGCCGAACTGGCCAGCGTGGCCGAGGTCTTCGCCGCGCTGCCGGTGCTGGTCACGCAGTCGCCGCCGGGCGGTGAATATACCTGGACGCTGGACGATCCCGAAGACGCGCTGACCGTGCTGGAGGCGCTGCCCGGCCTGCCCGCGGTGCAGGCTGTGGAATGGCCGCGCGGCAAGGAAATCCGCATCGTGCCCGCCGACCTGCCGCAGCTCGGCGTCCACATCGAAAGCCGTGGCGCCTGGTACCGGCTGGCCGGCGAGCTGCGCGTGGCCGAGGGGCTGGTGCTGGAGCTGGGCAAGCTGATCGACTGGACCGGCAGCCACGCCGGCCGCTTTGTGCCGATGGGGCAGGGTGTCTTCGTGGCGCTGACCCGCGCGCTGCGCGGCCAGTTGCGCGACCTGGCGTCGGTGGCCGAACGCATTCCCGACGGCATCCGCGTGCCGCAGATGGCCACGCCGTGGCTGGACGACGTGCTGGCCGGCGCGGGCATCGATCCCGACGCCCGCTTCCGCCAGCGCATCGCCCGCCTGCGCGCGGCGCGCGACACGCCAACCACCGTGCCCGCCACGCTGGCGGCGGAGCTGCGCCCCTACCAGGAAGCCGGCTACCGCTGGGCCATGACGCTGGCCGCCTCGGGGCTGGGCGCCTGCCTGGCCGACGACATGGGCCTGGGCAAGACCGTGCAGGCGCTGGCGGTGCTGGTGGCGCGCGCGGCCGGCGGCGCCGCGCTGGTGATCGTGCCCACCTCGGTGTGCGGCAACTGGGCCGCCGAAGCGCGACGCTTCGCGCCGACCCTGAATGTCCACGTCTATGGAGAGGGTGCAGAGAATGCGCGCGATACGCTGCTGGCTCAGGCAGGCCCACATGACCTGGTGATCGTCTCGTACACGCTGCTGCAGCAGGCGCGCCAGGATTTCTGCGCGCGCGACTGGCATACCGTGGTCGCTGACGAAGCGCAGGCATTCAAGAACGCCGTCACGCGGCGCGCGCAGTCGATGTTCGAGCTGCAGGCGGATTTCCGCATGGCATTGACCGGCACGCCGGTGGAAAACCGGTTGGCCGAGCTGTGGTCGGTGATGCGCTTCTGCAACCCGGGTTTGCTGGGCTCGCTGGCCCGTTTCAACGAACATTTTGCCAATCCGATCGAGCGCGGCGGCGTGCGCGAGGCCCGCCAGCGCCTGCGCCGCATGATCGCGCCCTTCGTGCTGCGCCGGACCAAGGCCCAGGTGCTCGACGAACTGCCGCCGCGCACGGAGCTGGTGATCCGCGTCGAGCCCGACGCGGTCGAAGCCGCGCACTACGAAGCGCTGCGCCGGCAAGCGCAGACCCAGGCCGAAGCCGCGCTGGCGCGCGTGGAGGCGGTGCGCAAGGCCACGCAAGGCGCGCCTGCAGGGGTAAAGGCGCGCGCCCTCGCGCAGGCGCAGCAGCAATCGCAAGCGCGCATCCATGTGCTGGCGCAGATCATGCGCCTGCGCCGCGCCGCGTGCGACCCGCGCCTGGCCACGCCGGAAATCGGCAGCCAGCTGCGGGAGGGGGAAGAGGGCGCCAAGCTGCGCGCCTTCGTCGCTCTGGCGAGCGAACTGGCCGCCAGCGGCCACAAGACGCTGGTGTTCAGCCAGTTCGTCGATTTCCTGCAGCTGCTGCGCCAGGGCCTGGAGCGCGCCGGGCTCGCGCTGCAGTACCTGGACGGCGCCACGCCGGCGGCCGAGCGCACGCGCCGCGTGGCCGCCTTCCAGGCGGGCGAGGGCGATGTCTTCCTGATCAGCCTGAAGGCAGGCGGCTTCGGCCTGAACCTGACCGCGGCCGACTACGTGATCATCGCCGACCCATGGTGGAACCCCGCCGCCGAGGACCAGGCCATGGGCCGCGCGCACCGCATCGGCCAGCAGCGCCCCGTGACGGTGTACCGGCTGATCAACGCCGGCACCATCGAGGAGCGCATCGTCGACCTGCACCGCGACAAGCGCGCGCTGGCCGACGGCTTGCTGGAGGCGGATGACGAAAGCACTGCGGGAACCGGTGCGCCATTGCCGGATATCGACGACCTGGTGGGCCTGCTGCGCCGCTGAGCGTCACGCCGCGCCCACCATATACTTCCAGGGCATACCTTCAAGCGAACTGGTTCGTTTGGTTTTGGCAGGATCCTTGCTATCTTGTGGCGCTGCCCGGGGCCCAGACCCCGGCAGCTCTCTTGTGCTGACTTTACTGACGGTGCCCCCATGCCCACCCCCATGCCCATCTCGTTCCGCCTGCCGCGCTTGTCCTTCCGTTCCGCTTTCCGCCTGGCCGCAGGCATGGCCGCCCTGTGCGCCGCCGCTGCCGTGAGCGCGCCCGCCCAGGCCCAGGGCGAGTGGCCGACGCAGCCGGTGACCATCCTGATGGGTTTCACCGCCGGCTCCGGCGTCGACATGGTGGGCCGCGCGCTGCAGGAATCGCTGCAGAAGTCGCTCAAGACCACGATCATCTATGACTACCGGCCGGGCGCCGGCGGCAACGTTGCCTCCGAGGTGGTGGCGCACGCCAAGCCGGACGGCTATACGCTGCTGCTTGGCACCGCGGCGACGCACGGCATCAACCCGGCGCTGTACAAGAACCTGCCATTCGACGCCGAAGCCGATTTCACGCCGGTGGCGCCGCTGGTCGAAGTGTCCAACGTGCTGACCGTCAACCCGGCCGTGATCGACGTGAAGACGGTGAAGGAATTCATCGAGAAGGTGAAGGCCAATCCAGGCAAGTACAACTATGCCTCGACCGGCAACGGCACCGGCACGCACCTGGCTTTCGCCGAATTCAATGCCCGCGCGGGCCTGGACATGACCCACGTACCGTACAAGGGCGGCCCCGATGCGCTGCAGGCCGTGCTCAAGGGCGAGGTCTGCTGCATCTTCAACCAGGTGCAGAGCGTGCTGCCGCAATACCGCGCCGGCAAGGTGCGGCTGCTGGGCGTGACCACCAGCAAGCGCGTGCCGGTGATTCCGGACGTGCCGACCATTGCCGAGAGCGGCGTCGCTGGCTACAACAGCACCATCTGGTTCGGCTTCTTCGGTCCCAAGGGGCTGGATCCGAAGATCGCACGCAAGCTCAACGACGCGGTCAAGGTTGCGCTGGAAACCCCGTCGATCCGGCAGAAGCTGGTCGATGCCGGCAATACGCCGCGGATCGAGTCGGTGGAGCAGTTCAAGGCGACCGTCAAGGCCGACCGGCAGAAGTGGGCGGGGGTGGTGAAGACGGTGGGGGCTTCGATCGACTGAGGTTGCGACTGAGGTTGCATAAGGGGCTTCACTTCGTTGAGGCTCCGGCCCTCATCCCCGCCCCTCTCCCGCAGGCGGGAGAGGGGCGCAAACAGGCGGCCGGTGACAGGTTTGCGGCCTAACCCCTAACCCCTAACCCCTAAGCCCTGACGCCCAACCTCGTCAGCAAATGCGCCAACTGGGCCTGCGTCCCAGTGGCAGTCTTGTTGAAAATCGCCTTCAACTGCGTCCTGCCGGTCTCCCGCCGGATCCCGATCTGCTCGCAAGCCTCGGGCAGCCCCATCCCGGTCGACAGCTGCAGCGCCAAGCGCGTTTCCGCCGGCGTCAGCCCGTACAAGTCCCGCAGCACGGCCGGCAATGTCATCGGCGCGACTCCCGGTTCATGGATCGCCACCAGCACGCTGGGCCGCTGCCAGTCCATCGACAGCTGATGCGCCGGCGGCAAGGGCAACAAGATAATCTGCGCCTGCCGCCCGCCGTTATCCACCGCCCGCAGCGCCTGCGCCGGCTGCGGATTGCCCGGATCGCACGCGGCCTTCAATGCTTCGGCAAACGGCCGCGACAGCCGCCATTCTTCGGCCCGGCCGCTTGCCGCCGAAATCGCCGCCGACACCGCCGCCGACACCGCTGGCAGCAGCCGCCGCACCCACGCCTCTCCCGTACTGTTGGCAAGCAGCGTCTTGCCATCGTCCCGCAACACGATCACCCCAAACGGCAGCCGTTCCAGCAACTGGCTCGACGCATGCGCCAGCGCCGACACCTGGTGCGTGCGGTCGCGCAGCGCCATGGCGTGGCGCACATGCGGAATCGCCCAGTCGAGCGCGCGCGCGTCCTCGGGCGAATACTGGTTGCCGCCCAGCGGCCGCTGCAGCGACAGGAACACTTCATAGTGCGGCTTGCGCTCGATCAGGCAGGCCATCACCGACGATTGCTCGAACTGGTGCAGGAAGTCGCCATAGAAAGGCGAGTGTCGCATCGCCTGCGCACCCAGTTCGCGCGAATCGATATACCAGCTGCCCACCGACATGCGCTGGGCGAAGGGCAGGGCCGGATCGATGGTTTCGTAGTATTCGCTGTAGGCGGCCACCGCTTCGGGCACGGGATTGACCACCTGGTTCACCAGCACGCGTTCGTGGACGGTATCGCGCACCAGCAGCAGCGCATGCGAGCTGTCGCTGGCCTGGCAAAGCGCACCCAGGCTGCGGCGCCAGGCATCGGCGTCGAAGATCCCCTCGTACAGCGCGCGGATGGTTTCATGCATCGGCGTGTCGCTCATGGTTTTTCTTCTTTCTTCTTTTTCGTACTTTTGGTACTTCCTTCGCGCGGCTGTGCCAGGGCTGCCGGTGTATTGCCGGCCGGCGTACCGCGCGAGGGTGGAATTCAGGCCCCTTCCAGTGCCGCGCCCAGCCGCGAAAGCAGGTGGGTGAGCTGGGCCTGGCTGTTGGTGCCGGTCTTGTTGAAGACGGCCTTGAGCTGCGTGCGCGCCGTTTCATGGCGGATGTTCAGCTGCTGGCTGGCTTCGGGCAGGCCCTGGCCGCCGGCGAGCCGGGTCGCCAGCCGCGTTTCCGCCGGCGTCAGGCCGTACAGGTCGCGCAGCACCGGAGCCAGCAACAGCGGCGCGTTGTCATGCTCGTGCACCACCACCAGCGCCGCCGGCTCCTGCCACTGCGCGGCAAAGGCGTGCGAGGGCGGCAGCGGCAGCACGATCACCTGCGCGCTGGCGCCGTTGCCGTCGGTGGCGCGCGCGGCCTGGGCGGCCACCGCGCGCTGCGGATCGCAAGCCGCGGCCAGCATTTCGCCGAACGGGCGTGACAGGGTCCAGTCAGAGACCTTGCCCGCCGGGTCCAGGCGCCGCACCCAGCGTTCGCCGGCGCGGTTGCCCAGCAGCACCTGGCGCTGCGGCGAAAACACCAGCAGCGCGAAGTTGAGCCGCTCCACCAGCTGCGACGACAGCCGCGCCAGCACCGTCAGGCCCAGCGTGCGGTCGCGCATGGCCATGGCGCTGCGCATATGCGGGATGATCCAGTCCATGCCGCGGGTGTCGTCGGTCGAGAACAGCGGCTGCGTGCGTCCGCGCTGCATCGAGAAATAGACTTCGTAGTGCGGCTGGCGCGCGACCAGGCATGCCACGTACGAGCGCAGGTCATAGCGGTGAAAGAAATCGCGGTAGAACGGGTGGCGCGCCATGGCGCCTTCGCCCAGCTCGCGCGCGTCGACGTACCACGCGCCGGGCTGCAGCCGCGGTGCGAACTGCTTGGCCGGGTCGATGGTCTGGAAATCCGATTCGTACTCGGTGAACAACTCCACCACCGGATTGACAATTTCATTGACGGTGACCTGGTCGCGTACGGTGTCCCAGACCATCATCGAGGCGTGCGCCGATCCGGCCATATCGGTCAGGGTGCGCAGGCTCTGCTGCCACGCACCGGGATCGAGAATGCCCTCGTACAAGCCACGGATCGCTCCGTGCATGTCGGCTTCTTTCATCTGATTACCCCCTGCATTCGCGACAAGACAATGCGCGGCGCCGGCTGTGCGCCCACGCGCACGCCGGCCTGCCTTTTTGTTATCCGCCTGGTGTTGTTCTGGCCGTTTTGCTGGACCGGCTCTGGTGTCAGTGCGTGTCTGTTTAAGCAGACGTTGCATACATTACCGCACTCGGGGGATCAGGGGGACATTCCCCGGCCCCTTCTTTCGTGGGGAGGCAGGGAATCGGTCAGCCCGGCAAGGAACCGCATTGTGCGTGCTGGCGCACATTGCAAAACCATTGCGACCCGGAATCGCCAAAGCGTCGACCGCGATCAGGTAAAATCCCGTTTTCCCGATTTTTCAGCGAAATCTCGCGCCTTTCACCGTCATGACCACTGTCCTGCGTCTTTCCGATCTGATTTCCCAAGGCAAAATCTCCGGCAAGCGGGTGTTCATCCGCGCCGACCTGAACGTGCCGCAGGACGACGCCGGCAATATCACCGAGGACACCCGCATCCGCGCCTCGGTGCCCGCGATCGAGGCCTGCCTGGCCGCCGGCGCAGCGGTGATGGTCACCTCTCACCTGGGCCGCCCGACCGAAGGCGAGTTCAAGCCGGAAGACTCGCTGGCGCCGATCGCCACGCGCCTGTCCGAGCTGCTGGGCAAGCCGGTCAAGCTGGTGCAGAACTGGGTCGACGGCGTCGAGGTCGCGCCCGGCCAGGTGGTGCTGCTGGAAAACTGCCGCGTGAACAAGGGCGAGAAGAAGAACAGCGACGAGCTGGCCCAGAAGATGGCCAAGCTCTGTGACGTGTATGTAAACGACGCCTTCGGCACCGCGCACCGCGCCGAGGCCACCACCCATGGCATCGCCAGGTATGCCCCGATCGCCTGTGCCGGCCCGCTGCTGGCCGCCGAGATCGACGCGCTGGGCAAGGCGCTGGGCCAGCCGGCGCGTCCGCTGGTGGCGATCGTGGCCGGCTCCAAGGTTTCGACCAAGCTGACCATCCTGAAGTCGCTGGCCGACAAGGTCGACAACCTGGTCGTCGGCGGCGGCATCGCCAACACCTTCATGCTGGCCGCCGGCCTGAAGATCGGCAAGTCGCTGGCCGAAGCCGACCTGGTCGGCGATGCCAGGGCCATCATCGATATCATGGCCAGGCGCGGCGCCTCGGTGCCCATTCCCGTCGACGTGGTCTGCGCCAAGGAATTCAGCGCGACCGCCGCGGCCACCGTCAAGGATGTGAAGGATGTGGCCGACGACGACATGATCCTGGACATCGGCCCCCAAACCGCCGCGTTGCTGGCCGGGCAGTTGAAGGCCGCCGGTACCATCGTCTGGAACGGCCCGGTGGGCGTGTTCGAATTCGACCAGTTCGGCAACGGCACCAAGGTGCTGGCGCAGGCCATCGCCGAATCCAAGGCCTTCTCGATCGCCGGCGGCGGCGACACGCTGGCCGCCATCGCCAAGTACGGCATTGCCGACCGCGTGGGCTACATCTCCACCGGCGGCGGCGCGTTCCTGGAATTCCTGGAAGGCAAGAAGCTGCCCGCCTTTGAAGTGCTGGAACAGCGCGCAGCAGGCTGAAGCATCCGCCGGGCCTGGCGCCGTGCCGGGCCCCCGTCCTTCACCAAGGAAACCCGCGCATGACCCGTTCCACCAAGATCGTCGCCACCATCGGCCCCGCTTCCAGCTCGCTGGAGATCCTGACGCGCATGATTGCCGCGGGGGTCGACGTGGTGCGGCTGAATTTCTCGCACGGCAGCGCGCAGGACCATATCGACCGCGCACGCCTGGTGCGCGAGGCCGCGCAGGCGTGCGGCCGCGAAGTCGCGATCATGGCCGACCTGCAGGGCCCCAAGATCCGCGTCGGCAAGTTCGAGCATGGCAAGATCACGCTCAAGCCGGGCGACCCCTTTGTCCTCGATTCCGCCTGCCAGCTCGGCAACGAAGAACGCGTCGGCCTGGACTACCAGGACCTGCCGCGCGATGTCGGCCCGGGCGACCTGCTGCTGCTCAACGACGGCCTGATCGTGCTGGTGGTGGACCGGGTGCTGGGCACCGAGATCTTTACCACCGTGCGCATCGGCGGTGATTTGTCCAACAACAAGGGCATCAACCGCCAGGGTGGCGGCCTGTCGGCGCCGGCATTGACGGCCAAGGACATGGACGACATCAAGACCGCCATGGCCTTGGGCGCGGATTACGTCGCGGTCAGCTTCCCCAAGAACGCGACCGACATGGAAATGGCGCGCCAGCTGGCCGCCGTGGCCGGCCAGCCGCACGGCCACAAGGCCCGCATGATCGCCAAGATCGAGCGCGCCGAGGCCATCCACCCGGGCGTGCTGGAAGAAATCCTGCAGGCGTCCGACGGCATCATGGTGGCGCGCGGCGACCTCGCCGTTGAAGTCGGCAACGCCGCCGTGCCCGCGCTGCAGAAGCGCATGATCAAGCTGGCGCGCGAAGCCAACAAGCTCACCATCACCGCGACGCAGATGATGGAAAGCATGATCGTCAACCCGGTGCCGACGCGCGCCGAAGTGTCGGACGTGGCCAACGCCGTGCTGGACGGCACCGACGCGGTGATGCTGTCGGCCGAGACCGCCGCCGGGCGCTACCCGGTCGAGACCGTCGAGGCCATGGCCGCGGTCTGCATCGAGGCCGAGAAGTCCGAGGTGGTGCAGCTCGACACCGACTTCCTGAACCAGACCTTCTCGCGCATCGACCAGTCGGTGGCGATGGGTGCGCTGTTCACCGCCTATCATTTGCAGGTGAAGGCGATTGCCGCGCTGACCGATTCCGGCGCCACCGCACTGTGGATGAGCCGTCACCGCATCCATGTGCCGATCTACGCCATGACGCCCAACCTGGCCTCGCAGCGCAAGATGCAGCTGTACCGCAACGTGGTGCCGCTGCCGCTGCAATCCAGCGCCGACCGCGACACCGCGCTGGAGCAGGCCGAAGAGCTGCTGCTGGCGCAGGGCGTGGTGCAGCGCGGCGATTTCATCGTGCTGACCATCGGCGAGCCGATGGGGCAGCCGGGCGGAACCAACACCCTGAAGATCGTCAGGGTGGGGCATTGAGCGCCGACAGAAAAATACAGAGACATCCCATTTTTATTTAGGAGTTAGACATGCCACTCGTTTCGATGCGCCAGCTGCTGGACCACGCAGCCGAGAACAGCTACGGCCTGCCGGCCTTCAACGTGAACAACCTCGAGCAAGTGCAGGCCATCATGCAGGCGGCCGACGAGGTCAACGCTCCGGTGATCATGCAAGCCTCGGCCGGCGCCCGCAAATACGCCGGCGAGCATTTCCTGCGCCACCTGATCGAAGCCGCGGTTGAGGCTTATCCCCATATTCCGGTGGTGATGCACCAGGACCACGGCCAGTCGCCGGCGATCTGCCAGGGCGCGATCGACCTGGGCTTCTCGTCGGTGATGATGGACGGCTCGCTGCGCGAAGACGGCAAGACCCCGGCCGAGTACGACTACAACATCGACGTCACCCGCAAGGTGGTGGCACTGGCCCACGCCGTCGGCGTGACCGTGGAAGGCGAACTGGGCTGCCTGGGCTCGCTGGAAACCGGTGAGGCCGGCGAAGAAGACGGCATCGGCGCCGAAGGCGTGCTGGACCACTCCATGCTGCTGACCGATCCGGAGCAGGCCGCCGACTTCGTCAAGGCCACCCAGCTGGACGCACTGGCCATCGCCATCGGCACCTCGCACGGCGCTTACAAGTTCACCCGCAAGCCCACCGGCGACATCCTGGCGATCAGCCGCATCAAGGAAATCCACGCCCGCATCCCCAACACCCACCTGGTGATGCACGGCTCGTCGTCCGTTCCGCAAGAACTGCTGGAAGAAATCCGCAAGTTCGGCGGCGACATGAAGGAAACCTACGGCGTGCCGGTCGAGGAAATCCAGGAAGCCATCAAGTATGGCGTGCGCAAGATCAACATCGATACCGACATCCGCCTGGCCATGACCGGCGCGATCCGTCGCTTCTTTGTCGAGAACCCGAGCAAGTTCGACCCGCGCGAATACCTGAAGCCGGCCCGCGAAGCCGCCAAGCAAGTGTGCAAGGCGCGCTACATCGCTTTCGGCTGCGAAGGCCAGGCCAGCAAGATCAAGCCGGTCACGCTGGTCGACGTCGCGCAGCAGTACAAGTCGGGCAAGCTGGCGCAGGTCGTGCAGTAATTGTCCCGTGTCCGCCTTCCGCGCAAGTGGAAGGCGGATCGCAGTTCCGGCCGCCGCGGCACGCATGTTGCGCCCGGCGGCTTCGCCGTTTTATCGGAACCATCATGTCCAACGCTCTCTACCAGTCCTCCATCAACTCGCTGCCGCTGCTGGGCCACGGCAAGGTGCGCGACAACTACGCCGTCGGCAATGACAAGCTGCTGATCGTCACCACCGACCGCCTGTCGGCGTTCGACGTCATCATGGGCGAGCCGATCCCCGACAAGGGCCGCGTGCTGAACCAGATGGCCGACTTCTGGTTCAAGAAGCTGGCGCACATCGTGCCGAACCATGAGACCGGCATCGCGCCCGAAACCGTGGTCGCGCCGGAGGAAGTGGAGCAGGTCAAGGGCCGCGCCGTGGTGGTCAAGCGCCTGAAGCCGATCCTGGTCGAAGCCGTGGTGCGCGGCTACCTCGCCGGCAGCGGCTGGAAGGACTACCAGGCCACCGGCAAGGTGTGCGGCATCGCGCTGCCGGCCGGCCTGCAGAATTCGCAGAAGCTGCCCGAGCCGATCTTCACCCCGGCCGCCAAGGCCGAGATGGGCGAGCACGACGAGAACATCTCGTTCGCCGAGGTCGAGGCCCGCATCGGCATCGCGCTGGCGCGCCAGATGCGCGAGATCTCGATCCGCCTGTACAAGGAAGCGGCCGAATTTGCCGCCACGCGCGGCATCATCATCGCCGACACCAAGTTCGAGTTCGGCCTGGACGACAACGGCGTGCTGACGCTGATGGACGAAGTGCTGACCGCCGATTCGTCGCGCTTCTGGCCGGCCGATTCGTACCAGGTGGGCACCAACCCGCCGTCGTTCGACAAGCAGTTCGTGCGCGACTGGCTGGAAGCGGTGCGCATCGACGGCAAGCCGTGGCCCAAGACCGCGCCGGCGCCGCAGCTGCCGGATGACGTGATCGAGAAGACCGCGGCGAAGTATCGTGAGGCGCTGACGCGCCTGACGGGCGAAGAGCTGAAGTAATTTCGTTGCCACCGGCTTTTCAAAAGCCAATGGTGTTCCCCCCTCCCGCAAGCGGGAGAGGGGAGCAAACAAGCAAGGATCAAACGTGAGCAAGCAAGACAAGCCGCTGGTCGGCGTCGTGATGGGCAGCAGTTCCGACTGGGACGTGATGCAGCACGCGGTGGCCATGCTGAAGGATTTCGGCGTGCCGTTCGAAGCCCAGGTGGTGTCCGCGCACCGCATGGCCGACGACATGTTCCGCTATGCCGAGACCGCGCGCAGCCGCGGCATCCGCGCCATCATCGCCGGCGCCGGCGGTGCCGCGCACCTGCCGGGCATGATCGCCGCCAAGACCATCGTGCCGGTGTTCGGCGTGCCCGTGCCGTCGAAGTACCTGCGCGGCGAGGATTCGCTGCTGTCGATCGTGCAGATGCCCAAGGGCGTGCCGGTCGCCACCTTCGCCATCGGTGAAGCGGGCGCCGCCAATGCCGCGCTGCATGCCATCGCCACGCTGGCGACCGCCGACGACGCGCTGGCCGACGCGCTGGAAGCCTTCCGCGCGAAGCAGACCGAAGCCGCGCGCGCCATGACTTTGCCGCTGTAATGCTGCCGCTGTAATTCTCCGGACCCACACGGAACCGAGCAATGCCGACCGATATCCATCCCTACCTCTCCGAAGCCCACACGCCGGAATCGCGCGCCGAATTCGGCGTCGACCGTCCCGACGCGCCCATCCTGCCCGGCGCGTGGCTGGGCATGCTGGGCGGCGGCCAGCTCGGCCGCATGTTCACGCATGCGGCGCAGGCGATGGGCTATCGCGTATGCGTGCTCGATCCCGACCAGGACAGCCCGGCGGGCGCGGTGGCCGACAAGCATATCTGCGCCCAGTACACCGACGAGGCCGCGCTGGCCGAGATGGCCAAGCTGTGCCAGGCGGTGAGCACCGAGTTCGAGAACGTGCCGTCGCTGTCGCTGGACCGCCTGGAGCAACTGGGTTCGTTTGTCGCGCCGCGCGGCTACTGCGTCTCGATCGCGCAGAACCGCATCGGCGAGAAGAAGTTCTTTGCCGCCTGCGCCGAGCGCACCGGCGTGCCGACGGCCCCGCACTGGGTGATCCAGCACGACGCCGATGTCGACCAGCTGCCCGACCACGTGCTGCCCGGCATCCTCAAGACCGCGCGCATGGGCTACGACGGCAAGGGCCAGGCCCGCGTGAAGACGCGCGACGACGTGCGTGCCGCATGGAAGGCGATGCAGCACGTGCCGTGCGTGCTGGAACGGATGCTGCCGCTGGCCTATGAAGTCTCGGTACTGGCCGCGCGCGCCGCGGACGGTTCCACCGCGACCTGGCCGCTGGCCGAAAACGTGCACCGCGACGGCATCCTGTTCTCGACGCAAATGCCGTCGACCAGCGTCTCGCACGAGATCGCCGACCGCGCCCGTGCCGCGGCTGCCGCCATCGCCACGGAAATGGGCTATGTCGGCGTGCTGTGCATCGAGTTCTTCGTGCTGACCGACGGTTCGCTGGTCGCCAACGAAATGGCGCCGCGCCCGCACAACTCGGGCCACATCACCATGGATGCGTGCGAGACCAGCCAGTTCGAGCAGCAGGTGCGCGCCATGGCCCGCCTGCCGCTGGGCAGCACGCGCCAGCACTCGGCAGGCAAGATGCTGAACCTGCTGGGCGATGTGTGGTTCGAGTTCGGGCTGGAACGCACCCCCGCGTGGGACGAGGTGGTGGCGCAGCCGGGCGCCAAGCTGCACCTGTACGGCAAGAACGATGCGCGCCCGTCGCGCAAGATGGGCCACGTCAACTGCATCGGCGAGCATGCCGAGGCAGCCGACGCTGCCTTTACCGCCGCCGCGCAGGCACTGCATATCCCGCTCTGACGCAAGGAACACGATGTCGCCGCGCACGCCCACGGCTGCTGAACTCGATGAAGCCGTCCGCCTGCTCGAGGCGGGGCAACTGGTCGCTTTCCCGACCGAGACGGTCTACGGGCTGGGCGCCGATGCCGAGAATCCCGAGGCGGTCGGCCGCATCTTCGCGCTGAAGGGACGGCCGTCCAACCACCCGGTGATCGTGCATGTGGTCGACGGCGCCGATATCAGCTACTGGACCGACGAGGTTCCGGAAGCCGCGCAGAAGCTGATCGATGCGTTCTGGCCGGGGCCGCTGACGCTGATCCTGAAGCGCGCTTCGCATATCGATGCCGCGGTGGCGGGCGGGCAGGACAGCATCGGCTTGCGCTGCCCGTCGCATCCGGTGGCGCAGGCGCTGCTGGCGCGCTTCAAGCGCGGTCGCGGCGGTATTGCGGCGCCTTCGGCAAACAAGTTCGGGCAGGTCAGCCCGACCACCGCGCAGCATGTGCGCGAAGAGTTCGGCGACGCGGTCTATGTGCTGGAAGGCGATGGGGTCGAGGTCGGGATCGAATCGACCATCGTCGATCTGTCGCGCCTGGACGCCGGCGTCGGGCCGGTCCTGTTGCGTCCCGGTGCCATCACGGTCGGAATGCTGGCGCAGGTGCTGGGCGAAGCGCCGATGCCGCCCGATGCTGCCGCGCCACGCGCATCAGGCACCCTGAAGGCGCACTACGCTCCGCACACGCCCTTGTTGCTGGCGGATGCGCAGGCGGCTGCCGCGCGGCTTGCCGCTCTGCCTGCGGCTGCGCGTGTGGCCTGGGTGGGACGAGCGCCGCTGGCGGATCAGCGCTGCACCTGGGTGCAGGCGCCCGCGGATGCTGCGGCGTATGCGCAGGAGCTGTATCGGTTGTTGCGCAAGCTCGACAAGCAGGGCTATTCGCAGCTGGTGTTCGAGACGTTGCCTGAAGGGCAGGATTGGGCCGGGGTGCGGGATCGGCTGGAGCGGGCGGCTGCGGCGTTTGGTGGCTGAAGCGGGTTCCGGCTGGCATTTCCAATGCGCCAGTCCTCAACCCAACAACCGCAACACCGTATAAATCGCCATCCCCACAGCAATCATCCCCACCATCCGCCGCGTCAGCAGGTAGAACGCGGTGGCCACCACCCCTGCCACCAGCTTGTAGTTCGACAGCGCCACGGTGAAATGCCCCTGCCAGGTCATCAGGTCCGGCAGGATGATCGCCGCCAGCGCCGCTGCGGGCGCATAACGCAGGGCCCGCTGGATGCGGTCAGGCACCGACACGTGCTCGCCGGCCATCAGGAACAACGCGCGCGTCAGCACCGTAACCACCGCCATGCCAACCAGCGCGATCCAGATCTCGGCATGGCTCATGCGCGGTCTCCTGGCGGTGCGTCAGCCGCATTGCCAATCGGCGGGGACTTGCGCTTGCGGATACCCCGCAGCGTAGGCCGCGCCGCCAGTTCATCGGTCGCCATGCCCGCAGCAATCGCACCGACCACCGCCACCACCAGCCCGAGCCGGTACGGCAGGTCAAAGCACAACAACGCCAACACCGCCGAAATCACCACAGCCATCAGCGCCGAGCGCGAATTGATGGTGGCGATCATCACCGGGATCAGCGCCATCGTGCCCGCCAGCCCCAGCCCCCAGCTGTCCGGAAACAGGCTCGCCAGCACGATGCCGAGGATCGACGACACCTGCCACATCGCAAAGTTGGTCAGCGCCATGCCCCAGAAGTAGCCTTCCTTGCCAGGCTCATAGCCCGGCGTCGAATACTTCTGCAGGAAGTAGACGAAGTGCAGGTCGCCGTTGAAGAACCCCAGCACCGTGCGCCGCGCCAGTGTCAGGTAGCTGAAGTGCGGCTGCATCGCGGCGCTGAAGATGACGAAGCGCAGGTTCACCATGGCCGCGGTCAGCCAGATGGTCCACAGCGGCAGCCCGGCGGCGAACAACGGCAGCACCGCCAGCTGCGCCGAGCCGGCATAGACCAGCAGCGACATGCCGATGGCTTCGGGCACGGTCAGCACCGACTTGCTCATCGCCACGCCGGTCACCAGCCCCCAGGAAAACACCGCGGGAAGGGAGGGGGCAAAGCGGCGCACGCCGGCCATGAAGCCGTCGCGTTCGGCGGGTGCGAAGCGATACCAGAAGCGCAACCACACCGAGGGTTGTCTGGAAGTCATGTCAGAGGAAAGGGGGCAATGCAGGTCCGGCGCCGGGGGCTGGCCCGGAAAGCTGCCGCCGCAGGACGCGGCCGGCACCCTGGCATTATAGGGTCGGAACGCATCCTGGTAAGTGGGCGCTTAACAAAATGCCGCGCCGGCGTTGGCGGCAGGCCACGCGGGGTGGCCGATCCGCCGATGCCGGCGCAATCTCAGGGCGCGCCGCGATACACCCACTGCATCAGCGCGTCGTGCGCCTCCCGCGCCTGCGAGGCGTTGGGGTGGTTGATCATGCTCACCAGCACGTAGCGGCTGCCGTCTTCCGCGTCGACATAGCCGGCCAGCGCACGCACGTCGGCCAGCGTGCCGGTCTTGAGGTAGCCGCTGCCGGCCGCATTGGCGCCGGTCATCCGGTTGCGCAGCGTGCCGTCGACGCCCAGCACCGGCAGCGAATCGACCAGCGCCGGGCCCACGCTGCTGGCCGCCGCCTGCTGCAGCAGGCGCGCCATGTCGTAGGCGCTGATGCGTTCCTCGCGCGACAGTCCGGAGCCGTTGTCCAGCACCAGCCCGGGCATGTCCAGCCCCTGCTTCGCGAGCCAGCGCCGCACCACGCGGATCGAGCGCTCGGGGCTGGCCGGGCCGCCGCGGTCAAGCTCGGCGCCGATGGTCAGGAACAGCTGGCGCGCCATCACGTTGTTGGAGAACTTGTTGATGTCGCGCACGATGTCGGACAGCGGCAGGCCATAGTGGCGCGCCAGCAGCACCGCGCCGCGCGGCACCTTGCCGCTGCGCAACGCGGGCAGGCGGGTAAAACGCCCGCCGGCGCGCTGCCATTCGGCGACAAAGCCGCCCCAGGTGAATTCCGCGTGCGACAGCGTGGCGATATTGAGCACGTGCTCGCCGCAGTCGCTCGAATAGTCACCGGCGAACGATGCCAGCACGGTGCCGTCGGCCTGCGGCTGCACGCTGGGGGTGGCGCGGCTTTGCCAGTCGCCGCAGCGGCCGTTGGTCAACGCCAGCTGGTTGTCGAGCTTGAGTTGCGCCAGCTCCGGCGTGACGCTGACCGCCACCGTCTGCGTGACGGGATCCGGCGTCAGCGTGAACGACAGCGTCTTGAAGGCATAGAGCAGGGCATCGGGGCCGACGTTGTAGGCGCGCTGCACTTCGCCGTCGATGGTGCCGTTGCCGTCCAGGCCATCGGCAAAGTAGCTGCGGTCCAGCACGAGGTCGCCGTTGATGGCGGTGGCGCCGCCGGCGCGGGCGCTGGCGACCAGCTTGGCCATTTCCTCCGGCACCAGCTTGGGATCGCCGCGGCCCCGCAGGTAGACATTGCCGTTGACGGTGCCGTCGAAGCCGGGCTGCGCGTCGGCGTAGAGCGCGGTCTGCCAGCGGTAGTCGGGTCCCAGCAGCTGCAGGCCGGCGAAGGTCGTGACCAGCTTCATGGTCGAGGCCGGATTCATCGGCTGCTGCGCGTTCCAGCTGGTGCGCGCGCTGGGTGCGCCCAGCTTGACTACGTAGAAGCTCGCGGCCGAAGCCGGCACGCCGGCGCGGCGCAGGGCCGCGGCCACTTGCGCCGGCACGCCGGCCCGCACCAGGCCGGCATCGGCGGAAGGCGTGGCCTTTGCCGCCTTGCCGGCAATCTGGTCCTTCTGTGCTTTCGCGCTTTTCTGGACCTTCTGGGATTTCTGTACCTTGGCCGGCGGCCTGGCCAGCGCCGGCGCGATGACGGGCCCACCTGCCATCAGCAAGGCGGCGGCAAGAAGAGGCGACAGGCGGCGCAGCAGCGCGCCAGTTCGCGATGCGGTACGCGTGGCGGTTGTTCTTGGCATGGCGGCCATGTTAACGCATGGCAAGCGCCTGCCGGATGACAGCAGCGTGGCGCTCAGCCCGCGCGCGGCGGCGCCAGCCGGGACAGCAGCGATTTCAGCGTGGCCTGGTCGCTGTCGGACAGCGCGCTGCCCACATGCGCGTCATGCTCGACCACCGCGCGGGTGGCAGCGTCCAGCGTCTTGCGGCCCGACGGCGTCAGCACCAGGCTGTAGGCGCGCCGGTCGCCCGCCGCCGGGCGGCGCGCGACCAGATTCATCTCTTCCAGCGCATCGACCAGCAGCACCGCACCCGACCGCGCGATGCCCAGGATGCGCGCCAGCTCGGTCAGCTTCAGGTGCGGATTGCGCGAGATGATCACCAGCGCCGAGAAGCGCGGCGGGGTGATCTGCCATTGCGACAGCGACAGCACGAAATCCTCGTAGATGCGGATCTGCGCGCGGCGGATGGCGTAGCCGATCAGGCTGTCGAGCACGCCATAGTCGATATTGGGCACATGCGGATCGAAGCCGGCGTCGGCCACCGCCGGATCCGGCGCAAGCGGCTCGCGCGGCTTGCGCCGCGCGCTGGCGGTGTGCGAGCGGCCAGTCTTGCCTGCCGCGGCGGGTGCGTCGGGTGCACCGGATGCACTGGATGCACTGGATGCACTGGATGCACTGGATGCGTTAGGGATCATTGCAGTAGTTTCCAGTTGCCGTTGTCGATTGTCAGCATAACGCGGCCGCGCTGGTCAAAGCCATAGTGGTCTTGCCCACTGTAATTGAGCACGCCGTGCGACACCACGATGTCCTTTTCGCTCTCCAGCGCCTGGCGCAGCGCCTGGCGGAAGGCCGGCGTTCCCGGTTTGGCGCTTTTTAGCGCCACCGGCACGATCCGCTCCAGCACCAGTCCGGCATCGTAGGCATGCGCGCCGAACTGCGTGCGCGATTCGGCGCCATATTGCTTCTCGTAGCGGGTGACGTAGTCGAGTCCCGGCTTGCGCACCGGATCGCCGGCTGGCAGCTGCTCCGGCACGATCACCGGGCCCGCCGGCAGGATCGCGCCATTGACCAGGCGTCCGCCGATGCGGATCAGGTCCTTGGTGGCGGCGCCGTGGGTCTGGTAGATGGCGCCGCCGTAGCCGCGCTCGCGCAGCGTGGTATGCGGCAGCGCCGCACCGGTGCCGGCGCCGGCGATCAGGATGGCGTCGGGCTTGGCGGCGATCAGCTTGATGGCCTGCGCGGTCACGCTGGTATCGGCGCGGCCATAGCGTTCGGTGGCGATCAGGCGCAGGCCGTTGGCGGTGGCGGCGGCGGTGAAATCCTTCAGCCAGGTCTCGCCATAGGCGTCGGCAAAGCCGATAAAGCCGATGGTCTTGACGCCTCTGGTCTTGGCGGTGGCGGCGACGGCGTTGGCCATCAGCCGCACCGGCTGCGCCAGCCGGAAGGTCCAGGCGCCCCGGCCGGGCTTGAGCTCGATCGGCGAGAAGGCAAGCTGGACGGTCTGGCTTTCCTCGGCGACCTCGGCAATGGCGATCGACGGGGCGACCGCGGATGAGCCGAGGATGATGTCGACCTTGTCTTCGGAGACGAAGCGGCGCGCGACCTTGGCGCCCTGGGTGGGATCGGAGGCATCGTCCAGCACGATGTAGCGGACGGCCTCGCCGCCGATCTTCTGCGGCAGGTACGGCATCGAGTTCTTCTGCGGGATGCCGAGCGAAGCGGACGGCCCCGTCGTCGACAGGCTGACGCCGACGGTGATGTCGGCCAGTGCGGCGTTGGCGGCGAAAGCGAGGGCGGCGGCCAGCGTCAGGTGGGTGAGGCGGGTGAGCCGGGTGATCGGGGTGAGGTTCAGGGGCGCCATGTTGTCTCCTCTTGATGGTTTATTCTTGGTTGTGGCCTGGCGGACCGCGACGCTATCGCCCGCCCTGCATCGACTGCCGGTCGAACCCCGCCAGCTGCTTGTACCGCAGCGAAATCGCCTCCAGCTCGGCGCGTGGGATCACCTGCCCGATATCGTTGAACCCCTGCGGCGCGCGTTCCTCCGCCAGCTGCATCACCTGCTCCGGCCCGTTCATGCGGTTGCGCAGCACGATGCCCGCGGTGCGCGGCAGGCGCTCGGCCTCGTATTCGCGCAGCGCGTAAGGCGTATCTTGCGTGCCCAGCAGGCTGTCGACGAGGTAGCGCGCATCCAGGATCGCCTGCGCGCTGCCGTTCGAGCCGATCGGGTACATCGGGTGTGCGGCATCGCCGAGCAGCGTGACGCGGTCGAAGGTCCAGCGCGGCAGCGGGTCCTTGTCGACCATCGGGAATTCGTAGATCGCCGCCGCACCATCGATCAGCGCGGGAATGTCGATCCAGTCCCACTGCCAGCCGGCAAACTGCGCGCGGAACACCGACTTGTCGACCTGCTTGTTCCAGTCGCTGCGCGGCGGCGTGTCAGGCACGCTGTCGGGCACACGCAACTCTGCGATCCAGTTGACCAGCGAGCGACCCTGCCGGCGCAGCGGCTCGGAGATGGGATAGGCGACGAACTTCTGGTCCTGGTGGCCGGCCATGAACATCGAGCTTCCGTCGAGGTAGGCGGGCGCCTCTGTGACCGCGCGCCACAGCATGCGGCGCGAGAAGCGCGGTGCATCGCCGGTGGCGTAGAAGTGGTGGCGCACCGCGGAGTGGATGCCATCGGCGCCGACCAGCACGTCGGCGCTGGCTTCCACCTCGGCGCCATCGCCGCGGCGGCGCAGCACGAAACGCGCCGGCCCGCGTGCGCCGGTATCGAGCACGGTCTCGAACGCATGCCCGGTGTGGACCGCATCGGCACCCAGCCGCTCGACCACGGTGCGATGCAGCAGCATCTGGAACTCGCCGCGATGGATCGAGAACTGCGGCCAGTCGTAGCCCGCCGCCAGCCCGCGCGGTTCGTGCCAGATGCGCTGGCCCAGCTTGTTGTAGTAGGAGAGCGACGAGGTCTCGATCGCAAGCTCGGCCAGCGCGTCGCGCAGGCCGAGCTCGGACAGGATGCGTACCGCGTGCGGCAGCAGGTTGATGCCCACGCCCAGCGGGCGCAGCGATTCGCTGGCTTCCCAGACTTCGGCGTCGATGCCGTGGCGGTGGCACAGCAGCGCCAGCGTCAGCCCGCCGATGCCGCCGCCGGCGATTGCGATCTTCATGTTGTCTCCCCGCTTGCGGCGCGCAGCTGCGCACCCGGTCCGTCGAATTTTGTTATTGAGTATAACAATTCGCGTCCGCACGGCAAGGCGGGGAAACACCCCGGAGTGCCTGCTCCGGGGTCAGGAAAAACCCGGCCTCAGCCGGCCGCCGCGCCGTCCGGCCGGGCGGCAGCGTGCTTCAGGGACGGCACCGGGAACACGATGTCGTACAGCCAGTTGTACACCAGCGCGTAGACCATGTAGAAGACGGCCACGGCGATATCCATGATCAGCGCATCGAGCAGGCTGATATTCAGGTACCACGCCAGCGCCGGCAGGAACACCACCAGCAGGCCCACCTCGAACAGGATGGCGTGCAGCACCCGCACCACGACCGACTTGCGCAGCTGGCCGGTCCAACGCAGCATGGCCTTGTCGAACAGCAGGTTGTACAGGTAGTTCCAGCCGGTCGCGATCAGCGACGCGACCGCGCCGATCAGGCCCATCTGGTGCAGCTCGTAGCCGAAGGCCCAGCTGGCCAGCGGCGCGAAGATCAGCAGGCCGACAACCTCGAAGCCAACGGCGTGGCGGATCCGGTCGCGGGTAGTGCGCATGATTTTCCTCCTGCGAGGCAATAATTCAGACCGGGCCAAGTCTATCTGCTTTGCAGGGATTGCCAAGTTGGATACTATCGTCAGAACCGATAGATGTCGCAGAAGGGCGCCGTATGAGTCTCTCGCTGGAGCAACTCCAGGCTTTCGTCGCTGCCGCCGAGGCGGGTTCTTTTTCCGCCGCCGCGCGCCGGCTCGGCAAGGCCCAGTCAGTGGTGAGCGCCGCCGTGTCGAACCTGGAGATCGATGTCGGCAACGCGCTGTTCGACCGCGCCGGCCGCTATCCCGTGCTGACCCCGGCCGGCGAGCGGCTGCTGGCGGAAGCGCGCGTGATCCTGGAACGCTGCGAGCACTTCCGCGGCGTGGCCAAGAGCCTGGGCGAGGGCGTGGAGACGCGGCTGGTGCTCGCCGTCGACGAGCTCTACCCGGAGGAAACGCTGGGCCAGCTGCTCGAAGCGTTCTCCGGCCGTTTCCCGGCGGTCGAGCTGGAAGTGCTGTTCCCCTTGATGGAAGACGTGAGCCGGCTGGTGCTCGAGGGCGGCGCCGATCTCGGCATCATGTGGCGGCAGGAAGTGTTGCCGCCCGAACTGGGCTTCCATGCGCTGGGCTGGATGCCGATGCAGATCCTGTGCGCGCCCGACCATCCGCTGGCGTCGCAGCGCGTGGACTGGGAAGAGCTGAAGCGCTACCGCCAGCTGATGGTCGCCACGCGTACCGACAGCGAAGAGAAGATGCGCCTGCGCGTGGCGGCGGATGTGTGGTGGGTGGAGAGCCAGTGGGTCATCGTCGAGCTGGTCAAGCGCGGGCTCGGCTGGGCGTTCGTGCCGTGGCACGTGGTGGCCAACTCGCCGGCCGCGGCGCAGCTGGTGTCGCCGCCGCTGGCGTTCCAGCAGCAGGACTGGCCGGTGGCGATGGAACTGGTGTGGCACAAGCAGCGGCCGCTGGGCAAGGCCGCCACCTGGCTGCGCGAGCGCATCTGCGCGCAGCCGTTGCCGAATGCGCCGCAGCGCGGCGCCTAGCGCTGGCCGACTGTGGTGGCGGGTGCGGCGCCGGCGGGCCTGCTGCCGGTGGCGCCTTCCAGCGCCTGCGGATGCCAGTTGCCGCCCAGCGCCTTGATCAGCACCACGGCCGCCGTGTACTGGCGCCCGGCAATCGACAGCGCGGTGCGCTCGGCGGTGTAGGCGGCGGTCTGCGCGGTCAGCACGTCGAGCAGGCCCGCGGTGCCGGCGCGGTAGCGGTTGTTGACCAGCACCAGCGCCTCGCGCGCGGAGCGCAGCGCGTCGTTCTGCACCACCGCCTCCTGCTCCAGCAGCCGCTGCGCGGCAAGGTTGTCCTCGACTTCCTGGAACGCGGACAGCACGGTCTGGCGGTAATTGGCGACGGTCTGGTCGTAGGCGGCCACGGCCTGCGCCTTGGCCGCGCTGCGCAGGCCGCCGTCGAACAGCGTGCCGGCCAGCCCGCCGCCGATCGACCAGATGCGGTCCGGCAGCGACATCCAGCGCGCCAGCGTGCTGGCGGTCAGGCCGCCGCTGGCCGACAGCGACAGCGTCGGGTAGTAGGCGGCCTGCGCCACGCCGATCTGCGCATTGGCGGACGCCATGCGGCGCTCGGCAGCGCCGATGTCGGGCCGGCGCTCCAGCAGTTCCGATGGCACCGCGCCCGGCACGCGCGGCGGGGCCTGGCGGAAATCGTCCGCGGCCAGCGACAGCGCCGCGGGCGGCTTGCCGACCAGCACGGCAATGGCGTGCTCCAGCTGCGCGCGCGTGATCTGGATGTCGATCTGCTGCGCCTGCGCGCTCTTGAGCTGGGTCTCCGACTGCAGCACGTCTGAGCGTTGCGCGGTGCCGGCGGCGTACTGGTTCTGCACCAGCTGCAGCGACTTCTGGTAGTCGGCCACGGTGCGGTCGAGCAGCGCCTTCTGCGCATCGGCCACGCGCAGCAGGAAATAGCTCTGCGCCAGCGTCGCCTGCGTCGACAGCAGCGTCGATGCCAGGTCGGCCTGGCTTGCCTGCACGCTGGCTTCGCTGCTTTCCACCTGGCGGCGCACGCGGCCCCACACGTCGATCTCCCAGGTCGCGCCCAGCGTCAGGCTCTGCCCGTTGAGCGTATTGCCGCTGGCGCCGCGCGCGCGCGACGCACCGGCCTGCGCATCGACGACCGGGAAGAAGCCGGCACGCGCCGCCTGCAGCGCGGCCATGGCCTGGCGGTACTGCGCCTCGGCCGCCTTGATGTTCTGGTTGGAGATCTGCACTTGCGGCATCAGCGTGTCGAGCTGCGGATCGCCGAAGACCGTCCACCAGTCGGCACGCGTGATGGCATCCTGCGGCTCGGCGGTTTTCCAGTCGCCGCGCCAGGCATTGGCATCGGCTTTGGTATCGGCATCGGCATTGGTACCGGCGGCTTCCTTGAAAGCTTCCGGCACCGGCGCATCGGGACGCTTGTAGTCGGGGCCTACCGCGCAGCCGGCCAGCAGCAACGCGCACGCCAGCGGCAGCGGCAGGGCATGGGTCAGCAATCGGCTAAACACAGCGCTAAACACAGGGTGAAACACAGTCATGTGGAATCTCTGTAAATTCAGACGGCGGCCGGCTGGTCAGGCGTGCCGCCGCGGCGGCGCTGGCGCCAGGCCTTGACCTTCAGGCGCCAGCGGTCCAGCGTCAGGTAGACCACCGGCGTGGTGTACAGCGTCAGCAGCTGGCTCACCACCAGGCCGCCGACAATCGAGATGCCCAGCGGCGCGCGCAGCTCGGCGCCGTCGCCGCGGCCGATCGCCAGCGGCACCGCGCCCAGCAGCGCGGCCATGGTCGTCATCAGGATCGGGCGGAAACGCAGCAGGCAGGCGCGGTAGATGGCTTCGCGCGGCGACAGCCCGTCGCGGCGCTCGGCGTCGATGGCGAAGTCGATCATCATGATCGCGTTCTTCTTTACGATGCCGATCAGCAGGATCACGCCGATCAGCGCGATGATGCTGAAGTCCGTCCTCGACGCCATCAGCGCCAGCAGCGCGCCCACGCCCGCCGACGGCAGCGTCGACAGGATGGTGAGCGGGTGGACATAGCTTTCATACAGCACGCCCAGCACGATGTAGATGGTGATCAGCGCCGCCAGGATCAGGATCGGCTGGCTCTTGAGCGAGTCCTGGAACGCCTTGGCGCCGCCCTGGAAGTTGGCGCGCAGCGTTTCCGGCACGCCGATGCGCGCCATCTCGCGGTTGATCGCATCGGTCGCCTGCGACAGCGAGGTCCCCTCCGCCAGGTTGAACGAGATCGTCGATGCCGCGAACTGCCCCTGGTGGTTCACGCCTAGCGGCGTGCTGGTCGGGATCACGCGCGCGAAGGCAGACAGCGGCACGCGGTTGCCGTTGCCGGTGACGACGTAGATGTCCTTGAGCGCGTTCGGGCCCTGCAGGTACTCGGGGCTCAGCTCCATCACCACGCGGTACTGGTTGAGCGGATGGTAGATGGTCGACACCAGCCGCTGGCCGAAGGCGTTGTTCAGCACCGCATCCACCTGCTGCGCGGTCACGCCCAGGCGCGACGCCGTATCGCGGTCGATGATCACCGAGGTCTGCAGCCCCTTGTCGTTGGTGTCGGTGTCGATGTCCTCCAGCCCCTTCAGGTTGGACAGCGCCGCGCGCACCTTGGGCTCCCACGTGCGCAGCACTTCGAGGTCGTCGGACTGCAGCGTGAACTGGTACTGCGAGCTGCTCTGCCGCCCGCCGATGCGGATGTCCTGCACCGGCTGCAGGAACAGGCTCGCACCGGGCTCCTTGGCCAGCTTGCCGCGCAGCCGCGCGATGATGGCGTCGGCGGACTCCTTGCGCTCCGCCAGCGGCTTGAGCGTGACGAACATCTGGCCGGTGTTGCGCTGCGAGCCGCCGGTAAAGCCGGTCACGTTTTCCACTGCTGGATCCGACTGCACAATCCTGATAAAGCTGTCGAGCTTGCCGCGCATGGCCTGGAACGAGGTGGCCTGGTCGGCGCGGATAAAGCCGATCAGCCGACCCGTGTCCTGCTGCGGGAAGAAGCCCTTGGGCACGATCACGTACAGGTACACGTTGAGCGCGATGGTGGCGATCAGCACCAGCCACACCAGCGGGCTGAAGCGCAGCGCCGTCGACAGCGAACGCGCATAGCCATCGTGCAGCCACCGGAACATGCGCTCGGTGGCGCGGAAGAAGCGTCCCTGCTGCTCCGGTTCCACCGGCCGCAGCATGCGCGCGCACATCATCGGCGTGGTGGTCAGCGACACCACCAGCGACACCAGGATCGCCACCGACAGCGTGATCGCGAACTCCTGGAACAGGCGCCCGACGATGCCGCCCATCATCAGCAGCGGAATGAACACCGCGATCAGCGACAGGCTCATCGACAGCACCGTGAAGCCGACCTCGCGCGCGCCACGCAGCGCGGCGGCCAGCGGCTTCATGCCCTCCTCGATATGGCGCGAAATGTTCTCCAGCACCACGATGGCATCGTCGACCACGAAGCCGGTGGCGATGGTCAGCGCCATCAGCGACAGGTTGTTCAGCGAGAACCCGGCCAGGTACATCACCGTGAAGGTGCCGATCAGCGAGACCGGCACCGCCACGCTGGGGATCAGCGTCGCGCGCACGTTGCGCAGGAAGATGAACACCACCATGATCACCAGCGCCACCGAGATCATCAGCGTGTGCTCGACCTCGCGCAGCGAGGCGCGGATGGTGGGGGTGCGGTCCATCATCACGTCCATCGAGATCGCCGCCGGGATCATCTTCTGCAGGTTCGGCAGCATCTCGCGCACGCGGTCGACGGTCTCGATGATGTTGGCGCCGGGCGAGCGGTTCAGCACCAGCAGCACCGACGGCTTGCCGTTGGCCGAGCCCGCGTTGCGGATGTCCTGCACCGAATCGACCACGTTGGCCACGTCGCGCAGCCGCACCGGCACCGCGAACGAATTCGGCCCGCTGGTGGCACTGGTGCCCCCGGTGGCGCCGCTGGTGATGGTTGTGGTGCCGCTGCTGGTGGTCAGCGTGGTCACGGTGACGCCGTTGACCACCTTGGTGCTGACGCCGCCGCTGGCGGTCGCATTGGCGGTGCTGGCGATCAGCGCGCCCGCCGACGCCGACGAGTAGGTGCCCGGCGTAGCGTAGCGGATGATCAGCGGCATGTAGTCTTCCGCCTTCATCATCTGGTCGTTGGCGTAGACCTGCCAGTTGTTGCTGGCGTTTTCCAGCGTGCCGAGCGGCCGGTTGGCGTTGGTCGCGCTGATGGTGTTGCGCACGTCCTCCAGCGAGATGCCGTAGTTGTTCAGCGCGGTCGGGTTCAGTTCGACCCGCACCGCCGGCAAGGAGGCGCCGCCAATGGTGACCTGCCCCACGCCTTCCACCTGCGACAGCTTCTGCGCCAGGATGGTCGAGGCCGCATCGTAGAGCTGTCCGCGCGTCATCGTCGGCGAGGTCAGCGCGATGATCATGATCGGCGCGTCGGCGGGGTTGACCTTGCGGTAGGTCGGGTTGTTGGGCAGGCTGGTCGGCAGCGTCGCGCGCGAAGCGTTGATCGCGGCCTGCACGTCGCGCGCGGCGCCGTCGATATTGCGCGACAGGTCGAACTGCAGCGTCACGCGGGTCGAGCCGAGCGAGCTGCTGGAGGTGATTTCGGTCACGCCGGCGATGGTACCGAGCGCGCGCTCCAGCGGCGTCGCCACGGTGGCGGCCATCGTTTCCGGGCTGGCGCCAGGGAGCGACGCCGATACCGAGATGGTCGGGAAGTCCACCTGCGGCAGCGGCGACACCGGCAGCAGCCGCAGTGCCGCGAGCCCGGCCAGCAGGATGCCGAGCGTGAGCAGCGCGGTCGCGACCGGGCGATGGATAAAGGCAGCCGAAAGATTCATTGTCAGACCGGCTCCTCGCCCGTGCCGCCTTCCTCCGGATCACCGAAGCGGCGCTTGCGCCAGCCCTTCACGCGCGTCGCCACGCGGTCGAAGGCCAGGTAGATCACCGGCGTGGTGAACAGCGTCAGCACCTGGCTGACCAGCAGGCCGCCCACCATGGTCACGCCCAGCGGCTGGCGCAGCTCGCTGCCGATGCCGGAGCCCAGCATCAGCGGCAGCGCCGCCAGCAGCGCCGCCATGGTGGTCATAAGGATCGGGCGGAAACGCAGCAGGCAGGCCTGGAAGATCGCGTCGCGCGGCGTCATGCCGCCTTCGCGCTCAGCCTCGAGCGCGAAGTCGATCATCATGATCGCGTTCTTCTTGACGATGCCAATCAGCAGGATGATGCCGATGATGGCGATGATGCCCAGGTCCATCCCCGCCACCAGCAACGCCAGCAACGCGCCCACGCCTGCGGACGGTAGCGTCGACAGGATCGTGACCGGGTGGATGGTGCTTTCATACAGCACGCCCAGCACGATATACATCGTCACCACCGCGGCCAGGATCAGCCAAAGCGTGTTCGACAGCGACGCGCGGAACGCCAGCGCCGCGCCCTGGAAGCTGGTCTGCATCGAGATCGGCAGGCCCAGCTCCTGCTCCACCCTGGTGATCTTGTCGACTGCGGCGCCGAGCGATTCGCCATGCGCCAGGTTGAACGAGATCGTCGCCGCGGGGAATTGCCCCTGGTGGTTGATCACCAGAGGCCCGGTGCGCTCGGTGATGCGCGCGAACGCGCCCAGCGGCACCTGTCCGCCGGAAGAGGAGGGCAGGCGCAGCTCGGCCAGCGATTGCGGGCTTTTGCGGAACTCCGGCATGGTCTCCAGCACCACGCGGTACTGGCTCGACTGCGTGAAGATGGTCGACACCAGCCGCTGGCCGAAGGCGCTGTACAGCGCGCTGTCGATCACCGCGGTGGTGATGCCGAAGCGCGCCGCGGCGTCGCGGTCGATATCGACATAGGCGCGCAGGCCGTTGTTCTGCTGGTCGCTGGTGACGTCGCGCAGCTCCGGCTCCTGGCGCAGGCGCTCCACCAGCTTCGGCACCCACGCGGCCAGCGTCTCGGGATCGGGATCTTCCACCGTAAACTGGTACTGCGTGCGCGAGACCTTGTCCTCGATGGTCAGGTCCTGCACCGGCTGCGTGAACAGCGAGACGCCGCCGAGGCTCTGCACCGCATGCTGCAGGCGCTGCGTGACCACGTCGATCGGGTCGCGCTCGCCCTTGGGCTTGAGGTTGATCAGCATGCGCCCGGCGTTGAGCGTGGTGTTGCTGCCATCCACGCCGATGAACGACGACAGGCTTGCCACCGCCGGGTCCTGCATCACCACCTTGGCCACCGCTTCCTGCTTGCGCGCCATGGCGCCGAAGGAGGTGGTCTGCGCGGCCTCGGTGATGCCCTGGATCACGCCGGTGTCCTGCACCGGGAAGAAGCCCTTGGGCACCAGCAGGTACAGCAGCACGGTCAGCGCCAGCGTGGCCACGGCCACGACCAGCGTTGCCTTCTGGCGATCGAGCACCCAGTCCAGCGCGCGCCCGTAGCGCTCGATCACGTTGTCGAAGAAGCGGCCGGTGGCGCGGTGGAAGCGCGACAGCTTCTCTTCCGGCACATGGTGCAGCAGCCGCGCGCACATCATCGGCGTGAGCGTCAGCGACACCACCGCCGAGATCAGGATCGATACCGCCAGCGTGATCGCGAACTCGCGGAACAGCCGGCCGACCACGTCGCCCATGAACAGCAGCGGGATCAGCACCGCCACCAGCGAGAAGGTCAGCGAGATGATGGTGAAGCCAATCTGCTTCGAGCCCTTGAGCGCCGCCTGCATCGGCGAATCGCCTTTCTCGATGTAGCGCATGATGTTCTCGATCATCACGATCGCATCGTCGACCACGAAGCCGGTGGCAATGGTCAGCGCCATCAGCGTCAGGTTGTTGATCGAGAACCCCGACAGGTACATCACGCCGAACGTGCCCACCAGCGACAGCGGCACCGCCACGCCGGGGATGATGGTGGCGGGGATATTGCGCAGGAACAGGAAGATCACCAGCACCACCAGCGCGATCGCTAGCAGCAGCTCGAACTGCACGTCCTCGACCGAGGCGCGGATGGTGGTGGTGCGGTCGGTCAGCAGCTGCACGTGCACCGACGCCGGCAGCGCGTTCTGCAGCTGCGGCAGCAGCGCCTTGATGCGGTCGACCACCTCGATCACGTTCGCGCCGGGCTGGCGCTGGATGTTCAGCACGATCGCGGGCTTGTCGTTGGCCCACGCGGCCAGGCGGCTGTTCTCGGGACCGTCGACGATCTCGGCCACGTCGGTGATGCGGATCGGCGCGCCGTTCTTGTAGCCGAGGATGATCTGGCGGTATTCGTCGGCGGAGCGCAGCTGGTCGTTGGCGTCGATGGTCGACGCGCGCTGCGGGCCGTCGAAGCTGCCCTTGGCGCCGTTGACGTTGGCCGAGCCGATCGCGGTGCGCAGGTCGTCGATCGACATGCCGAGCGATGCCAGCGCGGCCGGGTTGGCCTGGATGCGCACCGCGGGGCGCTGCCCGCCGCTGATGGTGACCAGGCCCACGCCCTGGATCTGCGAGATCTTCTGCGCCACGCGCGTATCCACCATGTCCTGCAGCTTGGGCAGCGGCATGGTGTCGGACGTCATGGCGATGGTCATGATCGGCGCGTCGGCCGGGTTGACCTTGCTGTAGACCGGCGGCATCGGCAGGTCGGCCGGCAGCAGGTTGCTGCCGGCATTGATGGCGGCCTGCACTTCCTGCTCGGCCACGTCCAGCGGCAGCGTCAGCTCGAACTGCAGCGTGATCACCGAGGCGCCGCCCGACGAGGACGACGACATCTGCTTCAGGCCGGGCATCTGGCCGAACTGCCGCTCCAGCGGCGCGGTCACCGACGAAGTCATCACGTCGGGGCTGGCGCCGGGGTAGAGCGTGGTGACCTGGATCGTCGGGTAGTCGACCTCCGGCAGCGCCGACAGCGGCAGCAGCCGGTAGGCCACCAGCCCGGAGAGCAGGATGGCCAGCATCAGCAGCGCCGTAGCGACCGGGCGCTGGATGAAGAGGCGTGATGGGTTCATGCGCGGTCCTTACTGCTGCTGGCGGCGCGGGCCTTCCGCACCTGGAGCGCTGGCGCCGCCTTCACGCTGGCGCCGATGCTCGCCGGCCGCGCCGGAAGCACCGGAAGCGCCGCCCGCGGCCGCGCCGCTGGCATCGCCATGCGGCGCGCTGGCACCGCCCCAGCCAGCGCCGTCGCGGTTGCGTCGGCCGCGCCCGCGCGGCTGGCTGGCCGGCACTGTCGCCGCGGCACGCGCGGCCGGGTCGACTGCTTCGACCGTCATGCCTTCCTTGAGCCGGTCGGCGCCATCCACCACCACGCGCTGGCCGGGCTCCAGGCCCTTGAGCACCGCATTGCGGCTGCCATCGCCCGGGCCGAGGGTGATCACCTGGACCTTGACCTTGCTGGCGTCGTCGACGGTGTAGACGAACGTGCCCTGCTGTCCGCGCTGGATCGCCGCCACCGGAATCACGGTGGCGTCCTTGAGCGTGTCGACGCGCGTGCGCACGTTGACGAACTGGTTCGGGAACAGCATCCCGTCTTCATTGGGGAAGACCGCCTTGAGCTTGACCGTGCCGGTGGTGGTGTCGATCTGGTTGTCGGTGGTCAGCAGCGTGCCTTCGCCCAGCTGGTTGCGCACCTGGCGGTCCCACGCCTGCACCGGCAGCTTTTCGCCGGCGTTGAGCTTCTTCAGCACCGACGGCAGGTTGTCCTCGGGGATGGTGTACATCACGGCGATCGGCTGGATCTGCGTGATCAGCGCGATGCCGTTGGCGTCGCTGGTGTTGACGATATTGCCCGGATCGACCTGGCGCAGGCCGATGCGGCCCGACACCGGCGCCACGATCCTGGTGTAGCCCAGCTGCAGGCGCGCATTGGCCACGTTGCCCTGGTCGGTCTTGACCACGCCTTCGTACTGGCGCACCAGCGCGTCCTGGGTATCGACCTGCTGCTTGGAGATCGAATCCTGGCCCAGCAGGGTGCGGTAGCGCTGCTGGTCCAGCTTCGCGTTCTGCAGCAGGGCCTGGTCGCGCGCCAGCTGGCCCACGGCCTGGTCGAGCGCGGCCTGGAACGGGCGCGGGTCGATCTCGGCCAGCACGTCGCCGGCCCTGACCATCTGGCCTTCCTTGAACAGCACCTTCAGCAGCGGGCCGGACACCTGCGCGCGCACGGTCACGTTAGAGACCGGGGTCACGTTGCCCAGCCCGTTCAGGACCACGTCCATGTCGCGCTGGGCCACGGTGGCGACCACGACCGGCGAGCGCGGCATGCCGGCGCGGCCCCCTGGCCCGCCAGGACCGCCAGGACCTCCCGCACCGGGTCCGCCGGCGCCGCCCGGGCCGCCCGCGGTGCCCTTGGGGGCGTCGCCGCGGTGCGCATACCAGTACCAGCCGCCTCCGGCCAGCAGCAGCACCAGCAGCCCGGCATACAGCCGGCGCCGGCTCCTGCGCGGTGGGGTGCCGCCGGGCGGCAGGGGCGGACGGGAAGACGGGGATGGGGGAGGGTTAGGTTGGCCTTGTTCGGGGTTGGACATGTCCGCAATCCTGGGAACGGCGCGCCCGGGCGCGCCGCGGTGTTCTGCTGGCAAGTGACGATGGATGCAGCAGTATGCCGCAACGCAATGGGCGCCGGCCGGCCGCGGGGGCAGCGCGCCCGGCGGCCGCCGGCGTGCCGGCAAGTGCCCTGCGGCGCGCATGGGGCGGCGCCGTTGGCAAGTCATGCGGCAAGGATAATGTGCGGGCGCGGACGCCCGTATTTCGGCGCCCGGCGCTTTTATTACAGAGGATTACCAGCGCCCCAGGTGTAACCTCCGGAAACAAAACCGCCCGGCCGATCCGGCGTGTGCGCCGCCCGGGCTGACTATCATGTGCCTATGCGAACGAACCAGCCTGCCCAGATCCTCGTCGTCGACGACGATCCCGAACTCCGCGACCTGCTGCGCGAGTACCTGACCCAGCAGGGCTTTGCCGTCTCGGTGCTGCACGACGGCGACGGCCTGCAGGCGCGCCTGGAGCGCGAGCGGCCAGCGCTGATCGTGCTCGACCTGATGATGCCCAAGGTCGACGGCCTGACCGCGCTGCGCAACCTGCGCGCCAAGAACGACGACATCCCGGTGATCCTGCTTACTGCCCGCAGCGACGAGATCGACCGCATCGTCGGCCTGGAGATCGGCGCCGACGACTACCTCGGCAAGCCCTTCTCGCCGCGCGAGCTGCTGGCGCGCATCAACGCCGTGCTGCGCCGCAAGCTGGCCCGCCCCGCGGCGGCGCCGGAGGACCGCGAATCGGTCGCGTTTGGCCCGTTCCGCGTCAATTTCCGCCAGCGCACGCTGAGCCGCGCCGGCCAGCCGCTGTCGATCAGCGATACCGAGTTCGCGTTGCTCAAGCTGCTGCTGATGCATCCGCTCGAAGTGCTATCGCGCGAGCGTATCGTCGAGCTGATGTACGGCAGCGCCAGCGGCATCAGCGACCGCGGCATCGACGTGCAGATCTGGCGCCTGCGCCGGCTGCTCGACGAAGACGCGCAGCGCCCGCGCTATATCCAGACCGTGCGCGGCCGCGGCTACACCTTCGTGCCCGACGAAGCGGAAGAGATTCCCGCCGAGCTTTCCGATTAAAGCCCGCGGCGGCCGGCCGTTTTATCGCCTTACGTGCCGCCGCGTGCCACCCGAGCCTGCTTCCCGATGAAGTTGCGACGTATCGACACCCTGTTCGGCCGCATTGCCTTGCTGATCGCGGCCGTGCTCGTGATCAGCCACTTCTCGTGGCTGGCCATCCTGCGCATGGACCGGCGCCAGCAGCAGGTCGACTATTCCGTGGAGCAGATGCTGTTCCAGCTCGACAGCATCGAGCGCGCGCTCGATGCGCACCCGCCGGCCAAGCTGCCCAGCCTGGTGGAGACCGCCGATACCGCCAGCGCCGATGAGCACGCCACCGCGCCCAAGGGCGGCCGCTCGCGCCGCCTGGTCGAGCAGTTCATCTCGCGGCTGCCGCAGGGCACCGAGGTCCGGCTCGAGGACGAGACCACGCCGCGCATCTGGATCAAGCTGCCCAGCCGCGATGACTGGATCGCGATGCCGATTCTCTGGGTCCACAACCCGCCGCCTGACAACCGGCTGGTGCCGGGCGTGATGCTGGTGGTGGGCGTGGCCATCGTGTTCGCGCTGCTGATCGCGTGGCAGCTGCAGCGGCCGGTGCGGGACATGGCCAACGCGGCCGAGCTGCTGTCGCGCCAGCGCGCGGTGCCGCCCTTGCGCGAACGCGGGCCGCATGAGCTGCGCCAGCTGATCGAGCGCTTCAATCGCATGGTGGCCGACCTGGCGCGGATCGACCAGGAGCGCAATACGATGCTGGCCGGGATCGCGCATGACCTGAAGACGCCGCTGGCGCGGCTGCGGCTGCGTGCCGAAATGCTGTCCGATCCCAAGGCCGCGGCGGGGGTTACGCGCGACGTGGATTCGATGCAGGCGATCGTTGAGCAGTTCCTGAGCTTTGCACAGACCAGTGAATCGACGGCGCGGCCAGTGCCGGTGGACCGGCGGGTCAATGAACTGGCGGCTTCGCTGGCCGAGCAGGAGCGGCAGGTGGTGTTGTCGCTGGGGGCGGGGGATGGGTTCCGGATGATCGCTACGCAGCTGGATCGGATTATCGGGAATCTTGTTGACAATGCTTATGCCTACGGCAAGCCGCCGGTTTGCATTGCTACGACGCGTACGGCTGATGGTTATGTGCTGGTGGTCGAAGACCAGGGGGCCGGGATTCCTGAAGAGGACAAGGAACGCGTCACGCTGCCGTTTGTGCGCCTCGATCCGGCCCGGGGCGGGAATGCGCATTCCGGGTTGGGGTTGGCGATTGTGGATCGGCTGGTGCGGCAGGCTGGGGGGAAGCTCAATCTCGTCAATGCCGACGGGGGCGGGTTTAGGGTCGAGATGGTGTTTGGGGCGGTGGGGGCTTAAGTTCGGTTTTGCTGCGACTTGGCATCTGGTGGAATTTGATATGCCCGGTTCCGCCCTCCGCCCGGTCTGACGGAATTGACCGGATGCACTTCGTGGAGGCTCCGGCCCTCACCCCTGCTAGAGGGGAGCAAACAACGGGCAAGGACAGGCCTGTGGGCTCATCGGCGATAGCGCCAGGCGAGCGCAGCGACGCGTTCCGCGCCAGAGCCCCTGACCTGAGATGCTGCCGGCGCGCAGCGCAGCCGTAGGCGTTCCTACGTTGCCGCCAGCAGCAGGGGCCACCCAACAGCTCTGGGCTCGTTCAACAATGGCGTCAATCCCGGGCCACCGTGGCGCACCAAGGCGTCAGGCAGTCCTGCCCTGCAACGAAGCCAAGCCCCGTACGAAAGCCGTAGCCCACTACGATAAGAGTGGCCGCCCGCAGGGCCGTAAACGCGTTTTTGGTTACTTTTGCCGCTCGGGCAAAAGTGACTCGCCCCTTTAGGGGCGAAACCAGGGCATATCAAATAGCTACCAGATGCCCGCCGCAGCGAAGAGAGAGAGAGAGAGAGAGAGAGAGAGAGGCTTGTCGGCGTCGTAGCCGAGCTTCTTGTAGGTCAGCGGAAAGATCGTGAACAGCGGCGATGGCCCGATGAACACCGTCTTGCCAGGGCAGGCTGATCGCCGGATGGCCGGTCATGTTGAACGGCATGGTCCAAGGAAACCAGCTCGCGCACATATTGTCGTAGAGCTGGCCGTCGATCTCGATCTGGCCGAACAGGTCCTGCGCCTGGCTGTGCGGGATCACGCCCTGGCTCTGCTTGATGCCGACCACACCGTTGCAGGCCGCGATGGGACGGCGGAGACAGGCCCGCCGCCGTGGATCAGCGGAAAAGACCCGCCGTGGCAGGGCCCGGCCGCGGAAAGCGCGCGCCGGACGCCGGCGCTGGCAGTGTAACGCTCAGACCTTCTTCTTGTCCCCGATCCGGCTTTCCTTGCCGGCCAGCAGCTTGGCAATATTCTGCCGGTGCCGCGCGATCAGCAGCACGCTGATCACGAAGATGGCACCAGTCATCACATCCACGCCATTCATCAGCACATAAAAGAACGGCGCGAAGATGGCAGACACCAGTGCCGCCAGCGACGAATAGCGGAAGAAGAACGCAATGATCAGCCAGGTGGCCAGCGTGCCCAGCCCCAGGATCGGGTCGACCGCCAGCAGGATGCCGGCCGCCGTGGCCACGCCCTTGCCGCCGGCAAAGCGGTGGTACACCGGGAACAGGTGGCCGAGAAACACCGCCAGCGCCACCATGGCCAGGCCGGTCTCGTTCAACCCGTAGGCCGGGCCGAAGCGCGCCGCCAGCCACACCGCCAGCCAGCCCTTCAGCGCATCGCCGATCAGCGTCAGGATCGCGGCCTTCTTGTTGCCGGTGCGCAGCACATTGGTCGCCCCCGGGTTGCCCGACCCGTATGAATGCGGATCCGGCAGCCCCATCAGCTTGCTGACGACAACGGCAAAGGAAATCGAGCCGATCAGGTAGGCGGCGAGGGCGAATATCAGGTTAGGCAGGTTAGCCATGTGCAGTGGGGTGTTTTCAAGCTGGCGGGATTGTAGCGCGGCGGCGCCTTCACCACGTCCGTGACTTCCCGGATTGGCATGCGCGGCCGCCATGCGCGTGTCGCCAGGTGTCGCTCAGGTGGCGACTAGGGCGCCTGGCCAGTGCCTCAGTCAGGCAGCGCGCATTGGACCGGTTGTGCATCGACCAGTCCCCGCAGCAGCTTCGGGTCCAGGCTGACGAGGTAGCCGCGCCGCCCACCGTTGATGTAGATGCGTTCCAGCTCCAGCACCGTGGCCTCCACATACACCGGCATGCGCTTGCGCGTACCGAACGGCGAGGTGCCGCCGACCATGTAGCCGCTGTGGCGCTGCGCCACCTCCGGCTTGCACGGCTGCACGCTCTTGCGCCCGGTCTGGCGCGCCAGGTTCTTGGTCGAGACCGAGCAGTCGCCGTGCATCAGCACCACCAGCGGCTGCGCGCGCTCGTCTTCCATGATCAGGGTCTTGACCACGTCGTGCTCGGGAACGCCGAGCTGGCGTGCGGATTCGCCGGTGCCGCCATGCTCGACGTATTCATAGGGGTGTTCGCCGAAGGCCACGCCTTGCTTGCGCAGGAACTGGGTGGCGGGGGTTTCGGAGACGTGCTTGTTCTTGCTCATGGCGATGGTGCCGCTAAGTGTCGCTAAGTTTCACTCACCCACGCGGATGGTGCTGCTGGTGCAGCTCGCGCAGGCGCTCGCGCGCGACGTGGGTGTAGATCTGCGTGGTGGAGATATCGGCATGGCCGAGCAGCAGCTGCACCACGCGCAGGTCGGCGCCGTGGTTGAGCAGGTGCGTGGCAAAGGCGTGCCGCAGCGTGTGCGGCGACAGCGGCGCGTGCACGCCGGCATCGCGCGCGTGGCGCTTGATCAGGTGCCAGAACGCCTGCCGCGTCATGCCCTCGCCGCGCTGCGTGACGAACAGCGCGTCGCAGGCGCGCCCGGCCAGCAGCGCGGGACGCGCGCTGGCGAGGTAGCTGCGCAGCCAGTCGGCAGCCTGCTGGCCGAACGGGACCAGCCGTTCCTTGTCGCCCTTGCCGCCGACCACGCGCGCCACGCCCTCGTTCAGGCCGATCTCGATGGTCTTCATCTGCGTCAGCTCGGACACGCGCAGGCCGCTGGCGTACATCAGCTCCAGCATGGTGCGGTCGCGCAGGCCCAGCGGCGTGCCGGTGTCGGGCGCTTCCAGCAGCGCGTCGACCTGCGCCTCGGTCAGGGTCTTGGGGTAGCGCGGCGGCTGCTTGGCGGGGCGCAGCAGCAGGCAGGGATCGGCCTCGACGACGTGCTCGCGCAGCGCCCACTGGTAGAAGCGCCGGAACACCGCGAGCCGGCGGTTGGCCGACGACGCGCGCGTCTGCGTGTGGCGCGCGTTGAAGTACGCCGACAGCACGCTGTCGTCCACGGCCGGCAGCTCGCCGCAGCCTTCGTGGCGCAGCCAGCGCGCCAGCAGGGTCAGGTCGCGCCGGTAGGCGTCGATGGTATTCTGCGACAGGCCGTCTTCCAGCCACAGCGCATCGCAGAAGCGGCCGACCAGCGCCGCGTCGGCATCGCTGGGAGACGCGGCGAGGTCGGGCGGTGCGTCCGCCGCTGCCGTGCGTGTCACGGGGCTCATATCAGCATGGCGCCCTCATGGCGCAGCAGCCAGCGTTTGACATCGAGGTAGAAACCATCTTCGGCATGATGGGAGAAGCCGCCGATGCCGCGGGCCGAGACCACGCGATGGCAGGGAATCACGATCGGGAACGGGTTCTGGCCGCAGGCCTGGCCCACCGCGCGCGGCATCGCGCCGATGGCCCCGGCAATAGTGCCGTAGGTGGTGGTGGCGCCGCGCGGCACGGCGGCGATGGCCTGCCAGACGCGCTGCTGGAAATCGCTGCCCGCCGATGCCAGCGGCAGGTCGAAGCGCGCGTCGGGGTTGGCGTAGTAGGCCTCGAGCTGCGCTTCGAGCCGGGCCACGAGTTCCCGCGCCTGCGCATCGGCCGGCGCGCGTGCCTCGACGTGCCCGGGCAGGTACACGATGGCCCGGATGCGTGTGCCGTCCGTGCGCACGCCGACCTTGCCGAACGGGGCAGGGAGGATGGCATCGTATATGGCGGGCATGGCGGTCTGGCTGGGGCGGATGCTGGATTCTAGTGCTTTTTGCGCCGGCAAGAAAAAAGGCCGCTCTGGCTGGCGGCCTTCAGTGGCGAATGCGATGCTGCGGCCGGATTACTGCTCCAGCTTGATGTTCTGCACCTTCACCAGGTTCTTCATCTTGTCGAATTCCTTCTTGATCTCGGCCGCGTGCTGCGCCGGCGTATTGCCCGACGGCTCGGCGCCGGCGGTGCGCAGGCGCTCCTGGAAGCCCTTGTCCTGCAGGGCCTTGACCGCGGCGTCGTTCAGCTTCTTGATGACGTCGTCAGGCGTGCCGGCAGGCGCCACCAGGCCGTACCAGGCCGGGTCGTTCGGCTCCTTCAGGCCCATTTCGCCGAAGGTCGGCACGTCCGGCAGCGAGTCCAGGCGCTTGTTCCAGGCCACCACCAGCGGGCGCAGCTTGCCGGCCTTGATGTAGGGCATCGACGACGGCAGGTTGTCCACCATGATCGGTACCTGGCCGGCCAGCACGTCGTTCAGCGCCGGGCCCGCGCCGCGGTACGGGATATGGACCATGAAGGTCTTGGTCGAGACCTTGAACTGCTCGCCCAGCATGTGGCCGAAGCCGCAGGTGCCCGATGAGGCGTAAGAGTACTTGCCCGGGTTGGCTTTCAGCACGGCCAGGAATTCCTTGTAGGTCTTGGCCGGGAAGTTCGGGTTCACCGCGATCACGTTGGCCACGTTGGCCAGGTTGGTGATGGGCTTGAAGTCCTTGATCGGGTCGTACGACAGCTTGGGGTTGCAGGCCGGGTTCACGGCCATGGTCGACACCGTCGAGATGCCGATGGTGTAGCCGTCCGGCGCCGCCTTGGCGATCGCGTCCGCACCGATCGAGCCGCCCCCGCCGGCGCGGTTTTCCACGACCACCGGCTGGCCCAGGATGCGGCTCATCTGGTCAGCGGCGCCGCGGCCGACGATGTCGGTGGTGCCGCCCGGTGCGAACGGAATAATCAGGCGGATCGGCTTGGTCGGAAAGCTCTGGGCGTGCGCCGTGGTGGCGGCCGCGGCCAGGGCCAGGGTCAGAGCGAGTTTGCCAGCTTGCATGAGATCATGTCTCCCGTCAGAAGTCCGGGCAGGGTGCTGCCCGGAAGCAAAGAAACCGTCGCGGTGCCACAGGTACAGGCACGGCGGCGGCAGCGTAAATGAGGGCGGCCGCAGCGTAAAGGAGGGCTGCCGCGTTATCCGCCGAGCAGTCCGCGCTTGACGTCCTGGTCGACCGGACGGTCGCCCAGGAACACCCGCAGCACGGCCTGGTAGAAGTCTTCGCCAGGGATCGGGCGGCCGCGCGGCGTGCCGTTGATGGCGACGACGGTGCCCGCCTGCGGGGTAAAGTCCAGGTTGATCACGTCGCCCTTGTGCGCGTTGCCGATCTCGCCCAGGGTGCGCTCGAACTGCACCAGCCGCGCGGCCAGGCCCTGCACTTGCGCTTCGCTGTGGTTGTCGCGGATGCCCTGGCGGATGGCGCGGGCAAAGGCGGGCGGTTCGGCCTCGCGCAGCATGCGCAACTGTAGCCGCTTGGCGCCGGGCGTGCCGAGTACCACGGTCGCATTGCGGGCCTTTTCCTGCAGGTACAGCGCGGCCACGTAGCCCTTGGTCAGGAAGCCCGCGCGCAGCGCGGCGCCGTTGAGCTGCAGTTCCTTGCCGCCCACGCGCGCGGCGTCATCGAAGCGGATTCCTTCCATCTCGACCGCGCGCGCCGGCATGGCAACAGCCGCGGTGGTGGTGCACAGCATCACCAGCAGGGCGGCCGCGCGCGAGCGCAGGCGGCTGGTCAGGCCGCTTGGCAGGCCAGGGCGTGAACGGGAGCGAAGGCGGGTGTCCGGGCCCGGCGGCGCGGAACGGATGCGGGACAACATGGCGGCAGGGCATACAACTTGGCATGCGATGCTGACCTAAATCTGGAAAAATACCTATCCGTATCTGCCCTAGTCTGCACATTCCAGATCGCCAGCCGTTATTTGCATCCCCATGCGGCCGGGATCGCGACGGGACGCCGGGCAGTTACCGCGCCGTGCCCTCGCCATTACAACAACAACGACAATGTCTTCTGCTCTCCTGCTGGTGCCTGACTTCAGCCTGATCCTGATCGGCTGGCTGCTGGTGCGCTATTCCCCGTTCGACCGCGCCTTCTGGGGCGGGGTGGAGCGGCTGGTCTACTTTGTGCTGTTCCCGGCGCTGCTGCTGCAGTCGACCAATGCCGCGGTCTTTGATTTTTCCTCGACCTCGGCGATGCTGGGCCTGGCGCTGCTGGCGATGGCCGTCGGCATGGCCGGCGGCTACGCCGTCAAGTGGGTGCTGAAGCCCGATGCGCTGAGCTTTGCCTCGGGCCTGCAGACCGCCTTTCGCTTCAACTCTTACATCGGCCTGGCGCTGGCGTCGCGCCTGGGCGGCAGCGAAGGGCTCGCGCTGATGGCGGTGATCGTCGGCTGTACCGTTCCGCTGTGCAACGTGGCGGCGGTGTGGGCGCTGGCCCGGCACGGCGAGACCGCGCTGTGGAAGGAACTGGCGCGCAACCCGCTGATCCTGGCCACCGCAGGCGGCCTCGTGACCAACCTGCTGGGCTTGCACCCGCCCGAGGTGGTGGCGATGACGCTGAACCGGCTTGGCTCGGCCTCGACCGCGCTGGGGCTGATGACGGTGGGCGCCGGGTTGCAGATGAGCGGGGCGACCGGCACGGCGGGGCCGGTGGCGTGGTGGACCGGGGTCAAGCTGCTGGCGATGCCGTGCACGGCGTGGCTGGTGGGCCGGTACTTGCCGCTGACCGCGTTGCAGTACCAGATCGTGGTGCTGTATGCCTCGCTGCCGACCGCGTCGAGCGCCTATATCCTGGCGGTGCGCATGGGCGGCAACGGACCCATGGTGGCGGCCACGATATCGGTGATGACGGTGGGTGCCATCGTTACCACGCCGCTGTGGCTGGCCCTGGTCAGCTAGTGCGTGCGGGCTCGCCCTGCGCGAGTGCCCAGTCGATATGCTCCTGCACCAGCGGCGAAGCGGAATCGCGCCGCGCCTGCAACGCTTCGCGGATGCGCGCGGCCAGGGCGGCGTCTTCCGCGCGCGTGCCGGAAAGCGCAGCGCGCAGGCTGTTGCCAAGCCCCACCGCCAGGTTGCGCAGCCAGCGCTCATGGCCGATGCGGCGGATCGGGCTGCCCTCCAGGCGCTGGTTGAACTCGTCTTCGGTCCACTGGAACAGCGCCACCATGTCGGGCGCGTCCAGGCCATTGCGCACGTCGAAATCCGGCACGCTGGCCACGTGCGCGAACTTGTTCCACGGGCAGGCCAGCTGGCAGTCGTCGCAGCCGTAGACACGGTTGCCCATCGGCGCGCGGAATTCGACCGGGATCGGGCCCTTGTGCTCGATGGTCAGATAGGAGATGCAGCGGCGCGCATCGAGCCGGTAGGGCGCGACGATCGCGTGCGTGGGGCAGATGTCGAGGCAGCGGTGGCAATTGCCGCAGTGGTCCGTTTCGGGCGCATCGGCCGGCAGCGGGATATCGACCAGGATCTCGCCCAGGAAGAACATCGAGCCGCCGTCGCGGTCGAGCAGCAGCGTATGCTTGCCGCGCCAGCCGAGTCCGCCCTGGCTGGCCAGCGCCACTTCCATCACCGGCGCGGAATCGGTAAAGACGCGGTAGCCGAACTTGCCGATTTCGGCCTCGATCCGGCTGGCGAGCTGCTGGAGACGGCTGCGCAGGACCTTGTGATAGTCGCGGCCGCGCGCGTACAGCGACACCACCGCGGTGGCCGGATCGCCCAGCCGCGCCAGTTCGCGCCGGCGCCAGTCGGGCGCGCCCGGCGGGGTCTCGCTGGCGGGGACATAGGGCATGCGCGCCACGATGGCACGTACCGTGCCCGGCACCAGTTCGGCCGGACGGGCGCGCCGCAAGCCGTGGTTGGCCATATAATCCATGTCGCCGTGGTAACCCTGCTCCAGCCATGCCAGAAGCCCCGGCTCGGCATGGCCAAGATCGACGTCGGCGATGCGCACCGACGCAAAACCCAGCGCGGCGCCCCATGCGCGGATGGACTCCGCAAGCGCCGCCAGCTCCTCAGGGTTGGCGTGCCCGGCCTGGCCGGATTGCCCTGGAGCGTTTGCGGGAACACTGTGCGCGCCTGGCGCGCTGGCCGGCGGCTTGACTGCTGGGTCGATCATCCCTGAATTGTACGCAATGCCCTTGCTCGAAGAACGCACCCTGACGCTGCCCGACGAAGCCGCCACCGCGCGCCTGGGCGCCGCGCTGGCCGCCACCGTGCAGGCCATGCCGCCGCGCGCGGTGCATGTGCAGCTGTCCGGCGACCTCGGCGCCGGCAAGACCACGCTGTCGCGCGCGGTGCTGCGCGCGCTCGGCCATGCCGGCAAGGTCCGCAGCCCCACCTACACGCTGTGCGAGCCCTACGAGGTGGCCCGCGCCGACGGCTCGCCGCTGACGGTCTACCACTTCGACCTGTACCGCTTCGCCGATCCGGAGGAGTGGATCGATGCGGGTTTCCGCGACTGTTTCGCCGAACCGGCCTTTAACCTGGTCGAATGGCCGGAGAAGGCGGGGCGCCTGCTGGGGGAACCCGACCTGCACGTGTTGCTCCAATCGGACACGGCACGGCCGGCCGACAGCGAAATGCTCGCCGGCGACGCCGGCGAGCGGCGCATCGCGACCTTGCGCGCCTATACTCCCACTGGACTTACCCTGCTGAACGCATGCTGATCAAGCGACTAGCCACCGACCGCCCCGATGGACCCGACGGCCTGCTGCAGGCGCGCCGCAAATGGATGGCGCAGGCGCTGAAGCTGGGCGCGGGCACTGCCGTGCTGACGCTTGCCGGTCCGCAGATCGCGTTCGGCGCCGGCATCGTCGCGGTGCGCGTATGGCCGGCCGAGGACTACACCCGCGTCACCATCGAATCCGACGCGCCGCTGTCCGCGGTGCACCAGATGATTCGCGATCCGGACAGGCTGGTGGTGGATATCGATGGCCTGGACCTGTCGCCCACGCTGCGCGAGCTGGTGGCCAAGATCACGCCCAACGACCCGTATATCCAGACCGTGCGCGTCGGCCAGAACCGCCCGCGCGTGGTGCGGATGGTGTTCGACCTGAAGGAGAACGTGGCGCCCCAGGTGTTCACGTTGCTGCCGATCGGCAGCTACCGCAACCGGCTGGTGTTCGACCTGTACCCGGTCAACCCGCCCGACCCGCTGTGGAAACTGGTGCGCGACACCGAGGACAAGCAGCGCCGCTTCGCCACCTCGGACCCGGCCCCGGGTCCGGACAGCATCGCCGGCGCCCCGGCCGGTGCCGAGGAAGATGCCATTGGCGCGCTGGTGCGCAAGTTCGACGAGAAGGGCGAAGTGCCGGCCACCACCGCGCCGCCGCCGCCGGTGGTTGCCACCCGGCCCAAGCCGTCTGCGCCGGTGGTGCCGAAGCCCGATGCCCCCGTGGTGCCGCCCGTCGCGCGCGACAACCCGACTGCCGAGCGCCCGTTCAAGATGCGCCGCCTGCTGACGGTGGCGCTCGATCCGGGCCACGGCGGCGAAGACCCCGGCGCGATCGGCGCCGCTGGTTCGCGCGAGAAGGACGTGGTCCTGCAGATCGCGCACCGGCTGCGCGCCAAGATCGACGCCCAGCCCAATATGCGCGCGATGATGACGCGCGATGCCGATTTCTTCGTGCCGCTGAACGTGCGCGTGCAGAAGGCGCGCCGGGTGCAGGCCGACCTGTTCGTGTCGATCCACGCCGATGCCTTCCTGTCGCCGGAAGCCAATGGTGCTTCGGTATTCGCGCTGTCCGAGCGCGGCGCCTCCAGCACCGCGGCGCGCTGGCTGGCCAACAAGGAAAACGCCTCCGACCTGATCGGCGGCGCCAACATGGGCAACAAGGATGCGCAGGTCGCGCGCGTGCTGCTGGACCTGTCCACCACCGCGCAGATCAACGACAGCCTGCAGGTCGGCAAGTCCGTGCTGGGCGAAATCGGCGGCATCAACCGGCTGCACAAGGCGCACGTGGAACAGGCCGGGTTTGCGGTGCTGAAGGCGCCGGACATCCCGTCGATCCTGATCGAAACCGCGTTTATCAGCAACCCGGCGGAGGAGCGCAAGCTCAACGACAGCGCGCACCAGGAACAGCTGGCCAATGCCATCCTGCGCGGGATCAAGGCCTACTTCGCGAAGAATCCGCCGTTGTCGAAGAACCCGTCGGTGTGACCGGGATGGACGAAGAAAACCGGGGCATGCCCCGGTTTTTTTACGACTGCGCCATCTTACGCCCGCGCCGCCGCGCGATCCTCCAGCAGCGCATCCCGGTTGGCGTAGCGTGCCGCGATCACCGAGCAGACGATCAGCTGCAGCTGGTGATAGACCATCAGCGGCAGCACCAGCAGCCCCAGCGCGGGATGCCCGGCAAACAGGATCTTTGCCATCGGGATGCCGTTGGCCAGGCTCTTCTTCGAGCCGCAGAACACCGCGGTGATCTCGTCCTCGACCGAGAAACCCATGCGGCGGGCGGTCAGCGTGGTGAAGCCCAGCACCACGAACAGCAGCACCGCGGCGATCAGCATCACCGCGCCAATGGTCTGCCACTCATACTGGTGCCACAGGCCCTGTGCGGTGGCATCGCAGAACGATGAATAGACGATCAGCACGATCACGCCGCGGTCGATCTTGGTGGTGATCTGCTTCTTCTTCGCCAGCCAGTTGCCGATCAGCGGGCGCAGCAGCTGGCCCAGCGCGAACGGCAGCAGCAGCTGCAGCGCCACGCCGGTGAGCGCCTTGCCCAGCGGCATCGAGGCGCCGCTGGCGCTGATCACCAGCCCCATCAGCACCGGCGTGACCAGCATGCCGATCAGGCCCGAGATGGTGGCATTGAAGATCGCGCCCGACACGTTGCCGCGCGCCATCGAGGTCATGGCCACCGACGACGACACCGTCGAAGGCAGCGCGCACAGGAAGAACACACCCAGCAGCAGGTCCGCCGGCAGCGTGTTGTGCAGGGCCAGCATCAGCAGCGCGCCGACCACCGGAAAGACCACGTAGGTGAACGACTGCACGAACACATGCAGGCGCCAGTTCTTGGCGCCAGACACCAGCTTGTCACGCGACAGCGCCGCGCCATGCAGGAAGAAGACCAGTGCCACGCCCACGCTGGTGACCAGGCCCAGGTGCAGCGGGCCCTTGCCGGTGCCGATCTCCGGGGCCGCCAGGGCAATGGCGATGGCGGTCAGCATGACGAGGACGAAGCCGTCGATCAGGTCATAAAGTTTCTTGAGCTTGGCAAAAAGACGAGACATGACTGCGGTTGGTTAGGGTTTTGCCTAGTATTGGACGCCAGCCGGGTCTAGAATGCAAATTCATTTATAGAATCTATTTATCCGGTCGTTGCATGAATTACACACTGCGCCAGCTGCGCGTCTTCCTCGCGGTGGCCGGCAGCGGCGGTTTCAGCCGCGCCGCGGAGGTGGTGGGACTGACCCAGCCGGCGGTCAGCCGCGGCGTCGCAGAGCTGGAAGAGGCACTTGGCGTCAAGCTGCTCGACCGCACTACGCGTGAGGTGGTGCTGACCGATGCCGGCCATGCGCTGGTGCCGGCGCTGGAGCGGCTGCTGGGGCAGCTCGACGACACCCTCGAAGAAACGAGGCAGTTAGGCGAACGCTATCGCGGCCGTGTCGTAATAGCTGGAGCTCCAACCATTTCCGCGCGGCTGATGCCGATGTATGTCGCCGCCTGCGCCGCGCAATACCCCGATATCCGGCTGATTGTGCGCGACAACGTACAGGCCGACGGCCTCGAGCAGGTCCGCGCCGGCGCAGTCGATTTCGGCGTGCTGATCGATCCGCTGGTGCGCGAAGGGCTGGCGGTGGAGCCGGTGGCAACTGACCCGTTCTGCTTTGTCTGCCGGCGCGACCATCCGCTGGCGCAGTCGGCAACGGTGCCGTGGTCGGCGCTGCATGGCATGCGGCTGGTGCTGCTGGACTTTGCCTCGGGCAGCCGGCCGCTGATCGACCGCATCTTCGGCCGCCACGGCGTGGCGCCGCAGGTGGTGCAGGAACTCGGGCACTCGGCCAGCGTGTTCGGCATGGTCGAGGCCGGCATTGGCGCCTCCGTGCTGCCCTCTTTCTCGCTGCCGCTGCCCGCCGCATCGCCGCTGGTGTGGCGGCCGCTGGTGCCGCGCGAGGAGCGCAGCATCGTCATGGTCCGGCGCGAGGACCGCTCGCTGTCGCCCGCCGCGGCGGCGGTGTGGGCGCTGGTGCGGCGCCTGACGCTGCGCGTCGAGGCGCCCGCGATGGGCGCAGCGGCCTGAGCGCCGGCGCTTGATTACTTCGGCTGCATCCGGATCGCGCCGTCGAGACGGATCACTTCGCCGTTCAGCATCGTGTTTTCGATGATCGCGCGGGCCAGCTTGGCGTACTCCGCCGGACGGCCCAGGCGCGGGGGGAACGGAACCATCCTGCCGAGGGCGTCCTGCACTTCCTGCGGCATGCCGAGCAGCATGGGCGTTTCAAAGATGCCCGGGGCGATGGTCATGCAGCGGACGCCGTCGCGGGACAGGTCGCGGGCGATGGCCAGGGTCATGGCGACCACGCCGCCCTTGGAGGCGGCATAGGCGGCCTGGCCGATCTGGCCGTCGAAGGCCGCCACCGAGGCGGTGTTGATGATCACGCCGCGCTCGCCTTCGCTGTCGGGAGTGTTCTGGACCATGGCGGCGGCGGCCAGGCGGATCATGTTGAAGGTGCCGATCAGGTTGATGCGGATGGTCTTGTCGAAGGCATCCAGCGGATGCGGGCCGTTCTTGCCTACCGTCTTGTTGGCGGTGGCGATGCCGGCGCAGTTGATCAGGCCCGACAGGCGGCCCAGTGCCTGGGCGGCGGCGACCACGGCCTGGCCGTCGGCTTCGGAGGTGACGTCGCAGCGGATGAACTGGCCGTTCAGTTCGGTGGCGAGGGATTGGCCGGTTTGCTCGTTGAGGTCCGCGATGATGACTTTGGCGCCGGCTTCAGCCAGCATTTTTGCCGTGCCGGCGCCCAGGCCGGAGGCGCCGCCGGTGATGATGAAGACGTTGTCTTTGATTTGCATTTTGCGGTGTCTCCTTTTGGGGTTGATTTCCGTTTACGTAAACGTCAACTATTGTACGGGGTGGAGGTTGTTGTGCAAGGGGGTTTGGCCCGTGCTGATACCTGGTGGATATTTGATATGCACGGTTTAATGTAGGAACGCCTGCGGCTGCGCAGCGCCCAGCCCCAAAGAAAAAGCGGCCCTTGGGCCGCTTTTTGCGTGGTTTTGTCTGGCTTACTTCAGTGCGTCAAACACTTGCGCGGTGATCTCGTCGACGTTGCCGACGCCGGAGATCTTGCGGTACTTCGGCGGCGCTACCTTGGCGCTGGGGTCGCCCTTGGCGGCCCAGTCCGAGTAGTAGTCGACCAGCGGGCGGGTTTGCTGGGAGTAGACGTCCAGGCGCTTCTTGACCGTCTCTTCCTTGTCGTCGTCGCGCTGGATCAGCGCTTCGCCGGTTTCGTCGTCGATGCCTTCGGCCTTCGGCGGGTTGTACTTGACGTGGTAGGTGCGGCCCGAGGCCACGTGGACGCGGCGGCCGCTCATGCGCTCGATGATGGCATCGAACGGGACGTCGATTTCCAGCACGTAGTCGATTGCCACGCCGGCTTCCTTCATGGCTTCGGCCTGCGGGATGGTGCGCGGGAAGCCGTCGAACAGGTAGCCGTTCTTGCAGTCGTCCTGCTTCAGCCGGTCTTTCACCAGGCCGATGATGATGTCATCCGACACCAGTCCGCCCGCGTCCATGACCTTCTTGGCTTCCACGCCCAGGGGGGTGCCGGCCTTCACCGCCGCGCGCAGCATGTCGCCGGTGGAAATTTGCGGAATGGCGAACTTCTCGCAGATGAACTTGGCTTGCGTGCCTTTGCCGGCGCCGGGTGCGCCCAACAGGATCAAACGCATTTACGGGTCCTCAGAGTTTTGAATCTGGTGTGGCGGGAGATCAGAAGGAGGGTAATGCCGCAACTTGACGCAAGACTTACTAGCTGTCTTGTTCGGATATTGACGGCATTTGGCGCAGGCACATCATGCCCACGCGGACGTCCGGCGGCGGCTGCCAGGGGGATGGCGGCGCGGCGCACCAGTCGGGCTCTATCTTTATCTCCCCACCGAGCCTTGGCCGGCGGCGCGTTGGCGCACAGCCGGGGCGGCTCTGTATCGGCAAGCATTATGCCATGAGGCGGCGCCGATTCGGCCTGAAATCCGCCCCCCGGTTCAGGTTGCAGCAGTTTGAACCTGAGCGGGCGGCTGGCCGGAGTGGCTGGCGCCCAGGTTGTCGATCAGGGTGGGGTGGCGATCAGGGCCCGTCCTGCGCCATCGACTCGGCCCACAGCGCGCGCACGCGCTCCAGGTCGGCCGGGGTGTCGACGCCGGGCGCCGGGGCGGCAGCGGTTTCCACCACGGCGATGCGCTCGCCATGCCACATTGCGCGCAGTTGCTCCAGCGCCTCGGTCTGCTCGAGCGGCGCGGCGGCCAGGGTCGGGAAGCGCCGCAGGAAGCCGGCGCGATAGGCGTACAGGCCGATATGGCGCAGCACCGGCATGGCCGGCAGCGGGACCAGGGCCATCGCGGCGGGCACGGCCGGCACACCCGCCCACGCGTCGCGCGCCCACGGGATCGGCGCGCGCGAGAAATACAGCGCGCGTCCGGCGGCGTCGCACACGACCTTGACCACGTTGGGATTGAAGACCTCGGCGATATCGTGCAGCGGGTGGGCCGCGGTGGCGATGGCGCAGTCGGCGTGGCGCGACAGGTGCAGCGCCACCTCGTCGATCAGCGTGGGGTCGATCAGCGGCTCGTCGCCTTGCACGTTGACCACGATGGCGTCGTCGGGCAGGCCGAGTTGCGTTGCCACTTCGGCCAGGCGGTCGGTGCCGGTGGGGTGGTCGGCGCGGGTCAGCACGGCTTCGATGCCGTGGTCCGCGCAGACCTGCGCCACGGACGGGGCGTCGGTGGCGACCACGGTGCGCCGGGCGGACGAGGCATGGGCGCGTTCGGCCACGCGCACGATCATCGGGCGCCCGCCGATATCGGCCAGCGGCTTGTCGGGCAGGCGGGTCGAAGCGAGCCGCGCGGGGATGACGACGGTGAAGGCCGGAACGGTCATGGTGCTGGCTTGGTTAGCTTCAGTTGCCCGCGGTGGCGCTCAGTTGCCATTCACCGGCGCGTCAGGGTCGATGGCACGGCCCGGCACCGACTGGCGCGCTTCGTCGGCGAGCATCACCGGGATGCCGTCGCGGATCGGGTATGCGAGCTTGTCGGCGTGGCAGATCAGTTCCTGCGCGGCGCGGTCGTATTCCAGCTTGCCCTTGCACAGCGGGCAGACCAGGATTTCAAGCAGCCGGTTGTCCATCTCGGTGTTCCTCGTTGCGCCCGGCGCCGCCGGACGTGGCCGCCGCCGACTGCGCGGTCGGTGCGGTGTTGATATGCGCCAGCACGGCGCTGCGGATTTTGTCGATCAGGCCAGCGTCGATCACCGGCCTGGTAGGCACGACCCAGATGCGCGGGTCGTCGAAGCGCTCGCATTTTACGGCATCCTTCTCGGTGATCAGGATCACGTCGGCATCGAGCGCGTCGGCGTTGCCGGTGAACGGGTCTTCGGCAAAGTCATAGTGGTCGGGCAGCGGCAGCGTCTTCGGCGACAGACCGGCGCCGCGCAGGCTGGCGAAGAAGCGCTCGGGGTTGCCGATGCCGGCCGCGGCGAGCACGCGCCGCCCGGCAAAGGCGGCAACGGGCCGCGCCATGGTCGGGTCGTTCAGCTGCCAGGCGTCTTCCAGCTCCAGCCGCATGCCGTAGACGCCGGGGCGGTCGGGCGTGGCGCGGAAGTTGGGATCATTGATCAGCGTGGCGTCGCGCGGGCGCGTCAGCGGCTCGCGCAGCGGGCCGGCCGGCAGCATCAGGCCATTGCCGCCCATGCGCGTGTCGAACATCACGATCTCGAAATCGCGCTGCAGCTTGTAGTGCTGCAGGCCGTCGTCGAGCAGCAGCACGTTGACGCCGGGGTGCGACACCAGCATGGTCTGCGCGCACAGCGCGCGGTCCGGGAACACCCACACCGGCACGTCGGTGGCGCGCGCGATCAGCAGCGGCTCGTCGCCGACGTCGCTGGCCTGCGAGGTCGGCTTGACCCGGCGCGGATGCTTGAGCTCGACGCCATAGCCGCGCGACACCACGCCGGGGCGCAGGCCGGCCTCGGTCAGCGCGTGGGCCAGCGCGATCACCGCCGGCGTCTTGCCGGTGCCGCCCACGGTCACGTTGCCCACCACCACCACCGGCATCGGCAGCCGCGTGGACTTGAACCAGCCACGCCGGTAGCCGTGCCGGCGCACGCGGGCGACCAGCCCGAACAGCAGCGAGAACGGCAGCATGACCCAGGCAAACCAGCCGCGGCGCTGCCACTGGGCGGTCACGAAGTCGGCGAGGGCATGGCGGGGAGCGGGCATGGACGCGGCGAGTCGTTCAGGTCGTGGATGGGATGGGATTGTAGTGCGCCCGGGATCCCGCGCCCCCGAAAAGGGACCCAAAGGGACTGGAAGGGACCGAAAGGGTGGATCGGCAAGGACCGGCGGATCCACCCATTATGGGCACTGCGCAGCGCATGGGGCAAGCCCGGCCAGGCTGGCTTCGCGCCCGCAGGCAAGGCCGCCGTTCCCCGCTTCCGTGGGGCAACGACGATGCCGGAGCTCAGCGCGGCTGCGAGCTCTGCGTGGCGAAGGTCAGGCGCGACAGCCCGGCCAGCCGCGCGGCTTCCATCACGTTGACCACCGCCTGGTGGCTGGCCTGCGCGTCGGCGTTGACGATCACCACCGGCGGCTGGCCATTGCCGGATCCCCCGGCGCCGGCGGGGCCGGACGCGGCGCGCAGCTGGTCGGCGAGGCTGGTTACATCCTTCTGCTCCAGCACTTTCTTGTTGATCGAGTAGACCCCGCGCGACGACACCGACACCACGATTTCCTGCGGCCGCTGCTGGGCGCGCTCGGCGTCGGCGGTGGGCAGCTGGATCTGCAGCTCGGTATAGCGCGAGTACGTGGTCGTGATCATCAGGAAGATCAGGATCACGAGCAGCACGTCGATCAGCGGGATCAGGTTGATCTCCGGCTCTTCGCGCCGCTGGCGGGAACGGAATCGCATGGCGTGGCGGGTCCGTGATCAGCTGCGGCGCTGCGGCAGGATCGCGTCCAGGAACGCGGTGGCGCGGAATTCCAGCTCGGCCACGTAGTCGTCAACGCGGCGGCGGAAGTAGCGCCAGAAGATCAGCGCCGGGATCGCCACGATCAGGCCGAAGGCGGTGTTGTACAGCGCCACCGAGATGCCGTGCGCCAGCTGCTCCGGGTTGGCGCCGGTGCCGCCCTGGCTGCCGAAGATCTCGATCATGCCGATCACGGTGCCCAGCAGCCCCATCAGCGGCGCCACCGAGGCGATCGTGCCGAGTGCGTTCAGGTAGCGCTCCAGCTCATGCGCGACCGCACGGCCGGCTTCCTCGACGACATCCTTGGCGGCGTCGCGCGAGGTGTGCGGCTGCAGCACCACGTGGCGCAGGCCGGCGGCCAGCACGCGGCCGAGCGGCGAATTCTGTTCGATCGTGTTGACCACTTCCGGCGTCGCGCGGCGCTGCTGCGCGGCGGCCAGCGCTTCGTCATAGAGCCGCGGCGGCAGCACCTTGCTGCGCTTGAGCGACAGGAAGCGTTCGACGACCAGCGCCAGCGCGAGGACCGAGGCCAGCAACAGCGGCCAGATCGGCCAGCCGGCCGCTTGAATGATGGAAAACAATTGGACCCCCGGGATCGACAACCCAATAAAGAAACCCCAACCAGCTGGTCGGCATGCCTTGAGGCGCGTCAGCAGGCAGCGCACTCCGGCATTGCTCTGAAAAATCAGGCGCAACTCTACCCCGCGGCCTGCCGCGCGGCAAGCGACGGCCGGGCCGGCTGTCTCGGGCGCGCATCGGTGCCGGCCGATGTTGGCGGCGACTTTCCACAGGGCGCAGGGACAGAATTGTGGATCGATTGTGGAAAGCCGCCGGACAAGCGATGCAAGTGCTTGATTCGCAAAAGGAAGCGTGGATCTGCTTAAAAATTAAGCAGATCCGTCCCGGGCGCTCGCGACGCTTGCCGCACACCGGGGAAAGGCGTGTTTGCAGCTGCTGCATCCCTTGTCGGTGCGATCGCGCACGATGTGACGCGGTCATCCACACCATTGCGGGACAGAATTGTGGAGCGGTTGTGGACAGGTGTCGGAGAATCCACCTAAGTCCTTGATTTTAAAAGCCTTGCATGTGATTGCTGAAAAAATAGGCAAATGCTTCCTGACGTGCTGCACGACCGCCCGATGGTGCGATGCATGGGTATACCCGAGCTTTTCCACACCCGGCAGGGAGAGAATTGTGGATGGCCTGTGGATAAAGTCTGGAGAGGTGGGCTAACCCATTGATTTCATGAGGGGTGTTGCTCGCTGCCTAAAAAATAGGCGGCGCCTCGCTATTCGACGTTCCACATGGTGCAGTGCGGGCGCATGGCTTGACATGCCGCCTACGCCGCCCCGCAGCGTGATGCCGGCCACGCTTGAGGTAATAATCAGCGAAAAAGTCGGGTAAACGGCGCGTTTTATCCAGAGATCCTGTGGATAACTTTGTGAACAAGCCCCATTGGCGCCCGCTAAGTGGTTGATGCAAAAGAGAATTGGTTATATTGCCTAATTTTTATTTCAATCATAAATCTCATAAAAATCAAAGAGTTGTACGAAGTGATGCGGCTCGCCGGGCAGCATCGGCCCATCACTGCTACCCCCTTGACAGACCAGTTATGCTGTGGACATGTCCCATCAACGCCGCTTGACCGGCGTGCGCCATGCCCGACCTGACCAGCTTTTCGCGTGACGCTTCCTCCACCAGCCCCCGCGGTGGCCGCGAAGTCATTCCTGTCGGTGAGCTAAACCACACTATCGCCCGATTGCTGGAGCGCAGCTTCCCGCTGGCCTGGGTACGCGGAGAAATCTCCAACTTCACCCGCGCGGCCAGCGGCCACTGGTATTTCTCGCTCAAGGATGCGCGTGCCCAGATCCGCTGCGTGATGTTCCGCGGCCGCAACCAGCATGTCGACTTCCAGCCGCGCGAGGGCGAGGCGGTCGAGGTGCGCGCCGTGGTCACGATGTACGAGGCGCGCGGCGAACTGCAGCTCGGCGTGGAGGCGATGCGCCGCGCCGGCCTGGGCAACCTTTACGAAGCCTTCCTGCGGCTGAAGGAAAAGCTGGCGCAGGCCGGCCTGTTCGCACCGGAGCGCAAGCGGGCGGTGCCGTCGCACCCGCGCACCATCGGCGTCATCACTTCGCTGCAGGCAGCCGCCTTGCGCGATGTGCTGACCACGCTGCGCCGGCGCGCGCCGCATGTGCCGGTGGTGGTCTATCCGGTACCGGTGCAGGGGGCCGGGGCGGCCCAGAAGATCGCCGACGCGATCGACCTGGCCGATGCGCGCCGCGACTGCGACGTGCTGATCCTGTGCCGCGGCGGGGGCAGCATCGAAGACCTGTGGTCGTTCAATGAAGAGGTGGTGGCGCATGCGATCGCGAGTTGCGCACTGCCGCTGATTTCCGGCGTCGGCCACGAGACCGACTTCACCATTGCCGATTTCGTCGCCGACGTGCGCGCGCCCACGCCGACCGGCGCGGCCGAGCTGGTCAGCCCCGACCGCTCGCACCTGCTGGCGCAGACCCTGCGCGGCCGCGACGCGCTGGCGCAGGCGATGCGCCGCGCGCTTGACCTGCGCGCCCAGCACCTGGACTGGCTGGCGCGGCGCGTGCGCAGCCCGCAGGCGCAGCTGCAGGAACGCCGCGCGCGCGTCGACAATCTGGCCCGACACTTGCGGTCGGCATTGCGCGACACCGTGGTGTCGCAGCGGCATCGCCAGCAGGTGCTGGCGATGCGCTGGAGCGCATGCCGCCCCGACACCGCCGCGGCACAAGCGGACCTGGCACGGCTATGGCAGCGGCTGCAGGCCGCCGCCACTCGCGGCCACGAGCGCGCCGGACAGCGCCTGGCGCGCGCCGCCGGTGCGCTGGAGCTGCTGGCACCGCAGCGCACGCTCGAGCGCGGCTACGCGGTGCTGCTCGACCAGCGCGGCCGTGCGCTGCGCTCGCCCACCGAGATCCGCCCGGGCAGCGTGGTCGAGGCGCATCTGGCCGAGGGCGTGGCCGACCTGTCGATTGCCGGCGTGCAGGCGAAGCTGGGCGATTTCTGAGGCACGAAGAAAAGCGTGGTCTTGGTGCTCCCGAGCGGCCCGAGCTTGCCCAGGCAAGGTGTTCTCCCTCTCCCCTCAGCGGGAGACGGGAGCAAACCGGCGCCTTTCTCAATCGCCCCGGAAACCCGCCGCCAGACAAACTAACATCGAAGCAGGGGCATAGGCCTGCGGTTTGCGCGGGTATTCCAAGTCCCCTACAATCGGCAATTCCGGACCCTACAACCCCAACCCACAGAGACAGAACAATGGAACACAAGCTCCCCCCGCTTCCGTACGCGCATGATGCCCTGGCTCCGCACATCTCCAAGGAGACGCTGGAGTTCCATCATGACAAGCACCACCAGACCTACGTCACCAACCTGAACAACCTCATCAAGGGCACCGAGTTCGAGAACGCGACCCTGGAAGAGATCGTCAAGAAGTCGTCGGGCGGCATCTTCAACAACGCTGCCCAGGTGTGGAACCACACCTTCTACTGGGATTCGCTGAAGCCCAACGGCGGCGGCCAGCCGACCGGCGCGCTGGCTGATGCCATCAACGCCAAGTGGGGCTCGTTCGACAAGTTCAAGGAAGAATTCACCAAGGTTGCCGTCGGCACCTTCGGTTCGGGCTGGGCCTGGCTGGTGAAGAAGGCCGACGGCTCGCTGGACCTGGTGTCCACCTCCAACGCCGCGACGCCGCTGACCACCGATGCCAAGCCGCTGCTGACCTGCGACGTGTGGGAACACGCCTACTACATCGACTACCGCAATGCCCGTCCGAAGTACGTCGAGGCATTCTGGAACGTCGTGAACTGGGACTTCGCCGGCAAGAACTTCGCCTGAGCCCCGGTCATCCTTGCAGCAGCAAAAAGCCCCGGAAATTCCGGGGCTTTTTGTTTGGCGTTTGATTGACGCGTGTGTTTCGCCGCTCACTGCTTCGCCTGCGATGCCAGCTGCCGCGCCATCTCGAGGTGGTGGTTCAGCGTCGGCAGCGTCTGCCGCGCGAATGCCTTGACGCTGTCGTCCTTGGCATCGTCGGCCGCCTTGCGGAACAGTGCCACCGCCTCCTGGTGGGCCTCGACGCCGAACTGCCGGGCGTAGGCGCTATCGAACGCGCCGCCGCTGAGCTTGCCGAGGTCTTCCAGTTGCTGCTTCTTTAGCTCGGGAGGCGACGCCGGCAGCTGTATGCCGAGTTTCCTCGCCAGCTGCAGCATCTTCTCGTCCGCGGCCTGATGGTCGCGGATCATCTGCGCGGCGAAGGCCTTGACCTGTTCGCCGCCAGCGCGGGTCTGCGCCAGCTTGCTGGCGGCGATTTCCAGCGCGCTGGCCTCGGCCGCGTCGCGCAGGAACAGTGCGTCCTTGTTCGGCGCCATCGCGGTGCCTGGCTTGTCCGACAACGGCGCCGCATAGGTGGCGGTGGCAAGCAGCAGCGCCATCGCCGCCAGGATCATCTTATGGACCGGTCGTATCATGATGGCCTCCTCAATCCTGTCTGGGTTGTCCGTTCTACGCCATCAGCCCGCCGTCGTGATGTCTGCGGAAAAGGCCGCCGCGAGTTCGAATCGATGTCAGCGTCCCTTGGAATCGGGCACGCGGGTCTGGTCGATGCTGGCGCCGCCGCTGCCGGTGCGCGGCTTGCCGTGCAAGCCATCGCGGTCGGCCTTGCCGGCGCTTTCCGATGCCGGCTTGGGCTTGTCGCGGCCGGGCAGGCCGCCAGCCGTATGCGGTTCCTTCGGCACGTCGCCCAGCTCGCGCGCGAGCCCGCCTGGATTGGTCGGCGTGGCACCCGGCGTGCTGGATGGCGCCACCGCGGCGCCCGGCGGCGGAATGGTCTGGCTGCCGATGGGCCCTTTGTCGGTGCGCACACCGGTGCTGTCTGTCTTCTGGGCCAGCGCGCCGCCGGCCAGCAGCGACAGCAGCGCGGCGGCCGCGGCAAAGCGGGAAGTGGATGTCACAGCGGACGCAAGGCGGATGCGCATTGGTTTCTCCTGGCGTGATGTTGTCCTGCTGTTGTTGTGCAAAGCATTTGCCGGGCCACGGATACGACGACGGCCCGTGTCGCCGTGGCCACCCGCTGCATCGCACTTTCTACAAGCACTGGCGCTTCTTACAGGCGTCACCCGCGGCGTGCGGTGCCGCGGCGCATGTGTCCGGCCCGCTGCAGCAGTGCCGCCGTGGAATGAAAGTTGCGCGCCATGCTGGAGTGGCCGCGCCGCGGCCTGATGCTCAGGAGGCGCCATGAAGCAAAGCAAGCACGACACGTCGGGCAACCCCTCGCTCGACAAGCGGCAGGGGATGGATGACCGCGAACTGCAGGAAAACGCGGCGGAAAACCAGCGCGCGCGCGAACGCGCCGCTGCGGAGTGGGAGCATGCGGCTTCGCATAGAAAGGACGCACCCAAGGACCAATCCGCGGAGCCATCCGCGGACCAACCCGCGCAGCGGCGCGAAGAGAAGCCCGCGCGCGGCGAGTTCCCGCCCGGCGTCGGCAAGCGCGACCTGCACGACCCCGGCAGCCGCGATCCGGATGCGCCGCCCACCATGAACCGCTCCTGAAACTGGCTAGCGTTCACCGCGCGCCAGGCGCGCGGCGGCGCGCAGGCTGCGCACGATGCGGTCGAACGCGGCTGCGCGCGCGTCGTCGGAGCGCTGGCGCAGCGCAAACGACGGATGATAGGTGGCGATGACGAGCCGGCCCTCGTGCTCGACCGGCGTGTCCATCATCGTGCCCAGCGTCACGCTCTTGCGGCCCAGCACCGCGCGCGCGGCGGTGGCGCCCAGCGCGACGATGATCCGCGGATCCACCTGCTTGAGCTCGCGCTCGAGCCACAGGTGGCACGCTTCGATCTCCAGCTGGCCCGGCGACTTGTGCAGCCGCCGCTTGCCGCGCAATTCGAACTTGAAATGCTTGACCGCATTGGTCATGAACAGCTTGTCGCGGTCCAGTCCGGCACGCTCCAGCGCATCGTCCAGCAGCTGTCCCGCGGGACCCACGAACGGCGAGCCCTGCAGGTCTTCCTGCGAGCCGGGCTGCTCGCCCACCAGCATGATGCGCGCGTGCGCCGCGCCGGCACCGGGCACGCCTTGCGTGGCATTGCGCCATAGCGGGCAACGCCGGCATTCGTTCAGTTCGGCACGGCTGACTGGTGGCTTCTTGCGCTCGGGCATCATCGATGTCTGGCAGTGGGACGCATGGCGCCGCTAGCCGGTGCGCAGCAGGTTCCGCGCCATGCGCCGCGGGCGCTACGCACCGGTACGGAATTTGCCTCGCCCCAACACCTCGGAGGCGGCCGGTCCCGCCGCTTCCTCCGTTGACCTGAACGCCGATTCCCAGCACGCATGCCCCAGCAACCGATCGCGCCCCCGTCCCGCCGCCGCATTGCCGCGGAACTGTTCCGCGCGATATGGCGTTTCCGCCTGCGCGTGGTGGTGGCGGTATCGCTGTTGCTGCTGGCCAAGGCCTGCGCGGTGGCGGTGCCGCTGCTGCTCAAGCTCGTGGTCGACGAAGTCACGCCGGCCGCGGCCGGCACCGATGCGGCGCGGCTCGGGCTGGTGGCCATGCCCGTGTTCCTGGTGCTGGCCTACGCGATCCTGCGGCTGATGGGCAATGCCTTCAGCGAACTGCGCGACGTGGTCTTCGCCTATGTCACGCAAAGCACAGTGGCAGCGTTCATGGAGCGCACCTTCGCGCACCTGCACGCGCTGGGCGCGCGCTTCCATGCCAGGCGCGCCACCGGCAGCGTGATCCGCGACCTGGAGAAGGGCACAGCGGCGATCGGCTTCCTGCTGGGCGTGGCAGTCTTCACCATCGTGCCGACGCTGATGGAAATCGTCTCCGTGCTGGCCATCATGATCGGCGCCTATGGCGGCGCGTTCGCCGCGATCATCCTGGGCGTGTTCGTGCTGTACTCGGCCTTTACCTGGTACTACACGCAGCGGCGCATGCGCGTGCAGCGCAAGGTCAATGCGGTGGAGGCCACCACCAACAGCAAGGTGGTCGACAGCCTGCTCAACTACGACACGGTCAAGTTCTTCGCGCGCGAGTCGTTCGAGACACGGCGGCTGTCCGACATATTGCGGCGCTGGGTCGGCATCAGCGTCGAGAACCAGTACGCGCTGTCGACGCTGCATATCGGCCAGAGCGTATGCATTGCGCTCGGCGTGGCGGCGGTGATGCTGCTGGCCACGCAGCGCGTGATCCAGGGTTCGCTGTCGGTGGGCGACCTGGTGCTGATCAATGCCTACATCATCCAGGTGGTGCTGCCGCTCAATACGCTGGGTTTTATCTTCCGCGAGTCGAACGACGCCATGACCAACGTCGAGCGCCTGTTCGCGTTGCTCGACGCGCGCGGCAGGCCCGGCGAGGACGACGACGCGCCGGGGGCGCGGCCGCTGCGCGTGACGCGCGGCGAGATCGTGTTCGACCGCGTCAACTTCAGCTACGACCCCAGCCACCAGACCCTGTGGGAGGTCAGCTTCCGCGCGCAGGCGGGGCAGACCGTGGCGGTGGTCGGCGGCAGCGGCTCGGGCAAGTCGACGCTGGCGCGGCTGCTGTTCCGCCTGTACCAGCCCGATAGCGGCAGCATCGGCATCGACGGGCAGGACCTGCGGCTGGTGACGCAGCGCAGCCTGCGCGAGATGATCGGCATCGTGCCGCAGGACACCATCCTGTTCAACGACACCATCGCCTACAACATCGGCTACGGCCGCGAAGGCGCGACCCGCGCCGATATCGTCGCGGCGGCGCGCGCGGCGCAGCTCGATGCCTTTATCGATCGCCTGCCCGACGGCTACGAAACCCAGGTCGGCGAGCGCGGCGTGCGCCTGTCCGGGGGCGAGCGGCAGCGCGTGGCGATCGCGCGCGCGATGCTCAAGCGCCCGCCACTGGTGGTGTTCGACGAGGCCACCTCGGCGCTGGACACGCGCTCGGAGCGCGCGATCCAGCAGGAGCTGTCGGCGGTGGCGCGCGGCCGCACCGCGCTGATCATCGCGCACCGGCTTTCCACCATCGTCGATGCCGACCAGATCCTGGTGATGGAGCACGGCCGCATCGTCGAGCAGGGCTCGCACGCCACGCTGCTGGCGCGCGGCGGCATCTACACGCAGATGTGGCAGCTGCAGCAGCAGCAGCGCGAACTGGAGCGCGCCGAGCGGCGCCTGGCGCTGCAGCCGGTGCGGCTGGAGACGCTGGTGGCCAGCGTGGTCGATGGCCTGCGTGAGACCATCGCCGAGCGCCACGTCAACCTGTTCACGGTGCAGAGCGAAGCCGAGCTGCGCGTGACCGGCGATCCCGGCGTGCTGCAGAAGGCCATCTGGGAACTCTGCCAGCAGATGATTGCCACCACGGAACCGGGCGGGCGGCTGGAGCTGCGTCTGGAACGGCACGACGGGCAGGCCGGGCTGCGCGTGTCGGCGTCGCCGCAGCAGGGGCCGCTGGAAGACGTGGAGGGACTGCGCGAATGGCTGGGCAAGCACGGCGTGACGCTGACCGCCGATCCCGGCGCTCATGCGTGCCAGTTGCTGATGCCGATGCGCGCGGTGCAGGAGCCGGAGCCGCGGCGCGCCCCGGCGCCCGGCACGCCCGAGGCGCTCGAAGTGCCCGACACGCAAGCGCTCAAGGGCATGCGCGTGCTGCTGCTGGACGACGACGAAACCACGCGCGAGGTGCTGAGCGCCGCGCTTGAAGACTACGGCGCGCATGCGATCGCGCAGGAGCGCGGCGACGAAGTGATCGGGTTGCTGGCGGCGACGCCGCAGGCCGAGTGGCCGCAGGTGCTGCTGTGCGACCTGGCGCTCGGCGAGGAAGACGGCTACACCGTGCTGCGCCGCGTGCGCCGGCTGGAAGCGCAGATGCAGGTGCCGCTGGGGCGGCGCATGACGGCCATCGCGCTATCGGGACACGCCGAGCCGCAGGACCGCATGCGCGCGATGATGGCGGGGTTCCAGCTGCATCTGTCAAAGCCGGTGCGGATCGGCGAGCTGGTGGCGGCGGTGAGGTCGCTGGCGACGCGGGCGGAGCAGGAGCCTGGATGAGGGCTTTCACCGCCCCCGCAAATCCCGCCTCAACGCGGCCAATTCCCGCGGTATCACCCGCCGCTCGCGCATCACCCACGGCATCCCCTTCAGCACCTCCGCAATGCCGCGCCACCCCTGCGAACGCAGCAGGCGCGGCAACTCAGCCGCCGTTTCCTCCATTGGATGGTCGCGGAACATGGCGCAGGCGGTGGCGAGCGAGCCCGGCGTCCAGCAGCAATCGTCGTCGCAGAAGGCGACATAGCGCGTGCGCGCCCATTTTGCGCCGAGGTTGCGCCGGCAGCGCGCTGAGCTGGCGCAGGGCGTGGCGCACGGTGTCGCGCCGGTTGTGCGTCAGCACCACCACGCTGATGTCGAGCGAGGCGCGCGGCGGCGCGGCATGCAAGGCTGGGTCGGCAGGCATCGGTATCGGTATTGGTATCGCGAAGGGAAATCAGCGTTGCGCAGGCTCGCCGGCGGACAGCGACCAGTAGCGCTCCGGCGCGCACAGGTCGCACAGCTGCTCTTCGCCGAACATCTGTACCTGGCTCTGGTAGGCATTGACGGCGTAGCTCTTCTGCGCGAGGTGCTGGCTGACCGGCAGGTTGACCGGGGTCGCTTGCAGTCCTGCACCCAGGCATTCGGCCAGCCGTTGCTGCAGCACCCCGGGCAGCCGGCGGTAGATTACGTCCTCGTAGTACAGCCACTGCACCGGCAGCGCCGATGCCGCTTGCCCTCGCGAGGGCACCAGCAGCGCGGCCCACGCCGCGGCGCGCACCTGCGCCGCCTGCATCAGCAGGCGGCAGGCTTCATGCGCCAGCACGTGGTCGGAATGGAACAGGCCGAGCGGCGCAACCACCATGCCGTCGGTCTGCGCCAGCAGCACGGGCTGCAGGCTGTCCGCGATCTCGCGCGGCGTATGGCGGCGGCCATACTGGCTGTCCCAGAAATCGAGCCAGACCGGCTGCGCGCCCAGCATGCCAAGGGCGCGGTTGTCCTCGCGCCGGCGCGCGCGCACTGCCTGCTCGGCACTGTCGAAGCCCGCGGCGCGGTCACAGTCCGGTGCCGGCACATCGGCGGGCGGGACGCCGGCGAAGACCGTCACCACGCGCGCGCCCCGTGCCGCGGCGATCAGGCCGCCGCAGCTGAACACCGCATCGTCCAGGTGCGGTGCAATCACCGTCACCGGGCCGGCTATGTCAGTCACCATCGAATCACCCTTGCCATCGCCACTGGCAGGTTCGTGTCGCGCGCTACCTGTTGAGCACCACGGCGCGGGCTTCGCGTGCCGTGGCGGATACCGGCACCACGTTGCCCCGCGCGCCCTGCGCGTGCGCCTGTGCCGCCAGCCGCGCCGCGAAGTAGTCGACCGTGTGGCGCAGGCCCTCTTCAAGCGACGTGCGCGGCTCCCAGCCCAGCAGGCTTTGCGCCAGCGAGATATCGGGGCAGCGCTGGTGCGGGTCGTCGGCGGGCAGGGGGCGCATCTCGACCGGCGAATGCGAGCCGGTGGCGCGCAGCACTTCCTGCGCAATCTCCAGCATAGTCGTCTCGCGCGGATTGCCGAGGTTGACCGGCATGCCGGAAGCGGGCGCGTCCATCAGCAGCACCAGCGCGTCCACGAGGTCGTCGACATAGCAGAAGGCGCGCGTCTGCGCGCCGTTGCCATAGACAGTCAGCGGCTGGCCGGCCAATGCCTGGGTGATGAAGTTGGACACCACGCGGCCGTCCGCGGGATGCATGCGCGGGCCATAGGTGTTGAAAATTCGCGCGATCCGGACATCGAGCCGGTGCTGCCGGTGGTAATCCATGAACAGCGTCTCGGCGCAGCGCTTGCCCTCGTCATAGCAGGAGCGGATGCCGACGGGATTGACGTGGCCCCAGTATGCCTCCTGCTGCGGATGCATCTCGGGATCGCCGTAGACTTCGCTGGTCGATGCCTGCAGGATGCGCGCCTTGAGCCGCTTGGCCAGCCCCAGCATGTTGATCGCGCCGTTGACGCTGGTCTTGGTGGTCTGCACCGGGTCGTGCTGGTAGTGCACGGGCGAGGCGGGGCAGGCAAGGTTGTAGATCTCGTCGACCTCGACGTACAGCGGAAAAGTAATGTCGTGGCGCAGCAGCTCGAAGTTCGGCCGCCCGAGCAGGTGCGCGATGTTCTCCTTGGTGCCGGTATAGAAATTGTCCACGCACAGCACGTCCTGCCCGGCCCGCACCAGCCGTTCGCACAGGTGCGAGCCAAGGAATCCCGCGCCGCCCGTGACCAGGATGCGCTTGCGGTCGCTTTCCTTCATCTCTGTTCTCCTTGGGCCGGGATCACGCCGCGGCCCGGCGCGCGCCGGCCGTGATGGGGCAGGCGCCGGCGCACACGCCGGCATACACGGCTTCCATCTGCTGCGCCACGCCGGCCCAGGTGAAATGGCGCTGCGCGCGGCGCCGTCCCGCTTCGCCGAGCTGGCGCGCATGCGCGGGGTCCGTGGCCAGCGTCGCCAGCCGCGCCGCCAGCGCGGCCGGCGCCTTCGGCGGCACCAGGTAGCCGGTCTGCCCGTCGACCACGGTGGAACGGATGCCGCCCACGTCGGCGCCGATCACCGGCGCGCCGCAGGCCATCGCCTCGACCGGCGTGATGCCGAAGGGCTCGTACCAGGGCGTGGTGACGAACACGTCGGCGGCGCTGTAGAACAGGCGCAGTGTGTCGCGTCCGCGCCGGCCGACGAACACCACGCTGTCGGCCACGCCTTCTTCCTTGGCCACGCCCTGCAGCCGGCCGATTTCGGGCGTGGCCTGCACGCTGGGCTGCTCGGCATTGCCGCCCACCACGTACAGCGCGGCGCGCATGCCGTGGTCGCGGCGCAGGCAGCCGAGCGCGCGGATGACGTTGTCGATGCCCTTGCGCGGCACCAGCCGGCCCAGCTGCAGCACGCTGAAGGCATCGCGCTGCCAGCCCAGCTCGCGCCGCGCCGCGTGTCGCGCTACCGGGGCAAACTCGGCGCCGTCGAACCCGCATGGCACCGTGCTGATGCGGCCGGGATCGGCGCCGTACAGGCTGACCAGGTCGTCCAGGTCCTGCGGACATTCCGCCACCACGCAGTCGGACACGCGCACCAGCGTGTCTTCGATGTCGAAGCGCGCATCGGGAAAGCCGTCGGTGCTGCCCTGGTGCAGGCGCCGCACCTTGCCCAGCGCATGGAAGGTCATCACCAGCGGAATGCCCAGCGCCCGGCGTGCCTGCAGCGCGGCCAGCCCCGACATGAAGAAGTTCGCGTGCAGCACGTCGTAGCCCACCGGATCGTGCCGGATGAACTCCACCAGGAACTCGCCGAAGGCGTCCATGTAGGGCAGCAATTGCTCCTTGGGCACCTGCACCGGTGGTCCGGCGGGCACGTGGATCACGTGTACATTGGGCGCAAAGGCGACCACCTCGGGCAGCAGCGCCTTGTCGCGGCGGGTGAACACGTCGACCAGGTAGCCGCGCGTGCCAAGCTGGCGCGCCAGGTGTGCCACGTAGATATTCTGGCCGCCGCAATCGGTGCTGCCGACACTGGCCAGCGGCGAAGCGTGTTCACTGATAAGCGCGATCTTGCGCATGGCGGTCTCCCTGGTTGCCGCTCCGCCCGCGGATTCGGGCGACTCGGACAGGGGCTGGCCTCAGCAGCTAGCGTGCCAGTGCGCTGGCGTGATCGCGCGACTGCGAAAGGCGTTGAAAAGGACGGACGGAAGGGAACCGACCGAGAAGCGTTATAGCGATTCTCGGCGCTTCTCGATCACAGATCGCTTTGTGCGTATCGAAGCAGGCGCCTTGCGGCATTGCTACCGCATTGAGTCATTCTTACGCCGCCGGTTGTAATTTGCGCTTACGAGTTTTTCCATTCAGGCATGAGCCTTGGAACGCTTGCAACACGCCCGGGCGCATACCGGATCGGGCGCGATGCTTGCAGCGTCGAAGGCGCAAAACATGCCACCCACCATGGAGCTGCCCATGAATCCGAGCGACAACGCACGTCCTGGTGCCGAGCCTTCCCCGCGCGCCTCGCATGCCGGCGCCAGCCGCTTCAGCGATCGCGCCGCGGCGAGGCGAGCCGTCGAACTGGCGCTGCCGATGCTGGAGGCATCGCTGCGCGACAAGGCCGTCGGCGAGAGCGGATGCATGCACGTAGTCGTGATGGATCCGACGCTGCAACCCGGCGACTGCACCTTCGAGGAAGCCATCCTGTACGAGCATTCGCTGCCTTCGCGCGAGGCGTGGGATGCGGACTACAGCCTGTATGCGCGCGCCAAGGCCAGCCTGTCGTGGCGCACCGGCATGGCCAGCGCCGCGGTGGTCCACTGCGCACCGCACCGGTTGCGCAGCGACGACCCGCTACTCGGCGGCGCGGCCGTGTTCGACGGCATCGTGGTCGCGGTAAGCGGTGCCAATGCCTGGTACGACGAAGCCTTCGCTGGCTGCGTGGCGGCGCTGTTGCGTGGGGTCGCGCAGGAGTGCTGCCATCGCGCGCAGGCCGGTTGAGGAAAGCTCGCGCCGGGGCTTGGCACATATTTCGCTGCGGCGTGATTCCCGGCCGGGCCGACCGGCTGTCCGACCCGCTGTCCGATTCCGGCTGTCCGAATCTGCGGACGCCATGAGCGCCGCGGCAACCGCTCACCTTTGCACGAGGATTCACCATGCAGACTCCGCAACCTTCGCAACGTCCCGATCCAAACACCGCGGCGGCGCTGCCGCTGCAGGACCGTCATTACCTCGTGACCGGCGGCGGACGTGGCCTTGGGGCCGCCGTGTGCCGCACGCTGGTCCAGGCCGGTGCGGGCGTGATCGTTGCCGATATCGACGACAAGCTGGCCCGCGACAGCGCCGAGACCTTGACCGAAGCCGGCGGCCAGGCGTGGCCGCTGCGACTCGATGTGGCGGAGCCGGGTTCGGTGCGTGCCGCCTTCGATGCCGTGCGCGAACGGGTGCAGCGGCTCGACGGCATTGTCAACAACGCGGCCATCGACGTCACGCTGCCGGTCGAGGAAGTCGATGCCGAGACCTGGCGCAAGGTGCTGATGGTCAATCTGTACGGTCCCTACCTGATGTCGCATGCGGCCGTGCCGCTGATGAAGGCGCAGGGCGGCGGGCACATCGTCAATATCGCGTCGACCGCATCCAAGCGCGCCTGGCCCAATGCGTCGGCCTATCACGCCACCAAGTGGGGGCTGCTCGGCTTCTCGCATGCGCTGCATGCGGAGCTGCGCCCGCATGGCATCAAGGTATCGGCGATCGTCGCCGGCGGCATGCGCACGCCGTTCCTGCTCGACCGTTTCCCCGACATCGACCAGGGCAACCTGCAGGATCCCGCCAACGTGGCCAACGCCGTGCGCTTCGTGCTGACGCAGCCGGAAGAGACCGTGATCCCCGAGGTCATGGTGCTGCCGATGAAGGAAACCTCCTGGCCATGAGCGACCCGGTTCAAAACGCGTGCGTATTGCCCGGCGCGGTGCTGCTCGACAAGGACGGCACGCTGCTCGACGACGTGCCGTACAACGTCGATCCCGGCCGGATGCGCCTCGCGCGCGGCGCCGCGGCGGCTCTGCGCGACCTGGGCAGCCTCGGCGTGCCGCTGGTGGTGGTGACCAACCAGCCGGGCGTCGCGCACGGCTATCACGCCGAGGCCGACCTCGTGCCGGTGCGCGAGCGGCTGGCGGCGATGTTCGCCGAACACGGCGCCACGCTCGCGGGCTTCTATTACTGCCCGCACCACCCCCAGGGCACGGTCCCCGCCTACACGCGCGCCTGCCTTTGCCGCAAGCCGATGCCGGGCTTGCTGGTGCAGGCCGCCAGTGCGCTGCGTTTCGCGCTGGGCCGGTCCTGGATGGTCGGTGACATCCTCAACGATGTCGAAGCCGGGCGTCGTGCCGGCTGCGGCACCGTGCTGGTCGATTGCGGCAACGAGACCGAATGGCAGCTTTCGCCAGCGCGCCTGGCGCACTATGTGGTGCCCACGCTCGACGCTGCCGCGCGCATCGTGGCCGCCCGCATGCGCGCCTGCGGCAACGTCCCCGCCATGCAAACGGTGGCGCCATGACGACCTGGCAGACGGCGCGGCAGGTACTATGCGTACGGCTCGACAACATGGGCGACGTGCTGATGAGCACGCCCGCGATGCAGGCGCTGGCCGAGTCGATGCCCGGCCGCCGGCTGACGCTGCTGACCTCGAATGCCGCCGCCTCGCTCGCGCCGCATTTGCCGATGGTCAGGCGCGTGCTGGCGTGGGATGCGCCGTGGGCGCGCCACGATGAAGCCGCGCCAGTCGCGCCCGGTCCTGCGATGCTGCGCTGCGCGCGCTGGCTGGCGCGCTACCGCTTCGATGCCGCGGTGATCTTCACGGTCTACAGCCAGAGCCCGTTGCCGGCCGCGATGCTGTGCGCGCTGGCGGGCATTCCGCTGCGGCTCGCCTGCTGCCGCGAGAATCCCTATGCATTGCTGACCGACTGGGTGCCCGAGCGCGAGCCTGCGATGCAGCCCGGCCAGCGCCTGCGCCACGAGACCCGGCGGCAGCTCGACCTGGTCGCTCAGGTTGGCGCCAGCGCGCGCGATACCCGGCTGCGCTTCCGCGTGCTGGCGGCCGACCGTGCCGCGCTCGCCGCCCGCATCGCGGGCTGGCGCCGCGGCCGCAGCGGCCCGCTGGTGGTGGTGCATCCGGGCGCCAGCGCGGCCTCGCGCCGCTGGCCTGCGGCGCGCTTTGCCGAGGTCGCGCACGCGCTCGCCACGCAGGCCGGCGCGCACGTGCTGGTGACCGGCGCCGACAGCGAGCGCGAAACCGTGCAGGCGGTCTGCGCCGGTGCACACCATGCGCGCGTGGTGCCGCTGGCGGGCGCGCTGACGCTGGGCGAGATGGGCGCGCTGCTGGAGGCAGCCGACCTGCTGGTGTCGAACAACACTGGTCCGGTCCATCTTGCCGCCGCGCTTGGCACGCCGGTGGTCGACCTGTACGCGCTGACCAACCCGCAGCACACGCCGTGGCAGGTGCCGCACCGCACCTTGTTCGCCGACGTGCCGTGCCGCTACTGCTACAAGAGCACCTGCCCGCAGGGCCACCATCGCTGCCTGGAGGACGTGCCGGCCGCACACGCCGTGCAGGGCGCGCTGGCGCTGCTTGCCGGCGATGCGGACGCGCCGCCGGCGCAGCCGCTGCCGTGGCCTGGCGCCGATGCTCCATTGACCGAACCGGCAGCGGGCTTTGTCCCGGCTGCCCCCTTTGTCCCCGCCGCCATTTCCGCCCTTGGCGCGGCACGCGCCGCCCCGGCCGTGCCGGCTGCCGATCCACCGAGCCCCGACGAGGTTGCCCATGTTCACCCTTGGCATTAACGCCGCGTACCATGACTCCGCCGCCTGCCTCGTGCACGACGGCGCGGTGATCGCCGCCGCGGAAGACGAGCGCTTCACCCACATCAAGCATGGCAAGCGCCCGGTGCCGTTCACCGCGTGGGAGCTGCCGTTCCACGCGATCGACTATTGCCTGGCCGAAGCCGGCATCACGCTGCGCGACGTCGACCACGTGGCCTACTCGTTCGACCCAGCGCTGATGCCGGGCGCGCGCACGCACGATGCCACCGTGACGCTGCCGCTGGAGCCATCGAAGCAGGGCGCACCCGCCGGCAACGCATCGCCATGGGACCCGCTGTTCCTGTCGTACGTGGTCAACGCGCCGCGCCAGCTGGCCAGCGGCGCGCCGCACCACCTGGCCGCGCGCTTCCGCGGCGTTACCCATGACGGCCCGTTCCGCTGGCACTTTGTCGAGCACCACATGGCGCACGAGGCCAGCGCCTTCCTCGCGGCGCCGTTCGCGCGCTGCGCGGTGCTGACCATGGACGGACGCGGCGAGCGCGCCACTACCAGCTACGGCGTGTTCGACGGCAGGGAATACCGCCGCATCAAGCAGATCGACCTGCCCGACTCGCTCGGGCTGCTGTACGAGCGGGTGACCAGGCACCTCGGCTTCCTGCATTCGTCGGACGAGTACAAGGTGATGGCGCTGGCCTCGTACGGCAAGCCGGACTGCCTCGATGCCTTCCGCGGCATGGTGAGCCGCGATGCAGAAGGCGGTTACCGCGTGGCGCAAGCGGACCTGACGGCGCTGCTGGGACCGCCGCGGCAGCGCGGCGAGGCGTTCGGGCCCCGGCATCTCGATATCGCGCGTTCGCTGCAGGAGGTGCTGGAGGAAACCGTGGTCGGCATGACCACGTGGCTGGCCGAAGCGACCGGCGAGCGCCACCTGTCGATGGCGGGCGGCGTCGCGCTGAACTGCGTGATGAACGCGCGCGTGCGCGACCGCAGCCCCTTTGACGAAGTCTGGGTGCAGCCGGCCGCGGGCGATGCCGGCACCGCGCTGGGCGCGGCGCTGTGGGTCGACTTCCTGCAGCGCGGCCGGCCGGCGCGGCAGTGGTCGATGGACCACGCCTACCTCGGCCCGGCCTATACCGACGACGAGATCGCCGCGTTCCTCGACTGGGCGCACCTGCCGTACCGCCGGCTTGACGATATCGCCGCGCAGACCGCCGAGCTGCTGGCGCAGAACCAGATCATCGGCTGGTTCCAGGGGCGCATGGAATTCGGCCCGCGCGCGCTGGGCGCGCGCTCGATCCTGGCCTCGCCGATCGACGCCGGCATGCAGCAGCGGCTCAACGAGATCAAGGACCGCGAGGACTTCCGCCCGGTGGCGCCGGTGGTGATGCAGGAGCGCGCCGCCGACTGGTTCACCGCGGCCAGGCCGGGCCGCGGCGAGGCGCCGTTCATGCTGTTCATCTACGACGTGCGCCCGGAACAGGCGCCGCGCATTCCGGCGGTTTGCCACGTCGACGGCACCGCGCGCGTGCAAACGGTGCGGCGCGAGCAGAATCCCGCCTACTACGACCTGCTGGCCGCGTTCGAGCGCCGCACCGGCGTGCCGGTGCTGGTCAACACCTCGTTCAATACGCGCGGCGAGCCCATCGTCTGCACGCCGCGCGATGCGGTCGAGTGCTTCTGGACCTCGCCGCTGGATGCCCTGGTGATCGGCTCGTTCCTGCTGGAAAAGCCCGCGGCGGGCAGCCGGGGAGGACCCCATGCACAGGACTGAGCCGCTGGTCTCGGTGGTGATTCCCACCTGGCGACGCCCGGCGCTGCTGGCGCGCTGCCTGCAGGCGCTGTGCGCGCAACGGCTGCCGCCGCAGTCGTACGAGATCATCGTCGCCGACGACGGCTGCGAGGCGCGCATCGAACGGCTGGTGGCGCTGATGGCGTCCCGGCATCCCGCGCATGCGCTGCGCTACGTGGCCGTGTCCGGCACACAGGGTCCGTCCGGGGCGCGCAATGCCGGCTGGCGCCGCGCTGCGAGCGCGGTGATCGCATTCACCGACGACGATACCGTGCCGGATCCGCACTGGTTGCGCGAAGGCTGCGCGGCGCTGGCGCGCCAGCCCGAATGCTGCGCCGTGGCCGGCGCCGTCGAGGTGCCGCTGCCGCCGCGGCCGACCGATCATGAGCGCGATACCGGCGGACTGGCGCAGGCGGAGTTCGTTACCGCCAACTGCTTCGTGCGGCGTGAAGCGCTGCGGCGCATCGGCGGCTTCGACGAACGCTTCACGCGCGCGTGGCGCGAGGACTCGGACCTGCAGTTCCGGCTGATGAACGAGGTCTGCCCGGTCGGCCGCGCGCCGCGCGCGGTCGTCGTGCATCCGGTGCGGCCGGCGGCATGGGGCAGCAGTATCGCCGCGCAGGCCAAGGTGTATTACGACGCGCTGCTGTACAAGAAGCATCCGCGCCTGTACCGGCAGCGCATCCGCCGCACGCCGCCGTGGCATTACTACGTGGCGGTGCTGGCGCTGCTGGCCGCGCCGGTGGCGTTGCTGGCCGGGGCGCCGCGTGTTGCCGCCGGCGCCGGCCTGCTGTGGCTGGCGCTGACGGTGTCGTTCTGCCTGCGCCGGCTGCGCGGCACGGCGCTGACGCCCGCGCATGTGGCCGAGATGGCGCTCACTTCCGTATTGATTCCGCCGCTGTCGCTGTTCTGGCGCCTGCGCGGCGCACTGGCATTCCGGGTGGTGTTCCTATGACAAGCGCAACCATTTCCCCTTTGAACCTGCCGCTGATGCCCGCGCGCAAGCCGCATGCGCCGGCGCGCCGCATCGCGGTGTTCCGCGCGCTGCAGCTGGGCGACATGCTGTGCGCGGTGCCGGCGCTGCGTGCGCTGCGCGAAGGCGAGCCCGATGCGCACATCACGCTGATCGGGCTGCCGTGGGCGCAGGAGTTCGTCTCGCGCTTCGGTGCGCTGGTGGATGCGCTGATGGTCTTCCCGGGTGCGCCCGGCATGCCGGAGCAGTCCTACGCCGAGGCGGCCGCCGCACCGTTCTACGCGGCCGCGCGCGCGGCGCGCTTCGACCTGGCGATCCAGCTGCATGGCAGCGGCTCGCTCAGCAATGCGGTGGTGCGGCGACTGGGTGCGCGCCGCACGGCAGGATTCTGCCCCGACGCAGCCGACCATGACGCTGCCCATACCACGGGCGTGCGCAGCACGCGCGAAGGCATGCTGCTACCGTGGCCGCAAGGCAATGAAGTCGTGCGGCTGCTGTCACTGATGCAGGCGCTGGGCTATCCCGCCGCCGATCCCCACCTGGAGTTCCCGCTGCGCCCGCTCGATCATGCCAGCTGGCGCCTGCTGGCCGAAGAGCATGGGCTTGGCCCGGGCGGCTATGTCTGCATCCACGCCGGCGCGCGCATGCTGTCGCGGCGCTGGCCGCTGCAGCGCTTCGCCGAGGCGGGCAGGGCGCTGCGCCGCCACTGGAAGGTGGTGCTGACCGGCAGCCGCGACGAAGCGGCGCTTATCGATCAGCTCGCGCGGCGCATCGGCAAGCCGGTGGTCAACCTGTGCGGACAGACTTCGCTGGGCACGCTGGCCGCGCTGATCGGCCATGCGCGCCTGCTGCTGTGCAACGACACCGGCGCCTCGCATATCGCCGCGGCCATGGATACGCCCAGCGTGGTGGTGTCCTGCGGCAGCGACAGCGCGCGCTGGGCGCCGCTCGATGCCTCGCTGCACCGCGTGCTGGCCGAGCATCCGCCGTGCCGTCCCTGCATGCACCAGCAATGCCCGGTCGCCGGCCACCCGTGCGCCGCCGGCATCAGCGTAAAGCGCGTGGTCGATACCGCGCTGGAACTGGCGGCGCGGGAGTATGACCATGCCTAGGCGCCTGCGCATCCTGACCTGGCATGTCCATGGCAATTACCTGTACTACCTGTCGCAGGTCCCGCACGACCTGTACCTGGTGACGCGCGACGACGGCACGCCCGGCTATGCCGGCGCCGGCGGCGCGCTGCCATGGGGCAACAACGTGCGCGAGGTGCCGTACCAGAGAGTGCCGCAAGGGCAGTTCGACTGCGTGCTGTACCAGCACCGGCACCATTACCTGCGCGATCGCGTGGAACTGCTGAGCGACGCGCAGCGCGCGCTGCCGGCAATCTACCTCGAGCACGACCCGCCGCAGGAACATCCCACCAATACGCTGCATCCGGTCCAGGATGCATCGGTGCTGCTGGTCCATGTGACACCGTTCAATGCGCTGATGTGGGACAGCGGCGTGACGCCGTGGCGCGTGATCGAGCACGGCGTGATCGTCGACAGCCAGGTGCAATACAGCGGCGAGCTGGCGCGCGGCATCAGCGTCGTCAACAACCTGCAGAGCCGGGGCCGCCGGCTGGGCGCGGACGTGTTTGCGCAGGTGCGGGAGCTGGTGCCGCTGGACCTGGTCGGCATGGCGGCGCAGCAGGCGGGAGGGCTCGGTGAAATACCCAATCCGCAACTGGCCGCCTTTGTCGCGCGCTACCGCTTCTTCTTCAATCCGATCCGCTATACCAGCCTGGGGCTGGCCGTGGTGGAGGCCATGACGCTGGGCGTGCCGGTGGTGGGGCTGGCGACCGCGGAACTCGCCACGGTGATCCAGAGCGGCAGCAACGGCTACGTCGATACGCGCCTGGACGTGCTGGTCAGCGTGATGCGCGAGCTGCTCGACGATCCGGAGCTGGCGCTCGCATGGGGCGAGCGTGGCTGCCGGCTGGCGCGCGAGCGCTTCGGCATCGGGCGCTTCGTTGCGGAATGGGACGAGGCCCTGCGTACGGTGGCGGGATAAGCCGGAGGCAGCGCACCCGTTCAGCGCTTGTCGTGGGTACGGCCACTGCCGTTGACGCTGCCATTGCCATTGCCATTGCCATCGCCGTCCGGCGCCGCGCTTGCGCCTCCGCGCACCGATGTACTGGCCGAGACCGTGCAGCAAACCAGGTAGTACGCGCGTTTCAACGCCATCGCGGCCTGCACTTTCGAGCCCGCTTCGGCGCTGGCAAACGCCTCGTGCAAGCAATGCTCGATGCTGTCGGCGGTGCCATGCTGCTCGAAAAGGTCTTCGGGCCGTTGCGCCCAGAGCGTCAGTAGAACCCGCTCTCGTTGCGCCATGGTATGCGCGGGCCACACGCGGTCGCGGCTCAGCAGTTCCAGGCGCGTCGCCAGCAGGGCTTCGAGGAATATGGTGGGCCGCGCGGGGCGTCTGGCGTGGGGCTGTAAGCCGGGGGATTGCGCGGAAGTGACGCCAGTCGCGGGCTCGGTCTCCGCGGGGGTCTCCGCGGGCGCGTCGTGATGCAGGAAGAAGGTCATGGCGGTGGGGCGGCGCCCGCATCTGCCACTTATGCGAAGCATGAAGTCGGGCCGCGGTGCCGGAGTCTGTTGCGCTTGCGCGCTCACTGGTAGCGCTGCAAGGAGCGTTCCAACGCGCCATCGTGACGGCAGGCGGGGCGCCGGTGAGGGCGGCGCCCGGCCTGCAGGGATTATTGCAACGTTGCGCGTAAATCCGGCGCTACGTTCGTTGGCGCACCCGGCGAAACGCAAAAAAACGCACGCAAAACGTACGCCGCGCTGCTTCAGGCAACGCGCAATTCCCGGATGGCGTTGAGCAAGGCTTCCAGTGAGACCGGCTTGGTCAGGTGGGCGTCGAAGCCTGCCTGCATCGACTCGCGGATATCGTCCGGCCGGCCATAGCCGCTCAATGCAATCGCGGTCAGCTTGTGGAGGTGTGGCTGGCGGCGGATGGCGCGAATGAAATCCAGTCCCGACATGCCAGGCATGCCGATGTCGGACAGCAGCAGGTCGGGGCAATGCTCGCCGAGACGGTCCAGTGCCTCCTGCCCGCTGGTGGCGACCGACACGCTGGCGCCTTCCATTTCGAGCAGCAGCTTGAACGTCTCGACCGTGCCGGAATCGTCGTCGACCAGCAGGATCTCGGTGCCATTCAGCGGCAGCGAGGGCGCCAGCGCCGGCGCGGTGTCGGTAGCGATTTCCTCGCGCAGCGGCAGCGTTACCGTGAACACCGAGCCCTTGCCGATCCCGTCAGAATTCGCGCGCACTGTGCCGTTCTGCATGGTCACCAGTTCGCGTACCAGCGACAGGCCGATGCCTAGGCCGCCCTGCCGCGCGCTCGGCGCAGTGCCCTGGCGGAACATGTCAAAGATATGCGGCAGGTTCTGTGCGTCGATGCCAACGCCGGTGTCGCGCACCTCCAGCACGCCGTCGCCGCCCGCTATGGATAGCGAGACCGTGATCTTGCCGCCGGCGCTGGTGTATTTGAGCGCATTGCTGACCAGGTTCCAGACCACTTGCTCGACCCGGGTCAGGTCGGCGTCGATCATCAGCGGGCGGGCCGGCAAGCTGCGCTCCAGCGCGATGTCCTTGCGCCCGGCCTCTTCCTCGATGGCGCGGCAGACGCGGTCGACCACTTCGCCCCAGTCGACCGGCGCGCGCGCGATCGACAGCTTGCCGGTGCGCAGGCGCGACATGTCGAGCAGGTCGTCGATGATGTGTGCCTGGCCGATCACGGTGCGCCGGATGGTGCCGGCGGCGCGCTGGATCACCGGGTTGCCGCGTGCTTCGGGCGAACGGCTGATCAGTTCGGCGCTGGCGCTGATCAGGTTGAGCGGATGCTTGAGTTCGTGCGACACCACCGCCAGGAATTCGTCGCGCATGCGTTCGGCACGCGCGTCGGCGCGTTCGCCGGCGCGCGCCTCGGCGGATTCGTTGCCCACCTGGCGCCCCGTGCGCGTGGCCAGCCGCGTCAGCGCGACTTCGTCGAGGTTGCGCATGATCTTGGCAAAGCCGCTGAAGCCGCCCTTGTCCAGGCGCGACAGCACGCCGCTGGCGCGGAAGCGGCTGCCGTCCTTGCGCTGGTGCCAGCGGTCCTCCTCAACGCGGCCGTACAGGCGCGCCTGCGCCATTTCTTCCTGCGCGATGCGCTCGGTACGGTCTTCGGGCGTGTACAGGACTTCCGCCTCCTGTCCGAGCATTTCCGCCTCGGTGTAGCCGAAGATGCGTTCCGCGCCGGTGTTCCAGCTGGTGACGTGGCCTTCGTCGTCGAAGGTGATGATGGCGTAGTCGCGGGTGCTTTCCGCCACGATATTCATGCGCTTCTCGCCCTCGCTCAGGCGCTCTTCGGCGGCGCGGCGCGAGGTGATGTCGAGGAACGACAGCACCGCGCCCTCGATGCGGTCCTCGGTGGTGCGGTACGGCAGGAAGCGCGCCAGGTACCAGCGGCCGTCGTTGCTCTTGACCTCGCGCTCGATCAGGCGCAGCGAGTCGAAGGCTTCGCCCGCATCGTCGGCAAGCTTGTCGTAGTCGAGCCGGTGCGTGATATCGAGCAGCGAACGGCCGATGTCCGACGGGATGATGCTGAAGACATCGGTGGCACGCGGGGTATAGCGCTTGATGCACAGGTTGCGATCGACGAAGACCGTGCCGACATCGTTGGCCATGATCAGGTTCTGCAGGTCGTCGTTGATCTTGCCGGTTTCCTCGACCTTGGACTTGAGCTCGGCGTTGACGGTGGTCAGCTCCTCGTTGATCGACTGCAGTTCTTCCTTGCTGGTCTCCAGCTCTTCCGTGGTCGAGCGCAGCTCCTCGTTGATCGCCTGCAGTTCTTCGTTGGAGGCCTTCAGCTCCTCGGTCGAGGTCTCCGACTGCTCGATGGTGGCCTGCAGCTGCTCCTTGGTGCGATACAGTTCGCGCTCGAGCTGCGCGATCATCGGGTCGCGCTCGTCGCCCGCCTGGCCACGCGGCGCTGCGCTCATGCTGTCTTCAACCTCGTCGAACAGCACCAGCACGAAGTCGCCGTTGGCTTCGGTGTCGTGTACCGGGCGCGCGGTCATGTTGACGAAGAAATGCCTGCCGTCGCGTTCGAGCTGCACGCGCCTGGCCTCGACGCTGTGATTGGTCTGCAGCGCCTGGTAGATCGCGGTACGCAGTTCCAGCCGCAGTTCCTGGCGCACCGCGCCGATGATGTTGTGCGAAGGCACGCCGCCGGCGTACTGCAGGAAGCGCCCGGCGCGGTCCGAAAGGTGCACGATCTCGGAATCGCGGCTGACCAGCACGCTCGGCGGCGCGTGCTGCTCGATCAGCCGCTGGTGCAGGTCGCCGAAGGAGAACTTGCGCTTGCCGGCCGGCTGCAGCACCGCCACCGGCGAGCGCGCATTGAGCATGCCGGCCGACAGCGGCAACGGCGTTTCGGCGCGCACCGCGACGTTGGCGCGATAGATGCGGGCCTTCTTGTCGACCACCGAAAACAGGTTGCTGACGCTGTCGGCGGCTTCGGAGCTGCCCAGGAACAGGTAGCCGCCCGGGCGCAGCGCGAAATGGAAGGTGCGCAGGATCTCGGCCTGCGCGTCGCGGTCCAGGTAGATCAGCAGGTTGCGGCAGCAGATCAGGTCCAGCCGCGAGAATGGCGGGTCGCTGAGCACATTGTGCAGCGCGAACAGCACGCGTTCGCGCAGCTCCTTGCGCACACGGTAGTGCGCGCCGTCCTTGGTGAAGAACTGCCGGACCCGCGCCGGCTCGACGTCGGCGATGATCGGTTCGGGATACAGACCGTTGCGCGCGATCGCCACTGCGCGCTCGTCGATATCGGTGGCAAAGACCTGGAAGGGCAGCTGCTCGGCTGTCTGCGACGAAACTTCCTGCAGCAGCATGGCCAGCGAATACGCTTCTTCGCCGGTGGCGCAGCCAGGCGCCCACACGCGGATCGAGTCGCTCTCGGCGCGGTCCTGGAACAGGCGCGGCAGCACGTCCGCGCGCAGCAGGTCGAACGCTTCCTTGTCGCGGAAGAAATTGGTCACGCTGATCAGCATGTCCTGCAGCAGCGGTGCCGTTTCTTCCGGATGCAGGTGCAGGTAGTCGCGGTATTGCTGCAGGTCCGTCAGGCCGTTGACCTGGAGCCGGCGCTCGATGCGTCGCAGCACCGTGGCGCGCTTGTAATGGCGGAAATCATGCGAAGTGCGGGTGCGCAGGATCACCATGATCTCGCGCAGCGCGCGCTCGTTGCTTTCCGACTGCGGTGCGGGCTCGGGTGCCTCTTCGTCCTCGGGCGGCTTGGGCAGCTGGATATGGCTGGCGGTCTTCCACAGGTCGAGCAGGCGCTGCGGGATCTCGTTGGCCGGCATCACGAAGTCGACCAGGCCGGTGCTGATGGCCGCGCGCGGCATGCTCGAGTATTCGGCTTCCTCCGGCTCCTGGGCGATGGCGATGCCGCCCAGCTCCTTGACGCGGGTCAGGCCGACCGATCCGTCGGAGCCGGCGCCGGACAAAACCACGCACACGGCGCGCTGCCGATGCGCATCGGCCAGCGAGCGGAAGAACAGGTCGATGGCCGCGCTGCGGATGTCGCGGTGTTCCTGCGGGCTCACGCGCAGGTAGCCGTCGATCATGGTCAGGCTGTGGTTGGGCGCAATCACGTAGACGTGGTTGGCTTCGATGCGCGTGGTGTCGGTGACCTGCCGTACCGGCATGGTGGTGCGTGCCTGCAGCACCGGCGCCAGGTTGCTGGCGTGGTCGGGAGAGAGGTGGACGACAAGGACAAAGGCTGCGCCGGTGCTGGCGGGCAGTCCATCGAACACCTGGATCAGGGCTTCAATACCCCCGGCCGACGCGCCCACCCCGACTACGGGAAAGGAAAGCTGGCTGGGCAGGGGGCGTTCACGATTCTTGGCCATCGCTGCGTGGATAATTTAGGTGCGCCGGCCGGATGCGGCGCTATCCCTCGCGAAGCCAGCCTTCGATGCGCTTCGCGGACGCTGCAGCGCGGCCCGCTGCCTCGGTATACCGGCGTGATTCGCCGCTTTCGCCGACTTGCATATGATACGCCGCTATCTGTGTGTAGAGCTCGCTCTGTTCGTGCAGCGCGCGCAAGGCGTCGAAGAGCGTGTGTTCGAGTGCGCCATGGGCGGCGTGGCGCAGCGTCGCGATGCCGAAGGCATGGCCGGTGTGGCAGCGGAAGCGCGGGGGCAGGCTGTCGCGCAATTGCCATAGGGTGCCGCCGCATGCCGGACACGTCAGCGCCGACGGCAGCGCGATCCTTTCCACGGCTTCGATCGAGGAGGGGCCCAGCGCTACGCTGTGCTCGATGCGCAGCGATTCGGGTGGGTCTGCGGGAGGGCCTGCCACGGAGCCGGCCAGTTCCACCAGCTTGGGCGCGATTGCCGCCAGGGGCAGCACGTAGTCGGGTGGCGAGGCGCGGATGGCATTGCGCGGCATGTCGGCGGCGAAAGCGCTGTCGGGATCCTGCACGATGGTCACGCCGCCGCATTGGCTCACCGCGCGCAGGCCGGCCGCGCCGTCGTCGAGCTGGCCGGTCAACACTGCCGCCACCACGCGGCTGCCGCGCGCGACGGCCGCGCTGCGGAACAGCGGGTCGATTGCCGGCCGCGCGAAGTTCTCCTTGGGCCCACGCACGAGGTGCGCATGCTCGTCGACGATCAGCAGGTGGTGGTCTGGCGGTGCCACGTAGATCGCGCCGGGGCGCAGTGGCTCGCCATCGCGGGCGTGGCGGGCCGGCAGCGGTCCGGCGCTGGACAGCATGTCAGGCAGCATGCTCGGATTGGCGCCGATGTGCAGCACGGCCAGTACGGTCGCATCCAGGTCCGGCGGCAACCCGGCGGCGATTTCCCGCAGCGCATCGACGCCGCCGGAGGAAGTGCCCAGTACTACGGTGTCGCGCTTCATGGTATCTCGGGTTGATTTCAGGCCGCTGCCCGCAGCAAGGGGGATCGGCAGGCTGCCGGTCTATTCCGCGCTATTCCGCGGTCGATACCTCTGCCGGCACTTCGGGCACGGCAGCGGCGCCGGTGTCGGATGGCTGGACGATGGCCGGCGCCGCGGCGCGTATGCGCAGCACGGTCTGGCGCGAGGTGTTGAAGCGCCGCGCGGTTTCGCTGACCGACTGGCCGTCCGCCAGCGAGCGCAGGATGGCATCGCGCTCGTCGGGCTTGTGCTTGGGCGGGCGACCGACCGCCCGGCCCATGGCCTTGGCCGCCGCCAGGCTGTCGCGCACGCGCGCGCTGCGCGTGCTGCCCTCCAGCGCGGCCACTGCGCGCAGCACCATGACAGACTCCGGCGGTGCGGCGCTGGCCAGATTGGCGCGGCTGAGCTGCACGCAATGCAGCGCCACCCCGAGCAGGCGGAACCTGCGGATCGTGCCGAGCACTTCCTGCACGCTCCAGCCCAGGCAGCTCAGCTGCATCGTCACCAGGATATCGCCGGCCCGCACCCGTTGCAGCAGCGACAGCAGCCGCGGCCGTTCGGCCGCGGGCACCGAGGCCGGCTCGCACTCCCAGAAGGCGCGACGCAGGTCGACGGTATAGCCGGCCCGGTCGGCTATGCGCAATTCGTCTTCCATCGTTTCGAGGTCACGGGCGCGGTTCGAGTAGATGAAGGTAGACGTCATGAGGATTCCTCGTTCTGGTTTTCGTCTGCGGTCGCGCGGCGGGCGTCCCTCCCGGCATCCGGCAGGCGACCTGTTTCTTCTGATTAGCAAAACTCGTCCCAGCAGCGGGGGTCGGCAAGATAGTGATGGCTAACGTGCTCGTGTGTGCTTTTTTGGCATGTACGTAAAGCACTTTTTACGTACTCTGTTCGATCGTCGTGAGACGTGCATGTCTCGGCTAGCAAGCGTGCCATTGCCGAAGGCATAGCCTGGGGCAAGGTCTGGGTCGACATGCGAGTGCGTGGCTACACCGACCTGCGTGCCGGCGCACGCAAGCCTGCCGCGGCGAGGACGTAGCCATGGCCAGGGTGATCCACATCGTCATCACCACGGTGTGCGGGCGCTGGTACGCCACGCCGGTTCATGAGGATGAGAGTGCCGGTGGGCCAACGGGTTTCGATTCGCGCCAGGCCGCGCAACGGTTCTGCGCGCGCGCCTTCCCGGGGGCGTGCCGATCTCGCTGGGCGGTATGCGCGCCACCCGCCGCATTGCCGCCTGCCCCGTGGTTGCCGGGCTCGGCGCCAAGCCGCAAGCCTGACCCGCAAGCCAGGGCGATACCTCTGACGTCATGATCCCGGCCAGCTCGAAGGCAATGCCTCGAGCGTCGGCCGCGCCTTGGCGGCCAACGCCCGCGCCATCCGGCGTTCCAGTGTTTCCGGTCTTCCTTTCCTTGTGCGTGCGGCGCCGTCGGCACCTGCACGCGCCTGGCGCCACGCGCTCGAGTTCGGCCGCGGCGGCGCGCGCCTTGGCGGGCACGAATAACAACCCTTTCGCGCAGGAATTGCAATGTTTGCCGCGCACGCGTGCCGGGTCCGTGCCCGCCCTTGCCACGGCCCGGCGGTGCGCTGGCTGGGCACAGAACCTGCTGACGGGGGGCAAAGCCGGGTGCGACCGGCTTCCCCCTCAAGCTCCCAGGAGGTAATCGTGGACAAGTCGAAGATCCCCGCAGACCAGGCCGAGGCCCTCGGCGCCTTGATGGACGATCATCGCGCGGTCAAGAAGCTGTTCAAGGCGTTCAAGGACACCGAGGACCGCGATGAAAAGGAATCGATCGCGCTCGAAGCCTGTCACCAGCTGACCGTGCATGCCACTATCGAGGAAGAGATTTTCTACCCGGCGCTGCGCGGCGCCAGCGATGACATCGACGACATGCTGGACGAAGCCCAGGTCGAGCACCAGGTCGCCAAGGACCTGATCGCGGCGATCGAGCAAGACCCGGCCGGCGATATGCTCGTAGCCAGCTTCACGGTGCTCTCGGAGTATGTCGCCCACCATATCGAGGAGGAGGAAGGCGAACTGTTCAAGAACGTGATCAGGGAGAAAATCAACCTGCGCGACGTGGCACGGGCCCTGGCGGCGCGCAAGGAAGAACTGATGCAGGAAACCGCCTGATCGGCTTCCCGCGCCGGTCGCGAGCGGTGGCTGGTGAACTGCCACCGCTCGCGTTCGTTAAGCCCAGACGACTCCCACCGGTCCCGTCAATGCTCGCTCCGGAGCAGACCCGAAAGGGGCGGACATCAGTCGATTTGAAAGAGTCGCACAAGGCAGCGCGTCCCGTCGCGGCCGGCACGCGGCTAATATGGCGCGGTCTTCACAGCCGTACCGCCGTACTGTCCTGCCCATGACCTTTGTCGTGACGGATGCCTGCATCCAGTGCCGCCATACCGATTGCGTCGAAGTCTGCCCGATGACCTGCTTCCATGAAGGGCCCAACTTCCTCGCCATCGATCCCGACCAGTGCATCGACTGCTCGATGTGCGTGCCGATGTGCCCCGTGGGCGCAATCTATTCCGAGCATGACCTGCCCGACGACAAGCGCCATTTCATCGCACTGAACGCCGAACTGTCGCGCCGGCCCGACTGGCCGCCGCTGCTGCAGGCCAAGGGCCCGATCGCCGGCCACGAGCAATGGGCGGACCATCCTGACCGCCTGGGGCTGCTGGTGCGCTAGCGCGTGCCGGCGTAGTCGGGAAACGCTTCGTCCAGCGTCAGCACGCTGCCGGTCAGCGCGCCGTCATAGCCCGGCAGCGCATTGACGCGCTGGCGGAACGCCTCGCTGGTCAGCGCGCCGACCGCGCCCGAGAGCGCCGCGCTGCGCAGCATCGATTTCTCGATGGCGAAGAAGTAGCGCTCCTTGATCACCGGCTCGAATTCCAGCCCGAAGCGCCGCGCCGCGGTTTCCACGCCGAAGCCCACATCCGCCATGCCGCTGCCGATGTACGCCGCCACCGCGGCGTGGGTGAACTCGCCGTTGCTGTAGCCCTCGATCCGTGCCGGGTCGATGTTGCGCGCGGCCAGCATCAGGTCGAGCAGCAGCCGCGTGCCCGAGCCCACCTGCCGGTTGACGAAGCGCACCTCGCGCCGGGTCAGGTCTTCCAGCGTGCGGATCCCAAGGGGGTTGCCCGGCCGCACGAACAGTCCCTGGCTGCGCACCGCCAGGTGCACCAGGCAGTGCGTGTCGGGCTTGAGCCAGGTGGTGAAGTGGCGCCACATGCCGTGCTCGAACTCGCCCACCGGCACATGGAAACCGGCGATATCGCATGCGCCCTCGGCCAGTGCCGCCACCGCCTCGACGCTGCCGCAGTACTTCAGGTCGTGCCGCACGTGCTGCTCGTCGAGGAAGTCGCGCAGTGCCGCCACCGCGAAGCCGTGGCTGGCATGCAGCCGCACTGCCGCCTCGGACTGCTCCATCAGCTTCTTCAGTTCGATTTCCAGCTCGGAGGCCAGGCTGTCCAGCGTCGGCGACAGCCGCGCGCCGATGCGCTTGCTGGCCCACACCAGTTGCTGCGCCAGCGGGGTCAGGGCGCTGCCGCGCCCGCGGGTCTTGTCGATCAGCGGGCCGCCGAACAGGGCCTCGGCATCGCGCAGGATGCCCCAGGCGTAGCGGTAAGACAGCGACACCGCCTGCGCGGAGTGACTGATGCTGCCCGATTCCCCGACATGGCTTAGCAGGGCGACCAGCCGCGACACGTCGAGGGCCTCGGCGCCGGGGGTGCCGTCGTCGCGGATTTGCAGGTGGGGGAGGATCGAGATGCGAAGCATATGAAAAAAATAGCTTATTGATGGACCGTTGTCACTCTCATATATTGCATCCACGGGCCAAACGGCAGGGATGGAGGCCCGTAAATAGGAAAAAAATAGCATATAGAGGGATCCTGGCGGCCATGCTGCGAGCCCCCAAGCGACCCCACAGGAGACGCCATGCCAGATACTCCCAACGCCCAGGCCTGCGCGGCCACGATTGACGCCATCGTGGCCGCGCGGCAAGACATGCCGGGCGCATTGCTGCCGATCCTGCACGAGATCCAGGACACGCAGGGCCATATACCGGACGCCGCTGTCCCGGTAATCGCCCGCGCGCTGAACCTGTCGCGCGCCGAGGTGCATGGCGTGATCACCTTCTACCACCACTTTCGCCAGCAGCCGGCCGGCCGCCACGTGATCCAGGTGTGCCGCGCCGAAGCGTGCCAGGCGGTCGGCGCCGAGGCGCTGGCCGAGCATGCCAGGCGGGCGCTTGGCTGCGACTTCCATGAAACCACCACCGACGGCGCGGTCACGCTGGAGCCGGTGTACTGCCTGGGCCAGTGCGCGTGCGGCCCGGCCGTGATGGTCGGCGAGCGGCTGCACGGCTATGTCGATGCGAAGCGCTTCGATGCGCTGGTGCGGTCGCTGCGCGAAGCGCAGGCCGCCAACGAAACCGCGGAGGTCCAGGCATGAGCGCCGCTGTCAATCCCACCGTCAACACCATCTTCGTGCCGCGCGATTCCACCGCGCTGGCGCTCGGCGCCGATGAAGTCGCCCGCGCGATCGAACGCGAGGCGGCCCGCCGCGGCGAAGCGGTGCGCATCGTCCGCAACGGCTCGCGCGGCATGTTCTGGCTGGAGCCGCTGGTCGAGGTGCAGACCGAAGCGGGGCGCGTGGCCTATGGCCCGGTCAGCGCGGCAGACGTGCCGGCGCTGTTCGACGCGGGCCTGCTGCAGGGCGGCGCGCATGCGCTGGCGCACGGCCTGACCGAAGAGATCCCCTTCCTGACGAAGCAGGAGCGCCTGACCTTTGCACGCATCGGCATCACCGACCCGCTGTCGCTGGACGACTACCGCGCGCACGAAGGCTTTGCCGGCCTGGAGCGCGCGTTGTCGATGGCGCCCGCCGAGATCGTGCAGGAGGTCACCGATTCCGGCCTGCGCGGCCGCGGCGGCGCCGCCTTCCCGACCGGCATCAAGTGGAAGACGGTGCTGGGCGCGCAGTCGGCCATCAAGTACATCGTCTGCAATGCCGACGAAGGCGACTCGGGCACGTTCTCCGACCGCATGGTGATGGAAGACGACCCCTTCATGCTGATCGAAGGCATGACCATCGCCGGCCTCGCGGTGGGCGCCGAGCAGGGCTACATCTACTGCCGTTCCGAATACCCCCACGCCATCGCCGTGCTGGAAAGCGCGATTGCCATCGCCAACGCGGCCGGCTGGCTGGGCGACGATCTGCGCGGCAGCGGCAAGCGCTTCCACCTCGAAGTGCGCAAGGGCGCCGGCGCCTACGTCTGCGGCGAAGAAACCGCGCTGCTGGAAAGCCTGGAAGGCAAGCGCGGCGTGGTGCGCGCCAAGCCGCCGCTGCCGGCGCTGGAGGGCTTGTTCGGCAAGCCCACCGTGATCAACAACGTAATCTCGCTCGCCACCGTGCCGGTGATCCTGGCGCGCGGCGCGCAGTACTACCGCGACTACGGCATGGGCCGTTCGCGCGGCACGCTGCCGTTCCAGCTGGCCGGCAATATCAAGCAAGGCGGGCTGGTGGAAAAGGCGTTCGGCGTCACGCTGCGCGAACTGCTGGTTGACTACGGCGGCGGCACCCGCAGCGGCCGCGCCATCCGCGCGGTGCAGGTGGGCGGGCCGCTGGGCGCCTACCTGCCGGAGACGCGCTTCGACGTGCCGCTGGACTACGAGGCCTATGCCGCGTTCGGCGGCGTGGTCGGCCACGGCGGCATCGTGGTGTTCGACGAAACCGTCGACATGGCAAAGCAGGCGCGCTACGCGATGGAGTTCTGCGCGATCGAATCCTGCGGCAAGTGCACGCCGTGCCGGATCGGCTCGACCCGCGGCGTCGAGGTGATGGACCGCATCATCGCCGGCGAGCAACCGCAGGAAAGCGTCATCCGGCACGTGCAACTGGTGCGCGACCTGTGCGACACCATGCTTTACGGCTCGCTCTGCGCCATGGGCGGCATGACGCCGTACCCGGTGCTGTCCGCACTGAATGAATTCCCCGAGGACTTCGGCCTCGCCCCCAATCGGACCACGACGGCGGCCAAGGCGGCATAAGCCGACACAGTCTGACGCCAGAACAGAACACGGGAGACAAAGATGGACTGCCGCGATGTAATCGACTTCGGTACCCCCGCCAGCGAATCGACCGAGATGGTCACCCTTGAAGTCGACGGCGTCAGCGTCACCGTGCCCGCCGGCACGTCGGTGATGCGCGCCGCGATGGAAGCCGAGATCGCCGTGCCCAAGCTGTGTGCGACCGACAGCCTCAAGGCCTTCGGCTCGTGCCGCCTGTGCCTGGTCGAGATCGAGGGGCGCCGCGGCTACCCGGCCTCGTGCACCACGCCGGTGGAAGCCGGCATGAAGGTGAAGACGCAGAGCGACAAGCTCGCCGACCTGCGCCGCGGCGTGATGGAGCTGTATATCTCGGACCACCCGCTCGACTGCCTGACCTGCCCGACCAACGGCAACTGCGAGCTGCAGGACATGGCCGGCGTGGTGGGCCTGCGCGAGGTGCGCTACAACGACGGCGGCCCCGAGGCGAAGCCGATTGCCACGCACATGGCTTTGAAGAAGGACGAGTCCAACCCGTACTTCACCTACGACGCGTCCAAGTGCATCGTCTGCAACCGCTGCGTGCGCGCTTGCGAGGAAACGCAAGGCACCTTCGCGCTGACCATCAGCGGCCGCGGCTTTGACTCGCGCGTGTCGCCCGGCACCAGCCAGTCGTTCATGGACTCGGACTGCGTTTCGTGCGGCGCCTGCGTGCAGGCGTGCCCGACCGCGACGCTGACCGAGACCTCGGTCATCAAGCTGGGCCAGGCCTCGCACAGCACCGTCACCACCTGCGCATACTGCGGCGTGGGCTGCTCGTTCAAGGCCGAGATGAAGGGCAACGAGGTCGTGCGCATGGTCCCGTACAAGGACGGCAAGGCCAACGAGGGCCACGCCTGCGTCAAGGGCCGCTTTGCCTGGGGCTACGCCACGCACAAGGACCGCATCCTCAAGCCGATGATCCGCGCGAAGATCACCGACCCGTGGCGCGAAGTGTCGTGGGAGGAGGCGATCGGCTACGCGGCTTCCGAGTTCAAGCGCATCCAGGGCAAGCACGGCAAGGATTCGATCGGCGGCATCGTATCGTCGCGCTGCACCAACGAAGAGGGCTACCTGGTGCAGAAGCTGGTGCGCGCCGCCTTCGGCAACAACAATGTCGACACCTGCGCGCGCGTTTGCCATTCGCCCACCGGCTATGGCCTGAAGCAGACGCTGGGCGAATCGGCGGGCACGCAGACCTTCAAGTCGGTGGAGAAGGCCGACGTGATCATGGTGATCGGCGCCAACCCGACCGACGGCCACCCGGTGTTTGCGTCGCGCATGAAGAAGCGCCTGCGTGCCGGCGCCAAGCTGATCGTGGTCGATCCGCGCCGGATCGACCTGGTCGACTCGCCGCATATCCGCGCTGATTTCCACCTGCAGCTGCGTCCGGGCACCAACGTCGCGCTGGTGACGTCGCTGGCCCACGTGATCGTCACCGAAGGCCTGCTCAACGAAGCCTTTATCGCCGAACGCTGCGAGGATCGTGCCTTCGGGCAATGGCGCGACTTTGTCGCGCTGCCGGAGAACTCGCCCGAGGCGATGGAATCCGTCACCGGCATTCCAGCCGGCCAGCTGCGCGCTGCCGCGCGCCTGTATGCCACCGGCGGCAACGCCGCGATCTATTACGGCCTGGGCGTCACCGAGCATGCGCAGGGTTCCACCACCGTGATGGGCATCGCCAACCTGGCCATGGCCACCGGCAATATCGGCCGCGAGGGCGTGGGTGTGAATCCGCTGCGCGGGCAGAACAACGTGCAGGGCTCGTGCGATATCGGCTCGTTCCCGCATGAGCTGCCTGGCTATCGCCACGTGTCGGACTCGACCGTGCGCGGCATGTTCGAGGCCGCGTGGAATGTCGAGATCAGCCCCGAGCCGGGCCTGCGCATTCCCAACATGTTCGAGGCCGCGCTTGGTGGCAGCTTCAAGGGCCTTTACTGCCAGGGCGAGGACATCGTCCAGTCGGATCCGAACACGCAGCACGTGTCCGCGGCGCTCTCGTCGATGGAATGCATCGTGGTGCAGGACATCTTCCTGAACGAGACCGCCAAGTACGCGCACGTGTTCCTGCCGGGTTCGTCGTTCCTGGAGAAGGACGGCACCTTCACCAATGCCGAACGCCGCATCTCGCGCGTGCGCAAGGTGATGCCGCCCAAGGCCGGCTACGCCGACTGGGAAGCCACCATCCTGCTGGCCAACGCGCTCGGCTACCCGATGGACTACACCCACCCGTCGCAGATCATGGACGAGATCGCGCGCCTGACGCCGACGTTCTCCGGCGTCAGCTACAAGCGGCTCGACGAGCTGGGCAGCATCCAGTGGCCGTGCAACGCCGACGCGCCGGAAGGCACGCCGACCATGCACATCGACGCCTTCGTGCGCGGCAAGGGCAAGTTCATCATCACCAAGTACGTGCCGACCACCGAGAAGATCACGCGCGCCTTCCCGCTGATCCTGACCACCGGGCGCATCCTGTCGCAGTACAACGTGGGCGCGCAGACGCGGCGCACCGACAACGTCTACTGGCACGCCGAGGACCGGCTGGAAATCCATCCGCACGACGCGGAAGAGCGCGGCATCAAGGACGGCGACTGGGTCGGCGTGCAGAGCCGCGCGGGCGATACGGTGCTGCGGGCCATCGTCAGCGAGCGCATGCAGCCGGGCGTGGTCTACACCACCTTCCACTTCCCGGAATCCGGTGCCAACGTGATCACCACCGACAACTCGGACTGGGCCACCAACTGCCCGGAATACAAGGTCACCGCGGTGCAGGTGATGCCGGTGGCGCAACCGTCGGCGTGGCAGCAGCAGTACCAGGACTTCAACACGCAGCAGCTGCAGTTGCTGGAAGCCGCCAGCGCGGATCCGGCACAAACCGCGGCGCAGGCGGCAAACTGAGGGGAGGGCGACATCATGATGCGCTGCATGCAGTCACCGCAGGCAGATCCGGTGACGCTGGACGAGATGCCGACCCACAGCACCTTTGCCGTCAGCCGCTGGCGGCAGGGCGAAATCTCGCTCAGCCCCGACGAGGTGGCCGAGGAGGTACCGGTCGCGCTGGAATACAACGGCATCTCGCATGCGGTGATGCTGGCCACGCCGGCCGACCTGGAAGACTTCGCGCTCGGTTTCAGCCTGAGCGAAGGCATCGTGCCGACGGCGCGCGATGTCTATGACATCGAAGTCGACATGCGCGAGCACGGCATCGCGGTGCGTCTGGAAATTGCCTCGGAAGCGTTCATGCAGCTGAAGGAGCGCCGCCGCTCGCTGGCGGGGCGCACCGGCTGCGGACTGTGCGGGACGGAATCGCTGGAGCAGGTGATGCGCACCCCGGCACCGGTGCGCAGCGACGGCAGCTTCCATACCGACGTGATCCAGGCCGCGTTCGTGCAGCTCCAGCTGCGCCAGGCACTGCAGCGCCACACCGGCGCGACGCATGCCGCCGCGTGGCTGCGCGCCGATGGCCACGTATCGCTGGTGCGCGAAGACGTGGGCCGCCACAACGCCCTCGACAAGCTGGCCGGCGCGCTGGCGCGCAGCGGCGAGGACATCTCCACGGGCGCCGTGCTGGTCACCAGCCGCGCCAGCTATGAAATGGTGCTCAAGACCGCCGCCATCGGCGCCGGCGTACTGGCGGCAGTGTCGGCGCCGACGGCGCTGGCGGTGCGGCTGGCGGAGCAGACCAATATCACGCTGGCCGGGTTCGTGCGCGCCGGCGCGCACGTCGTCTATGCCCATCCACAACGCCTGCAACACGGCCTGCAACACGAAGCGAGCCTCGTATGAACGTCGACAACCTGATCACCATGGCCAACCAGATCGGCAGCTTCTTCGAGGCGATGCCTGATCGCGAGGAGGCGGTTTCCGATATCGCCGGGCATATCAAGCGCTTCTGGGAGCCACGCATGCGCCGCGCGCTGCTGGGGCACGTCGACGGCGAATCCGGCGTGGGGCTGGATGCGATCGTGCAGGAGGCGCTGGCGCGGCACCGGAGCGTGCTGGAATAGGGTTGCTTGCCGCAGACGGGCCGCAAAGTTCTGCGTGAATGCGCTGTCGACGTCTGCATAGACCTTGAGCTTCTTCCCGCCCGTCAGGCATCACTTCAGGCGCAAGGGCTCCAGCAAGGCACCGTCATATTCGGGATGCGAAATCCTGCCCAGCTCCAGCATGCGCCGCAGGATATAGACCTGCCGCTGCCGCGCCCGGCGAGGGTTGGCGACCGGGTTGTTCGCCGAGGGAGCCTTGGGCAGGCCGGCCAGCATCGCGGATTCGGCCAGCGACAGTTGCGCCAGCGGCTTGCCGAAATAGGTCTGCGCCGCATCGGCGAAGCCATACGCGCCCTGGCCGAGATAGATCTTGTTCAGGTACAGCTCGAGGATTTCGTCCTTGCTCAGCGCGTCCTCGATCCGGTACGACAGCAGCACCTCGTACAGCTTGCGCGTATAGGTCTTGTCGCGCGACAGGTAGAAGTTGCGCGCCACCTGCATGGTGATGGTCGACGCGCCCTGCGACAGGTCGTCGGACAGGTTGGCGACGCCCGCGCGGATCACGCCGACGTAGTCGATGCCGTCATGCACGTAGAAGCGCTCGTCCTCGATCGCCACCACGGCGTCGATCAGCCCGCGCGGATAGCGCGACAGCGGGACATAGTCAGCGCTGCGGCGAAAATCCGCCAGCGCGTCGAGCGACGGCAATTGCCGCTGGAGAGCGAGGATGGCAACGGTGGCAAGCAGCGCGCCGCCGACCACGGCGAGCACCAGCAGCCTGACGAAGGCGGACCAGAGGCTTTTCATGCCGCGTATTGTGCCAGCCGCGGGCGGCGGGGGGCGAGTTCCTGCTGTCCCTTGCCGTACCTCTGGCCGGCGGCTGGCAGCACCGCGGCGGTCAGCCCTTCGGCACCGGCACGCCTACCGCCTGCGCCAGCTGTTCCAGGTTGCGCCAGATCGCGGGATTGATGTCGAGGGCATCGGCCGCACGCTCGCGGTTGGCCGCCTCGAACTCGCCGGGATACTGCACCCGGTCGAAGCCCGGGGCCGTCGGCGTGTCGTGCAGGTATTTGACGAAGGCCTCCACCTCGGCGCTTTCCCAGCTCAGGCCGAGGTCCAGTTCGGGATTGACCAGCACCGCGAACATATTGTTGGTGGCCACGCCGCCGCGCGGGTTTTCCGGCTGGATGGTGCCGCCGCCCGACAGCACGCCCGCCAGCAGTTCCGCCACCACGCCGAGCGCATAGCCCTTGTGCAGGCCGAACGGCAGCAGCGCGCCGGGATCCTCGCCGAACATGGTCGAGGCGTCGGTGGTGGGATTGCCTTCGGCATCGATGATGCTGTTCTCCGGCGCGGCTTCGCCTTTCTCCGCCAGCACGCGCGCCTTGTTGATGGCGATCGCGCTGGTGGCCATGTCGACCACGATCGGCGGGCGGCCGTTCGGCATGGGGCCGGCGAAACACAGCGGGTTGGTGGTCAGGCGCGCGACGCGGCCGCCGTACGGTGCCACCACCGGCGGGCGGTTGGTCACGTTGGTGAAGCTCAGCAGCACGAAGCCGGCCGCCGCCACCAGCTCGCCGTAGTGCCCCATGCGGCCGAGGTGGTGCGAATGGCGCAGCGTGACGATGCAATGGCCATGCTCGCGCACGCGCCCGATGGCCGCCTGCATCACGGTCTTGCCCACGTGCTGGCCGAAGCCGCGGTGGCCGTCGAACACCATCAGCGAGCCCCGGTCCAGCGCGCAGGTGGCGCGGCCTTCGCGGTTGACGTTGTCGGTCTCGATGGCCTTGCGGTAGTTGGGCAGGATCGAGATGCCGTGGCTGGCGTAGCCGCAGCGGTCGGCTTCCACCAGGTGCTCGGCGACGTCGTCGGCGATGTCTTCGGGTACCGACTGCGCCACCAGCAGGTCGCGCGCGAAACTGCGGGCGGAATCCAGGGAAAGTCTCATCGTGGCCTCCTTCATGGCCTCTTACACCCAGCCCAGCCAGCGCCAGTAGGTGGCCGCAAACAGCAGCATCAGGCCATAACCGACGATGGTGACCGGGATGCCGATGCGCGCGAACTGGCGGCCGTTGAAGGTCTCGGTGCCCAGGCACACCATGTTCTGCGGGGCGTTGATCGGCAGGATAAAGCCGAAGCTCACGGTAAAGCCCAGCAGCATGGTCAGGCCGACGCGGTTGATGTCGCCGGGCAGGGTCTGCAGCACCGAGATCAGGATCGGCAGCAGCGCCGCGGTCAGCGCGGTGGCGCTGGCAAAGCCCAGGTGGATCAGGATCAGGAACGCCGCCAGGATCGCGAACACCATCACCGCGCCCTGCGTGGCCAGGCCCGAATGCGTCACCACGAACTCGCCCAGCCACTGGCCGGCCTTGGTGGACAGCAGCGCGGTGCCAAGGCTGATGCCGACGCCGAACACGATCAGCGTGCCCCACGGCGTGCGCTGCTGCATGGTCTTCCAGTCCATCACGCCGATGCGCGGCAGCATCAGGATCACCAGCCCGACAAAGGTCACCGTGGCGGTGTCGAAGCTGTGCAGCTTGCCTTCGGTGGCCCAGAACAGCAGCAGGCCGATCGACACCGCGGCCAGGCGCTTCTGCGGGCCGGTCATCGGGCCCAGTCCGGACAGCTCGCGCTGCACCGCTTCCTTGCCGCCGGGAATGGCGTCGGTCTCGGGCGGCAGCAGCCAGCGCACCAGGAAGTACAGCACCACCGACATGACGATCGCCCACGGCGCGCCGGCGATCAGCCATTGCAGCCAGGTGATGCGCTCGCCCAGCAGCTTGTCCATGAAGCCCACCGTCAGCAGGTTCTGCGCGGCGGCGGTCTGGATGCCGACGTTCCAGATGCTGGTCGCCTGCGCCACCGTGATCATGATGCCGGCGGCGATATTGGATTTCTTGTCGACGCCGAACGCGGCGATCACGCCCATCATGATCGGCACCACGCAGGCGCTGCGCGCGGTGGCGCTGGGCACCACCAGGCTCAGCGCGATGGTGACGGCGATCGTGCCGACCAGGATGCGGCGCGTGCTGGTGCCGATCGCCGACAGCGTCACCAGCGCGATGCGCCGGTCCAGCCCGGTCACGGTCATGGCCGCGGAGATGAACAGCGCGGCGGCCACCAGCGCCAGCGCGGTGTTGGAGAAGCCGGCCAGCGCCATGCCCAGCGCGCGGGAGGTGCCGTATTGCACGCTGGGGTCGTTGACCGTTGGCGCGAAGCCGATCAGGCCCGCCATCAGCGAGGTGATCATGATCGCGCTGGCCTCGTACGAGACCGCCTCGGTGATCCACACCACGATGGCGAAGGCAAGGATGGCCAGCATGCGCTGGCCGGCAATGGTCAGGCCTTCGGGCTGCGGGATCGCGAGTACGCCGAGCAGCACCGCGACGGCGACGAACAGGCCCCAGTGCAGCGTCATCCTGGGCGCGGTGGCGCTGGCGGTTGCAGCGGTCGGGGGCGCCGTGGGCGGAGTGGGGGTGGCCGGGGTGGCCGGGGAGGCCGGGGAGGCAGGTGAAGCGTGAGAGGTATCGGGCATCGCCGTCATCCTTGTGTTGATGATCCTCGTCGAATACCTCGACACGGCGTGCTGGCGATCGGTGCACAAGCCGGCAACTGCACCGGCGGTGGCATTGTCGGTCGCGAGGCGGCATCCGCGTCGGGCTTGCTCCGGCGGCCGGGCTTCTGGCCTGGCCGTTGCGTTCGACATGATAGGAATTGTCCGAGCCGGTAGGGGTGATGTCGAGGCTCCAAAGCGCCTCATTGGGCCTTATTGCGCCGACAATGATTCAGATCAAGTTTTGCTTCGGACGACGAAATCCTGCGGCGGATTCGTGATCCCATCTGTAAAGGCAGGCGCCACAAGGCCTGGCGGCTGATGCGGCGGACGCGTCGCCACACCCGGCCAGCCAGGTGATGCATGCGTCAGGGTGATCTGAAATAATTGGAGCCGATGATGAAGGTTTTGGTGCGCGGACTGAAGGCAGGACTCAGCGCAGCGGCGCTGCGCAAGGCACTGGCGCAATACGCCAGCATCCGCTCGGTCGAGCTGGTCGACGCCGGCGACCCGAAGCGCCCGTGGGCCTGGGTCGATATCGACGCCGGCGCGCTGGCGGTGTGGAAGCTGGTGGCGCGGCTGGACCGGCGCTATATCGCTGGCTCCCACCTGCGCTGGTATGTGCCGGCGTACCGCGGCCGCTGAGGTTGGGCGCCCGACCTCAGCCACTGACGGCTGCCGGGTCCGCATCGATAAGAACAGTCAGGGAGCAATAATGAACAAGTGGTTCCACCGGGCATTTCCGCATGCCCACACGGTCGTGTCGCCCGGGCCGGCGGCATTGGACGGCATGATCGGCGACGCCGGGCTGGCATTCGACACCATCAGCAATGCCCGCGACCTCGGCGGCCTGCGCGGCGCGTCCGGACGCCGCGTTCGCAGCGGCCGGCTGTATCGCAGCGGCAACCCGGCGCTGGCCAGCGCGGCCGACCTGGACCGGCTGCATGCGCTCGGCCTCGACATGGTGGTCGATTTCCGCTCCCCCGGCGAGAAGTCGCCGGACGAGGCCGGCTTCGGTGCGCGCTTCAACTGGGTGGCGGTGCCGGTGCTCGATGGCAGCATGGCAATGGACGTGCTGATGCCGCGCCTGCGCGCCAGCACGCCGGCGCAGATCGACGGCTTCATGCTCGAGGTCTACCGCGATTTCCCGGTGCGCTACCGCGACGCCTTCGGCGGCTTCATGCAGACCGCGCAGGAGGGCAAGACGCTGCTGTTCCACTGCACCGCGGGCAAGGACCGCACCGGCTTTGCCTCGTTGCTGCTGCTGTCGGCGCTGGGCGTGGCGCAGGACGACATCCTCGCCAACTACCTGGAATCGAACCAGCGCAATGCCCGCTTCAACGAGACCGCGCTGGCCCGCATGGCGCGGCTGGGCGTGAGCGCCGAGGCCATGATGCCGCTGCTCGAGGTCCGTGCCAGCTATCTCGATGCCTCGCTGCAGGCGATCGAGCAGGGCTGGGGCAGCGTCGACAACTACCTGGCCGACGCGCTCGGCGTCGACGTCGCGCGGCTGCGCGCGCACTACCTCGAAGACTGACGCGCCGGAACGGCCCGCAGCGGTTGCGCCGGGTGTCAGGACTACTGCATCGCGTAAGTGCGCCGGGCCGCATAGGCGACGATTCGGACTGCAGGATGACAGGTGGAATTGGCGCGCCTGCATCCGGCAGGCGTAGCCATCGCCACACCTCCGGCGCCTTGCGGCGGGCAGCGCCGGCTGCTAGGCTTAATCCTGGTTGCAGTGCAACATGCGCCACTCCGGCCTGCGCCGCCAGCGCGCAACGCCCGCAAGCGGCGCCAACTGGGGGAAGTGGAATGACCGCACGCATAGCCGCCGTTCCGCCCGAGCAAGACACCGGCACCGCCACGCATCCATCCGACGATGGCGCCAATCCATTCGCAGCGTCGGGCCAGCCGGCGCTGGAATACCTCGCCGATGTTTGGCAGCGTTACGTGCAGCTGCTCGCGGACAATCCCTTCCTGACGCTGGAGAAGGCCGTGTCGGCGCAGATCGTCACGCGGCGCCCCAGGCTGCCGACAGCACAGGCAAGCCGGCTTCGCGTGCTTCGGCGCAGCGCAAGGCCGCGCCGCGGCCTGGCAGCTGACCCGTGCGCGGAGTGACCCGCTTCAGTCATCCTATTCCACCCAGTCCAGCTTGAAGTCTTCCCCCGGAGGCATCGATGGTCAACTTATCCAACCCGCCGCTCGCCGGTTCCCGTGTGCTGGTGGCCGGCGTCGCCAATGACGGCTCGATCGCGTGGGGCTGCGCCAGGGCCTTCCACGAGCTCGGCGCGCAGATCGCCATGACGTACCTGAACGACAAGGCCTATCCGCACGTCGCGCCGCTGGCCGAGGCCGTGCAGGCGCCGATCCTGATGCCGCTGAACGTGGAAGACCACGAGCAGATGCGCGCGCTGTTCGCGCGCATCGAAGCGGTATGGGGCGGGCTCGATGCGGTGGTCCACTCCATCGCCTTCGCGCCGAAGGAAGACCTGCAGGGCGGGCTGCTCAACTCCTCCGCGGAAGGCTTCGCGCGCGCCATGGACGTCTCGTGCCATTCGTTCATCCGCATGGCACGGCTGGCCGCGCCGCTGATGCACAACGGCGGCACGCTGTTCGCGATGAGCTATGAAGGCGCCAACCGCGTGGTCCCCAACTATGACCTGATGGGGCCGGTCAAGGCCGCGCTGGAAGCCAGCTGCCGCTACCTGGCGCATGAACTGGGGCCACAGGGCATCCGCGTGCATGCGATCTCGCCCGGGCCGCTGAAGACGCGCGCAGCGTCTGGGCTGAAGGACTTCGACCAGATGCTGGCCGATGCCGCTGGGCGCGCCCCGCTGGGCGAGGTGGTCGACATCATGGACGTGGGCTTTGCCACGGCGTACCTGGCCACGCCGTACGCGCGGCGGATTTCGGGCAATACGGTGTACGTCGATGGCGGCGTGCACATCATGGCGTAGCGGAGCGGGCGTGCAGGTGCTGATCCTGGAAACGGGATTGGGATTACCATAGCCGCGTTTGCCACTCTGTCACGGCACCGGTTCGCGGTGCCGGCTACTCATGCTTGAACTCCAGGGAGCCATCTGGTTCCGCTCCGGCTCGCAGGACTGGGGCGGCAAGGACCGCATCGCGCTGCTCGCCGCCATCGGCGAGCACGGCTCGATCACCGCCGCCGCGCGTGCGGTCGGCATCAGCTACAAGGCTGCGTGGGACGCCATCGACCTGATGAACAACAGCGCCGGCGAAGCGCTGGTGGTGCGTGCCGCCGGCGGCAAGGGCGGCGGCGGCACGCGCCTGACGGCGCGGGGCGAGCAACTGATCCACACCTACCGCGCGCTCGAGGACGAACACCGGCGCTTTGTCGCGCAGCTGTCGCGCCTCGGCGAGGGCGCTGCCGACGATATCCACCTGATGAGGCGAATGATGATCAAGACCAGCGCGCGCAACAAGCTGTTCGGCCGCGTCGCCAGCGTGCGTGGCGGCGCGGTCAACGACGAGGTGGTGCTGGCGCTGCCGGGCGGCCAGCAGATCGTGGCGACGATCACGCATGAAAGCGTCGAGACGCTGGGGCTGGCTGCGGGCGTGGAAGCGTTCGTGCTGATCAAGGCGTCTTCGGTGCTGGTTGGGTTGCCCGATCCGGGCGTGCGGCTGTCGGCGCGCAACCAGCTGCCGGGCGTGGTGTCGCGCGTGATGCCGGGCGCGGTCAATGCGGAGGTGGTGATCGAACTGGACGGCGGCGGCACGATCGCCGCGATCGTTACCAATGGCAGCGTCGAGACGCTGGGCCTGGCGGCGGGTGTGCCGGCGGTGGCGGTGTTCAAGGCGTCCAGCGTGATCCTGGGGGTGGTGGGGTAATGCAGAAAGGCCTGTTGCGCGCTCAGGCCACGCGCGCCGACACCGGCGCGTAGACCGGCGCATGGTGGCGGCTGTCGCCGCTGCCGAAGATGCGGCCTTCGCGGATCTCGAGCACATGGTCGCCCAGCGCTTCGACATCGGCGGGATCGTGCGAGATCACCAGCATCGGCACTTCCAGGCTTGCCTGCAGCGTGCGCAACTCGGCGCGCATGCGGGCGCGCAGGGCGGGATCGAGCGCCGAGAACGGTTCGTCGAGCAGCACGATATCGGGCTGCGCCACCAGCGCGCGCGCCAGCGCCACGCGCTGCTTTTGCCCGCCGGAGATCTCGGCGGGATAGTTGCCGACGATCTCGTCCAGCCCGAAGGCATCGATCCAGCGCCGCGCTTCCGGCGGGATCGCGCCGCGGCGCGGGTTGCGCCAGCCGCGCGCCAGCCCGAAGGCGACGTTCTGGCCCACGGTCAGGTGCGGGAACAGCGCGTATTCCTGGAACAGGTAGGCCACGCGGCGTTCCTGCGGGCGGACGTCGATGCCTGCTTCGCTGTCGAACAGCGTGCGCCCGTTCAGCTCGATGCGGCCGCTGTCGGGCGCGAGCAGCCCGGCGATGGCGCGCAGCGTCAGGCTCTTGCCGGCGCCGGACGGCCCGAACAGCGCGATGCGGCGGCTGTCGGAGTCGAAATCGATATCAAGCGAAAACTGACGGTCGGCCGACACCATCTGCTTGCGGATGCTGACATGCATGCCCATGGCGTTCCTCAGCGCGCGGCACGCGGGCGCAGGCGCCGGCGTTCATACACTTCGGCGGGATTGCGCGCCGTGGCGGGCACCAGCCGGCCGGCGACCACCAGCAGCAGCACGCAGGTGACCGAGGTCACCAGCACCAGCAGGTTGGCGGTGTTGTCGTCGCCGGCCTGCACGGCCTCGTAGATCGCCACCGACAGCGTCTGCGTGCGCCCGGGCAGGTTGCCGGCGATCATCAGCGTGGCGCCGAACTCGCCCAGCGCGCGCGCAAAGGCCAGCAGCACGCCGGCGATGATGCCGCGCGCCGCCAGCGGCAGCGTCACGCGGAAGAAGATGCCGGATTCGGAAACACCCAGCACGCGCGCGGCGTTTTCCAGTTGATGATCGACCCCTTCGAAGGCGGCGCGGGCTGACTTGAGCACCAGCGGGAAGGCGACGATGGTCGAGGCCAGCACCGCGCCCTGCCAGGTGAAGACCAGCTCGATGCCGAGGCTGGACAGCCACTCGCCAAACACGCCGCGCCGGCCCACCAGCACCAGCAGGTAGTAGCCGAGCACGGTCGGCGGCAGCACCAGCGGCAGCGTCAGCACCGCGTCGACCACGTCGCGCAGCGGCGAGCGCCAGCGCGCCAGCGCATACGCCGCGCCGACGCCGAGCACGGCGTTCAGCGCCGTGGCCCAGCCCGCGACCTTCAGCGACAACAGCAGCGGGACCCAGACGGCATCCATGGCGTGGCGGAAATCAGGGCTTCTGGAAGCCGTAGCGCGACAGGATCGCCTGGCCTTGCGGCGACGCCACGAAGTCGACGAACTGCGCCGCTTCCTTCTGCTGGCGGGTCTGGCTGGTGATGGCGATGGGGTAGGTCACCGGGGTGCGGCTCGGCACGCGCACGGCGACCTTGACCTTGTCCGGCATCACGGTGGTGTCGGTGGCAAAGACGAAGCCGGCCTCGACCTCGCCGCGCGCTACGTAGTCCAGGCTCTGGCGTACGTTCTGCGCCGGCACGCCCTTGGCGGCGACCGCGTCCCACAACCCGGCGGCTTCCAGCGCGCCGCGGGTGTAGCGGCCGACCGGCACCGAGGCCGGGTTGCCATAGGCGATGCGCTTCACTTCCGGCCGCCTCAGGTCCTGCAGCGAGCCGATGTTCAGCTTGCTGTCCGACGGCACGATCAGCACCACCTCGTTGGCGGCGAAATTGCGGCGCGTGGCATGAGCAATCACCTTCTCGGTCTCGGCCTTGTTCATCGCTTCCTGGTCGGCCGAGGCGAACACATCGGCCGGCGCGCCCTTGACGATCTGCTGCATCAGCACGTCGGACGCACCGAAGTTCAGTACCACCCTGGTTCCGGGATGGGTGCGCTCGTACGACTCGGCCAGCGACCTGAAGGCGTTGGTCAGGCTGGCCGCGGCGGACACCACCAGGTCGGCGCCGAAAGCCGGCCCGGCGGGCAGGGCCAGCGCCACGGCGGCCAGCATGGCACCGACGGCGCCGGCAAGAACGGAGCGGCGCCCGGTGCGGGCGGAGCGGAACGCGGACATGGGAATCCTCGGCGAAGCGGCCAGAAAAGCTGGCGCTGGGATGGGTGGACTGTCAGGCGCAATATACGTCCGTATATAGCGGTGCGTCAATGATGCGCCATGACCACCGGCATGGGTATTCCGGCAGCCGCAAGTGCGGTATCAGGATCTGCGAATGAGCCCCGCGGCGAGGAAGTGCCAGGGCTGGCGCCGTTGCGGCGCCAGCTTGTCCGGCTTCAGGCCGGCGGGTTGCCTTCCTTGAACAAGGACTTCAACTGAGCGCGCAGCTCAGGGGTGTCCTGGTGCTGGTGCACCGCGACCGCGTGCTGGACCGCGGCTTCGAGCAGTTCGTCTTCAGTGTCGGCGCTCATCGCAACCGTGCAGCCGATGTCGCTCGGGTATTCGCGGCAATCGATAAACTTGCGTCCCATGGTGCCTCCTGTCACCGGCCGCGCGGCCGGCGTATCCAGTATAGGCAGGGGGACCAGCCACTACAGCACCGGCGTCAGCACCTTGCCATCGGCCAGGAACGCATCGAGATTCTGCAGCGTCAGCGCGGTCATCGCGGCGCGGGTCTCGTGCGTGCCGCTGGCCATGTGCGGCGCGAGCACGACGTTGTCGAGCGCCTGCAGCGCGGCCGGCACGTTGGGCTCGTCGCGGAACACATCGAGGCCGGCGCCGCCCAGGCGTCCTTCGGCCAGCGCCGCCACCAGCGCGTCTTCGTCGATCACGCTGCCGCGCGAGACATTGATGAGGATGCCCCCGGGCCCGAGCGCGTCGATGATCTCGCGCGACACCAGCCCGGCGGTTTCCGGGCCACCCACGCAGGTCACCACCAGGAAGTCGGACCACGCGGCCAGCGCCTTCAGGTCGGCCTCGAAGCGCCATGGCGCGCCGTCGCGCGGGCGGCGGTTGTTGTAGGCGATCTCCATGTCGAAGCCCTGCGCGCGCCGCGCCACGATCTCGCCGATGCGGCCCAGCCCGAGGATGCCGAGCTTTTTGCCCGAGACCCGCGTCGTCAACGGAAAGCCGCCCTGCGGCCAGCGCCCGGCCCGGACGAAGCGGTCGCCGTGGGCGATGCCGCGCGCCGCGTCGAGCAGCAGCCCGAAAGCCAGGTCGGCGACGCAGTCGTTGAGCACGTCGGGCGTGTTGCTGACCTGGATGCCGCGCGCGCGGGCGGCATCCAGTGCGATCGAGTCGTAGCCCACGCCGAAGCTGACGATGGCCTGCAGCGCCGGCAGCGCGTCGATCAGCGCGGCGCTGCAGCCATGGCGCGCCGAGGTCACCACCACGCGCACTTGCTGGCCATGCTCGCGCGCCCACGCCAGCGCATCGCCCTGCTGCCACAGCGCGATGGCGCCGTACTGTTGCTGGAGCGTGGCATTGGTCTGGGGCGCGAGCGGGCCGACCTGGAGGATCTGGGAAGCGGACATGAGGGGTAGCGGTAGCGGCGGAGGGAGCAGAGATGGTAGCGCAAGCCCCCGCGTCGTGCCGGCCACCACACAGCCGCTGCCGCCCCGGCGCGCGAGCAACTTTGTGCGATGTTCGTGCGGCGGCAGGTTATGCTGCGGCATCCCGTTTCTTTCCTGAAGAACACACCGCCATGAAAACCATCTACCTGGCCGGCTTCGACGTCTTCCGCAAGGACGCCATCGCCTGGGGCGAGCAACTCAAGTCGCTGTGCGCGGCGCATGGCTTCACCGGGCTGTATCCACTCGACAAGGCGGCGCCGGCAGGCCTGTCGGCGCCAGACGCGGCGCGCTGGATCTATGACGCGAATATCGCGCTGCTGCGCCGCGCGGACATGGTGATGGCCAACCTCGACGATTTCCGCGGGCCGGGCGAGCCGGACTCGGGCACGGCCTTCGAGGTGGGGTTTGCGGTGGCGCTGCAGAAGCCGGTATGGGGCTACAGCGCGGACCTGGGAACGGTGCGCGATCGCGCCACGGTGGTGACCGACGCGGAAGGCCGGCCGCTGGATGCACGCGGGTTCGTGGTGGAGGACTTCGGCTTGCCCGTGAACCTGATGCTGGCGTGCCCGGTGAGGCTGGTGCGGGGCGGGGCGGCGGAATGCCTGGCGGCGATGGCCGAGGCCATCCACCGGCGCGCTGCGGAGGCGGCTGCGCGGCGCGAGCGGGAGGCCGCGGTGTGGGGGGATGACTGAGGGCGTTTTTTCTACCGCTGGTTTGCTTCCCTTGCTCTCCCGCTGAGGGGAGAGGGAGAACACCTTGCTGAGGCCAGATCTCGCGGCTTGGGCGCACCTTCCTTCCGGCAAGCTCCGTCGCGTTCGGTTTATCGCCTTAGCGCCTCCACCCCTGCCGCAATATCCTTCGCCGTGCTTGCCACGATCTCCCGGTAAGCCGCCACCACGCCATCGACCTCGCCGGGCGCGGACAACTCCGCCTGCGTGCGGCCGCTGACCACCTTGCCGTCCGGCAACCGCCGCACGGTCCAGTTGATCGTGGCGCCGGCGCGCTGTCCGACATCCGCGTCGAGCCGCAGTACTTCCGTCGTGATCCGATACAGCGGCTGCACGTCCGACAGCCCCTGCTGGTAGGTATCGACCGCGCCCAGCGTGGCCTGCAGGCGCTGTGACAGCGCATCGCGCAACTCATCCGGCAGCGGCGACGACCAGCGCGCCAGGTCGAGCAGGCGCAGGCTGGCGTCATTGCCGCCGTCGCGCACCACCAGCTGCGGCCGGTTGAGGCGCTCCGGCACGCGTACCGGCGCGACTTCCAGCCACAGCGTGCTGGTCGACGGCGCCGGCGTCGCCGCCGGCAGCGTGGCGACGCCTGCAGGCCCCTGGGCCAGCGTGTAGTAGCGCGGCTCCGGCGAGGCGCAACCGGCCAGCACGGCGGCGCCCAGTGTGCTGGCAATGGCGCCGGCAATGGCGCAGCGGGCAAGCACGGCGGCAGGTGCGGAGGTTGGGGGATGGCGCTTCATCAGTCTTTCTCCGGCTTGCCGCGCAGCAGCGCTTCGGGATGGCGTTCGAGGTAATCGGTCAACGTGCGCAGCGACGTGGCGGTGCGCGTCAGTTCCTGCAGCATGCGGCGCGTGTCCTGCTGCAGCGGCGCATCCGACGCCAGCGTGCCGTTGGCCGCGGTCAGCGTCTTGCGCGCGTCCTGCAGCGCCGCCAGCACCTGCGGCGCGACGTCGCCGTTGAGCTGCTGCACCAGCTGGTCGGCGGTGTTGAGCGTCTTGTTCAGGCTTGCCACCGTGGTGCGCAGGTCCTGGCCGATCTGGTCGAACGGGATCTTGTCGATGCGGTTGACGATATCGCCGACCTGCGCCTGCAGCTGGTCGAAGGTGCCCGGCGTGGTGGCGAACTCGGGGATCGGCGCATCCAGGTCGACCTTGGCGGGCGGCGCCTTCGGGAAGAAGTCGAGCGCCACATACAGCTGGCCTGTCAACAGGTTGCCGGTGCGCAGCTGCGCACGCATGCCGCGCTTGAGCAGGCCCTCGATGATCTGCCGGGCGCGCGCGCGGTCTTCCACGTCGCGTTCGCGGAAGCCCATGCGCGACGGGTACAGCTCGACCACCACCGGCATGCGGAAGGCCTTCTTGTCGCGCTGGTATTCGATGCCGATCGAGCGCACCTGGCCCACGATCACGCCGCGGAAGTCCACCGGCGCGCCCGGCGACAGGCCGCGCACGGACTGGTCGAAGTTGAGCATGGCCAGCGTCGGCGCCAGTTCCTCGGGCTCCTTCATCGCCTCGGACTGGTCGGCGGCCAGCAGGAATTGCGTGTTTTCCGCGGCGGCATCGGTGGCGGTGGTACGCTCCGGCGCCTGGAACGCAACGCCGCCCAGCAGCACCGTCACCAGTGATTGCGTCGACAGCTTGAGGCCGCCGGCATCGAGCTTGAGGTCGACGCCGCTGGCATGCCAGAAGCGCGTATCGGCGGTGACCAGCTTGTCATAGGGCTTGTTGACGAACACCCTCAGCGTGATGTCGCGCCCGTTGGGCTCCAGCTGGTAGGCCACCACCTGGCCTACCTGCACGCGGCGGTAGTAGACCGGCGAACCGATGTCGAGCGAGCCCAGCTCGGAGGCGCGCAGCACGAACTGCTTGCCGGATGCGTCGGTGGTCACCACCGGCGGCACTTCCAGTCCCTTGAATTCGTGCGTGGTCTCGCCGGACTTGCCGGCATCGACACCGATATAGGCGCCGGACAGCAGCGTCTCCAGCCCCGACACGCCGCTGGCGGCGAAGCGCGGGCGCACCACCCAGAAGCGCGTGTCGGCCACGGCGAAGTTCTCGGCGTCCTTGGTCAGGTCGATCGACGCGATCACATGCGAACGGTCGCGCGCGAGCCGCACCGACTTGACCAGGCCGATATCGACGTCCTTGTAGCGCACCGCGGTCTTGCCCGGCGTCAGGCCCTCGGCGGTGCGGAAGCTGACGGTGATCTCCGGCCCGCGAGAGGCCAGCGTGTGCACCAGCAGCGACACGCCGACGACCGCCGCGACGATCGGGATCAGCCACACCAGCGATGGCAGCCAGCGCGCGCGGCGCCGGCGCTCGGGCCGCGGCAGGCCGGGAGGGCCGGGAGGGCCGGGCGGGGCGGCGGGATCAGGCGGATGTTGTTCAGTGTCGGGCATTGTCGTCTTCCAGCGAATCCCACAGCAGGCGCGGATCGAAGCTGAGCGAGGCCAGCATGGTCAGCACCACGACCGCGCCGAAGGCCAGCGCGCCGCCGCCCGGGATGATGGTGGCCAGCGCCCCGGCCCGCACCAGCGAGGCCAGCAGCGCCACCACGAAAATATCGAGCATCGACCAGCGGCCGATCACTTCCACCAGCCCGTACAGCCGGGTCTGCTGCCGGATGCGCCAGGTCGCGCGGAAATGCACCGACAGCAGCAGGAAGGTAAGGATCAGCATCTTCAGCAGCGGCACAATGATGCTGGCGATCAGCACCAGCACCGCCAGCATGTGCGAGCCGGACAGCCACAGGTAGATCACGCCGGACAGGATGGTGTCCCGCTGGGTGCCGAGGATCGACTGTGTGACCATCACCGGCAGCATGTTGGCCGGGATGTACAGGATAAAGGCAGCCAGCAGGAAGGCCCAGGTGCGTGCCAGGCTGTCCGGCTTGCGGTGGTGCAGCGTGGCGCCGCAGCGCGGGCAGGGCTCGCCTTCCAGCGTGCGCGGGCTGACCAGGTCGCAGGCGTGGCAGGAGAGCAGGCCCAGGCGGCCGGCGGTGGGCACCTGCGGCAGCGGCGTGCGTTCGTCGTCGTCGGTGAGTTCGGCCACCACTTCGCGCGCGAGCCGGCGCGGGTGCGCCAGGCGGTCGGGGCGCGAAGGCCGTGGCGGTTGTGGCGGGAGCGCGTTCGTCATTGGCCGCCCTCGCCGGACCCGCCTGTCGCGCCCTCATCGTCCGGCGTCTCCAGGTAGCGCCACAGGTCGCGCGGGTCGAACGACAGCATCGCCGCCAGCACGATCACCAGCGCGGAGAACGACCACAGCGCGATGCCGGGCAGCACGCGCGCCATCGTGGACAGCTTCACAAGCGTGACCAGCACGCCGATCATGAAGACCTCGATCATGCCCCATGGCCGCGTCTGGCGGATGCCGCGCACGATGCGGTCGAAGCCCAGGGGCATGCGGTGCTGCGCCATCGGCACCAGCAGGTAGATCATCATCAGCAGCTCGGACAGCGGGAACAATATGGTGGTGGCGAACACCAGCGCCGCCACCAGCGCCATGTGGTCTTCATACAGCGCGTGCACCGCGCCCAGCAGCGTGGTTTGCGTGCGCACCCCCTTGAGGTCCATCTCGACGATGGGGTAGGCGTTGGAAACCAGGAACAGGATCAGCGCGGTGACCACCAGCGGCAGCAGGCGCCGGTAATGGCGGCGGCTCTCGCGGTACAGCTCGCCGCCGCAGCGCAGGCACAGCGCGCGCTCGCCGGGCGAGATCGGGGTGCGCTCGTAGACCGCATCGCAGTATTCGCACGCCACCAGCCGGTGCAGCGCGGCGGGCGAGGTATCGGGCAAGGCGGGTGCGGGAGCGTTGTCTGGACCTGCCATCAGCCGTTCAGCCGGAGTGCTTGCCGGTGGTCGCCGGCGGCACGTCGGGATTGTCGACCACGGCGGGGACTGCCGGAGCCGCCGGGGCCGCCGCGGCGGGGTGCGTCGCCGCGGACACCGCCGGCGCGCCGCCCGGCTTCAGGTCGCGCGCGAGTTCCTGCTTCAGCTCCTCCTGCGAGCCGATGGTCCAGTCGCGCAGCAGCGCATACGCCACCGCCAGCAGCGTCGGGCCGATGAACACTCCCAGGAAGCCGAACGCCAGCGCGCCGCCCAGCACGCCCAGCATGATCCAGATCAGCGGCATGCCGGTGCCCTTGCTGATCAGCAGCGGCTTGACGATGTTGTCGGCCATGCTGACCACGCCCACGCCCCAGATCACCAGGAAGATGGCCCAGCCGGTGGACCCGGTGTGGTACAGCCACAGCGCCGCCGGCAGCCACACCAGCGGCGGGCCCACCGGCACCACCGACAGGAAGAAGGTGACGAAGCCGAGGATGGCCGCGCCCGGCACGCCGGCGATCCACAGCCCGATGGCGGCCAGCACCGCCTGAATAAAGGCCGTGCCGAGCACGCCGTAGACCACGCCCTTGACCGTGCTGCCGGCCAGTTCCAGCAGGTGGTCGGCGCGCTCGCCGGCAATGCGGCGCATGCCCGCGCGCAACCACGCGATGGCGAACTCGCCGCCGGTATAGAAGAAGAATGCCAGGATGATCGACAGCGCCAGCTGCCCCAGCCCCGCGCCGATCGACAGGCCGGCGCCGAGCAGCACATGCCCGACCGGCGCGATCAGCTTGCGCAGGTTGGCCACCATCTCGGAGTCGGCGTTGATGATGCTGTTCCACGAGCTTTGCAGGTAAGTGCCGACATAGGGCAGGCTGCTCAGCCATTCGGGCAGCTGCGGGATGCCCTGTTCCATATAGCGGTTGACCAGCGCCGACAGGTCGTCGACGTGCGCCGAAAAGCTGGCGCCAGCGTAGACGAACGGGCCCAGCACGATCACCGTGGCCAGCAGCACGCAGATCAGCGCCGACAGGCTGCGCCGGTTGCCGAGCCAGCGCGACAGCACCGTGTACGGGTACCACGAGCTGTAGGCCAGGATCGCGCCCCACAGCAGCGCCGTGGTGAATGGTGCGAGCACCAGCAGCGAGCCGCCGATCAACACGATCAGCGCAAAGACTGCAGCAATCTTCTCGATTAACTGACCGGAACTCATCGATGGCTCTCCCTGGGCCCGCCGGTGTGACGGAAACGGCGTAAATATAGCCTACGCCGGGGCGGGCGATGCCAAAGGGGTGCTGGAAGGGTGCTTCAGGCGCCACCACCGCGGTGCGCCGGCGCAGCATGCCCGGACGCATCCACAGTGCCATAGCTTTGTGACGTTGAACAGCGCGGCGGGCCGTGGCGTCAACGCGGGGAGGCGGAAACGGAGCTAGAAGGCGCCGGGCGTGGCCGGCACCGGGGGAAAGGGCCAGCCTCAGCCCGGCACCGCCATCACGCCGCTCTTGAGCAGCGCGGCAACCAGGTCGGATTGCGTCACCATGCCGACCACGCGGTGCTTGTCGTCGATCACCGGCGCATGGTGCAGGCCGCCGTCGGAGAAGGCCCGCGCCAGCTCCACCATGGGTTGGTCGGGGCGCGCGGTGACCACGGCGCGCGTCATCAGGTCGCGCACGGTGCCGGCCAGCCGGCGCGCGCCGGTATCACGCTGTGCGGCGAAAAAGTCACTCTGCGTGATGATGCCCTCGAGGCGGTTGTTCGCATCGACCACCGGCAGCGCCTTGATGCGGTGCCGCGACAGCAGGTGGCCGGCCTCGTGCGCGGGCTGCTCGGGCCGCACCAGGATGACGTCGCGCGACATGATCTCGCCGCACAGCACGTTGCCGAAGTGGCGCCGGTACGCGTGCAGCTGCGCCGCCACCAGGATGGCTTCCAGGTCGTCTTCTTCGATATCGAGGAATTCACCGCGCGCCTGCAGGGCCGCGTCCAGGTCGGCACGGGTAAAGCCCACGCGCTGCGTTGGCGGCACGTCCTTGGTGCCATGCTGCACCGCGGGCTCGGGCGGGCGGTGCGGGTAGCGCCGCCGCGACAGGTTGTTGAAGGCCAGCGCCATCAGCAGCAGCAACATCGAGTTGAACAGCACCGGCACCACCACGAAGCCGAAACCGAGCGTACTGACCGCCGGGCCGCCGAATACCGCCGTGACAGCCACGGCGCCGCTGGGCGGGTGCACGCAGCGAAACTGGAACATCACCGCAATCGCCACGGCCACCGCCGTCGCCGCGGCAAGGCCCGGGTCCGGAATCCAGCGCGCGCAGGCCACGCCCACCAGTGCCGCGAACAGGTTGCCGCCGATGATCGACCACGGCTGCGCCAGTGGCGAAGACGGCACTGCGAACAGCAGGACCGCCGAGGCGCCCATCGGCGCGACGAACCAGGGATTGAATCCGCCCAGCGTCTGGTGGCTGATCCATTCGGTGATGAAGAGGCCTAGCAGCGCGCCAAAGCAACTCTTGATGCGCTCATGGCGGTTGGCAGCGACCGGCAACGGCACAAAAGTGCGCAGCCATGCACGTGTATTTTGCGCCAGCGAGGCGACAGCGGGGGCAGTTGGCATTCTTGGACTGGGGGCGGCTTGGGAATGGTGCACGTAATATATCACGCGGTGATATATGTGGCCGCCTTTGGTGCAGCGCATCCCTGTGTTGGGGCGTGACGCACCGCACAAGAGCAAAAAAGGGGCGTCCCCATGTCGTTCCCTCACCGTGCTGTTCGGCAAGAGCAAGATGTCGCCGCGTTCTCGCGCCCTGCCGCTGCACTACTAGATGTGGTGGCCGGCGATCGGCGGGCTGGTGGTCGGCATCCGCGGCAATTTCGAGCCGGCACTTCGGAGCTGGCTTCGCAGCCTTACTCACTCTTTGGCTCGCCGCGGCGGTAGGGATGATCGTGCCCCGACAGGAAGGTCGCCGTGCTTTCTACCAAGCGGTGAGTGTTGCCGACAAAGCTTGCGCCGGTGAGCGCTTGCAGGGTGGCCAAGCCAACCAGTGCGGCGACCAGCGGCGCCACGCTACGGGGCAGAGCGCCATGCCCGGGCCAGTTGAGGAAGGCCAGGCTGGTTGCCAGCCCCAATGCCAGCCCGGTGACAACCTCGGACGGCGAGTGCGCATGCAGGGCCAGGCGCGACCAGCCGATCAGCGTGGCCAGGCCAATGCCGCAGCCCACGCCGAACCGCGCCAGCCCGGGCCGCGATGCCGGTATGCACAAATAAAGAAGCACGGGAAATACCGCCGCAGCCATCGCGCTATGGCCGGAAATGCCCGTGAAATCGAGCGCGGGGATGCCCAGTCCCCATCCCATGAAGGCAAGTTTGGATATCAGGGTCGTCCCCGCAGCGGTCATGACGGCTGCGAGCCAGCGCAGGGCGCTGCCGGTTGTGTGGCTGTAGCGGAGCCACACTGCGATCAGCAGCGCACTAGGCAGCAGATAAGCGCTCTCGCCGAAATGGGAAACCAGGTTCCAGAGGTGCATGGATGCCAAACGCTGAACAGTCCGAAAACCAGGACTCGCAATACTATCTGCATACGTGCGGTGCCGCGATGAATCCAGGCCGTTGTCCGGATTAGCGAAGAATGGCCGCGGTGTAGGAGCCTCACCTTATGCGCCATAAGCCTGCCGGTGAAGGGCAAGTTCAAAGCTTGTAAGTAGAGAGCAGGATGCTCGTCTCCGTAGCTGCAATGCCCTCGATCAGCCGTATCCGATCCAGCGTCCGGTCGAACGCCTCGAGCGTGTCCGCACGCAGCTCTGCAATGATGTCCCAGCGCCCATTGGTCGTATGCAGGGCTTGTACGTTGGGCTCGCCGCGCAGGGCCTGCAACACGGTGCGGGCCTTGTTGCCTTCGACGGCGATCGTCATCCACGCGCGGATCCGGTGCGCCTCGGCCTCGGGCCGCAGGCGCACGGTATAGCCGACGATCAGCCCTTCCTTCTCCAGTTTGTCGATCCGGTTCTGCACGGTTGCACGCGACACGCGCAATGCTTGCGCCAACGCGGTGACCGGCGTCCGGGCGTTGTCGCGCAGCAGGGAGAGCAGTTGTTGATCGGTGGCATCCATGGCGTAAGGGGCGTTTTGTCGAATTGCCAATAGTGTCTGGCGTTTTGATCGACACAGGAGGCAAATTGCACAACTTGCTGGCTATTAGTTAACACCAGCCTGCACCAGAATGCAATCGACTGAATTCTTTCAAGAACCCCTAAATAAGGAGCCGCCGTGATCCACACCCCCACGATCCTGCTTGTCGAGCCGACCTTCTACGACGTGTCGTACAGCATCAATCCGTGGATGGACCCCGCCGCCTGGGCGCGCGATCCGCGCGGCATGCACAGCAACGCCATGCAGTCGTTCGACGCGCTGCGCACCGCGCTGGGCCGGGCCGGTTTTACGGTGGAAGTGGCCGCGGGTGCACCCGGCCTGCCAGACATGGTGTTCCCGGCAAATGCCGCCGTGGTGCTCGACGGTCGCGCACTGCTGGCGCGCTTCCGCTACCCGCAGCGCCGCGGCGAAGAAGTGCCGTTCGCGGCCATCTTCGGCGCGCTGCGGGAGCGCGGCCTGCTCGATGAAGTGGCGCTGCTGCCCGAAGGCTGCTTCCAGGAGGGCGCGGGGGACTGCATCTGGGATGCCGGCCGCGGCCATTTCTGGGCCGGCTTCGGGCCGCGCTCGTCGCATGAGGCGGCCACCGCCGTGTCGGATTTCTTTGGCAAGGAAGTCGTGGCACTGGAGCTGGCCACCGAGCAGAGCTACCACCTCGACGTTTGCTTCTGCCCGCTGTCCGGCGGCGAGATCCTCTATTACCCGCCGGCCTTCAGCGAAGCGGCGCTGCGCGAGCTGCGCGCCCGGCTGCCGGCGCGCCTGCGCATCGAGGCCAGCGCCGACGACCTGCGCCACTTCAGCGTCAACGCCGTCAACCTGGACGACCAGGTGGTGATGACCCGCACCACGCCGCATCTGCGCACCGAACTGAGCCGGCGCGGTTATCACTTGCACGAGGTCGACCTGACGCCCTTCATGCTCTCAGGCGGCGGCGCCTATTGCATGACGCTGCGGCTCGACCGCAGCAGCGGGCCCGGCATCGCCGCGGCCGCGGCATGATGGAGCCAATCATGAAAGAGACCGCCCGCTCGCTGTTCCTCGACGCCAACGACGTGGCCCGGCTGGTGGCCGCGCTCGGCGTGCAGCCCGCCATCGTGCAGATGGCAGAACATATCCGCCAGGACTTCCTGCGCTGGGATGCCTTCGACAAGTCCGCCCGCCTGGCCAGCCATTCCGCGCGCGGCGTGATCGAGCTGATGCCGGTGAGCGATGGCATCCAGTACGCGTTCAAGTACGTCAACGGCCATCCGCGCAATGCGCAGCATGGCATGCCAACCGTGATGGCGTGCGGCCTGCTGGCCGAAGTGGAAACCGGCTTCCCGCTGATGCTGGCCGACCTGACGCTGGCCACCGCGCTGCGCACCGCCGCCACTTCGGCGCTGGCGGCGCAGGCGATGGCGCGGCCTGGCGCGCGCACCATGGCGCTGATCGGCAACGGCGCACAGGCCGAGTTCCAGGTGCTTGCCTTCCACGCCATGCTGGGCGTGCGCGAGATCGCCGCCTACGACATCGATCCCGCCGCCACGGCAAGGCTGATGCGCAACCTTGCGGGGGTGCCGGGGCTGGAGATAGTGCCGGCTACATCAGTGCATGCGGCCCTGGCCGGCGCGGACATTGTGTCGACCGTCACCGCTGACAAGACACGCGCGACCATCCTGACGCCTGACATGGTCCAGCGGGGCATTCATGTCAATGCAGTGGGCGGGGACTGCCCGGGCAAGACCGAACTGCATGCTGACATTTTGCGCACGTCCCATGTCGTGGTGGAGTACGAGCCACAAACGCGGCTCGAGGGCGAGATCCAGCAGTTGCCGCCGGACCACCCGGTGACCGAGCTTTGGCAGGTCCTCTCAGGCAGCGCACCCGGCCGCACCGCTGTCGACGATGTGACGATCTTCGATTCAGTGGGGTTTGCGCTGGAAGACTATGCCGCGCTGCGCTGGCTGTACGCGGCCGCCCATGTCCACCATGCCGGCCGGGCTGTCGAACTGGTAGCTGTGCCGCCGGATCCGCGCAACCTGTACGGCTGGATGATGGAAACGCAGCGACTCCACAAGCCCGTGCCGCACACGGCCGCGGTGGCATGAGAGGCGAGAGCAGTCCCGGTCCCCGCGTACACAGGGCTCAGTTGTCAGCGGTGCAAAAGAAAAAGGCGCTGTCCTCGTGCAACGAGTGACAGCGCCGTAGCTAGTCATGCGTCCCCGGGCTTAGCTTACCCCGGGGCGAGCACTCAGCCTCTTCGGCCAATCATCAACTGGGCCCGCAGAAAGCCCTTGACCTCTTCAAGCGACGGTGTCTTGAGGAAAACCATGATGCCCCAGTGCTGCAAGGCATCCGCCACACCGTCATAGGCCTGGCGGTTGGTGATGACGGCAAAGACGACGTGCAGTTTGGAAAAAAAGTTTTGCAGCTTCTCGATGGTGGCCGATTCAGCGTCGTCCAGCTCTTCTACGTAGTACAGCACTACGCGCGGATGGGCGCTGACTGAAGTGATCACCGTGTCGAGCACGTCTTCCACCACGACACTCTTGAGCGGCAGTCCCCACTTAGACAACTGAGAGTGGATGCGCTGGGCTTCCTGGTGGTTAGGGTGGAACACCACCAGATCCAGTTCATGCTCGGATGCCGGCTGGCTGCCCACCCGGGTGGCCAGCAAGTTGTGAACCGTCTCCTTGTGGATACGGCGGTGGCCGCCATTGGTCTTCCATGCTCCCAGCTCACCGCGCTCCACCATTTTCTGAACCGTTCCGAGCGATACGTTAAGGAGTTTCGCAGCGGTACGTGTACTGTAATAAGGCTTATCAGTCACATCGATGTCGATTGACATTTCCTCACCCGTGATCGTTGACAGAATAGACCGGTACATTGCGTGTGCCGGTTCCAGCTCCCCTAGGCCGCCATACTCAAACTTGGCTGCCCATCTTTTTCCTGCGCCGCGGCCTGCTACTGTCGTATGCACTTACCGCCACCCGGTGGGTTGGCAGAATGCACTCTATGGTGCGTTAACGACATGTGCCACTTTTAGGTAAACCCCCCAACGGAGGGGATGCGGCAATCATATGCGCTTCTTCGGAAAAAACGACTAGGTGAAACCTTATATTACGTTTCACTCCGCCACTTCTATGACCTGCCGCACATTTGTGGGGTTTGACACAAATTTGGGATTTTTCGTTCCCACTGCCCCACCAGTACGAAACGGTGTCTTGGCTATAACAAACGGCTATGTGTAGAGAACTATAGTGAAGGGAGCGCTACTGGGCCAAGTTCCTTCACCCATCCGAGCGGGGGGTGAAGTGCCACACTAAAGACTTGGCCTGCCGCAAGGTGCGGGACGCGCGCCAGTCGGTCAAAAAGGAGCAAGACGGCTACCAGGAAGAACCCATGGCCAGCGCGGCCTCCGCCACCTAACGCGGGATTTGAGTCTAGAGGGAAGACTCTAGATGTCTCACATTGAATAAAAATGGCGCAAATGGCACGGGGAACCAGGAACGCCTAAACCATCGCCAACTGTCAAGAATACGACTTGACCAGTTTGGACTTGAGCGGCCAGCGCTTCGAGGCAAGGATCCAGATGCAAAGGAGAGGGCCCAGCAGGGGCACCAGCGAAAGATAGGCGTACCCGGAAGAAAAATGTGCCTGCCGGAAGACCCGCTGGAACGGTACGAACCATAACAATTCGAACACCACCAGGCCTAGCAGAATAAAGGGCGCGCTGTTCATGGTCATAGGGCTTTATCAAGGCCTTGTTTCGCTCACTTCCCCGGATTATCCGAACGGCTTTTGTGCACTGCACCCCTACTATCGTGGGGGTACCCCCTTTGTGGGGTAAAGAATGTGGCAGCCGTACCGACAAGCGCCGTTACCGAAGCATTAACATCACGTCCAGTCTCCCGGGCGGGCAACATTTGACCTGAAGCGGCAGGTATGTCCCGTTGCAACCAAGAATTCCCTAATCAATTGATTTATATGAAGAACTTGGTTGGTGCTTCATGCGGAGCGGCAGCATCACAAGGAATGTGGTGATGTATAAGGCGCTGCCGTCCTCGCCATTTGGACCCCTTATGCGATGCCGGGAATGTATTGCGGCGTCGCAACATTGCATCTCACCCGCTTGGGTGTTGTTGTCCGGGATCGCTGGCCGCCTAATCGCAGTCTCCCGTCTCTTGCCCTCAGGGGGCGGAACTTTGCTGCACTGCAGCGACACCATGCCATGTGCTTTGTAGTAGACATTTATCCGCCTGTTGCAATGCGGGAAAACCCATGGTCACTGGAAGGTCGAAATGCTAAAATGGCCAAATTCGAGAAAATCGCGCTGATGCCAGACGCGATGCAGATCCAGAGCGGCTAAGAAAGCTGCGCGAGGCGTGCCATCGGCAAGCCCGTGATGCTGGGTGGAGGAAGTGGTGGGGGCCGGCAGTCCGGCGTTACACCAGGCACGCCGGAAGAATGCAAAGCGTTCGCAGGAAGGGATGCCGCTGGCACAGCCACCCGGCAAGCCCTCGCTTCACGCGTCTTCGGCGTCAAGTCAACCTTTGAAGACGTATTCAATGCTGTCAAGACTCCCGAGTGTCCGAAGAGGGCTGGTCGCAATCGCAATGGTTCCCTGGCTGGCGTCCTGCGCGCTGTCTCCGGGTATGCGCTTTGATCCGCAGCGTCCGCTGAACCCGGACGATCCCAATTCTGTACCCAAGGTCACCCCAATCACGCCAGAACTGGTGCGCGCCCAAAGGGCTGCTGCCCGGCCGACCAATGAAGGCGTGGCGGATCTGTTCGGCACGCCGGCGCCGTACACACTGGGGCCTGGCGACATCCTGTCAATCGTGGTGTGGGACCACCCCGAGCTGGTATTCCCCACGCAGACCTACTCGATTGGCGCCGCCTATGACATCCCCAACTACAGTGGGGCGGCCAACGTACCAGGCTACGTGGTGAGTCCGGCTGGCACCATCCAGTTCCCGTATGCCGGCGTGGTGAAAGTCACTGGCAAGACCCCGGATCAGATTCGAGGTGAACTGAGTACCGCGCTCAAGAACGTTGTCACCATGCCCCAGCTCACGGTCCGCGTGCTTGCCTATCGCAGCAAGCGGGTCTACCTGGATGGCGAAGTCAAGACGCCAGGGCCGCAAAACATCGACGACGTTCCCATGACCCTGGTGGAAGCGCTAAACCGAGCCGGCGGGATCAACGTCCTCACCGGCGACAACAGTCGTATCCGAGTCTCACGCGGCGGCAAGAATTACTACGTCAACATGCCCGCGCTGCTGCAGCAGGGTGTCGATCCAGCAAACATCCTGCTGCGCGGTGGCGACATCGTGCGCGTGGAGCAACGCGAGGACAGCAAGGTGTTCGTTACCGGTGAAGTGGTAAGGCCATCGACGGTACTGCCCCGCAATGGCCGGTTGACCCTGAACGAAGCCATTGGCGACGTGGGTGGTGTGAACCCGGTTACCGCCAATGCCAAAGAGGTCTACGTCATCCGTAAGAACACCGACGGCGATGCTGAAGTATTCCACCTTGACGGGAAGTCTCCGGTGTCGCTGGCCTTGGCGGAATCGTTTGAGCTCAAGCCCAAGGACGTGGTGTATGTGGACGCCGCCGGGGTGGTGCGCTGGAGTCGCGTGATCAACCAGATTATCCCGAGCGCCAATTTCTTTAATTCCACTGCGAATACGCTGAAATGATTAAGCGTGTACTTGTCGTTTGCATCGGCAATATTTGTCGAAGCCCTATGGCCGAAGCGAAGTTGCGCCAGGCCCTGCCGGAAATGCAGGTCGAGTCAGCCGGCCTGGGCGCGCTAGTTGGCAGGCCTGCCGACTCCATGGCCACCGACCTCATGACCGAGGCTGGGTTGAATATCCATCAGCACCGAGCCCAACAGCTCACCCAAGCATTGGCTAGCCAGGCGGACATGATCCTTGTAATGGACAGCGAGCAAAAGCGCGAAATCCAGCGCCGCTACCCGTCCGCTTCAGGCAAGGTTTTTCGCTTGGGCGAAGTGGGAAAATTCGATATCCCCGACCCCTATCGCCAGCCGCGTTCAGCATTTGAACATGTGCTCCAGCTTATTCAGCAGGGCGTCGAAGCCTGGGTGCCCCGTATTCGGGCGCTGGGTTAAACAGATTTTGCAGTGAAGCTCATGAACCAGAATCCTACCTACGTTCAAGTTGCGCCTCCCCAACAGCAGGATGATGGCGAGATCGATTTCGTTCGGTATTTGGATGTCCTGTTGAACAGTCGATGGTTGATTGCTTCGATCGCAGCAGTAGTGCTCGGACTTGGCCTCGCTTACGCATTTCTGGCGCGGCCGGTGTATGAGGCAAACATCCTTGTTCAGGTGGAGGACAATCCAAATAGTGCCAATAGCCTGCTAGGGGACGTCTCCTCGCTATTTGATGTGAAAACTCAAGCGACGGCTGAAATCGAGCTTCTGCGTTCGCGCATGGTCGTGGGCAAAGCCGTCGATGACCTGCGGCTATACATCGATGCTAAGCCTCGGTATTTCCCTGTGATAGGTGAGTGGCTCGCAAGCCGTTCAAAGCGGTTATCTGAGCCCGGACTATTTGGGATTGGCGGATTTGTGTGGGGTATAGAAGCCATCAAAGTTTCTACCTTTGATGTGCCAGCCAATCTGGAAGGCGAGAAGTTTCGGCTCACGGTGCTTAACGGCAGCCGCTTCCTGCTCGAACAGAGTGATCTAGATAATCCACTTGAAGGCAAAGTTGGAGAGCCTCTGGTCGTAAATCACCAGGTAGGAGAAATCAAGCTGCTGGTCACAGAGCTCAAGGGAAAGACTGGTGCGACGTTTTCGCTAGTCCGGCACTCCGAACTGAAGACGCTGGAGAAGCTCCAGGATGATTTGAGAATTGAGGAAAAGGGGAAGCAAAGTGGCATCATCGGCGCCGCTCTTCAAGGAAAGAATCCTACGTTGACATCCGCAATTCTGAATAAAATCGGCGCCGAGTATGTTGATCAGAACATTAGGCGGAAAGCAGCTGAGGCAGAAAAATCACTAATATTCCTCGGTGACCTGCTGCCCCAACTTAAAAGTGAACTTGAACGAGCGGAAGTCAAGTTTAATGCTATGCGCAATAAACGCGGCACATTTAATCTAAGTGAGGAAGGCAAAGCATATCTTCAGGAAGCAGTCACATCAGAAACTAGCCTTCTTGAACTTAAACAAAAGCGCACCGAATTGCTGACGCGATTCAGGCCAAATCACCCATCCTTGGTAGCACTCGATCAGCAAATCGCCGCACTGAGCGCAAAGGTCGGGAGCGCGGCCAAACAAATGAAGTCGCTGCCTGACCTCGAGCAGGACACGCTACGTTTGATGCGTGACGTCCAGGTGAACAATGACCTCTATGTTGGGCTGTTGAACAACATGCAGCAACTCAAGTTGGTGAAAGCAGGAAAGGTGGGAAATGTTCGATTGGTAGATAACGCGCGTATCCCGGAGGAAGCCTTAAAGCCAAAAAAGCCATTGGTTATCGCGCTCGCCGCTGTGCTTGGTGTGATGCTGGGTGTAGTGGTTGCGTTTGTGCGAAATGCGCTATACGGCGGCATCACGGATGCCCAGGATATCGAGCAGCACACTGGGTTGAATGTCTACGCAACGGTGCCCCTTTCTCAAGCGCAAGTTGATCTGACAGAAAGGCTTCGTTCACGCAAACCAGGTCAGCACATTCTTGCTCAGCATTTCCCGGAAGAGCCCTCTATTGAGAGCCTGCGCAGTCTACGCACGGCGTTACAGTTCGCAATGCTGGATGCCGGCAACAATCGCGTGCTTCTTACCGGGCCTACCCCGGGTGTTGGTAAGTCATTCATATCTGCAAATCTTGCCGTCATCATGGCTTCAGGTGGGAAACGTGTGCTGGTGATCGATGCCGATATGCGTAAGGGCTATCTGAACCAGTATTTCGGTAAGGATCGGAATCCTGGCCTGTCTGACGTACTGGTGGGCAAGACAACCATGGAGCAAGTAATCCACCATAATGTGACTGAAAACCTCGACTTTATCGGGACTGGCACTATCCCTCCCAACCCAGCCGAGCTTTTGATGAATGAGCGTATGGTGAGTTTGTTGGAAAAAGTCAGTGAAAAATACGACCTCGTTCTCATCGATACGCCTCCCGTGCTAGCGGTTTCTGACTCCGCGATCTTGGCAGCGCGCTGCGGGACAGTACTCCTAGTTACTCGCTTTGAGAAGACTACAATTGGCGAGATAACGGAAAGTACAAAGCAATTAGGTCATGCGAATGTCGATGTTAAGGGAGTGATCTTTAATGGACTGGATCCGGAAGCCTTCCGTTATGGTTACGGTTCAAAATACGGCCGATATCGCTATGCCTACTATGGTTATGCGACCGATAAGCAATAAGTAGCCCTGCAGTGCTTCAGATCCGTTGGATGCTTGAGTCGGTGGTGAAGAGCGCAAAGACAGCCAATTAGCGTTTCACCTGCCGAGAAAACTGCGGAGCAACGGTGACCTAGTATTTTTCGACTTAGTAACCTGCACCATTGTTTCGCCATGCAATAAAGCAATCTCCTCCCGTCTTTGGGGGAGTTGGCGCGTGAATCCACAAAGATCGCGCGGTTCCTTCAAGCGCCTGTATCCTTTTTGGTACAGGTCGCCCGATATAAACATGAGAGAGTAGGAGCACAGGGATGGTATCGTCGCCTGTAATTATTCCTGTTATCCTTTGCGGTGGCTCTGGCACGCGTCTCTGGCCGTTATCACGCGAAGGTTATCCCAAACAATTTCTTCGCCTTTTGGGCAATCGATCGCTTTTACAAGATACACTTCTGCGCTCCAGTGAGGTGCCAGACATCGGCTCTCCTATTTTAATGGCGGGTCATGCACATCGTTTCATGGTGGCCGAACAAGCGCGTGAAGCTGGGTTTGAGAACGCCAGCCTTATTCTGGAGCCACACGGGCGCAATACTGCGCCGGCAGCTGCCGTGGCAGCGTTCTCAGCTATGGCTGATGGAAAGGATCCTCTCCTTCTTCTTCTGCCGTCGGATCATTTAATTCGCAATATCCCCGCATTCGTCCATGCGGTAATGGCCGGCGTGCCCTCCGCTCAGAATGGTGCGATAGTGACTTTCGGCATCGTGCCAACGGAGCCTGCCCCGGGGTACGGCTATATGAAAACGGGGCCGTGTGACGAAAATGCAGCATTTGAGGTTGATAGGTTTGTCGAGAAACCCTCTGTGGCAACAGCCAAGGAATATCTATCCCAAGACGGGTATTTCTGGAACAGCGGCATGTTCCTGTTCAAGGCATCCACGTATCTTGGAGAACTCGAGAAGTTTCAGCCAGACATGTTTCGCTCAGTGCAAGACGCTGTAAACAGAGGGCGCAAGGATCTTGACTTCTTTCGTCTTGAAGAGGAGGCGTTCAAGCAGTGTCGTAGTGACTCAATCGACTATGCGGTAATGGAGCACACGGATAGAGCTCGCATGATACCCATGTCCGCGGAGTGGAGCGACGTGGGCTCCTGGGATGCCCTTTGGCAAGCCGGGGAGAAAGGAGAGGATGGCAACCTTGCAACTGGCGATGTGCTTATCCACGACACAAAGGACTGTCTTGTTCACTCTTCACATCGATTGGTGGCGGTTGCTGGACTTGATAACCTAATGGTAGTCGAGACACCGGATGCTGTGCTTGTAGTGCACAGGGAAAAATCACAGGATGTAAAGGCGCTCGTTGAAAAGATACGGCAGAGAGGCGGCCGTGAAATAAAAGAACACCGGAAGGTCTACAGACCCTGGGGTGCATACGACTCCGTCGACAACGGGGAGCGTTATCAAGTGAAGCGTATTACTGTGAAGCCGGGGGGAAAGCTTTCCCTCCAAATGCACCATCATCGCGCCGAGCACTGGATCGTGGTGTCTGGAACTGCCCGGATTCGCAATGGAGAGCGGGATTACTTGTTAACCGAAAATCAATCTACCTACATTCCAGTTGGTGAGCCTCACTGCCTAGAAAATCCCGGAAAGATCCCATTGGAACTGATTGAGGTCCAGTCGGGTGCATATCTGGGAGAGGACGATATAGTCCGTTTCGAGGATATCTATGGGCGCGCATAATTTTCGCAAAGTTATCATAACGCTTTCCAAAGAAGACTCGAATCGACCAAAAAAATGAGATGACTTGATGATCGCGAAAGCCTGGTTTAAATCGATTTGTTCCGTTGCTGCCGTGGTCGTCATAGGGTTTTCATCAAACTTGCTGACGGCCAGAGCCCTCGGGCCAGAGGGGCGCGGATCATATTCTGCAGTGATATTGCTTACGACGCTGGTTTCCGGACTGGCCCAATTCGGTTTTGGTCAAGCATTTGTTTTTGCTAGTAGGACCAATAATGGCCTAGACCAGCGAGCCTTGCTTTGGAAATGTAGTGCCGCAGTGCTGTTTAGTGCGGTTGTGATTGGTCAGTTGTTCCTCTTGTCTTCACCAAAATTGAGTGGGGGGCATGCGACACTAGCGATCACTTTTTCTGCTGCATTTTCGCTGTACACCCTATATGTTAGTGCAGCGCAGCTGCAATCCGACCTGAATGTTTATAATATCGGGAAGCTGTTATTTCCTTTTCTAAGCCTAATTGTATTTCTCTCAGGCTTCCTGGGCGGCTGGTTGACGCTTGAGTATGCATTGACTGCGCAAATGGTCCTCTCGATAGTTTGCTCCATAGCCTTGATGGTGATTATTTTGAGAAAAATCATCAGAAAAGCAGGGAGTGCTAGCGAAACTGCCGTTTCGAATAATGTCGTGGTCAGCTTTGTTCCCTTAGCATTAAAGTATCATTCAGTGGTGGTTCTGGGTTTGGTCACCAACAATTTGGATAAAGTCTATTTGCTATTGCGCGGTGGATTGGCTGACTTTGGGTTGTATAGCGTAGCAGTCTCTACTTCTAGATTGATCGGTGCTATCCAAGAAACGGCGTCCACTGCGCTCTTCTCGCATTTTGCTGGCCGGGAAAGCGGCGATGCCAAGGACGTCATTCTCATGGTGTTCCGAATGACCTTGCTCCCACTGCTGGCACTAGCGGTGATTATATCGCTTGCTAGCACTCATTTGATTGTCTTTGTTTTCGGTCGCGAATTTGGAGCGGCTGCTCTCCCGTTCAATATATTGCTCTTTGAAAGCGTTATCGGGGGCGCCTCGTGGATTCTTGCGCAGCAATTCCATGCTACCGGTCGACCAGGCGTCGTGCTGACGCGACAGTTAGCGGCAGTATTGCCCGTGTTGTTTCTGATCCCATTTCTCTCGCAGGAAAACCTCACGGTCACATTGGCCCTCCTTCTATTGTTAGGGTCGTGCATACGACTAGTTGTCACTCTTATAATGTACAAGATCATCCTAGCTCAGCCAATCCCGTCAATTACACCATCGAGGGCCGATTTCAAGCTGATATCCAAGATAATTGGCGAAAAATTTCCCGTAAAACTCGGAAGGTATGAGTAATGAAGAAAGAGCACCGAGAAGTGATGCTGCATCTCCAAGGCTTGCATTGCATGATCTCTGACCTTATTGACGATCGACCGGTTAACTATATCGATTTGCCTGTTCATGGAAATGTTGGTGATCTACTGATCATGAAGGGGACGATGAATTTCTTCTCGCGAAATAAGATCAGACCCTCACTAATGGCTGGTTACTACAACTACCGACCGAATTGGACTAAGCCCGGGGAAGTAGTAGTGTTCCACGGAGGCGGAAATTTTGGTGATTTATATCTGGGGCCGCAGCAAATCAGAGAGAGCACGATTGATCGCCTGAAAAATAATAGAATAATAATACTTCCTCAGTCGATACATTTTCAATCCTCGCAGAATTATAAAAGATCCGTAGATTTATTATCTAAGCATCAGGATCTTCATATATTTGTTAGGGATTCGGCTTCTTACGAACTTGCAAAGCCGATGTCGAAATATGTATATCTCGTGCCGGATATGGCTCACCAATTGTGGCCATTAAGGCAGGATGTGAGCGTGGGAAGCGGGGTATTGGGGTTTTTTAGAACAGATGACGAAATTGGAAAGCAGTTCGTTAGTGAATCGCGAACACAGACCGATTGGCCGCAGTTGGTAGGTGCTGATCGTACTCAGCGAATTCTACTGTTCTTTCGTGTAACGAAAGCACTTCATTTGTTGCGCGTAGACAAGCCATTTTCCATGAAGGCGATGATGCTGTGGATGCAATACGCAGATCGTCTCATAGCAGAGGCGGTTGACCTCTTCACTTCCCACGAGCGTGTCATCACGGATCGCTTGCATGGGCATATCTTAGCTTGTCTCCTAGAGTTACCCAATACGGTGTCCGATAATTCATATGGAAAGAATTCGCGCTACATAAATTCGTGGACGAAAGAAAGCAGACTTGTCAGCTTGGTTGGGTGACGTAAATGCCGAAGGTTTCAGTGGTGATGCCGGTCTATAACGGCGAAAAGTACGTGCGAAGCGCTATCGAGTCAATCTTGGCTCAGAGTTTCGTCGATTTCGAGCTTTTAGTGATTGACGACGGCTCCACCGATCAGACTGCCAGGATTATTCGAGAGTTGGTGGACCGAGACCCTCGTGTTAAGGTGATCCATCAGGCGAATGGTGGGATCGTATCGGCGCTTAATAGGGGGCTCGATCTTGCACGAGGTAAGTACATCGCACGTATGGACGCAGACGATGAGGCTTTGCCTGATCGCCTCCAGCTACAGTGTGAACTGATGGATATGAACGAAGCCGTTGTGGCTTGCGGGAGTTTTTATGAGAAAGTCGGCGCTGCTACGGGAATTGTCAAGATGCCAGTTTTGAATAAACAATGCCTATCCTATTTGCAGTTCCACAGCTGTTTTGCTCATCCAACGGTAATGATCAGGTCGGCAACGCTCAAACTCCATAGCCTGCGCTATAGAAGGGAGTGGGAGTATACCGAAGATTTCAAGCTGTGGTTAGACCTGTCCCAATACGGTGAGCTCGCTAACATTCCGAAGGTTCTTCTGAATTATAGAATGCATGTTCAGCAGATTGGGGTGACAAAGCGGGTATTGCAGAAGGAGAGGCATACGGATTTGGTCAAAAGTAACCTGAGAAAGATTGGTGTGGAGGTCTCGCATACAGATATCTATGACTTCCTCTGGCCAGGGAGGTTGAGGCCAATAGGTTCGCTCGGGTACATTGTTCGTGCAATGCGAATTCCCATGAAAGTCATTCGCTCGTCAGCTGAAGATCGCTGGAGAATGGCGCGAAGAGCAGGAGTTATTGTTGTGAAAAATATCGGTAGATCGATTTTCGCGAGATCTGCTTTATGACATCTTTTTGAGAGTGATATATCTCGAATTGGAATCGTTGGGTTGGAATAGACTGAAATTATGAGGGCAATCAGGTTTCTATTTTTGGATTGGCATTGTAACCGCCATAGTGGGAGGATACAGTTCATACTTTTCATGTACAGAGTTACGTCGTGCCTTTATCTGAAAGGTCGCGTGGTTAGAATTTTTGCCTTCCCGCTCTTTGTATTTTATAGAGTCTTGGTGGAATGGTTCTTCGGTTGTGAATTGCCGTGGAAGACCAGGGTAAATGGCCCCTTGACCATATATCACGCGCAAGGGATTGTGATAAATCCAGCCGCGGTAATTGGGGCGCATTGCATCATTCGTCATAATACGACTATCGGGGCCCGGCTCACCTCAGTCGACGCGCCGATCATAGGGGACCATGTGGATATTGGCTGCGGTAGCACAGTTCTAGGTGCAATCTCGATCGGCTCCCATGCCAAAATTGGTGCGGGCTCTGTTGTAGTCCATGATGTAAAAACTTGTTTCGTGGTTGCTGGAAATCCTGCGAGGCCGATTCGATCGGAGGCTGCATGAGATCGGATGTACTATTGGTAGTTCTTTTCTTTATGAAACTATCAATTGATTTTCTATCTCCTTTGCGAGCAGCCAACTTCTTGCTTACAAGCGGCGCTGCAATTGGCGTTTGCTTTGTGCTTTTGGCCCAGCCGCGTACATTGCCGCGAGTTGGTGTGGCCGGCATACTGCTCGCCTCGTCCTACTTGGTAATGTGTACTTGGTGGTATCTTCTAAGCGATGATTTCGACTCTTTTTTGAGATACGTGTCATTGGTGCCGATTTACTACAGCGTAAAGCTACTTGTCCTCAATCTCTCCCAAGAGAAGATAGTTGCGGTTTGCCGAATCGTGCTGAATTGCTTTATCTTCTTCTTTAGTATTTCGTTCGTCGTGTCTCTTGGTGTGGCGAACCCTTTGAGAAGGCAGTTCTTTAATTTCGAGCATGCTAATATTCTCGGAAGTTACGCTCTGTGTAGCTTGGCTTTTGTTTATATTATTAATTCCATCTCTTTCGCGCGCGTGAGGCAGAAAGTAATACCGGTTGTAATGTGTATGCTTTCAACATCCACTGGTGCTAGTATTCTAAGTCTGGCCGCCCTTCTGAATATGAGAAGATTTGGATTTTTTTCCATTATGCGTCTTCTGTTCGTTGGGATGATTGGCATTGGGGTATCTGGATACGTAATTTATGCGATGGATGTTGAGTTGTTCAGTAAGATATTCGGCCCATTTCAGCTAATTTGGAACGGTGCAATGGATCAGGTCGTGCAGTTGGCGCGACTCGGCCGTCCTATCCAGGAACTGGGCGATGAGTATCAGAGCTCACTTACATGGCGCTTCTACGCATACGTGATTTTTGGTGATTTCATTAAATCGCTATCCTTACAGGATCTACTTTTCGGGCTAGGCTTCGGCGGCTATACCCGCGTTTGGGGGGGGATGATGCCTCATAACGACTTTCTGCTCGTGCTAGTCGATTTTGGCCTGTTAGCTCTGCTGGCACTAGTGCTTTCTATTGGGATGGGCTTGAGGCTGGTTTGGAAACATCATCGCGCGTGGGTACCTATAGTGTTTGTTCTCGTCTTTAGATTGTCATTGGAAAATAATATTTCGTCCTTTTATTTGGTTAGTCTTATCGTGATGACGGTGGCATTGGTGGTAGCGTCTCTTCAGATTGTGACAAGTCAGCAGCGGGCGGTTGCCCGGGCGACAAGGACTGCCGAGGTTTTTAGGCGAAAATCGGGGCGAAAGGGACTGCCTCTCCGGGCTACCGATCGTCAGTTAGGAGTGTAGGCCCGCTGATTTCATTAGAACCGACTGAAAACGCTCCAATACAGAATGGTCAGTTGCGCTGTTTGACTGGCTCGCGAACCCTCAATGCGGATAGAACCCGAGCCTGCTCTTGACTTGACTGATAGTCGACGGTGCAGCCACGGATTTGGTCTGGTCGGGGACAAACGTGGTGCCAAATCGATTGAGCGGCAAGCGCGTGGGCGGCAGCTCGCTGGCGGCGGCTTGCAGGTGCATTTGCATCACCCGATACAGAATATCGGTGCCATAAGGCAAATTGCCTCATGCGCGCGGACCTATCGCGACGACAACGTTCAGCCCAAGCAGCGCACCGTCGCTACCCTCGGCCGCCTCCGCCAACTCGGCGAGAGCGCATGGAGGGCGTGATCAAAACAGGCCTACCACACGCAGCAACGCCAGCCACCGAGGAAGTCCCGGGCGATGTCATTGGACGGTTTGCGCCTGATCGTGGCGCAACGGCACCCAGCGCGCGCGGGCCCTCTCGAGTTAGACAGTCGTTTGGGCGGGAACCGAATTGTTCGCCGCTGGCTTCAGAGCGTAGATGTAGCTTTCCAACCAGTATTTTCCTTGATTCGGTAGATCGTTCGTAGTTAATTGGGCTTTTCCTGTTGTTGCTTTGTATTATCAAAGCTATTTCCGGAGACTGCCGTAATAGCGCGATCTACTGAATTGTTAGAGCGACCGACGACGCGGTTGTTCCGCACTACCGAATTCTCCTCAGAATAACGCCCACCATTCTTGCTGGTAATGCTGATGCCGGCTTTGGTGGTGTTATTATCTCCGTACACGATGTTATCTTCGATCTTCAATTCGCCGAATATTGTCGATGCGCCGTCACTAATAATTGATATCCCACTCTCTGCTGGTGTGTAGATGACATTATTAGTGGCGACTATATGACGGGTCCTGCCGTTTGTGTAACACTTGATGCCGTCGCCAGCTGAGTCGCGAATTATGTTGCCTCGGGCGATTGCATCGCTAAATAAATAGATGCCTTCCTTACTGGGTGTTATTAGATCATTATAACCCGTGCGAGTTATCTTGTTGTTTTGAATAATGCCGTTCCCTTCGATCCCGTTTTCCCCGACGTCTTCGATGTTGTTGCCAATTACGAGACAGTCGTTTGCCGTGGAATGGATCAAATAAATTCCATTGGTACCAACGCCAGATGAACCTTTTGGCTTTAAGCCGCCAGTGCGCTTGATCGTATTACGTGCTATCAGTCCACCGGTAGGCTTGTTATAGGTCGTTATTCCGCGATAATAGGTGTCATGAATGTCGACGCCCGATATTTCATAATCCTCCCCTCCGTTGACGAAGACCGCGCCTTGACCATACGTGCGTTGCATTTCGCCGCCGCGAACGCAAAGCCGGACTCCGTTGGTTGAGTAGACGCCGCATCCTTGGTAGGTAGGGTTGATGTTCTCGCCGCCAATGTTCGAAAGATCTGGATTAATAATCATGAGATCGGCGGCGCCGTGGCTATTGTCAACAGCGTTGTAGTGAACGTCGCGGACTTTGGGCCTTATGAGGGTCACGCCATTTGCGCCAGCCAAAATACTGAAGCCACTGCCACGATTAGTCCTCCCGTTGCCGGAGATAAATATTCCATCGCAGATGCACCCGGCATTCACCTGAAGTGAGCCCTCGATAAAGACTAATTCGCCGCCTTGGCCGATGATACGCGCACCAGGTGGTAGTTTGACCGTTGTCCCGAGCATGAAGCGGCCAGGTGGGATTGCGATTGCCGCTCCACTAGCGAGGGCGGAATTTAGTGCCGCTTGGTTGTCTGTGCCGCCGCTACCGTTCCAATCGGCCTTGCCGCCGAAGTCTGTCAACCGGAGAATTTGGCCGCGGAACGGCGTCACGGACAAGGCCGATTGAGCGCTTACGGCGCGCCCGAAATACAAGATACCGAGGCTGCAAAGCGTCGCAATTGCAGTACGTCGAGTTTTTTCCATGTTGCCTCCGATGCCGTCAGCATGCAGCAATAATTTCGGGCTCGGTCGTGACTTTCACTATAGTGATTGTTTGCAAGGTGCACATGGCACGATCGCGGGGTGCACGGATACAGGTCCGCCGCTCTCATATATTTTCGTCTCTGGCGGAGGGGCATGCCCGACTTCGACTATAGGTAAATAGTCTATGCTGAAAGGGCATGGCCATTTCGTCTCAAGTGACCGTGATCGTTGACGCGAGGAAATACGCGTGAGCGTAAATATCTGTCGGTAGAAATGGGTTACACCGGCCGGTAACCCAGATCGAATAGGGGGGTGTTGAACCAACCTTTCCCTCTTCACAAGAGTTAGGCTAGGAGATTGTCGGACTTGAACAAACGATACCCATGACAAGGCGATACAACGGTTTTGGCTCTTCCACCGCCCTGCAACTCGCGAAAAATACTTAATAATTAATTCGGACAATTACTCGTCCATGCTAAGGCTCCGATAGGTTCCTAGCAAGAGGATTATGCGCTGCGCCAACGGCCAACAATCAGCTCCTTAATGACGAGGAACGGGAAAGTAACAGCACCGTAAGCGTACCGCTTGGCCAATCTTCGTGGCTCAGATCCCATCCTATGCAGCCATTCCAATCCAGCCCGCTGCATCCATTTAGGTGACCGCCGCTTAACGCCAGCAAGGAAGTCGATGGTAGCGCCAACGCACAGAGCCACTTTAACCGGAAGTTGGGGTGCGTACTTTTCAACCCAGAGTTCTTGTTTTGGGGCGCCTACTCCTAGGACGAGCAGTTCAGCGCCGGATTGTGCAATTTTCGCGCAAATGGAAGCACACTCTCCCGAATCATTTTCGAAGCCGAATGGAGGGCTATATGTGCCGACCACGCGAATATTTCTCCACATTTCTTCGATGTTGCGTGCAGCTAACTCAGCCACTCCGGGCGCTGAGCCTAGTAGATAGACCGTGAGGTCGCGATGCCATGTCGAGGAGGCGTGCGCAAAAATATTTGGTACCAGGTCGCTTCCGGTGACTCTCTCGGGGAGAGGTGTCCCTAGGAGCTTGGACACCGCGACAAGTGGCCAACCGTCTGCAAGTATCAGGCTGGCAGATCGGTATGCTCGTAGAAAATCCTCTGATTGTCCGAGCTTTACAATGTGATCAACATTCGGCGTGACAACATACTCACAGGTACGTTTGTCCGATTCGAGTTTTTTCAACACCTCCGCGACCGCATCGGTTCTGTCAATCGCATCGATCTCTATTCCAAATGCATGTAGGCGTTTGGTCATTTTACGATTTGCCGGTAGATGGTTGCTACCTCTCTTGCCATTGCTAGATCCGAGTAGTGGGAGCGCTGTCTAGCCCGCCCGCACTCCGCAAGCCGGTAGAGCCGGTCGGGTGATTCAATCAGCTTCTCTATTGCCTCGGCCATTGCGTGAGGCTGATTGGGCTCGACAATAACTCCGGCGCCGTCGGGCTCTAGGACTTCCGGAATTCCTTCGACCCTTGTGGCCACTACAGGTAGACCAAGGGCCATCGCCTCGATGACAACCATTGGTAGTCCCTCGCCGAACAGGCTAGGTAAGACGAACACATCCATCTTCTTGAACTCGGTGGGGACGTCGCGAGTAAATCCTGTCCAAGTAATAACGTCATCGAGATTTAGCCTTGCTGTGACCTCGCGGATGTGCATCTCATACTGGACAGTTTCAAACGCTCCTACCGCGAGGAGGCGCACAGATTGGCCCTTCTCTCGTAGCAAGGCTATGGCTTGTAGCAACACCTCGAGCCCCTTACGCTGACGGAATAGGGCGACCGTACCGATCACCCATTCTGATGACTTACCGTTCGGAATGGCTTGATCGGCGATTGCGGGTACCCCGTTGGGGACTACTGCAATCTGATTCGACGAGAATCCGCAATCGCGAAGATACTGGCTCAAACTGTTGGACACAGCGATAAGCTTCGCGGCTTTTGAGAGACTCCAGTTCTCCACGATCGTATTGATGAAGGTGCGAGCGCGGCTATCGCTGTCACGACGGGTAGGGCTATGAACGTGATGAACCATGGGAATGCCCGCTTTGCTTGCGGCGAACTTTCCAATGAGTGCAGTACGTGGCGTGTGAGTGTGGAGCAGGCGATAGCCGTGCTGCCTGATGAGATCCGCGACATGGCCTGCTACAGACGTGTCGAATCTGGAACGCATCAATACCCTATGAAGGGGCGTATCGACCGACATCCGACAGCTTGGAAACAGTTCCGGCTTGAGACAAGCGAATCCACATTCGACGCCGAACTCAGGCAGTCGCAATGCAAGGAGATCCTGAACTCTTTCGGCCCCGGAGTAGAACTCTCCGTTAATCAAATGCAATACTTTCATTGGATGCATAGTTTTCTGGCTTGGCGGTCGGATTTTTTCAGTACGCATTCCGACCCGTCCACCCCTTGAACGCCGTCCAGAAAATAATTCTCAGGTCCATCAGGAACGACCAATTGCGGATGTAGAACAAATCATGCTCCACCCGCTTGGCCATCTTGTCGAGCGTATCGGTCTCACCCCGATATCCGTTGATCTGAGCCCAGCCAGTAATGCCTGGCTTAACCCGATGCCGCAGCATATAGAAATCGAGCTGATCCTTGTAGATGTCATTGTGTGCCATGGCATGCGGCCGCGGTCCGACCACACTCATTTCGCCGCGGAGGACGTTAATGAACTGCGGCAGTTCGTCTAGGCTGGTGCGCCGGAGAAGGGCGCCGATGGGCGTAACGCGGCTGTCGCCCTTCCTTGCTTGGGTGACAGCGCCATGCTCATGGTGGACCTTCATGCTACGGAACTTGTAGACATGGATGACACGGCCATCCAGTCCAAGACGTTCCTGTTTGAAGAACACCGGGCCGGGCGAGCTTTTCTTGATGAGCAGGGCGATGAACAGGAAGAGGGGGGAGAGCAGGGCCAATACCAGAGCCGCAAAAACTCTGTCGAATGCGCCCTTGAGGACGCCCCGCACGCCAAGCGAGGGCGGACGGTTCAGTTCCACCGCCGGCATTCCCATAAAGTCCTGCATCCGGTGATTCAGCAGCTGGAAGTCCAGCAAACTGGGCATCCACTTGATATCGATAAAGTCGTTGCGCAGCGCATAGGCAATGCTTTGCATCTGGCGCGTGGCGCTGATGGGGAGGGTGATCCAGACTTCATCAACGCAGTGTTCGCGAGCGAAGGTGGCGATATGGTCGCTGTCTTCGATGCGGGGGATCCCCTCTGGTGTGAAGTCGTCCGGCCCGGCGTAGATACCGGCTACCCGGAAGCCGCTCCACCGGCTTGCTGCTGCGCGACGGTACATTTCCTGGCCGGTCGTCCCAAATCCCACGATCAGGATATGTTTGGAGTTTCGACCAAGGCCGCGCGCCAGAACGAGAAGGGTGTAGCTAGCGCTTCGCAAGGCGAACAGGCCAATGACTGTTCCCACATACCAGTACCCCACCCACAGCCGCGACAGCGATCCAGTCTGATGCATCAAGAAACTCATCATGATGCCGATAAGCCAGACAACGGACCATGCGGCCAGCAGGCGGGCGCCGAGCGAAATAAAGCTGCGGCCACGCCAGGAGTTGTACAAGTCGAAGGCCGGCAGCACGATGAACGCTACCACACAGCTGAAGTAAAGAATGAACTGATGGATGGGGGCAGCTACCGTGAAGTCTGGCGGAAAGCGCAGTTCCGTGGCAAGAAAGCCGGCCAGCCATATGGTTCCTACGTCTGCCAGACGCACGGCCAGAGAGAGGCGATCGTGGTGCCTCACAAACATCTCTCGATAGATCCCCATGCTTCTCTCCCGGTAACGTCGTCGCTCCAGCCAGCGCGGATGTCGCGCGGGCTGTATTCCCCGGCAATTAGAAGACCCCAAGGGTATGAACCACGACAAGGCTCGCAGCCTGCAGGTGCGAAAACTGATCGTCGTGATACTTTTGGTATTTTTTGTGTTGAGGGCACATTAGCATAGCTCTGCCGACTGCGGCAATGTCGCGCGCTGCTTTTTTCGATCCCCGGCGGGACGCTGTTGCGGCAGTGCAGCACGTCACCCGATCAGGGGGTGCGAGTCTCCCTTTTGTGTGGAAAATCGCGGAAGAGGCCCGGTCGGCTCGGCGAAACGGGGGCTTGAAGGGACTGATTTCAAGAGAAATTTGCTATGGCGCAACAAGAAGGGTGGACTAGAGGCCGGGGTGGGGGCGAACGTCACTGCTGAGTGGCCAGCTCACTAGTCATCAATCCAAGCTTTCGCGCCAGAGCGACAAACTGCTGGCACGAACATTCAGGCTGCGACTAGCCCGAACCAACAAGGATCAAGAATCGTGGACTCTCGCGTCACCAAAGCCGTTTTCCCCGTAGCAGGACTCGGCACCCGCTTTCTGCCGGCTACCAAGGCCAGCCCCAAGGAAATGCTCCCGGTCGTGGACAAGCCGCTGATCCAGTACGCAGTGGAAGAGGCCATGGCCGCTGGCATTACCGAGATGATCTTCGTCACTGGCCGCTCCAAGCGCGCCATTGAAGACCATTTCGACAAGGCCTATGAGCTGGAGGCAGAGCTGGAGGCCAAGAACAAGCAGGCCTTGCTCAGCATGGTTCGCTCGATCAAGCCTTCGCACGTGGAATGCTTCTATGTGCGCCAGCCAGAGGCGCTGGGGCTGGGTCACGCCGTGCTGTGCGCCGAGAAGCTGGTGGGCAACGCACCGTTTGCGGTGCTGCTTGCCGATGACCTGTTGGATGGCCAGCCGCCGGTGATGAAGCAGATGGTGGACGTCTATAACCACTACAACTGCTCCGTGCTCGGGGTGGAAGAGATTGCGCCGGAGCAAAGCCGCTCTTATGGCGTGGTCGACGGCCGTGAATGGGACCCGAACATCATCAAGATGTCGCGCATCGTGGAAAAGCCGGCGCCTGAGCAGGCGCCCTCCAATCTCGGGGTGGTGGGCCGCTACATACTCACCCCGCGCATCTTCGAGCATATCCGTCGACTCAAGCCGGGTGCGGGCGGTGAGTATCAACTGACCGATGCCATCCAGTCGTTGCTGACTCACGAGCAGGTTCTGGCTTACCGCTACCAAGGCGTGCGCTATGACTGCGGCAGCAAGCTCGGCTATCTGAAGGCCATGGTCGAGTTCGCGCTCAGGCATGCGGAAGTCAAGGAAGAGTTTGGTGCTTACCTGCGTGCAAAGGCGTGAGCCGACACGCGTTGTGAAATAAGAAGAAGAACGGCGAGACCAGCTTGCCCGGGCAAGCTGGACGGCTGCAATACAAGAGGTCGCGGGGTATTCATGGGGCTTTTTTAGCTGCGGCACTTGTGCGCCGGGCAAAGTGGGCAGGATGCAAGAAGAAAAGGCGGCTTATACCCGCGAGGAGCTGGACAACTACTTTGCTTCCTTTGCGGGTATGGAGGGGGGCAACTTGTCTGCCGCCGTCTGGATTTGCGATGTCGCGCCCTACGCAAATGGCGCGCTGAGTGCGCCTCTACAGCCGGTGAGGGCGCCGGGCGCCTGGGATCGCGCATTCCGGCAGCGGCACAAACGTGAACTGATTCGTTGGCAAAAGCACTACAAGATTGCGCGCATCATGGCTGCTGCGCGGGCGGCCACGCTGGGGCAGGATAGCGAGCGCATTGATGGCATGCGCTATCTGGCTTCCCGCTTGTACGCTGCGGAAGGGTGGGAGTTAAAGCTCAGCCTGTTCCCGATGGCCAGCCGGCCTGACGGCGAACAGGCCTGGTCCACTGTCTTCCGTAGCCAGCCGGAGCTCAGTACTCGCAAGCAGTTTCTGAATCTGTGTCGCTTGGGCGGACGTTTCCGCTTTCTGGCGGAACTGCGGCGGAACATGCGGCCCAAGGTGCTCGTTTGCCTTGGCGCCCGGCAGGCTGATGACTATGTGCGTGCATTCGGCTTTGAAGGGGTGTGCCGCAATGAGGTCATCCTGCAGCCGGCGGATCTGACCAGGACGCTGCAGTGTTTTTGGCACGAGGGCACGGCAATGATGATTGCCCCCGCGTTTGGCGGGGCACATGGCCTGAATTCGGATGTGCTGCTCGATGCGATGGGGCAGCATGTCGCGCAGTGGCTGGTGCCGGCTGACTTTGCTGCCTTTCCGGCGGAGGGCTGATGAGCCGTGGTCTGGCACGAGGAAACCGTTGCCAGCAAACGGCCGCAATGGCTGAAACAGCCCAGCCGCACTTGAAGCGGCATGCTCGCCCTTGCCATCGAATTGTCGTGGAGGTTGACGATACTGCATCGTGCCCGGAAGATATTGCATAATTTGACAATGTGATAGATTTGGTATTTCTACTAGGTTTGTGCTGTAAACTTTGATCGTCGACCGGATTTGGAGATAAACATGCAAGCGAGCCTTTCGAAACCTTTCCTGCTGGCGGCTGTCGCCTCCGCGGCCGTCCTGCTGGCCGCCTGCGGCGGCGGCGGCGGTGATTCCTCTCCGCCTCCCAGTGCCACCGTCAGCGGCAAGGCTGTCGATTTCTATCTGTCCGGTGCGACAGTAAGCTTCCTGGACTGCAAGGACTCGGCTGGCAAGGCCCAGACCGCGACGACCAACGCGACCGGCGATTTCACGTTCCCCGCAAACTGCACCAGGAGCGCCCTCTCGGTGACCGGCGGTACCGATATCGGTACTGGTCTGCCGTTTAATGGCGTGATGCAGGCCCCCGCGCTGGAATATCGCAGCGGCATCACCCCCATGATTACTCCGCTGTCCACGCTGGTGGCACAACTGGGCGCAGCTCAGGCTGCCGCTGTGGCCGCAAAGCTGGGCCTGAACGGCAAGGATCTGCTCACGGCGGATCCGCTGCAGGACATGGACGTCCTGAAGGCGGCGGTGGTGGTGCAGCAACTGGTTGAGCAGATCAGCAAGACGCTGCAAGGCGTGGCCGCCGGTGCCGGTGGCAGCCTGAGCAAGGAAGCGGCGGCCGACGCTGCTGCCAAGGCAGTGGCAAACGCGGTCGCCGGTGCCAGTGGCACGGTGAGCCTGGGCAGCGCCGCCACCGTGACTGCGGCCATCAAGGCTTCGGTGCAGAATGTCCGGTCCAGCCTGCCGGCAAGCTTGCAGGCCGATATCGATGTCGTTGCCACCAACGTGGCCGCGCTGGCTGGACCGGTGGTGAGCCAGCAGGTCAGCGACGTGCAGACGGCGCTGGGCCAGATCAAGAAGGGCAAGGATGCAGCCAGCACCGTAGAGGCGCTGAATGATAGCGGCGCACTCGTCGCCCTGAAGGATAGCAGCGAGTCCACTCTGGTTACCTCGCTGGCTACCAGCACTCCGCCGGCTGTGCTGACCAACAGCAGCAACACGTCCAGCCTGTCCACGCTGGGTGACGCCGTGGCCACCGGTTCGGCGTCTGACGTGCAAACCGCCGCTGGCGCCGTGAGCGGCCTCGACAGCAGCCAGCTGGACAAGGTGGTCGATGCGGTCACGCTGAAGGACTACCTGCAGGTCAGCAACGTCTCGATCAATGGCACGCCTGTGGAGCTGTCCGAGAATATGTCCGTCAGTGGCAACCTGACCGACGTAAAGGCGGTGCTCTCGCAAGTCGGCAATCCGTTCGGTACGGGCTCGTCCGACATTCGTGTTGGCCTGCGCTATGCCTACAATGGCAACACGATCGAAGTGGTCTTTGAGAAGGTGTCGCTGGTCTTCAGCGGAGCCAATCTGGTTTCCGCGACGTTCCCGGCCAATACCAACTACTCGTTCCGTGTGATCGGCAACCTGCCGGCGTCCGCAACGCTGACCAACATCGACCCTGACTTCCTGTTCTCCGGTGGCAATGGCCAGTTCACGGTGCCGTTCACGACTGTCCTGAACAAGGTGAAGAACAGCGGCGCCCTGACCGCCGCGCAGATTGACGCGCTGACACCCAAGGCACCTGGCACTGTGCAAGTGGCTGTTGCGGTGTCTGGTGTCGACGGCGCGAAGGTCAAGCTGGGTACCGGCACGGGTAACCTGGCCAAGGAAACGGCGCAGGTTACCGTGGACACTGAAGCCAGCAAAGTCAGCGGCCGTGGTCTGCAGTCGACCATCACGCTCAACTAAGCTGTCGTTTCGCTTCAGTCTTCGCTTCTGTCGGACGTCCCCCTCCGTTCTGGGGGACGTAGCCGGGCGTCCGCGCACTACCGCCTTGCGGCGCGTGTCGTGGTCGCCCGGTTTTCTTGTTTACGGACGATCACGGACCTGCTGCCGCGCGTCCGCGGCTTAGTCGGGTGCTGCAGGGCGCCTGGCGTCTCCGGAGTTGATGATGTTTGAGTTTCGTTCCCGCCATGGTTTTGCCGTTGCGGCGGTGGCTTTCGGCCTGGCCGCCTCAGACCTGGCGCAGGCAGCGTCCGAAGATGTGTTTTTGCGTGCCGAGCCGACCACTGGCGAGTTCACCGGCTTCCGCGCGGAGGCCAGTTACGATGCGGTGAACGATACGCTGGATATCTTCAATCTGCGCACCCGCCAGGGGCCGGCGCCGGACAACGCCGGCGACTATCGCGGCGGCCGGTTCATGCTCGGCTACAAGTTCTCGCATACGTGGTCTGGCGCAGCCACCTACTGGCGCCGCAATATTGACTATGGGCAGGACACCAACAGCATCGATAGCTGGCAGCTGGCGCTGCACTACGACCCGCTGGCCGAGCCGGGCGCCCGGGATCGCCTGATCTTCCGTTTGTCGTTGTGGGGCGATCGCTCGGGCGCTGTCAGCAAGACGTCGCCCACGCAGGTACGCGGCACCACCTTTAATCAGTTGCGGGTCGATGATCCCAATGATATCCAGGTGCAGGCCGACATGATTTTCTCGGGGCAGGCGACCGAGCGCAGTACGCTGACCGGCTTTATCGGCGGCGGCTTCAGCCGCGTGTCGGTGGGCGACGTGCACGCCCAGGTACGCCGTGGAAACTGTAATTTCAATATCAATATCAACTCTGACAATATCGCCAGTGGCAGCCTTGCCGCGCCCTGCCGTATCGGCGGGTCTGTGCTGCAGGAAGCCAGCTTTTCGGCCAATGCCTCGCAGTTCGGGCTTGATGTCAACAAGGACCTGAACTACACAGCTGCTTTTGCCACGATCGGTGCGTCCTGGCGGTGGAAGTACGAGCGCTTTTCAACCCAGCTCGGCTATCAGTTCCAATACCTGTTCCGCAACAATATTGACGACCGGCTGTCGAATTTCGGCGTGTCGCCGATCAAGTCCAACCATACGCTGGGCCTTGAGCTGTCCTACAACGTGGTGAAGAACGTGGAACTGTTCGTGCGTGGGCAGGCGTTCCGCTACAACTTTGTCGGCACCATTCCTTTCCTGTACAACGCCGCCACGGCGGGGCGGCTGGATCGGTACTACGGCTACGCTTCGTTTGGCGTGCGGTTTTCCGGATTCTGACCACGGGATAGAAAGAGGAGGCCCGTGAGGCCTGCCCCTCTCCGATGGGCTATGGAGCAAAGCGTATTCAGGTTCAGCACGCCTCACATGTCGCTTGCAAGGCTTCATCGAGCCGCGTCTTCAGCATCGCCAGCAGGCGATGCGCGGCATAACAGTCCTCGGATCGCTCGCTGGCGGTTTCGAGCAAGGCGAGCACGCCTTGCATGCCGGCGCTGATTGTTTCGAGCAGGGTGGGATCGTTGGCTTCAACCTTCGTAGGGGAAATGGACATCGCAGACTCCTGGGTGGGTTGGGTGGTCCGCCAGGAAGCAAAAAGGGTGGCGGGCCTGACAGCGGGGAGGGATACCGGCGAACAAGCGAACAATCGTTCCGGTCGGCCTTGCGGCCGGCCCCGCCCGGCCCGCCGTTGATAGACTGACGGGCGCGTGCGATGTATTTGGCCCTGTGATGCGGCCGATGTTCGCTGGTCCTTGCGGGTATCCCGACCCGTCCGCCGATGTCTTCGGCGAAGCGCTCAGTTTCCCTTGATGCCCAATGTCGGTCGATGAGACGGATCTCAATCCGCACCACGTGCTGGCAGGAAGCACCTGCCTACAGCGCGTACTTCTTCACCTTGTCGAACAGCGTGGTCTTGGCCACGCCAAGCGCCTCGCTGGCGCGGCTGAGGTTGCCGTCGTGCCGGCGCATGGCATCGGCGATCAGCGCGCGCTCGAACTGGTCGACCGCCTGCGCCAGCGGCAGCGCTTCCGGGGCGGCGGTGCCCTGGCCAGGGTTGCAGCCCAGCCCGAGGACATGGCGCTCGGCCAGGTTGCGCAGCTCGCGCACATTGCCCGGCCAGGGGTAGGCCACCAGCGCCGCCAGCTCGGCCGCGCTGGCGGGCACGGCCTCGCGCTCGAAGCGCAGCGCCGCCTGCGCGACGAAATGCTCGAACAGCGCCGGCACGTCTTCGCGCCGCTCGCGCAGCGGCGGCAGCTCCAGCGTGATCACGTTCAGGCGGTAGTACAGGTCGGCGCGGAACTGGCCGGCATCGGACAGCGCGCGCAGGTCGGCCTTGGTCGCCGCCACCACGCGCGCGTTGACCGGCACCGGCTGGTTCGAGCCGAGCCGCTCGACCACGCGTTCCTGCAGCACGCGCAGCAGCTTGATCTGCAGCGGCATCGGCATGCTCTCGATCTCGTCGAGAAACAGCGTGCCGCCTTCGGCGTGCTCGATTTTGCCGATGCGGCGGCGCGCGGCGCCGGTGAACGAGCCCGCTTCATGGCCGAAAATCTCGCTTTCGAACAGCTGTTCGGGCAGGCCGCCGCAATTGATGGCGACGAAGTGGCGCGCATGGCGCTGGCTGGCCTCGTGCAGGCAGCGCGCCACCAGCTCCTTGCCGGTGCCGGTCTCGCCGTGGATCAGCACGTTGGCGTCGGTGCCGGCGAGGTCGGCGATCAGTCGGCGCAAGCGCTCGACCGCCTGCGAATGGCCGATCAGGCGGGTTTCGAGTTTTTCGCGTCCGGCCAGGCGTTCGCGCAGTTCTGACACTTCCAGCGCGAGCCGGCGCTGCTCCAGCGCGCGGCGGGTGGCGTCGACCAGCTGCTCGGGCGAGAACGGCTTTTCCAGGAAGTCGTAGGCGCCTTGCTTCATCGCCTGCACCGCCAGGCCCACGTCGCCGTGGCCGGTGATCATGATCACCGGCAGCGCGGGGTCGCGTTCGCGCAGCTGCGCCAGCAGTGCCATGCCGTCCATGCCGGGCAGGCGGATGTCGCTGACCACCACGCCGGCATAGCCGGGGCCGACCTCGCGCAGCGCCGCCTCGGCGCTGCCCACGCCGCGCGTGGCCAGCCCTTCGAGGCGCAGCGCCTGCTCGCAGCCCAGGCGCACGTCGGCATCGTCCTCGACGATCAGTACGGTCAGTTCAGCCGGCATGCGTGGAATCCTGTGGCCTGGCCTCGTGCGGCGCCAGCGGCAGCACCAGCGTGAAGCAGGCACCGCCGTCGGGGTGGTTGGCGGCGGACAGGCTGCCGCCGTTTTCGTTGAGAATGCCGGCCGACAGCGTCAGGCCCAGCCCCAGCCCCTGCCCGGCGGGCTTGGTAGTGAAGAACGGCTCGAACAGCCGCGCGAAGGCTTCCTCGGACAGCCCCGCGCCGTTGTCGCGCACGGTCAGGTGGACCATGCCGCCGCCCACGTGCGCATGCAGCGCGATGCGCGGCGCGGGCCGGCCGATGACCGCGTCGAGCGCGTTGCCGAGCAGGTTGACCAGCACCTGTTCGAGCCGGTTGGGGTCGCAGACCACGGCCAGTTCGGGATCGATGTCGCGCTGCAGCTCGGGCTGCACGGCGTCCACGCGCGTCTGCAGCAGGAACAGCGCATTGTCCACCGCCTCGCCCAGCCGGGCCTGGTTGCGGCCGTTGCCCGACTTGCGCGCGAACGACTTGAGCGCGCCGGTGATGCGGCCCATGCGCTCGACCAGCCCGATGATGGTGTCGAGGTTGGTGCGCACGGTGGCATAGTCGCCGCGCTCGAGGAACTTGCCGGTGTTGCCGGACAGCGTGCGCAGCGCCGCCAGGGGTTGGTTCAGCTCGTGCGCGATGCCGGTCGACATCTGGCCCACCGCGGCCAGCTTGCCGGCCTGCAGCAGGCCGTCCTGCGCCTGGCGCAGCACGGTCTCGGCGCGGATGCGCTCGGTCACCTCGGCCTGCAGCCGGTGGTTGGCGGCGGACAGGTCGGCGGTGCGCTCGGCCACCTTGCGCTCCAGCTCGCTGTTGGCCGCTTCCAGCGCGGCGCGCGCGGCCAGGCGCTCGTTGACGATGCGCCGGCGCACGTTCCAGGCCGCGCCCAGCAGCAGCACGAAGGCAGTCAGTACGCCCGCCAGCGCGGCGCTGTTGAGCGCCGCCACGCGCGCCTGCGAGGTATTGGTCAGCAGCGTCAGCTGCCAGTCGGTGCCGGGCAGCGCGGCATGCTGCGCCAGCATCGGCGGCCCGCGGCGCAGGCGCACCAGTTCGTCGCTGCTGCCGCCGTTTTGGTTGGCAAGCTTGCGCACCGATTCCAGCGGCAGCTGCGGCAGCGGCGCGCGGTTGTACTGCAGGCTGCGCGACAGCCGCTGGCGCGCCTCGTCCGACAGCGGGCGCAGCGCGGCCAGCTTCCATGACGGGTCCGAGGCCAGGATCACCACGCCGTTCTCGTCGCTCAGCAGCATCTGGCTGTCGGCGCCCTGCCAGCGGTTCTCCAGCGGCTCCAGCCCGATCTTGACCACCGCCACGCCGGCCGGGTTGTCGCGCTCGCCCAGCGGCGCGGACAGGTAGTAGCCCGACTCGCTGCGCGTGGTGCCGACCCCGTAGAAGCGGCCGAGCTGGCCCTCCATGGCGGCCTGGAAGTAGGGGCGGAAGCTGAGGTCCTCTCCCAGGTAGCTGTCGGGGCGCTGCCAGTTGCTGGTGGCCAGTACCCTGCCGTGGGCGTCCAGCACATAGACCACGCGCGTGCCGGCACGGGCATTGAGAGAAGTCAGGTATTCGTTGGCGCGGGCCACGCGCGCGGCGTCGTCCGGGCGCAGCAGCAGTCCGGAGATGCGTTCGTCCAGCGACAGCAGGCCGGGCACGTAGTCGTAGTGCGCCAGCTCGCTTTCCAGCGCCTGCGTGTACAGGCGCAGCTGCACCTGGCCGCGCTCGGCCTGGCGCGCCAGCGCGTTGTCGTAGCTGTAGCGGTAGCCGAGCGCGCCGGCCAGCCCGATCAGCACGGCCAGCGCCAGCAACGCCAGCAGCGGCGCGGCGCCGCGCAGGACGTGGGGCAGGCGCGAGGGCGTGGCGGGTGTGGCGGCGGGCGCGTGCGGAGTGTCGCCGGGAGGGTGGAGCGGGCCGGTCATCAGGAAGTCTGGTCAGGCAAGGGCGAAGCGGCCGCGCCGGCGGGACAGTGATCCATGGCAGTCTTTTCGGAGACCAGGGCGGCGCGGGTGCCTACTTTTACCACACCGGCGCTACCGTGCCCGCGTCATGGATGCAAAAAGGCCCGGTTGCCTTGTCGGCAACCGGGCCTTGGCACGCCTGGCAGGCTGTATTACTTGCCCGCCACGGCCTGGACCGATGCCAGGCTGGTGGTGGTATCCGCGACGACGGGTTCATCCTCGTCGGACAGTACCGGCGCGCCGATGGCGCCTTCGCTTTTGGCGACGACGGCGGTGGCAATGGCATTGCCGAGCACATTGGTCACGGTGCGACCCATGTCGAGTACGTGGTCGATGCCGAGCACCAGCAGGATGCCGGCCTCCGGCAGGCCGAACATCGGCAGCACGGCGGCGACCACCACCAGCGAGGCGCGCGGCACGCCGGCGATGCCCTTGCTGGTGACAAGCAGGACCAGCAGCATGGTGATCTGCTGGGAGAGCGACAGCTCGATGCCATACACCTGGGCCACGAACAGCGCGGCGAACGAGGTGTACATGATCGAGCCGTCCAGGTTGAACGAATAGCCCAGCGGCAGCACGAAGTTGGTGATGCGCTCCTTGACGCCGAAACGGGTCAGCTGGTCGATCACCTTCGGGTAGGCCGACTCGCTGCTGGCGGTGGCGAAGCCGATCATCAGCGGCGCGCGCATCTGCTTGAGCAGGCGGAACACGTCACGGCCCAGGAAGTAGTAGCCGCCGGCGATCAGCGCCACCCACAGCAGCGCCAGCGCCAGGTACAGGCTGCCAATCAGCTTCGCGTACACGACCAGCACGCCCAGGCCCTGCGCGGTGATCACCGCCGCGATTGCGCCGAACACGCCCACCGGCGCGAACGCCATCACGTAGTTGGTGACCTTCAGCATCACGTCGGCCAAGCCCTCGATGCCTTGCAGCACCGGCTTGCCCACGCCGTCCTTGACGGTACCCAGCGCAAAGCCGAAGAACAGCGAGAACACCACGATCTGCAGGATCTCGTTGTGCGCCATCGCCTCGGCGAAGCTCTTGGGGAACATGTGGGCGATGAAGTCGCGCAGGTTCAGGGCGCCGGTCTTCAGGTTCGAGGTGGCGTCCGCGGCCGGCAGCGGCAGGTTCATGCCGTGGCCGGGGTGCAGCACGTTGGCCATCACCAGCCCCAGCAGCAGCGAGGTGACCGAGGCGCCGATGAACCACATCATCGCCTTCGTGCCGATGCGGCCAACGGCGCGGCCGTCGCCCATGCTGGCGATGCCGGTCACCAGCGTGGCGAACACCAGCGGCGCGATGATCATCTTGATCATCCGCAGGAAGATGTCGGTCAGGATGGACAGGTGGTTCGCAATCGATTTGGCGGTGTCGGCGTCCGGCGCCATGTTGTGCGCGGCGGTGCCGGCCAGCACGCCTAGCAGCATCGCAATGAAGATCAGGGTGGGCAGTCGATTCAGTTTCATCGTGGATCAGGCCTGTGCGTCCGTTCCCCGCGGACAGGGTCGGACGTCGGTATTGCGGGATGGCTGGAGGGCTTTTGAGGGCGCCGCACCGGCCATGCGGTTTTTTTCAGCGCGGCAACAGGTGCCAGCGGGTCGCCGGGGCGGCGAGAGGGGGGGTGGGCAAGGCGGGGTCAGTCATGTGTTTCCTCCTTTGTTTTTTGGCGGGGCCGGCGCGCTGGGAAACGTGCCGGCCGACCTGTCTGGGCGCTGTTAGCGGCGGCCTATATTGCACGCGGCGTGCCAGGTGAGAGGGGTCTTTCGGGTTGTGCAACCCGTTGAATTCAAAGGAGAAATTGAAGTGACTCCGGCGCACGATTCGGAGATCCGGATGGGCGGCGCGCAGTGGTGTTCGGGAATCCGAACGGTGGTGTAGGTGTAAACCCGAGGGTTTGGAGGGGCGGAAGGGGTTTGAATTGCCGCCGGTTTGCTGCCCTCTCCCGCTTGCGGGAGAGAGGTTGGGGGAGAGGGCAGGAGGGTCAAAGGCTGAGGCCTGTGGGTTAAAACCGGGGGCCTTGCTTGATGTGGTGCCTAGCTAGCCCACCCCTCTCCCCATGAGGCCATGAGGGGAGAGGGAGAACACCTTGCTCAGGCCAGCTCGATGTTTTGTTGGGCGCGTTTCAGCCGCCCAATAACCGATAGCACAACCTTGCCGCCACCCGCGCCCCACACCCATCCCGGTCATACAGCGGATTGAATTCCGCGATATCCGCCACGCGCAGCTTGCCGCTGTCACGCAGCCGCGTGGCGATGGCTTCGACCACCGGCAAGGGCACGCCGTAGGCCGCCGGTGCCGAGACGGCGGGCATCACCGCGGCGGGCAGCACGTCGAGGTCGATCGTCAGGTAGACATGGTCGGCCTCCGCGACCCATTCATCCAGCGCGGCCAGCCGTGCGTCGAGGTGGCGCTCCTGCAGGTCCACATCCTCCACATACCGCACCCCGAGCGTGCTGGCGCGCGCGAACAGCGCGGCTGTATTGCCGAGCCGGCTCACGCCCAGGCAGGCGTAGTCGAAGCGCACGCCGCGGCGCTGGCAGTCGATGGCGATCTGGTCGAAGGGCGTGCCCGAGCTGGCGGGCCGGCTGCCGCGCAGGTCGAAGTGCGCGTCCAGGTTGACCACCAGCACGCGGCCGCGGTCGCCGTGCGCGTCCAGGTGCGTGCGCAGGCCCTGCCACGTGCCCCATGCCACCTCGTGGCCGCCGCCAAGCACCAGCGGCCAGGCGCCCACCGCCAGCTCGGCGGCGACGGCCTGGCCCAGCCGCCGCTGCGCGTCTTCCAGCGCATCGCCTTCGCAATGGATGTCGCCGCCGTCGATCAGGCGGCCGATGCCGTGGGCCGGCACGCCCGCCAGCGCGCGGCGGATCTCGCGCGGGCCGCCGGCGGCGCCGGGGCGGCCCTGGTTGCGCAGCACGCCGGCATCGCAGCAGAAGCCCAGCAGCACCGGCACGCCAGGCGTGCGCGGAGTGTGACGGCCGGCGACGATTTCGAACAGGCGGCGGGTATCGCCCGCCTCGCCGGCATCGCGCCGGCCGCGCCAGACCGTGTCGCCGGCCTGCACGAGTTCGGCCAGGCCGCTCATTTGAGGCGGCGTCCCAGGGTTTCGGGCACCATCGCCAGGCCGATCAGCGAAACCAGGCCGCAGCCGATCACGTACAGCGCCGGGGCATTTGCGTCACCGGTGATCTGGATCAGCCGGGTCGAGAAATACTGCGCGAAGCCGCCGAAGATCGCGATCGCCACGCAATAGGCGATCGACAGGCCGGTGGCGCGCAGGCGCTGCGGCAGCACCTCGCTGACCAGCACCATCGAGGCCGGCGCGGTCATCGACATCGGCACCGACAGGCAGCCCACCACCAGCAGCAGGCGCGCCAGCGACGGCTCGGCATTGATCAGCACGAACGCGGGGTAGACCATCACCAGCAGCGCCACGCGCGACCACAGCACCACGGCCTTGCGGCCGATGCGGTCGGCCAGCCGGCCGGCGAACGGCGACAGCGCCACCTGCACCAGCGCCGCGATGCACGCGGCCCAGATGCTCAGCGACAGCGGCATCTTCAGCACGCTCACGGCGTAGTTGCTGATGTAGTAGACGACGATGTAGGTGGACGAGGCCAGGCCGATCATCAGCAGGATGCTGGCAATCACCTCGCGCCCATGCCGGCGCAGCAGCGGCCATTGCGCGGCGTGCTCGCCGTGGCGCGCGGGCGCGGCGGTTTCTTCCAGCCGGCGGCGGATCAGCAGGCCGACCGGGATCACCAGAATGCCGATCAGGAAGGCCAGGCGCCAGCCCCACGCTTCAAGGTCGGCCGGTGCCAGCACGTTGCTCAGCACCAGGCCGGTGATCGCGCCCAGCAGCGCTGCCAGGCCCTGGCTGAACGGCTGCCAGGCGGTATAGAAGCCGCGCGTGCGGTCGTCGGCGTATTCGAGCAGCAGCGCGGTGGAGGCGCCCATCTCGCCGCCGATGGCGAAGCCCTGCACCAGCCGCGCGATCACCACCATGATCGGCGCGAGGATGCCGATCTGCGCGTACGGCGGCGTGACCACGAAGATCAGCGAGCTCAGGCCCATCAGCCACAGCGTCAGCGCGACAGCCGGCTTGCGGCCGGCGCGGTCGGCGTACATGCCGATCAGCAGGCCGCCGAGCGGTCGCATCAGGAAGCCGACGCCAAAGGTGGCGAACGACATCAGCAACTGGCCGGTGGGATTGTCGACAGGGAAGTAGAGCCGGCCTATCAGCGTGGCAAAGAAGCTGTAGACCACGAAATCGTAGAACTCGAGGCCGTTGCCGATGGTGATGGCGGCAATGGCACGCGTGCGCGACAGCGGCGGCTGCGGCGCCGCGACCGCCACGCCGGCGGTGGTGTCGATGGACATGGGTGTCTCCGTGAAGGGTATGGCGACGGCCGGGTGCGCGCGTGGCGCCCCGGCCGGTAAGACGGCTCTTGGTGGCCTGTAGTGGCCTGTAGTGGCCTGTCGGCCGGGATCAGCCGCGCGATTCGTTACGCAGCATCGGCAGGTCCAGCCCCTGCTCGCGGGCGCAGTCGACAGCGATCTGGTAGCCGGCGTCGGCATGGCGCATCACGCCGGTGGCGGGGTCGTTGTGCAGCACGCGGGCGATGCGCGCGGCCGCTTCATCGGTGCCGTCGCACACGATCACCACGCCGGAATGCTGCGAGAAGCCCATGCCCACGCCGCCGCCGTGGTGCAGCGACACCCAGGTGGCGCCGCTGGCGGTGTTCAGCAGCGCGTTCAGCAGCGGCCAGTCGGACACGGCGTCCGAGCCGTCCTGCATGGCCTCGGTCTCGCGATTCGGGCTGGCGACCGAGCCCGAGTCCAGGTGGTCGCGGCCGATCACGACCGGCGCCGACAGCTCGCCGCTGCGGACCATCTCGTTGAACGCCAGGCCCAGCTTGGCGCGCAGGCCCAGGCCGACCCAGCAGATCCGCGCCGGCAGGCCCTGGAAGCTGATGCGCTCGCGCGCCATGTCGAGCCAGCGGTGCAGGTGCTCGTCATCGGGGATCAGTTCCTTGACCTTGGCGTCGGTCTTGTAGATGTCCTGCGGATCGCCCGACAGCGCGGCCCAGCGGAACGGGCCGATGCCGCGGCAGAACAGCGGGCGGATGTACGCGGGCACGAAGCCGGGGAAGTCGAAGGCGTTCGCCACGCCTTCTTCCTTGGCCATCTGGCGGATGTTGTTGCCGTAGTCGAAGGTCGGCACGCCCAGCTTCTGGAAATCCAGCATGGCCTGCACATGCGCGGCCATCGAGGCCTTGGCGGCCTTCACCACCACGGCCGGCTCGCGCTGCGCGCGCTCGCGGTATTCGTCCCAGGTCCAGCCGGCGGGCAGGTAGCCGTTGAGCGGGTCGTGCGCGCTGGTCTGGTCGGTGACCATATCGGGGCGCACGCCGCGGCGCACCAGTTCGGGCAGCACTTCGGCGGCATTGGCGCACAGCGCGATCGAGATCGCCTTGCCCTGCGAGGTGTAGCGGTCGATGCGGGCCAGCGCGTCGTCCAGGTCGGTGGCCTGCTCGTCGACGTAGCGGGTCTTCAGGCGGAAATCGATGCGGCTCTGCTGGCATTCGATATTGAGCGAGCAGGCGCCGGCCAGCGTCGCGGCCAGCGGCTGCGCGCCGCCCATGCCGCCCAGGCCCGCGGTCAGCACCCAGCGGCCCTTCAGGTCGCCGTTGTAGTGCTGGCGGCCGGCTTCGACAAAGGTTTCATACGTGCCCTGCACGATGCCCTGGCTGCCGATGTAGATCCAGCTGCCGGCGGTCATCTGGCCGTACATGGCCAGGCCTTTGGCGTCGAGTTCGTTGAAGTGTTCCCAGTTGGCCCAGTGGGGGACCAGGTTGGAGTTGGCGATCAGCACACGGGGGGCGTCGCGGTGGGTCTGGAACACGCCGACCGGCTTGCCGGACTGGACCAGCAGGGTCTGGTCGTCTTCCAGGCGGGTCAGGGCTTCGACGATGCGGTCATAGCATTCCCAGTTGCGGGCGGCGCGGCCGATGCCGCCGTAGACCACCAGTTCCTTTGGATTCTCCGCGACCTCGGGGTCGAGGTTGTTCATCAGCATGCGCAGGGGCGCTTCGGTCAGCCAGCTCTTGGCGGTGAGCTTGGTGCCGTGCGGGGCGCGGATTTCGGTGTCGCGGAAGCGGGTGGTGGTCATTGGGACGGCTCCTTCGGTGTCTCTGTGCTTTGCCTTTGGGTGTCGCTTTTTTTGCGACGCATAGGCATGTATATTCTTGTATATACAGGTACGGATGAATCGGGGTTATCCCGTAGATGAACTGCCGGGCTAGTGCCATGTGATGTTGCCGGCGAGCCTTCGTAAGAAGCTGACGCTGGTGGGCACGAATTCAGGCATTGATTGATGCTAAAATCGATGCAGGATGCTTAGCGGAGGTTTCCATGCGTACCACGCTTGCCCTGGACGATGATTTGCTGCGCAAGGCCCAGGCCCTGACGGGCCTGTCAGAAAAATCCTCGCTCGTGCGCGAAGCGCTACGGGCACTGATCGAGCGCGAAAGCGCGCGGCGCCTAAGCCGTCTCGGCGGTACCGAGCCTGACCTGGAATCCGCGCCGCGCCGCCGCCCGGAGCCGGCATGATCCTGGTCGACACTTCGGTATGGATCGACCATCTGCGAACCGGCGACGCGGCACTAGCGGCTTTGCTCGACGCCAGCCGGGTCCTGGTGCATCCGTTTGTGATCGGCGAGATCGCGCTGGGTAGCCTGCGGCAGCGGGACGAGGTGCTGGGCGCTTTGCGTGATTTGCCAGGCGCCGTCGTGGCGACGGACGACGAAGTCGACCGGATGATCGATGACCAGAAGCTTTACGGGATAGGGATTGGCTACGTGGATGCGCATCTGCTGGCCGCCACCCGATTGACGCCCGGCAGTGCGCTATGGACGCGGGATCGTCGCCTGCTCGCGGTCGCCGAGCGTTTGGGGCTGGCCGCGCGGCCTGCGCATTAGCCTGCGCTGCGCCGAAACTCTCAGGACAGGATGCGGATCGCGGGGCCGGGCTATGAAGTGAACCGGCCTTCCAACCGGTGCAACGACCCCGGATGCACCAGCCTGACCGACGTCACAACCCGCCCCGCCGACCATGTCCGTCTACGGATCAGCAAACACGGCTCACCCTTGTCGATGTCCAGCAACCCGCATTCCTCCGGATGCGCCAGCACCGCCTCCACCACGTGCTCACCTTCGGTCAGCGGCGCGACGCGCGTCAGGTATTGGTAGGGCGTTTCGCGCGAGAAGTCTTGCTCCAGGTAATCCGGCGCGACGGCGGCATTGACGTAGCGGTCTTCCAGCTGGATCGCGATATCGTCTTCGTAGTGCACGATGACCGAGTGAAACACGCGCTGCTCCAGCGGCACATCCAGCGCAGCAGCCTGCGCCGCGCCGGCGCGTTCCTCCTGCACGCTGACCACCCGCGCATGATGCCAATGCCCCCGCGCAGCAATGTCATCCGCAATATTGTTGACCGCATAAAGCGCGGTCCGCAGCTTGGGCTCCGCAACAAAGGTCCCAACCCCCTGCAGCCGCACCAGCAGCCCCTCCGCCGTCAGTTCCCGCAGCGCCCGATGCACGGTCATGCGGCTGACGCCCAGCGCTTCGACCAGCTCGGCCTCGGAGGGCACCCGATGGTGAGGCGGCCAGCTGCCGTCAGCAATCCTGCTGCTGATGTGTTGCTTGACGCGCGCATAGAGCGGCGCCGGCGTGGATTCGAGCGGCAACGGTTTCCCCCGGGTGGCGACAGCCGCCGAATGTATCACGCCCCCTGGCGTTGTTCGACGCCGCGCGGCCCGCACGCCTGCAGGAACGCATCGAGCGGCGTCGGCCGCCCGATCGCATAGCCCTGCGCGAAGTCCACGCCGATCGCGCGCAGCGCGTCGAGCGTGCGCTCATCCTCCACCCACTCCGCCACGGTCTTCACGCCGAGCCGGTGGCCGATGTCGTTGATCGAGCTGACGATCTCGCGGTCGACGGCGTTGTCCGCCAGCTGGCGGATAAAGCTGCCGTCGATCTTCAGGAAATCGACCGGGAACTGCTTCAGGTAGGCAAACGACGACAGCCCCGAGCCGAAGTCGTCGAGCGACACGGTGCAGCCCGCGCGCTTCATCTCCGACACCAGCCGGTTGGCCGCCGCCATGTTGTTGATCAGCGCCGTCTCGGTGATCTCCAGCCGGATGCGGCTGGCGGGCAGCGCGCTGGCGTCCAGCTCGGCATGCAGGAAGGGCAGCAGGAACGGCTCGCCCAGCGAGTTGGCCGACAGGTTGATCGACACCGACAGCCCCGGCACCGCACGCAGCCGCTCGCCGTAGCCGTGCAGCACGTTGTGGATGACCCAGCGGTCGACATGGCCCATCAGGTCGTAGCGCTCGGCGGCGGGAATGAAGGCGCCGGGCAGGATCATGTCCCCGCTCTCGTCGACCATGCGCACCAGGATCTCGATGTGGCGGGATTCGCCGCGGCCCGCGCCGGCAGGCTGCAGCGCGCGGATCTCCTGCGCGAACAGGCGGAAGCGGTTGGCTTCCAGCGCCGAGTGGATGCCCGCGGCGACTTCCAGTTCGCGATGGTGGCGGCGCGCGTCGCTCTCGTCGCGCCGGTAGACCGAGACCCGGCTGCGGCCGGCGGCCTTGGCGGCGTAGCAGGCAACGTCGGCGCGGCTCATCAGCTCGCTGACGGGCGGCACGTCGAGGTCGATCGCGGCGATGCCGATGCTGGCGCCGACGTCATAGACCCGGCCTTCCCACGGGAAGCGGCGGCCGCGGATCGCGTCGATCACGCCCTGGCAGACCTGCTCGGCCTGGTCCACGGTGCAGTCCTTGAGCAGCAGCGCGAACTCGTCGCCACCGAGGCGCGCCAGCAGGTCGTCGGGGCGCACGTGGTTGCGGATCAGGTAGCCCAGCTCGCGCAGCAGCACGTCGCCGGCGCCGTGGCCGGCCGTGTCGTTGACGATCTTGAAGCGGTCCAGGTCGATGAAGCACAGCGCGGCGCGGTGGCCATGCAGCCGCGCGGCGTCGCAGGCCTCGCGCAGGCGCTTTTCGAACCAGGTGCGGTTGGGCAGGCCGGTGAGCGCGTCGTGCATGGCCGAGCGCGCCAGCTCGCGCTGCAGCGCGCGCGCGGTGGTGATGTCCTGGAACACCAGCACCGCCCCCAGCACCTCGCCGGCGGCAGTCAGCACCGGCGCGGCGGAGTCCTGTACGTCGTGGCGTTCTCCGGTCAGGCTCTGCAGCACCGCGCCGTCCTGCAGGTAGGCAGGCGTCAGCGTACGCAGGCACGATTCGACCGGGCTGGGGATCGGGTCGCCGCTGGCTTCGTCGACGATGCGGAAGACCTGCTCCAGCGGCAATCCGCCGGCGCTGCACATGGTCCAGCCGGTCAGCTGCTCGGCGATCGGGTTCATGAAGGTGACGTGCATATTGGCGTCGGTGCAGATCACCGCGTCGCCGATCGAACGCAGCGTGATATGCAGTCGCTCTTTCTCTTCGAACAGCGCCTCGGTCAGGCGGCGCTGCTCGGTGATGTCCCAGTTGGTGCCGACCAGTGCGTGCGCGATGCCGTCGGCGCCGCGCGTGACCGTGGCCATGGCGCGCACATGGCGCACCGCGCCGCCGGGACGCAGGATCCGGTATTCGGTGTCGAACGGCGCGGCGCCGCGGATGGCCTGGCGCATCTCGGTGCTGACGCGGCTGACGTCTTCGGGGTGCAGCATGGCGATCCATTGCTCGGCCTGCGGCGTGCCCTGCGCGGGATCGGTGCCGTGCAGCGCATGCATGCGCGCATCCCAGGTGATGGCGGTACTGCCGAAGTCCCATTCCCAGATGCCGACACCGCCGGCTTCCACCGCCAGCTGGATGCGGCGCGACAGCCGTTCCAGCTCTTCCTGCACCAGCTTGCGCGCATGGATGTCTTCCACCTGGGCGATGTAGTGCAGCGGCGCGCCGGTGTCTTCGTCGCGCACCAGAGAGACCGCCAGCAGCGCCCAGCGGTACTGGCCATCCTTGTGGCGGTAGCGCTTCTCCATGCGGTAGGACTCGATCTTGCCGTCCACCAGCAGCGCCGCCTGGCGCAGGTCGTCGCTCAGGTCGTCGGGGTGGGTCAGCTGCTGGAAGGTGATGGCGCGCAATTCCTCGCCGCTGTAGCCGAGCAGCTCGGTCATGGCGCGGTTGACGATCTCCCAGCGGCCGTCCATGCCAACCAGCGCCATGCCGATCGCCGAATGCTCCATGGCCTGGCGGAAGCGCTTCTCGCTGCCGCGCAGGCTGGCGCGGCCATGGCGGTTCTGTTCGGTCAGGTAGGCGATGCAGACCGGGAACACCATGATCACCGCGGCCGACAGCGGCACCGCTTCATGGCCGTGCCCGACCACCATCAGCGCCTGCAGCGACAGCGTCGCCACCAGCGTCAGCAGCGCGGTGGCGAACGGGTTGCCCGCCAGCGCCACCAGCACCAGCGGCAGCGACATCGCGGCAAACGGGTCGTGGCCCTGCCATTGCGCGAGCGCGCCGATCGCCAGGCACAGCGCCAGCAGGCTGGCCTGCGGCACCAGCACTGGCCGCGCGAAGGCGGTGCGCACGCGCGCCGGTGTCATCGACAGCATCATCGGCAGCAGCAGCGCCATGCCCAGCGCGCTGGCCTGCCACCAGGTCCACCACACCGACGCAAAGGGCGTGCCGTGCAGTTTGACAATGGCTGCGGCGCCGGCAGTGGCGCCCAGCGCCGGCGCGACGATGCCTGCGACCGCCAGCATCACCGCGAACGATGCCAGCGGCCCGTGGCGGACCAGCCCGGCGTGCCGGTCGAGCAGCCGCAGCAGGCCGGTGGCGCACAGGATCTCGGCCAGGTTGGCGCCGGCCAGCATCAGCGCGCTCGCGGCGCTGTCGCCGGCGGCATGGTTGGCCAGCAGGTTCGCGCCCAGCATGCCGGCCAGCAGCCACGGCGTCTCGCGGCGCGGGCGGTGCAGCAGCAGCCCCAGCGCGAAGGCGTTGGGCAGCCATACCGCGGCCACGTTGCCCGGCAGCCGCGCCAGCCACAGGCCCGCCGCCGCCAGGGCGAAATAGCCGGCAGCGGCGAGCAGCAGCGGCTGCCAGCGGCGCGGCGTGGCGGAATGGACAGTGGCGGCCTGGTGGCGCGGCGGGGCCGTATCTGGCGTCATGGACGGGTGCGGTGCAAAGGGCGGAGCAAAGGGCGGTGCAAATCGATCGGGGCAAGGCGCGCGGACGGACTGCCGCCCAGCGTAGCGGCAACTGTAACGGGGATGGGTACCCGAGCAAAAGCCGGACAGCGGGCTGCCGTGGGCGTTGTTGCCACTGGTGTTCGCGCCGATTTTTTGGTAGGGCAGCGGGGCGGGCGGGGTGGCGGAGTCAGTCCGGCGATGACCTCGCGGGTAATCGCGGCGCGGCGCGGCGGCATCCATCATGCAGCCATGGCCTGCCAGCCGGGCCGACCGGAACCCCAACCAGCACAGGAGAACACCATGTCAGCTGCCGTCCCGTCCTCGCAGTCCACCGCTGCCGCCATGCCCGCCGATCCCGCCAGCCTCGCCGACCGCTACCTTGCCGCCTGGAACGAAACCGACCCCGCGCGCCGCCGCGAGCTGATCGCGCTGGCGTGGACCGAATCGGCCAGCTATGTCGATCCGCTGATGCGCGGCGACGGCCATGCCGGCATCGATGCCATGATCGCGGCGGTGCAGGGCAGGTTTCCCGGTTTCCGCTTCACCCGCGTCAGCCCCGTCGACGCGCACGGCGAGCACCTGCGCTTTACCTGGGAGCTCGGCCCCGCGAGCGAGCCGGCGCTGGTGGTCGGCACCGATTTCGCCACCGTCGGCGCCGACGGCCGGCTGGCGCGCATGACCGGCTTTATCGACCGCGCCCCCGCCGGCCTGGCCTGAACGCGGCAAGCGCGCGCCTGTGTGGCCTGCCCCACCGACAGCCCCCTGCCCGCTGGCTGCAAGCTGTTGCATCCAGTGCGGCGGACAGGGGAGCGAAGATGGCGCGTGTTCTGCGAGTGGCGGCGTGGGGGCTGGCCGGAGTGGCCGCCGCCGTGGCAGTGGCGGCCTACGCCGCGGTCTGGGTCGGCGAGCGCAAGGCGTCGCGGACCGTGGCGGTGCAGGTTGCGCCGCTGGCCTTGCGCGACGACGCCGCCGCCATCGCCCACGGCAAATACCTCTATGAATCGCGCGGCTGCATGGAATGCCACGGCGCCGGCGCCGGCGGCAAGCAGGTGTTCGACGATCCCAACGGCCTGCGCGTGCGTGCGCCCGACCTGACCCGCGGCAACCCCGCCATCGCGGCGTACCGCGCCGAGGACTGGGTGCGCAGCGTGCGCCATGGCGTGGCGCCATCGGGCCGGCCGCTGCTGATCATGCCGAGCGAGGACTACAACCGCCTCAGCGACGAAGACCTCAGTGCGCTGGTGGCCTACCTGCGCAGCCTGCCGCCAGGCATGGGCGCGCCTGCCGAGGTCAACCTGCCGTGGCTGGTGCGGGCGCTGTACGGCGTGGGCATGGTGCGGGACGCGGCTTCCAAGATCGACCACAGCCTGCCGGTGCAGCCGGCGCAGGTGCCGGCGCCCACGGCGAAGTATGGCGGCTATGTGGCCAATGCCTGCCTGGGCTGTCACGGACACGATTTCAGCGGCGGCAAGATCCCTGGCGCGCCGCCCGACTGGCCGCCGGCGGCCGACCTGCGCCCGGTCTCGGGCGGCGCCATGTCGCGCTATGGCCAGGCTGGGGCCTTTATCGAGATGATGCGCAGCGGCAAGCGGCCCGACGGCTCGCAGATCAGCCGCGTGATGCCGTTTGACTCGTTCGGGCGCATGAACGATACCGAGCTGACCGCGCTGTACCTGTTCCTCGCCGACATGCCCCGGCGCTAAGGCCGGGCTTGCCGGGCTTGCCGCGCTTCATTGCCTTGCCAGCCTGCGCCCGGCGGCGATGCCCGGCAGCTCCACCCAGCGGTGCAGCAGCAGCGCCAGGCCCAGCGCCAGCCCGGCGTCGATGGCAAAGCGCAGCAGCTGCAGGCCGGTCTGGTCGGGCGTCAGTTCGGGCATCAATCGCTTGACGCCTTCGATCACCGTGGGATGCACCAGGTAGAGCGCGTACGACAGCTCGCCCAGCCACACCAGCGCGCGCGGCACGCGCAGCATGCCGGTATGCTCCGCCGCGACCGCGCCCGCCAGCAGCAGCGCCGCGGGCAGGCCGCGGCCGGCCAGGCTGAAGTCCGGGCCGACCAGCGGCAGCGACAGCGCGAACGCCGCGCAGCCGGTGGCCAGCATCGCCAGCGCGATCGACGGCGTCAGCAGGTGGCGCCAGCGCGCATAGGCCCACGCGAGCAGGCAGCCGAGCAGGAATTCCAGCACCAGCGGATTGCTCGCCATCGCCAGCCATGGAGATGCGAACGGATAGCCCTGCGCGGGATCGGCGACCAGCGTGCCGAAGCGCCACCACGGCAGCACCAGCGTCACCAGCGCGAACAGTGCCAGCACCACCCACAGCGCGCGCCGCCCGGCCAGCAGCAGCCCGAGCGCGAACGCGGCGTAGAACGCGATCTCGTAGTTGAGCGACCAGCCCACATACAGCGCCGGATAGCCGTAGTAGGGCGCATGCGCGGTGGTGGTGGGCAGGAATGCCAGCGACGCGGCGAACAGCGCCGGCGTCACCGGGTTGAGCAGCAGCGCGTGCAGCACCGACATGGCCCAGTACGGCGGCGCCAGCCGGAACGCGCGCCGCACCAGGAAGCTGAACGGACGCTCCGGGCGCGGCCGCGCCAGCACCGCGACCCAGGCAATGATGAAGCCGCTGATGACGAAGAACACATCGACGCCGACATGGCCGCGCTTGATCACGTTGGCGGTCAGCCAGTCCAGCACGGGTGCGTCGGCGCCGCCCAGCGCCAGGCCGGAGTGGTAGACGACCACGAAGGCCGCGGCCAGGCCGCGCAGCGCCTGGATGCTGTCCAGCCGCGCGATGGCAGGGGAGGTGCGGGAGGCGGCGGGAGCTTCGGCGGCGTGAGCGGCAGCGGGCTGCACGGCGCGTGGCGGTGCTGGCGTACCCGCCACCGGATGATGGCGTTCTGGAATAGTCGACGGCACTGTTTCAGCGGCAGGAATCCGCAAGCGATGAATCCATGAGGGACAGCGGCAGGATGCACAAAGTTCGTGCAAAGCCCGACAAAACGCGCGTTTGCGCCGAGCCCGGCGCACGGCCTCCGGCAAGGTGACCGGAATTGCACTATCCTCACTTGTCCCGTGCGCCAAGCTGCGCGCGCGGGCAGTGCCCCCGCATCCCCACGCGTTCGCCCTGCGCCGGCCCCTGCTGGCGCGGGCCGCGTGCGGGCCCGGGCACACGCCATGACCAGTGGGCAAACGTACCCAAGGAGTGTCCCCCATGACCACCCTCGACATCAACGTCAACGGCAAGACCCGCACGGTCGACGTGGATCCGTCCACGCCGCTGCTGTGGGCGCTGCGTGACAACCTCGACATGACCGGCACCAAGTTCGGCTGCGGCGTGGCCGCGTGCGGCGCCTGCACCGTGCATGTCAACGGCCAGGCGACGCGCAGCTGCGTGACGCCGGTTTCCGCCGCCGCGGGCGCCAGCATTACCACCATCGAAGGCGTGGACACCGACCGCGTCGGCCGCGCCGTGCTCGACGCGTGGATCAGGCACGATGTCGCGCAATGCGGCTACTGCCAGAACGGGCAGGTGATGAGCGCCATCGGCCTGCTGCGCAGCAAGCCGCGCCCCACCGACGCCGATATCGACCAGGCCATGGCCGGCAACCTGTGCCGCTGCGGCACGTACCAGCGCATCCGCGCGGCGATCAAGGACGCCGCGCGCGCGCTGGCGTCGTTGGCCTGAACACGAGGAGCCGATCATGCGAATCCGAGGCATTGAAGCACTGGCCGGCGGCCAGGGTGGCCAGGGCGACAACTGCGGCGCGGCGCAAGGCGGTGGCATAGCCACGCTCACCCGACGCGGTTTCCTGAAACTCACCGGCCTGGCCGGCGGCGGGCTGGCGCTGGGCGTGGCCCCGCTGGCGCAGGCACAGGCACAGGACGCGGGCAGGTCCAGGGCACCGTCGCCGCAGGCGTTCCTGATCATCGCGCCCGACAACACCGTCACGGTGGCCGTGAACCGGCTCGAATTCGGCCAGGGCGTGCATACCGCGCTGCCGATGGCGCTGGCCGAAGAACTGGACGCCGACTGGCGCAACGTGCGCGCAACGCTGGCACCCGCGGGCGACGCGTACAAGGATCCTGCCTTCGGCATGCAGATGACCGGCGGCTCGACCGCGCTTAACCATTCGTTCCAGCAGTACCGCGAACTGGGCGCGCGCGCCCGCGCCATGCTGGTGACTGCCGCCGCGCAGAAGTGGCAGGTCGATCCGGCCGGCATCAAGGTCGAGCAGGGCGTGCTGACCTCAGGCAGCCACCGCGCCACCTTCGGCGACCTGGCGCACGCCGCGATGGAGCTGCCCGTGCCGCAGCGGGTCACGCTGAAGGACCCGGCGCAGTTCCGCATCGTCGGCAAGCCCACGCCGCGGCTGGACGCGCGCGGCAAGATGGCGGCGACCACGCCGTTCGGCATCGACACCAGGCTCGACAAGATGGTGGTGGCCGTGGTCGCGCGCCCGCCGCGCTTCGGCGGCAAGGTGAAGTCGTTCAACGCCGACAAGGCGCGCGCGGTGCAGGGCGTGCATGGCGTGATGCAGGTGCCGGTGGACCGCGGCGGCACCGGCGTGGCGGTGATCGGCAGCGGCTACTGGCCGGCCAAAATGGGCCGCGATGCGCTGGAGGTCCAGTGGGAAGACGCGGGCTCCAGCGTCTCGTCGCAGGCGCTGTTCGAAGAGTACGCCAGGCTGGCCGCGCAGCCGGGCACGGTGGCGCGCGCGGGCGAGGGTGATATTGGTGCGGCCATCAACAGTGCCGCGCGCAAGATCGAAGCCGACTTCCGCTTCCCCTACCTCGCGCACGCGCCGATGGAGCCGCTCAACTGCACGCTGCAGCCCGACGTGCAGGGCGGCAAGCTGCAGGCGGTCAAGGTGTGGGTGGGATCGCAGTTCCAGACCGTCGACCAGGCCGCGATCGCGCGCACGCTGGCCCTGTCGCCCGACAAGGTCGTGCTCAACACCATGATGGCCGGCGGCGGCTTCGGCCGGCGCGCGGTGCCGACTTCCGACTACCTCGTCGAAGCGGCCAACGTGCTCAAGGCCTGGGTGGCCGCGGGACACACCGAGCCGCTCAAGGTGATGTGGAGCCGCGAGGACGATATCCGCGGCGGCTACTACCGTCCGCTGCACCTGCACCGCGCGCGCATCGGCTTCGATGCGCAGGGCAAGGTGGTGGGCTGGCAGCACACCGTGGTCGGGCAGTCGATCCTGAAGGGCACGCCGTTCGAACCGTTCATGGTCAAGAACGGCGTCGACGCGACCATGACCGAGGGCATCGTCGAGAACGACTACGACCTGCCGCTGCAGATGTCGGTGCATCACCCGCAGGTGGATGTGCCGGTGCTGTGGTGGCGCTCGGTCGGCAACACGCATACCGCCTTCGTCAAGGAAACGCTGGCCGACGAAATCGCCGCCGCGGCGAAGCAGGACCCGGTGGCGTTCCGGCTGGCGCGCCTCGACGACAAGAAGCACGCGCGCCACCGTGCCGCGCTGCAGCTGGCGGTGGACAAGTCCGGCTACGGCAAGCGCAAGCTGCCGAAGGGGCACGCGTGGGGCGTGGCGGTGCACGAGTCGTTCAGCACCGTGGTGGCCTATGTGGTCGACGTGTCGCTGGTGAAGGGCGAGCCGCGCGTGCACCGCGTGACCGCCGGCGTGCATGCCAACCGCGTGGTCAACCCGCTGTCGGCCGAGGCCCAGATCCAGGGCGGCTGCGTGTTCGGGCTGGCGATGACGAAGCCGGGGTTTGCCATCGAGATCGAGAATGGCGCCGTGAAGAACAGCAACTTCACCGACTTCCCGCCGCCGCGCATCACCGACGCGCCGGTGGTGGACGTGTTCTTCGTGCCGTCGCAGGACAACCCCACGGGCCTGGGCGAGCCCGGCGTGCCGCCGATCGCGCCCGCGGTGGCGAACGCGCTGTTCCGGCTGACCGGCAAGCGGCAGCGGCAATTGCCGTTCGTGCTGGCCTGACCGGCCTGACGCAAGGGGTGGCGTGGCGCCCTGCACCGGGCGCCGCGCCGGCGCATCCCCCGAACGCGGCTGGCGGGTGCGTTTGTTGTAACCGCACCAGTGTTTGCGCCGGCATGGCTGCACCCTATTGCGTTTGCGCGCCGGGCCGCGTAGAAAGTGGAGACACTGCGCCGTCCGGCTGCCCCGCTGCCCCCCTGCCTACTGGCGGCGGCCGTCCCGGGCAGCACCGGGCCGGCGCGCCGGACGTTCGAGGTGTGGCCATGGAGACCCAGGAAAGTACCCTAACCCTTGCCCTGATGACGGAGCCCGCGCGGGCCCGCGTGTGCCGCGCGCTGCTCGATGCGGGCGAGAACGGGCTGCCCGCGGCCGACCTGGCCCACATCGCGCAGGTCAGCCTGGCGCGCGCCGGCCACCTGTTCCAGGAACTGGTGCAGGCCGAAGTACTGGCGCTGTCGATCCAGGAACGCAAGGTCTGCTATGTGCTCAAGGCGCGGCGCGCCGTGACCGAAGCGCTCGGCTACATCGACGCCAGCGGGCTGGCTGACTAAGCAGGCACAAAGCGCATCGGGCGCCGCGCGGACCGCCACGGCTGGCGGGACGCGCCAGCCGCTATTTCTGGATCTGCTTGACCGCCCGATCGCGCGCCGCCTGCATGTCCTGCATGAGCCGGTACGCTGCGTAGTACTTGAAGATATTGCGCACATAGGTGGTGGTCTCGATGCCGATCTTCTCCGCCACCACGATCTCGACATTGTTGAACCACTTGTCGGGATCCAGTCCACGCGCCGCCGCTTCCTTGCGCATCTTCGCGATATTGCCCGGCCCGGCGTTATAGCTGGCAAAGGCGAACAGCGGCCGGTTCGCTTCCGAGAAATGCGCGTCGGGGAAGTACTTCGTCATCAGCCGGTCCATGTACTTGGCGCCGGCGTGGACGTTGGCCTCGGCCATGCGGATATTGCCGACATTCAGCTCCTTGCCGGTGGCCGGCATGATCTGCATGATGCCGACCGCGCCGACATGGCTGCGCGCCTCCTGGTTCAGCTGTGATTCCTGGAAGCCCTGCGCGGCCAGCATCAGCGGGTCGAAGCCATAGTCCTTGCCGTACTTCTCGAAGAAGGCGATGGTCTGCTGGAAGCGCTTGTACTCCGCATCGTCGGTGTTGTTCTTGATCTGCTTGATGCGCAGCATGGTCTGCTTGAGCCGGTACTCCGCACCGCCCTGTTTCTTGACGAAATTGACGTAGAAGTCTTCGATCGCCTGCCGCAGCTGCGGGCTGTTCTTGCGGAAGGCCCAGCCGGTATAGCCGCCTTCGCGCACGGCCAGGTCTTCGCGCACCTTGATGTTCGGCAGGATCTGCGCCCACATCGCGGCCTTCCAGTCATCGACCACCAGGATCTGCAGCACGCCCGCGTTGAGCATCTCGAGCGCGTCTTCGTCTTCGAGCGCATCGGGCAGCATGACCAGTTTTATCGGCGCCTTGCCGGCGTGGCGCAGGCCGTCGTTCAGCACGGTCAGGCTTTCAAAGTAGCTGCTGGCGCGCCGCACGTGCACGGTCTTTCCCGCGAGGTCGTCGAGGCGCTGCAACGGCGGCGCCTTCGGCCCGGTGACCACCAGCTCGCGCACCGGCTTGCGGTCGCGCGGCGCGGTGAAGTCCACCTGCTTCAGCCTGCTCTCGGTTTCGGTCAGGTTGCCGGCGGCGATATCGCCAAGCCCCGCCATCAGGTCGGGCAGCAGCCGGTCGCGCGTGGTCGGGATGATGATGATGGTCAGCGGGCGCTTGCCGAGCTGGTCGGCGTACTTCTTGTTCAGATAGCGCTCGAAGTCACGCACCAGCTCCGCGGTCAGCCCGCGCTCGCGGCCCTTGTCGCTGAAGTAAAGCGTGCGGCTGTATGGCACCAGTACGCGGATGACGCGGCTCTTGAGCATCACGTCGAAGTCGCCGGTACGGGGTTTGTTGGCAAGGCTCAGTCCGCGCGGCTTCGCGGGAGCTGCCTGGCCTGTCGCAGCGGTAGCGGCAGGGGCCGACGCAGCGGCTGGCGGATTTTGCGATGGCGGTTTTTGCTGGGCTACGGCAGCAGGTCCGCAAAGGCTGAACGCGCCCATCAGGCCGGACACAAGCAGGCCTGCCAACCAGCGGGAAGGGCGGACAGCGGACATGGCGGGGATTGCAAGCCGCGCAAGCAAGCGCGCGGTTTGCCCATATGGAGTCTAGGCGCGGAATATGGACTTGCAAGCGTGGACTTGCAAGCGCGCGACTCGAGAGCGGGGAGGCAGTACGCAGCCTGCAGGAAGCGCAGACATGGGCAGAGTAGTAGGAACGCGTTGAGACAGGAAAGAAGATGGCCGGCTTGCGCCGGCCATCGATCTCATTCGCGGCTTGCGTGATCGCGCTATTGCTTGGGCGCTGCCATTTCCTGGCGGGCCGCGGCGTCCGCGGCCTTGTTCTCGACCTTGCGCTCCTGCTTGGCCTCGCCGACTTCTTCCTTGTACTCGCCCTTGGCGGCCTTCTTCTTCGCCTTGTATTCGTCGGAGGCGCGCTTGCGTGCCTCGCGGCGCTCGACCAGCGGGTCCTTGGGCGGCTCGATCTGGGTCATGCCGGGCGGCACGCCTTGCGCGCCGGCCGGGGGTGCCGCGGGCGCGGCCGTGGTCTGGGCGAAAACGGTGGCACAGCTGAGGCCTGCCAGGCCGGCGGCAATCGCGCCGACGATCTTGGGAAGGCGAGCGGGCTGTTTCGGATCCATGGAAAACCTCCAGAGTTGTTGTCGGACGCGCCGGCAGTGGAGGGGTCCGGCGCGGCTGGGACCGCGCATCGCCACCGTGGCGGCAGTGCAGCGGTAGCCCTCAGTCTAGGCAGCGGGGCCGTGTTGCGCTGTCAGTCGCGCGCTGATGCGGTGCCGGCATTACTCCTACATGGCCGCGTTGATGCCTGGCCGCAACAAACGCCGGATGGAGAGCGCCGGACGCCACTTTGCAGCGCCGCGCGATGCCGACAAGCCGCTGCACCTGCGCGCGTTCGTCGAATTGATGGTGCGACTGGGCGAGACCGCGGCGGCGGCGGGCGCAAGGGCCGCCGCCAGCAGTGAGCGGGCGGCAAGCGCGCCAAGGTCCGCAAACAACCGGGGTTGGTCCCGTGCATCGAGTCCGAGCACAACGCTAGGGCACGGTAGGCGTGCCGGGCGATCTGGTTGCCATCGCGGCCGAACGAATCTTTATGCGTTCTTTACACGCACCCGTCACCTTTCTACCCGGTTTTTACGACCCCGTCGCTAAGCTGCAAGCCGAAACCATTCAAAGGTGCTTTGTCATGGACGGGATCTACTTGATCGTATTGATCTGCTTTGCAGTGCTGAGCGCGGCCCTGCTGGGGCTTTGCGCTGTGCTTGCACCGAAGTCTTCCGCGGGCGGCGAACATGCCGGCTCGCACCACCAGGTGCTGGGCAAGAACAGCGCAACGGACAGGGGGCTGTGATGAGCTGGACGGATCTGTTGAGCGGCGCGCTGGCCGTTGCCATTTTGGTCTACCTCCTCATTGCGTTGTTCCGGCCGGAGAAATTCTGATGTCCTCCCAATTCGTGGGCCTGCTGGTCCTCTATCTCGCCGTCCTGCTGGCATGCGCGCCTTCTCTCGGACGCTATATCCGGCGCGCTGTCGAGGACGGCAATTATTCGCTGACCGCCTGGGGCCGTCCGCTGGAACGGCTGCTGTATCGCCTGGGTGGCGTGCGTGCCGAGTCCGGGATGGGGTGGAAGCAGTACACCATCGCAGTCCTGGCGTTCAACCTGCTTGGCGTGGTGGCGGTGTATGCGCTGCAGCGCGTGCAAGGCATGCTGCCGCTGAACCCGCAAGGCTTCGGCGCGGTCACGCCGGACTCGGCCTTCAACACGGCCATCAGCTTTGTCAGCAATACGAACTGGCAAGGCTATGCCGGCGAGTCGACCATGGGCTATCTGACGCAGATGCTCGCGCTCACCGTGCAGAACTTCCTGTCCGCGGCCACCGGCATCGCCGTGGTGTTTGCGCTGATTCGCGGCTTTGCGCGCCAGAGCGCCGCCACCATCGGCAATTTCTGGGCCGACATGACCCGGGTCACGCTGTACGTGCTGGCGCCGATCGCGACGGTGATCGCGCTGGCGCTGGTCAGCCAGGGCGTGATCCAGAACTTCGATGCCTACAAGGAAGTGAGCCTGGTCACGCCAGTCGAATACAGCCAGCCGAAGGTCGACGCGGCCGGGCAGCCGGTGCTCGATGCGCAAGGCATGCCGGTGACGGAAGACCTGAAGACCGACAAGCAGACGTTGGCAATGGGTCCGGTGGCCTCGCAGGAAGCCATCAAGATGCTCGGCACCAACGGCGGCGGCTTCTTCAATGCCAACTCGGCGCATCCGTTCGAGAACCCGAATGCCCTGGCCAACCTCATCGAGATGCTGGCGATCTTCCTGATCCCGGCGGCACTGTGCTTCACCTTCGGCGAGATGGTCGGGGACAGGCGGCAGGGCGTGGCCGTGCTGGGCTCCATGACGGTCATCTTCGTGGCGATGGCTTGCGTTGCGGCGATCTCCGAGCAGATGGCCAATCCCGCGTTGTCGGGTCTGCCGCTCGACCATGCCAGTTCGCTGTTGCAGGCCGGCGGCAATATGGAAGGCAAGGAAACACGCTTCGGCATCGCTGCCTCGGCCTTGTTCGCCACCATCACGACCGCGGCATCCTGCGGCGCGGTCAATGCCATGCATGACTCCTTCACCGCCATCGGCGGGCTGGTGCCAATGCTGCTGATGCAACTGGGCGAAGTCGTGTTCGGCGGCGTTGGCTCGGGCCTGTACGGCATGCTGTTCTACGCCGTGCTGGCGGTGTTCATCGCCGGGCTGATGATCGGCCGCACGCCGGAGTATCTCGGCAAGAAGATCGAAACCTATGAGATGAAGATGGTGGCCGTGGCGATCCTGGTCACGCCGCTGCTGGTGCTGCTCGGCACGTCGGTGGCGGTGATGGCCGAGGCGGGACGCGCGGGTGTGTTCAACCCCGGCACGCACGGCTTCTCGGAGATCCTGTACGCGCTCTCGTCGGCGGCCAACAACAACGGCAGCGCCTTTGCGGGCCTCTCCGCCAACACGCCGTTCTACAACACGCTGCTGGCTGCGGCGATGTGGTTCGGCAGGTTCTGGATCATCATCCCCGTCCTGGCGCTGGCCGGATCGCTGGCGGCCAAGAAGCGTATCCCGCCCAGCGGCGGCACCATGCCGACGCACGGCCCGCTGTTTGTCGTGCTGCTGGTGGGCACGGTACTGCTGGTCGGCGCGCTGACCTATGTCCCGGCGCTGGCGCTGGGTCCAGTCGCCGAGCAACTGCAGGGCGCGGTGACGGCAACGGCAGCCAAGTAGATCGATCACTGACGAAGACATAGCGAGCATTCCCACCAGTTCAGCCCCTGCATGGCCCGGCCAATGCAGGTGCCGCTGTCTCTAGCGGATTGCGGAGAAACCATGCAACATGAATCGACGGCCCCAGTGGCCAAGGGCAGCGCCAACAGGACCGGCGCATCGTCCTCCAACACGCCCCAGGTGAAGAGCGCACCGGTGTCGGACCGGCAACCCGGTTCCCACCATCATCGCCCGCCCGCGCGCAGCATGTTCGCGCCGGAGCTGGTGAAGCCCGCGCTGATTGCGGCCTTCAGCAAGCTGTCGCCGCGCGACCAGTTGCGCAACCCGGTGATGTTCGTGGTCTACGCCGGCAGCATCCTGACGACCATCCTGTTCCTGAAGGCAGTGGCGGCGCCGGCAGCGGGCGGCGAATCCGCCGGCTTCATCCTGGCGGTATCGGTGTGGCTGTGGTTCACGGTGCTGTTCGCGAACTTTGCCGAGGCGCTCGCCGAGGGCCGCAGCAAGCAACAGGCCGAGGCGCTGCGTGGGCTGAAGACCACGGTGACCGCACGCGTGCTAAAGGACGGCAAACGCGGAAGCGCCACCGAAGCGCGCCCCGCGACCGCGCTTCGACGCGGCGATGTAGTGCTGGTCGAGGCTGGCGAGATGATCCCCGGCGACGGCGAAGTGATCGACGGCGTGGCCTCGGTCGACGAAAGCGCCATCACCGGCGAATCGGCGCCGGTGATCCGCGAGTCTGGCGGCGACTTTTCGTCGGTGACCGGAGGTACGCGCGTGCTGTCCGACTGGATCGTGGTGCGCATCACGACCAACCCGGGCGAAAGCTTCATCGACCGCATGATCACGATGGTCGAGGGCGCCAAGCGGCAGAAGACGCCGAACGAGCTGGCCCTGACGATCCTGCTGGTCGGGTTGACCGTTGTCCTGCTGCTGGCCACGGCCACGCTGCAGCCGTTCTCGCTCTACAGCGTGCTGGCGGCCAAGGCGGGCGTGCCGGTGACGATCACCGTGCTGGTGGCGCTGCTGGTGTGCCTGATCCCGACCACGATCGGCGGGCTGCTTTCCGCGATCGGCGTGGCCGGCATGAGCCGGATGATGGAAGCGAACGTGATCGCCACTTCGGGCCGCGCGGTGGAAGCCGCCGGCGACGTGGACGTACTGCTGCTCGACAAGACCGGCACCATCACCCATGGCAACCGCCAGGCCTCGCGCTTTATCCCGGCGCCCGGCGTATCGCCATTGCAGCTCGCGGAAGCGGCGTGGCTGTCGTCGCTGGCCGACGAAACGCCGGAAGGGCGCAGCATCATCACACTGGCACGCCAGCTGCCCGGGCTGGCCGCGCCGGCGATGGCAAGCCTGAAGCCGGAATTCGTGCCATTCAGCGCGCAGACGCGCATGAGCGGCGTGGACCTGCGCGACGGCGGCGGCGAACGCCACGTGCGCAAGGGCGCCGCCGATGCCGTGCGCCGGTACGTCACGGAACGCGCCGGCAAGTTCCCAGACGCGGTGTTGCAGGCGGTCGACGAGGTTGCGCGCGCCGGCAGCACGCCGCTGGTGGTTGCCGACGCCAACGGCGATTCGGTGCGCGTTCTGGGCGTGATCGAACTGAAGGACATCGTCAAGACCGGCATCCGCGAGCGCTTCGGCGAGCTGCGCAAAATGGGCATCAAGACCGTGATGATCACCGGCGACAACCGGCTGACCGCGGCTTCGATCGCGGCAGAAGCAGGCGTCGACGACTTCCTGGCCGAAGCCACGCCGGAGGCCAAGCTCAAGCTGATCCGCCAGTACCAGGCCGAAGGGCGGCTCGTCGCGATGACCGGCGACGGCACCAACGACGCTCCCGCACTCGCCCAGGCCGACGTGGCCGTGGCGATGAACAGCGGCACGCAGGCGGCCAAGGAAGCCGGCAACATGGTGGACCTGGACAGCAACCCGACCAAGCTGATCGAGATCGTCGAGATCGGCAAGCAGATGCTGATGACGCGCGGCTCGCTGACGACCTTCAGCGTGGCCAACGACATCGCCAAGTATTTCGCGATCATTCCCGCGGCGTTTGCCACCACGTATCCGCAGCTCAACCTGCTCAATGTGATGGGGCTGGCCACGCCGGCGTCGGCCATCATGTCCGCGGTGATCTTCAACGCGCTGATCATCGTCGTGCTGATTCCGCTGGCGCTCAAGGGCGTGGTCTACCGGCCGCTCGGCGCCGCGGTACTGCTGCGCCGCAACCTGCTGATCTACGGTGTTGGCGGCATCCTGGTGCCGTTTGCCGGCATCAAGCTGATCGACATGATCCTGGCCCTGTTCGGCTGGGTCTGATTTTCTCTCCAACGATTCGGAGCATTCATGAATACGCAAGTGCAATCCCGGCAGCCGTTGCCGGCTCCGGTGCAGGGCGGCCTGTTGCGGCCAATGCTGGTGGCGTTCGTCGGCCTGTCGCTGGTGACCGGCCTGCTGTATCCCGGCGTGATCACGGCAATCGCCAGGGCCGTGTTCCCGCATCAGGCCGGCGGCTCGCTGATCGGAAAGGATGGCAGCACGCTTGGCTCGGAACTGATCGGCCAGCCGTTCTCCGACCCGAAGTACTTCTGGGGCCGGCTGTCGGCCACGGCGCCGATGCCGTATAACGCCGCGGCTTCGGTCGGTTCGAACCTCGGTCCTACCAACCCGGCGTTGACCGATGCCGCACGCGCGCGCCTCGACGCACTGCGCGCCGTGGATCCGGACAACCAGGCGCCGGTGCCCGTGGACCTGGTCACGGCATCCGGCAGCGGGCTCGACCCGCACATCAGCCCTGCGGCCGCCGAATACCAGGTGGCGCGCGTCGCGCGCGCCAGGGGGATACCGACTGAACAGGTGAAGCAACTGGTTGCCGCCAACACGGACACGCCGCTACTGCCGGTGCTGGGCGATCCAGGCGTCAATGTCCTGAAGCTGAACCTTGCATTGGATGCCATGGCACGGCAGTAGCACGGTGCCGGTGATGCGGGACGATTTCGCTGCGTGCGGGATCGTCCCGCCTGTGTGCAACGAAGCACAGCTGGTATGCAGACCTGACCGCCATCGTGCCGCTCGATGTCTGGGACCTCACGCTGAACGCCCACCTGGGTTACCAGAAGGTGCAGGTCGCCAATGCCTCGTACGTGGACTGGAAGATCGGCCTGACCAAGGACCTGGGCAAGGGACTCGCGCTGGCTGTGGCCTATATCGACACAATGCCGACAAGGCGGTGTACACCAATGCCAAGGGCCGCTACATGGGCCGTGGCACCGCATGGGCTTCCCTGACCAAGACGTTCTGAGCGCGCCTTGCCGGCGCCGCTGGTTTTGATGCCGCCGGTTTTCGATATCGATTTAATGCGTCGGCCTGATCTACCGCCTGCCGTTGCGCCCGGCAAGTTCCGCGCTGGTTCAGAGGCTGGAGGAAGCCATGGCTGTCCTCCCTCCGCTTTCCATGGCACGGGACAAGCACCTGACGGCCTGAAGGCTTGCCACCCGTTGCCCCCGGGACTGTTGAGACCCGCCGTTCCCGCCGCTCCCACCTCAAATTCCCTCCGTCCGGGAAAACCCCCATTTGGCCGCTGTCTTGAAATGGCCATACCCCGTCCCTATAATTAGCACTCGTCGGGGGTGAGTGCTAACAGCATTCTGTGCCCCTTGCGACACCTGAAAATATCAGACGGCCGTCGCCTCGGTAGCCGGCCGATTGTGATTAAACACTCACTTTTGTATCTAGGAGTCCGTATGAACCTGCGTCCTCTGCACGACCGCGTGATCGTGAAGCGTCTGGACAACGAAACCAAGACCGCGTCCGGTATCGTGATTCCCGACAACGCTGCCGAGAAGCCCGATCAAGGCGAAGTGCTGGCAGTCGGTCCCGGCAAGAAGGATGACAAGGGCAACAACATCGCCCTCGACGTCAAGGTTGGCGACCGCGTGCTGTTCGGCAAGTATGCCGGGCAGGGCGTGAAGGTGGAAGGCCAGGAACTGCTGGTCATGCGCGAAGAAGACATCATGGCCGTGGTGAACAAGTAATCACCAACTGACCGCCACCCGTACAGATTTCAGGAGATTTCAAGAATGGCAGCTAAAGACGTAGTGTTCGGCGACGCCGCACGTGCCAAGATGGTCGAAGGCGTGAACATCCTCGCCAACGCCGTTAAAGTGACCCTGGGCCCGAAGGGCCGCAATGTGGTGCTGGAGCGCAGCTTCGGCGGCCCGACCGTGACCAAGGACGGTGTGTCCGTGGCCAAGGAAATCGAGCTGAAGGACAAGCTGCAGAACATGGGCGCCCAGATGGTCAAGGAAGTGGCTTCCAAGACCAGCGACAACGCCGGTGACGGTACCACCACCGCTACCGTGCTGGCCCAGTCGATCGTGCGCGAAGGCATGAAGTTCGTTGCCGCCGGCATGAACCCGATGGACCTGAAGCGCGGCATCGACAAGGCCGTCGCCGCCGCCGTGGAAGAGCTGAAGAAGGTCAGCAAGCCCACCACCACCAGCAAGGAAATCGCCCAGGTTGGCGCCATCTCGGCCAACAGCGACACCTCGATCGGTGAGCGCATCGCCGAAGCCATGGACAAGGTCGGCAAGGAAGGCGTGATCACCGTCGAAGACGGCAAGTCGCTGGCCGACGAGCTGGAAGTCGTGGAAGGCATGCAGTTCGACCGCGGCTACCTGTCGCCGTACTTCATCAACAACCCGGAAAAGCAAGTTGTCCAGCTGGACAGCCCGTTCGTGCTGCTGTTCGACAAGAAGGTTTCGAACATCCGCGACCTGCTGCCGGTGCTGGAGCAAGTGGCCAAGGCTGGCCGCCCGCTGCTGATCATCGCTGAAGACGTCGAGGGCGAAGCCCTGGCGACCCTGGTGGTCAACAACATCCGTGGCATCCTGAAGACCGCCGCCGTCAAGGCCCCGGGCTTCGGCGACCGCCGCAAGGCCATGCTGGAAGACATCGCCATCCTGACCGGCGGCACCGTCATCGCTGAAGAAATCGGCCTGACGCTGGAAAAGGCTACCCTGAACGACCTGGGCCAGGCCAAGCGCATCGAGATCGGCAAGGAAAACACCATCATCATCGACGGCGCCGGCGACGCAGGTGCGATCGAAGGCCGCGTGAAGCAGATCCGCGCCCAGATCGAAGAAGCGACCTCGGACTACGACCGTGAAAAGCTGCAAGAGCGCGTGGCCAAGCTGGCCGGCGGTGTTGCCGTGATCAAGGTTGGCGCTGCCACCGAAGTCGAAATGAAGGAAAAGAAGGCCCGCGTGGAAGACGCCCTGCACGCCACCCGCGCTGCGGTGGAAGAAGGCATCGTCCCCGGCGGCGGTGTGGCCCTGCTGCGTGCCCGCGCTGCGATCTCGGCACTGACCGGCGACAACGCCGACCAGAACGCCGGTATCAAGATCGTGCTGCGCGCCATGGAAGAGCCGCTGCGCCAGATCGTGCTGAACGCTGGTGAAGAAGCTTCGGTGGTCGTTGCCAAGGTCATCGAAGGCAAGGGCAACTACGGCTACAACGCTGCTTCGGGCGAGTACGGCGACCTGGTCGAAATGGGCGTGCTGGACCCGACCAAGGTCACCCGCACCGCACTGCAGAACGCCGCTTCGGTGGCTTCGCTGATGCTGACCACGGACTGCGCAGTTGCCGAAACGCCGAAGGAAGAGTCGGCTCCGGCAATGCCGGGCGGCATGGGCGGCATGGGCGGCATGGAAGGCATGATGTAATTTGTGCCGACCGACTGCTGGCGGGGTGTCATAACCCGGGCTGGCAGGCTGTCACAGCAAAAACCCCCGCGGGTGTGAATCCGCGGGGGTTTTTGTTTGGGGTGTGGGAACGCCGGTTTGACAGGAGGTGCATGTGTCACGAGGCTGGACCGACGCATGCCGCTGGACGTGAAGATGATCGGGCTATCGAACTACGGTTGACCACGAGATGCTAAGTTGCCGCCGAAGGTATGAGTCAAATCTGTAACGCTCTTCATCGGTGCGGGAATCCCTTTCCCACTTGCTTTCAGTCTCGGCTGGTACGCATTCCCGACTTTCGCATTCGGCAAGTGACGTTGGTTTCATAATTAGGATCTGCAACACTGATTTACCCAGGCTGTAACTCGGGCGTAGTACCTCAATGAGCAGTGCTCAGGTCTGTCTTCGTACTCCCCGCCGCGCTGTGAGCGCACCTACTTGTTCCGCCATTGGATCGATACCAATTGTCGTTGGCATGGCCAAGAATGCCTGTACGAAGCTGGTATCGGGATCTTTTCGGCATTGTCAGCCGTACGCGCATGCGTCGCTGGTTGCCGTAGTGCGAGGCTAAGACAAGAGGCCTGCGGACCGGTCCCGATGCTCATACCTATTATCAAAGGACGATGCCATATGTCCAGGTACAGCAACAAGAAGGAAAAAGGGGTCATTCTTCCAATTGTCGGCCTGACTCTGGCCGTGCTGCTAGGCATGGCCGGGCTGGTCATCGACCTCGGGGCAATGTTCGTCGCGAAGACCGAGCTGCAGTCCGCGGTGGACAGCTGCGCGCTGGCGGCGGCGCAGGAACTGGATGGTGCTCCGGATGCCCTGACACGGGCCACGAGTGCCGGAATGACCGCTGGGAATGCCAACAAGGTCAAATACCAGAAGGGCTCGGCAGCTATCGTCGACACGGACATCACTTTCAGCGATACGCTCAACGGCTCCTACAGTTCGACCTTCACGCCTGTCGCCAACGCGCGCTACGCAAAGTGCCATCACGTGACGAACGGGATCGCGGCTTACCTGATCCAGATGGTTGGGGGGCCTGCGAGCAATTCTGTGGCGGCGCTTGGCGTTGCAACACGCACCCATGCCCAGAGCACTTGCCCAATCCCCGTTGGCTTGCTGCCTAAGACCGGCGCCACGGCTCCCGACTATGGCTTCGCACCTGGCGACTGGGTAACCGTACTTTACGATGGTGCCAAGTCGGCCTCCCCCGGGGAAATGGGCTGGTACAACCTGGATGGCTCGAAGGACGCCAATGAGACAAAGAAGGAAATGGCCGTCGGCTATTGTGACTCCAAGATTGGCGATACGCTTGGGACTCCGGGGGCGAAAGTTGCTGTGGATGACCAGTGGAACAGCCGCTTTGGTATTTACAAGAACAACGGCGACATGTCGCTCATGCGGCCGGACTTTACCGGCTACGCCTACACAATTAAAAACTGGCCGAATGGCAAGCAGGCGTATTCCGGGTCATCAGGTGGTACCGACCCGACTGCAGCCAATTTCAAGATTAAGCGGCTCTCGTTCGCAAGCTATGCGGATACAAGCACGGATGTTCAGGTCGGCGACGCCATCACCAATCTGAACATGAAAGGTGGATACAAAGATCTGGCCAAGCCAGGTAGTACTGGCGAGCATGCAACGCTGGGGATGAGCCGCCGGCTTGTGATCGTGCCGGTTGTCTCGGCGGCTTCAAAAGTCGTCGATTTTGCCTGCATGCTCATGCTGCAGCCGATCAGCGGACCCACTGAATCAGTTCAGTTCGAATACCTGGGTAATGCGGCTACGATCAGTAGCGCTTGCACGACTAACGGCCTGGCCGGCGGCAATTTCGGCCCCATGATCCCGGCACTTGTCCAGTAGGGGGAATCGATGAAGAAGCGACAAAAAGGTGTGGCGCTCGTCGAGCTCGGCATCACGATTTCCTTGCTGCTGGCGATCTGTTTCGCCGTGACTGAGTTTGGCCGGGCCATCTACACGTACAACACGCTGGCAAAGTCGGTTCGGGATGCTTCCCGCTACCTGAGCACGCAGGCAGCGGGCAGCACGACTGCCCATAGCATGGCCAAACAGCTCGTCGTGTACGGTACGCCGGTGGCTGTCGAGAACCAGCCGACACTGGCGCCGGGCCTGAAGACGAGTATGGTGACAATCTGCGATGCAGCAAATCCGGCTTGCACTTCCAATATGGGCCAAGGCAGCAACCCTGCCATCAACACCGTAACAGTTCGGATCAGCGGCTATACGTTCACACCTATCCTGGACTTGCTCGGATTCACGCGCTTCTATACCGGCGGCAGCGATACTCTCACGTCAATTCCCTTCAGTGACATCTCAGCTACGATGAGGCAGGCTTATGAATAAGCGTCAGCGAGGTGCGACAGCGGTGGAGTTTGCCATTGCGGCAGTGCTCTTCTTTTCATTGCTGCTTGGCATACTGGAATTCGGGCGGGTGCTGTACACCTGGAATGCGGTGGCAGAAGCTACCCGGTGGGGGGCAAGACAGGCTGTGGTCTGTGGCAGGGGATCGTCGTCAGTGCTCAGCAAGATGCAGGAAATCCTGCCAACCCTCAAGTCCGGCAACGTTTCGGTCGACTGGTACGACGCAAGCGGCCTCAGTGCCAGTTGCGACAGCGCTTCCTGCACGGGTGTCTCCGTCAGCGTGACGGGACTGACTGCCTCTCCGGTATCCCCGGCAGCCTGGGTCGGATTTTCCAGTTTGGCCGTGCCCGGATTTGTAACTTACCTTCCACGCGAAATCATGGGCGAGGATCCCGGGAGCAGCGCTGTTTGCGGCATCTAAGCCCTGGTCCAGCAGCCCCCGCCGGTGCGAGCCAGCGGGGGCTTTTTGTTTTTTGGCGCTGGGGTTGCCGGGAAATCGGCTGCGATGACGGTGTGGGCGTCAGATATCGATCACGCAGCACCAGTCGAAGAACCGGTTTTCCGGCTCGCCAGTGCGGCGGCTTACGTATCCGCGTGGGTTGCACACTACGCGCGAGTCATCAATGCAGTAATCAAAACTGGTGTGCGTATGGCCGTGGATCCACAAGTCGGCCTGCGCCACCAGGTCGGGCCGCCGCGACAGGAAGCCGCCAGAGACCAGATCGTGTGAATAGCGTGGATCCAGGCTACCAAGGTCCGGGCCGTGGTGGGTGACTACTACCGTCTTGCCGTCGAAAGGTTGGGCTAGCTGCTTTGCTAGCCAGGCAGACGCGGTCTCATGGCGCACCAGCGCATCTTCGGGCATGAAATGCCGCAAGCGCCCGTCGCTGCCGCTGAGTTCTATCAGCCGGTGGTCCAGCATCACTGCTGCGCAGGCCTGCATCGATGCGTCGCGCCTCTCCGTGCCAAACAGGGTGTAGTCGCTCCACCAGGTCGTGCCCAGGACGCGCACCCGTCCCTTCGCCCCGCTGAACTCGGTCACAGCCCCATTGAGCAAATGCATGCCGGGATGTGCTGCGGCTGCATCTGCCATCAGCTCGTCTACGGCGTCGAAATTGCTTTCGTAATACTCATGGTTACCTGGCACATAGATTACAGGCTGCTCGAAGGTGCGTGCAGCCCAGTCGATGCCATCGCGGCCGTTGGCAATATCGCCGGCAAGCACCACGAGATCGGCGTCGCAGGTTGGCACCGCCTGCGGCATGTTGTGTTCGATATGCAGGTCGCTCAGGATGCGTAGCTTCATCGGAACTCCGGGGCGATTTTGTTCGGACGGCATGCGTCGCGCCAAGGTCGACGGTGCTTGCATTTTTAAGAAGACCGGCGATCTGGTCAAGTCCATCCGGCCGCGGCAGGAGCCATTGGCCCGCATCAAGTACGAGCAACACGCAAAAAAGCCCGGAACCAGGTCCGGGCAAGGGACTGTCTGGCCGGCGTTGCACCGGGAGACAGCCGGGGGAACCGTTCGCGGTTTCCCGGAAGTTCTACCCCCCCTGTCCGGTCATGGTCGGCAGCAGGATGCGATAGATTTGGATAAAGGCTGGCCCGAGCAGTACCAGCAGCAGCGACGGGAAGATCGTGAAGATCAGCGGAAACAGCAGCTTCAGCGCGATCTTGGCTGCCTGTTCCTCGGCCCGCATGCGGCGCTTGGTGCGCAGCATGTCGGACAATACGCGCAGGGACTCGCCCAGGCTGGTGCCGAAGCGGTCGGCCTGGATCAGCATCGATGCGAACTTGTCCACATCTTCCACGCCGGTGCGCAGCGACAGGTTGGACAGCGCCTTTTCCTTGGAGAAGCCCGAGCGCAACTCCAGCAGCATCAGTTGGAGTTCATCGGCCAGCACCGGACAGCGCAGCGCGAGCTCATCGGCCACGCGCATCAGGGCGGCATCGAGCCCGAGGCCGGCTTCGACGCAGACGGTCAGCAGGTCTATGACGTCGGGGAACTCTTCGAAGACCGTGCGCTGGCGTTGCGCTACCTTGCGCGCCAGTACGGCATTCGGCAGGTAGTAGCCGATTGCGGCCAGCACTGCGAGTAGCGAGAACATGACGTGCTGGTTTTGAAACCTCGGCTGGCCACTGACTGCTATCAACCCGATCATCGGCAGCGCGACAGCCAGCACCGTCTTGGCGGCAAAGTACAACGGTGCGGCGCTGGTGTTGCGCCAGCCGGCGTTCATAAAACGCACGCGCAGTTGCGAGTTCTCCCAGCCATCCTTGGGCAGCGACAGGCGCGACACGGGCTGCGCCCATTGCACCAGCTTCTCGATCAAGGCCTGCTGCCTGCCCGGATCCGCGTCGAATTGGCCCGCCTGGCCGGCAAGCTGCTCCGCCCGACCGCGCATGCGGTTCGGCGAGAATACGTAGAGCAAGCCGAACACCGTCCCGAACGCCGCCACGAAGATCAGCGCGAGCACGACTAACTGATCTGCCTGAAATCCCTGGATAATGCCTTGCATGATGGACTCCCGTCAGGATGGCTGTCCAAGCCGTGCATGTTGAGGCCCTGCGCTTTCTTATGTCCTGGCTATTGAAGTCTCATACGTGGATGCGGATGATCTTGCGCATCCACAGCACACCGAAGATCATCGACACCAGCGCACCGCCGATCATCTTCAAGCCGATCGGGTCTTTCCATAACACAGCCATAAATCCCGGATTGACCACCATGATCATCCCAGCGGTGCAGAAGGGCAGCAGGCCCAGGACCCACGCCGACATCTTTCCTTCCGCCGACAGCACGCGGATCTTGTCGAACAGCTTGAGCCGTTCGCGAACCATAGTGCCAATGGTGTCGAGGATTTCCGCCAGGTTGCCGCCACTTTCGCGCTGGATCAACACTGCAATGACGAAATAGCGCAGATCGCCCACCGGGACGCGAATGGCAAGGTTGGTCATGGCCTCGTCCAGCGCCACGCCGTAGTTAATTTCCTCGAAGGTCGTGCGAAACTCCGGCCCAATCGGCGCCTTCATTTCCTGCCCGACCATGCCGAGCGCCCCGCTGAACGAGTGGCCAGCGCGTAGCGCACGGCTGATCATGTCGACGGCATCGGGCAGTTGCGCCTCCATCTGCTTGAGCCGCTTGCCGCGCTGGCGCACCACGTGCAGCACCGGCAGGAGCGCGGCCAGCGCCGCGCCAGCCAGCATCAGTGGCACCGGCATCGGCACCAGCGGGATCAGCGCCACCGTGCATAGTGCTACGATCACGCAGTAACCCAGCAGTTGCCCTACCGACCAGCTGCTGCCGGACTGTTCCAGCCAGCGGTCGAGTGCGCCGATGCGGGGCACGCTCATCAGCCAGCGCTGCATGCGCGGCGAACCGGCCAGCAGCCGCTTTTTCAGGATCGACAGTTGCTCGGCGCTGACTTGTCCACCAGCGGATAACGCTCGCAGCCGCGCCTCGATGCGCTTGGCGCCCGGGCCATGCGTGTTGTTCCACCACAGGTAGATGCCTTCGACACAAAGCACCACGGCCACGAACAGCAGGATGCCGAAGGCATAGAAGATCATGCTCATGAGCGTCTCCCCACCAAGGTGTTGTTCTCGGGTCCGGCCGGCTGGGGCTCAGACCTCATAGCGGCTGGCCGGGTTATAGGTCTCGTCCGGCAGCCCAACGCCAAACACGCGCAGCCGCTCCGCAAACTTTGGGTACACGCCGGTGGCGCGGAAATGCCCGCGGACCGTACCGTCCTTGTCCACGCCGGTGCGCTGGAACGTGAAGATCTCCTGCATGTTGATGATGTCGCCCTCCATGCCGGTGATCTCCTGGATGCTGACGATCTTGCGCCGCCCGTCGGTCATGCGCGCCGCTTGCACGATGACCGTGATGGCCGAGGAAATCTGCTGGCGCATGGCCTTGGCCGGCATGGTAAGACCCGCCATGCTTACCATGTTCTCGAGGCGCGTCAGTGCGTCGCGCGGCGTGTTGGCGTGGATGGTAGTCAGCGAGCCCTCATGGCCGGTGTTCATGGCGTTGAGCATGTCCAGCGCCTCGCCGCCGCGCACTTCGCCCAGGATGATGCGATCCGGGCGCATCCGCAGCGCATTGCGCACCAGCGCGCGTTGCGTAATCTCGCCCTTGCCTTCAATATTGGGCGGCCGCGTTTCCAGCCGCAGCACATGGGGCTGACGCAGCTGCAGTTCGGCCGCGTCTTCGATGGTGACTACGCGCTCATCCTCGGGAATAAAGCCCGAGAGGATGTTTAGCAGCGTGGTCTTGCCGCTTCCCGTGCCGCCCGACACCAACACATTGACCTTCGCAGCGGATAGTGCCTGCAGCAGCTGCGCCATCGGCGGCGTCAGGCTGCGGAGATCTACCAGGTCGGACACCTGCAGCGGATTCACCGCGAAGCGCCGGATCGATAGCAGCGGCCCGTCGATGGCCGAGGGTGGGATGATCGCGTTGACCCGCGAGCCGTCGGGCAGGCGTGCATCCACCATCGGGTTGGTCTCGTCGATGCGTCGGCCGACGCGCGAGACAATCTTCTCGATCACCTTCATCAGGTGGGCGTCGTCGTAGAACACGACGTCAGTGAGCTCCAGCTTGCCGCGCCGCTCCACATAGGTCTGGCGCGCCGTGTTGACCAGGATGTCCGACACTGAGGGGTCCTTCAGCAAGGGCTCCAGGGGGCCGAAGCCGAACATCTCGTCGTAGATTTCCACCGTTAGCTGGCGGCGCTCGTTGTCGTTGAGTAGTACCTTCTGCTCGTCGACAATGAGGTTGACCAGCGCGGAGATCTCTTGCCGCACCTGCTCTTGCGGGTAGCGTGCCAGGCGCTCCAACTCGACCCGGTCCAACACGGTCTCGTGTACATCGCGCTTGAGGGCATGGTAGCCAGCCGACGTGGAAGAGGGCGATACCGCAAACCGGATTGCGGCGTGGCCGTTGGCGGTGAATGCTGGGCCGGCACTTGCCAGCTGCTCGCGGATTGACATGATGGGCTCCTTCGCTTCGGAATCTGTTGGCCGGGACCAGGCCGGCCGCAATCAGGTGCTCTTCGCGCGTAGCATCAGCCGGCGCAGCGGAGAAACGGGATCGGGTCGGCTACGGCGCTCGGCCTCCGGTGTCGCCGACAGTTGCGTGGCCAAGGCCTGCAAGGCCCGCGCGATGGCGCTGCGCCGGCTCAGCTTGGCAACGGGCTCGCCATGGCTCACGGCCTCGTCTACTGCGGAGGGGTCGTCGGGCAGGGCAATTGCTACCTTCATGCCGTAGATCTCCTCCAGCGTCGCGCGCGGCACTTCGTTCTTGCGCCCGGTGCGGTTCAGCACCAGCTGGACTTTGTCGGCGGGGTAGTGCAGCGCGCGCAGGATATCGAGCAGGCGCCGCCCTGGACGCCCGAACGCAACGGTGGGCTCGGTCACCACGCAAATACGGTCGCTATGGTCCAGCACGCTGATCGACAAGGGATCGATGCTCTGGCCAATATCGAAGATGACGAAGTCGTAGTTGGGCTGCATCACCGACAAGATCCACTCCAACTTGTCCTTCTGGATCTGGGTGGCCTTGACGGGATCCGTGGCGCCGGCGAGCAGGTCGAAGCCGTTGTCCACGTGCACCAGGCAGGCATCGAGGAAGGCGGCGTCCATGCGATCGATCTGGCCGCAGATGTCGGGCAGGGTCGATGGTGGGGCCTTGTCACTGACGATGTGGGTCAGGTCGCCAAAATGCCGATTCAGGTCAACCACCAGGACACGTTTGGCCTGGTGCCTGGCCAGCACATCGCCCAGGTTGGCAGCGACGAAGCTGGTGCCTGCGCCGCCCTTGCACGAGATCACCGAAATCACCCGCGCGGTCTCATGCACGCGCGGCACGTGGGTGGCTTCCACGCGCTTCAGCGCCTCGGCCAGCTGCCCCTTGTCCAGCGGCCATGACAGCACGTCGCGGATGCCGGCGCGCATGGCCTTGATCAGTACGTCGGAGCCCGGTGCCTGCGTGATCAGGATGCAGGGCAGGTCGGAGTGCTGCTGGCGCAGGGCCTCGATTGCCTGCATCTGGGCGGGCCCGATGGCGGGCAGCTCCAGGATCAGCAAGTCGGCCATGCGCAGGCGGCCGGCCTGAAATGGCAAGCGCGACAGGCTTTCCTGCAGCGATAGGGCCTGGAAGTTCCCGGCCAAGGCGCTGAGCCGGTTGATATCGGCCAGGCGTTCGGCGTCTTCGGATGCGATCAGGATCTTCAGCATGGTGTTGTCTCCGATTTTGTGGCCACCTGTTTGCAGTCTGGACTCCAATTGCCGGGTTCAGGTGGTCGCGAGGGAGTGGGGGAGGGCGGTGGCATGGACAGCTTCTTTGGGAAGAATTGCAACCACGGTCAGCGCGAACCGCCGCCCATGCCTATGCCGCCGTAGCCGCCGGCGCCGAAGTCGATTGTCATGGAGGGCGTGCCGCCTTGCTTGCCGTTGGCCAGCGAGCGGTCGAAGTTCCTCATCGCAGCCACCGCGGTCTTGCCGTCGGCACCCGTGACAGTGGGCAGCCCCGCAGGCGCATCAGGATTGATGATCTGCATCTGCGTGACTGTGGCGAGCGCCACACCGCGCTGGCCGTCCCACACCGGCGTCGAGGTCATGCAGGCCGACAGCGTGAGGCAGGCCAGGCTGCCGAGCACCAGCGTGGTGACGCCGCGCGAAAGGTTGGGTTTCTTGCTCATGATCGTTCTCCTGTTGGCGCGGCGGTTCAGTTGCCGCCTGCGGCGGTGCGCGTGGCGGTGCCTGCAGCTCGTGCCTGTGCCAGGCGCGCGGCGGTGGCTTCGATGCGGGCGATGCGCGCGGCGGTGTCCTCGGCAGGTGGTGCGGCGGCGATATTGCGGACAACTGGACCGGCCGGTTGCGGAGCGTCTGCGGTGCGGGGCATCGAGGTCGGAGTTGCCTGCGCTTCTGGCGACCCCGCAGTTGCCGGCGGATCAAGCGGGCGGCCGGTCGGCACCATCGAGAGCGATGTGGCAGTGCCTTCGCTGCGTGGCGCCGACGGCGGCGTGACAGGCGCGGGGGCCGGCGCGGCGGGCTGCGACGGGACCGGTGCGGGCTGTGGCGCAGGCTTGCCCTGACCTTCCATATTGCCCATGAAGTACAGCGACAGCGGGTTAGGCGTGGAGAAACTGTCGGTCGGCAGCGGATAGTTGTTCGTCTGCATCGGCTTGACCAGGCGCGGCGTGATGACGAACACCAGTTCGGTCAGGTCCTGCTGGTACTGCGTGCTGCGGAACAGCGTGCCCAGCACCGGCACCTCGCCCGCACCCGGCAGCGCCTTGAGCGAGCCGCGCGCGCTGTCGGTCAGCAGCCCGCCGATGGCAAAGCTCTCGCCATCGCGCATCTGCACGGTAGTGGAGGCGCGGCGCGTGGTGATGACCGGCAGGATGGTCTGACCTGCCAGCGTGCCGCCGCGGACGGTGGCGCCCGTAGGCGACAGCTCGGACACTTCAGGCGACACCTTGAGGTGGATGCGGCCGTTTGCCAGCACGGTGGGCGTGAACTTCAGCCCCACGCCGAACTCTTCTTCCTGCAGCGTGACGGTGCCGGCCCCGTTCAGCACATTGGCCTGCGCCACCGGGATGTAGATCTTGCCGCCGGCGAGGAAGCTGGCTTCCTGGCCGCTGATGGTGACCAGATTGGGCTCGGCCAGGATCTTGACCAGGCTGTCGTTCTTCTGCGCGTCGACGGCGAACTCGAACGGCAAGTTGTTGGCCTTGCTGCCGAAGATTGCCCCCGAAGCGCCGGTCAGCAGCGACGTCACGACACCACCCGTCCAGGAGCCAAAGCCGCCCTGCAGGTTGACCGCGGAACCTAGCTGGTTGAGCAGCGTCTTGGATACCTCGGCGACCTTGACTTCCAGCATCACCTGCTGCGGGCTGTCGACGGACAGCATGTTCAGCACACCGCCTTTCTTGTCCCCGTTCTTGCCGTCGCTACCATGTGCGGCGTTCGCATACGCCTGGGCGATGTCCATGGCCGCCTGGGCGGACTGCGCATTGGTGACGCTGCCGGTCAGCACGAGGTTATCGGCTGCGGTCATCACGCGGATGCCAGGCTCGCCCGGCAAGAGCTGGCCCAGCGACGTCTGCAGGCCGCCGGCATCGGCATTGACCACGACGTTGATGATGGTGCAGGCGCCGCTGCGGCCTTGCACGATCATGTTCGTGGTGCCCACGCTGCGGCCCAGCACGTAGAGCGTCTGGGGCGACACCATGGTCGCCTGAACGACATTGGGATTGCCCAGCGTGCGGTTGCGCACCGGCTCCTGCAGCGAGATCAGCTGCGACTTGCCGACCGGCACCATCACGCTGGATTCGCCGCGGATCGCGCCGGTGCAGTTAGGGCCTCGCGCGTCGGCGGCCGGCGCGGGTCCCTGCGCCGTGCCCTGCGCCACCGTGGTCGGGGCGCCAGGTGTCATGCTGATGGTCATCTGCATTGGTGCCGCAGGCGCTTTGGCCGCGGCTGGCGCAGTGGTCTTGGTTACGATGCCCGCCTCCATCGCGGCCTGTGCCGCCGCGGCCAGCGGGGTGGAAAGGATGGCGGCAAGCACCAGGACGCGGGTGCCGCCTGCGGCGTCGGATCTTTTCTGGTTCATTTTGAATCTCCCCCCGGAGAAGCTGTGATGCAGATCAGAATTCGTTGGACGTCGTGCGAGACGCGGTCAGAAGCACTCGATGCCGCCCTGCATGCCTGCCAGCACACCGATGCAGTTGCCGCGCGCGGGCTGTACTGCAACCGTGCGGGTCTTCACCACGGTGCGCGTGGCCGTCTGGGTCACGACCTTGGCGGGCGGCGCTTCGGGCGTCTTGCCCAGCAGCGTGCCTTTGGTGGCGCCGCCGGTGTTGATGTCCGCGACGTCCATCTGGTTGCGCAGTACCAGCGACAGCGTGCCGACGCTGCGGGCCACGTCGAGCTTCTCGGCCTGCTCGGGCGTCACTTCGAGTGTGACGGCATTCACCACCTTGGGCTGGGTGTCGTCACGGCTGACCTGTTGCGCTACCGCCAGCACCAGGATCTTCTCCAGCACGATCTTGGAGATGTTGCTGTTCTGCGCGTTTCGCGCCTCTTCATTCGTGTTGACGATCACGTCGACGTAATTGCCTGGCAGCGCGAAGCCGGCAACACCCACCACGTCGTTGACACGAACTGTGATCGCGCGCTTGCCGTCGTTGATGACCGCGGACAGCCCGCCCTTGGTGCCGATCGGCGCCAGCTTGGCATCGATAACCGGCTCGCCGCGCTGGAGGCTAGTGCGGACCACCCGGCCCTCCAGAGCCTTCACATCCTGGAACGCGCCGGGCGGAACGCTGCCCACCGGCCAACTGACCAGCTGTAGCTGGCTGCCGTTGAGCGGTTGCCCCAGGTTCAGGTCGCTGCCGGCTACCACCACCTGCCTGACCGAGCTTGATGACTGCTGCACCAGCCATCGCGACGCCGACACCACTGCCGCCACGCCGGCGACCAGGGCAATCAGCAGCATCAGGATTGCGCGCATGTTTTTCATGATGACTCTCCCCAATATCCCCAATGGTTTCCGCGTTGGCTGCTACCGATCAGCTCGCGGCGCGGTGGTTGTCTGACCAGCGGCGGGCGCCGCCGGCCTGTGGCATTCCTTCGGGCGAGGTGCGCAGCCCGTAGTAGCCTTGCCAGGCCGCCACCAAGCCTTCCTCGGTGACTTGGGGCGCGGCGCCGTGGTAGTGCACGCCGGAGGCCACCAGGCGCAGCAGGTCGCGCGGGATGCAAGCGAGCAGCGGCGTATCGCTGGCGTAGTGCAGGCTGTCGACAAGAAAGTCGAACACGGCGTCGCCGCTGGCCAGTCCGTATTCGGCGGCAGTGCGCTGGTACACCTCGCGATAGTCGTCCACCGACAGCGCACCCACGTAGAGCTTGCTGCCGAGCCGGCGCAGGAAGGCATCGTCGCCGAGCTCCCCCGGTTCAAGGTTGCTCGAGAACACCGGCCAGACGTCAAACGGCACCGTGAAGCGCACGCCTGTCTGCAGCGTGAACATGTCGATGTTGCGGTCCAGCGGCACGATCCAGCGGTTCAGCAGGTCGGTGACGCCAACCAGTTGGCGGCCCAGGTCGTCGATGATGTAGATGCCGTTGTTCGCCTTCATGTGCGGCGGCGCCTGGTAGAAGCCGGCGACGGGGTCGTGGCGCAGGTCCAGCATGGACAGCGTCAGTTCGCCGCCGGACAGCACCACCGGGCGGTGGCAAAGGATCCAGCGGCGGTCCAGCGAACGGCGTGCCAGCGAGCCTTCGCTGTCATCGCAGGGCACATGGACCAGCGGGTCGAATACCTGGATGATCTCGCCGGCCACGGTGATGGCATACGGCACCGGCACCGCGCCCGGCAGCAGCATTCCAAGGCGCTGCGCCAGGTAGGTCTTGCCGCTGCCGGCGGGCCCGTAGATCATCAGGGCGCGACAGGTATTCAGCGACATGCCGATGGCATCCAGCAGATGGACCGGGATCACTAGGTCGTGGAAGGCCGCGGTGACATCGGCCTTGGTCACCGATGCCTGGCCGACTGAGTGGCGCTTCACCGCCTGGACATATGCGTCCAGCGTGACCGGCGCAGCGCCGACGTAGCTGCAGCGCGCCGAGGCTTCGGCGGCGCGGGCATAGCCGGCGTCCGTCAGCCGGAAGCGAACGTCCAGGTCGCTGGCGCCGCGGTGGGCGATTTCCAGCAGTCGCTCGCGTACCGCAACGGCGGCGACCTCATTGACCACGGTGCCTGGCAGCTTCAGCGTGTCGGTCAGCACCGCCAGCGTGACGGTGCGGTGCTGGTAGGCGGTCTTCATCAGCAGACTCAGCAGTAGTGCCACCCCCAGGCCGGTGTCGGCGATGGTGCGCGGCAGGACGTGCCAGGGGGACAGAGGCACCGTGCCTTGGTCGGGCTGGGTATTCCTGACTGTCGCGACGGGTTCGAGGTGCCGCGTGGCGTGACCCGTGTCGTTGTACTCATTCATTGCCTTCCCCCGTTTGCTGATTTGCGTGTACTTGCGCTTCAAGGTGCTCGCTGCTGGCGGTGTTATCGTGTTGGTTATCAGGTGCTGGCAAAGAGCATGGCAAGCGTGCCGGCGGCAATGGCGACGCCGTAGGGTATTGAGCCAGTGGATGCTTTGACTTCAGACTGCACAGGCTTCGCGCGGCGTTGAACTGCCACGCTGAGCATGTAGCCCATTCGCGACAGGGCCACATGCGTCTGCCTGGTGACGAGAAGCTGCACCAGCGCCCACACGCCACCTATCACGCAGGTCGCAAGCGCAACCTTCACAACCATGATGGCACCAAGCCAGGCGCCCACGGCTGCCAGCAGCTTGACATCGCCGGCGGCCATGCCGCGCAGCAGGTAAAAGGGCAGAAACAGGGCCAGGCCCACCAGCCAGCCATACAGCCACGCCAGCGAGCCCGCCGCGACACCGTGGATGGCCATCTGCACTGGCAGTGCGGCGATCCAGGCGCCGAAGGTCAGCCAGTTGGGAATGCGGCGCCGGTCCAGATCGATGGCGGCCGCGGTCAGCACGATGCCGATCGTGACGGGGCCTACGAGGGAGGCGAGAGTGGTGGCGGCTTGCATGGCGATCGGCTGAAGTTGTTGGCGGTGACTAGGCTCAGGGCATGCTGGATGCGATCAACTCGTACATCTCTTTCACTGCTCCGCTGAGCTTGAACATGGAGCCGATGATGGCCACCGCAATCAGCATGCCGAGCAGCGCGTATTCGATAGAGGAGACGCCTTTGTCGTCTTGCAGCAGATCCTTTGATATGGCGAGGAACTTCGACATTGGCGTCTCCGGTGTCACTGGTTGCGGAATGTTGTGCGGATGGGCTTTGTGTGAGCTCCACAGGGGCTGTCAACTGTGCACGCCCCTTGCATCCAGGTCACTAGGTATTGGCGTTTTGGAGCGTCTTGCCAATGAAGTCGAACGTCGCATTCAGTTCATTGCCGATGAGCTGGACGGAAGCGATGATGACAACAGCAATGAGTGCGGCAATCAAGCCATATTCAATGGCGGTCACGCCTTCTTCGTCACGGATAAATTGCTTGAACATAGTGGTCAGGTCTTGCATGATTAACTCCTTTGATTGGGAACAAGCACTACAGGACTGCGGAACTTCGCAAAGGAAAGCACTGGCACGGGATTTCAATGCCGGGAAACGTGACAGCACGGCGGCGCGCAGATGGAACATGAATGGAAGGGCCAGCGGCCCGGGCCGCCGCGCATGCCCTGCGGGCTGCGCGCCTCCAACCGGCGTTCGGCGGCAGCTTGCATGCAGCGCGCTACGTAATGCGCACGGCCTGCGCGGACCATGCAACGGAACGGCACGCCGTCGCCCTTGCAGGCGGAAGCGGCGTGACAGGCGTTCCGGTGCGTCAGCGCGAAATGGCGGGCGGCAGGCATGACAAAGTTCCCCATATAGTTTTGGTTCTGATGCCGGCCTGTTGCTCCGACATCTCGGCATTCGTCCTGATGGCGTTGCCGGTGCCAGGACATAGGCAAGCGGCGGGCCAGGCCACGCGAAACCGTTGTGCCACAAGGTTTTCCGGGTAGCGATGCAAGGCAAGCAAGGCCGCTACGGGCCTGGGGCCCCGTTCTTGGACGGGATTCGTTGCCAGCCGGAAACGCAGGCGCAAGATCGCTTGCGTGACGTTGCAACGAAAGGACTAGATCGACCGATTGGCTTTGCGCTTGCCTTGCTGTACAAGCCGCGCTGACTTCGTCCAAAAGCATGAAGTGCAGCGCCTGTGCTGCTGCGTGGCACTCGCGCAGTCGGAGGAGGTCGGGCCGCCTATCGGAACACTCGCCGTGGACCGCCAGACAGATGGACGAGGGCGGCGCCGTGCGGGCCAGCGTTTCCGGATAGAAACGTCTTGCCGCCGCAGGCCGCCGTCGGAATCGGTGCTATTCCGGCGAGGTGCGCCGTAAACCAAGCGTGCAGGCGGGTTGCGGGCGTTTAGGACCGCATGATTCAAGCTGGAAACGTTGAGTGCCGGGAAGTGCTGCAGACGCGAACACAGGCTTGCTCAGGCGCTTCGTCGTGCTGTAGGGGGGGTGAACTGCCTCTGGGGGGCGCAGGGAGACCGGTTCGTTGCTCACCATGGCCTGCTAATTTTACGTCGAGCTGGGGCGCATGGCGGCGCGCATGCGCGCCGAGTAGCGTTGGCTACTTTCGTTCATTGGAAGTCATCGGGAAAGGAGGCTGGATAGCGCGTGTAGTGCGATCGCAGCCGTCAGAAAACCGTCGTGAGAGCGGCCGCATCGCCGTGCCGCTGACTGACCGTCCCGATGGCTTCGCCACTGCAGCACAAAGGCCGGCAGCGCCGCGCAGGCGGCTGCCGGCCGCAGCAAGCAGCAAGTCAGGCGCCGGCTGCAGCGCTAAGGATGCAGTACGTAGGCTACTGCTACCGCATCCTCATGGACTTTGCGCCAGCCCGGGAGATCGCGGATCACGTGCACTGCTGGGCTTGTCGGCTCCAGGATGGCCCAGCGGATCTTATATTCCTGGAGCAATGCCTGCAGCGCCTCGGCCTTGCCGGAATAGGCTTCCATGTACCGGCGGACGAACTTATCCCCGTAGAGGTCCGCGCGGCCGTCAATGACCGGCGCGATGCCGGAGAAGATCAGGTAGCCGCCAAAGTTGTAGCTGTTGAATACCGGTCCCGAAGCGCCCGCCGCCAGGGCTGCCCGTACCGCGTCCTTGGGCAGGGTAAGATCTCGGTCCCGCTGGATGCCCTTGCCGAGGAAGATGGCGCTGGCAAGGAACAGGACCGTGGCCAGCAGGGTGATGATCTGAAGGCAGCGCAGCGATAGTCTGGCCTTCACCTCCGGACGAATGGCCGCGCGCAGCTGGGGTCCGACAGCAGGCATCAGCAGCAGTGGCGCAAGCAGTCCCACAAGCTCTGCGTAGCGCGCCGCTGACAGGGCAAGATAGACAAGCCCGAAAAACATCGCTATCCGCGTTGCCGGCAACCGGAACCCGAAGTAGAGCGCACCGAACAGCACAACGCCAAGCCACACAACGATCGGCTGGAGCAGGCCGATGACCGGCGGCTGCCATTCTCTGATGATGCTGAGCGTGTAGGACATGCCGGCAACATGAAAAGGGAAGAGTACGCCGTCGATGCCGTTCGGAGTCATCAGGCCGGCCGTCACGGTGAGCGCGAGGAACGGTGCCCAAGCCTTCGCGGTACGAACCGGATTGCCTGCCGTCAGGACCGCTTCGAGTGCCAGCGCAACGCCCAGCACGATGCCGAGCAGAAAGCTCGCATGCATGTTGGCCCAGGCCAGCATAACTGCAACTAGCCAGAGGCTCGGGTGCTTGCCTCGTTCGCGCGCCAGGACGATGCCGGCAATCCAGATCACTATCAGCGGCCAAGCCAATGTGTGCGGTCGCGCCAGGAGGTGCTGGATAAGCGTCAAGTACGCTAGCACCGTGCCGGTGAATGCATGCAGGGGTTCGATATAGCGCAGCAGGAACGCCAGCAAGACGACCAGTGCGAGGCTGGTTGCCAGCGCGGTAACCAGAACGGGGCCGGACCAGCCCAGCCATGCATAAGATATGGCAAGGACGACTTCGGCCAGCCATTCATGAGGGATCCACTTCTGGCCCCGGAATGAAAAGGAAAACGGGTCTGTCGTAGGTACTGCGTGATTGGCGAGGATCCAGTTACCGGCTGCGATGTGCCACAGCGTGTCGGCGTCTGCCAGCAGCCGCACGCCGATCAAGGCAACCATGGAGAACAGGCTCAGGCCGAACAGCAACAGCCAGAACTCCTGCCGTGTCGCGGCTCTGCGCAGAAAGCTGTCGCCGCTCGTGGTCACGGCACAAGTCGTGGTGATTTTCATGGCGTCTCGCGATAGCGGTGTGACATGCCGGGAAGGGTGCCGCGATCCAGCCAGGCAAGACACTGCCCGGCACTACGGCGGTGAAAGAGTCGCTAGCCTGTCGCAAATTGCGCGCCATCGCGGCGGAAACGCTGAGTTTGCGCGGCAATCTCACCGTGTGGATTGCGTGCCGGCGCGCTCGCTCACGCCGCGCCGGGGCCTTCGTTTCCCGTGCGAATCGTGCTTAATTCTTCGGCTGCGCGCCGCTGCACGATGCATTGCTGACGCTAGCGGCGATTTCCTCGCCAAAAGTATGAGTCCGGCGTCGCTGCAAATGATGCCTTCGGCGGAGGTGGACGGGCAATCCGGCGGCATTGGCATTGCGATGGCAGTGGATCTAGCTAAAGGCTGCACCATGGCCAACGTTTCAGTGGGGAAACGCGGCACATTGTCGCCGCTTCGCCACTATGCGGGGCAGCACCGCGAAAAGCCGATAGCGACCGGGACTCACGTCGAATCTGCCGGTGATTCAGTTCGGAAACGTTCGCGCGGGCCTGTTTGCGTTGGGCTGCCGCGGGCGTTTGCGCAGCTTGTATATCGGTGTGCCGCTGACCAGAATGTAGCGAAACCATCGATGCACCACTGTCGCCGGTGCGTCATATAACAGCAGGAACGGGGAACGATGCGCATGGACCATAGCCCGGAAGCGATACCGGGATCCGTGATGGTGCGAAATCGGCTGGGCCTTGAACGAGTCGTGGCCTACGGCGCGGCCATGCTGATTGGCTATGTCGCGGCCTATGGGCGTTGCTCAAGGTCTGGCGCTGTCCGAATTCGACGAAGCTGCGTATCGCTACGCTGGCGTCCGCGGCACTGCTCGTGAGTCTCTATCTTTGGTTGCGCCGGGCGTGGAGGGGGAGCGGGTCGGGATACGCTTTGGGTTAAGTTGCCGGCCGCGGTGGCGATGTCATCGTCACTGGAGAGGTTGAATGGCAACGACACAAGGTGCGTCAGGCCGGGATCAAGAATGCAAGGCGACCAAAGATGCCGCCACGGGGGAGGAAATCATGCCGGGCCCATACGATATCAGGCTGTTGTCACTGGTTGTGCCTTGCTACAACGAGTCCGAGAGCATCGCGAACTTCTTCAACTGCGTGATACCGATCCTCGAATCCATCGACCGGATTCGCTTCGAGATCGTGATGGTGAACGACGGCAGCTCCGACGATACGCTCGAGCAACTGCTCGAGCATGCGCGTCGCGACGAACGCGTCCGCGTGGTCGACCTGACGCGAAATTTCGGAAAGGAAGCGGCCCTGACCGCTGGGCTTGACGAGGCGATGGGCGACGCCATCATTCCGATCGATGTCGACCTGCAGGACCCGCCCGCGTTGATCCCCGAGCTCGTGGCGCGCTGGCGAGAGGGCGCCGAGGTCGTGCTGGCGCAGCGCAGCCGCCGGGCCTGCGATACCTGGCTCAAACGGATCACGGCGGCGGCATACTACCGCATCCATAACCGTCTTTCCGACCTGAAGCTGCCGGTCAATGTCGGCGACTTCCGCCTGATGGACCGTGTGGTGATCAATGCGCTGAAGCAGTTGCCGGAGCGGCATCGCTTTATGAAAGGCCTGTTCGCGTGGGTCGGCTACAAGACCGCCATCGTCCGCTACGAGCGCGAGCCGCGCAGCGCTGGCCGCTCGAAATTCTCGGGATGGCGCTTGTGGAACCTTGCGCTCGAAGGCATCACCAGCTTCAGCACGCTGCCATTGCGCAGCTGGACCTATATCGGGCTGCTGATCGCCTTCAGTGCGTTCTGCTACGGCACATTCATCGTGGTGCGGACGTTGATGCTAGGCGTGGATGTGCCCGGCTATGCATCGCTGCTTTCGATCGTGCTGTTCCTCGGCGGCATCCAGCTGATCGGGCTAGGTGTAGTCGGTGAATATATCGGCCGCATCTACGATGAAGCCAAAGGCCGGCCGATCTATCTGGTACGGCGCCGTTACCACGAACCTCGTCAGGATCGGCTGATCGCTGGCGGTCGCCGCGTGATCCGGCTGGAGCGCGGACAAGCCGCGAATCACCGGTAAGGGTGAGTTGGTGCAGGGGCTGCCCTACTCGCGATAGGTCCAGCACCGGTGTGCCAGGTAAGTAAAGGCCGGCACCGTCAGCACGACGCCGGCGAGGCCGGCCCAATAGTTGGCACCCAGCGACTGGGCCGTCCATGAGATTCCCGTAGTCAACCCCAGGCCGAGCAGAGAGACCGTGGCAAAGCGGGTGAGCGTGCGGCTGTGCAGGCGTGACGAAAAGCTCCACAGCGTATTGAGCAGGCACGAGCAGGCAGTTGCGCAGAGGAATGCGACGCAGTTTGCTGTGACGGGGGAGACCTGTGCCGCGCTGACTAGCGTTGCCGTCACGGCGACATGGACGCCTGTAGAACTCGCACCCGATAGCAGGAAACGCGCGACCTTGCGCAGTTCATTCCCGCTGGCGCTTGCCTTCACGATGCGCGCACGATTGCCATTAGCGAGATGCCGAAGGGCAGCGTGCCACGTGCGAGCCAGTGGCGTTCGGTGCGGAACAGCGCGTGCAGTATCCCGTTGACCGGCGGGGACGGCAGTCCTGCACCAATTGCCTTGTCGCTGCCACGCAAGCGGTCGGATACTCGGGCCGCCATCGCCAGCGGGGACAACAACGTGTTGAAGTAGGAAATCCTATCCAGTCGTAGGCCACATCGCGCCACCAGCGCTTGCAGCGAATGCCGGCTGTAGCGCCGCTGGTGATGCAGGAATTCGTCGTGACGGCTCCATAGCCACTGGTAGGCGGGGACGGTCAACAGCACGGCACCGCCGGGCTTCAGCAGTCGCCCGGCACAGACGAGCGAACCGGCGTCGTCCGCTATGTGTTCCAGGCAGTCGAGCAGGCAGACCAGGTCAAAGCTGTGATCCGCGAACGGCATGTCGTCGGGACACCGGCCGCTGCGTATGTCAAAGGCGCCATGGCTCTTGGCGCGGGCCAGCCGCAGGGCGGTGCCGTCCATTTCCACCGCGCTGACGTTGCCAAATCGCGCCAGCATGGCCAGATTGCCGCCGGTGCCGGCGCCGATCTCCAGAATGGATGCCTTATGTGGCAGCTCCATGCCGGTGAGGATCGTGGAGAGGATATCGCGCCGTCCGCGGAACCACCAGTGACTGGCTTCCGTGTCGGCCATTTCGAGATAGGCATCCGGGGACATAGGTCGATTCCTCCGCGCAAAACCGTTCAACCCTGCACACACACCATCCCCATATCCCCCTTCTTCACCTGCAGCTTGTAATCCCGCATCAGCCGGAACAACGTCACCCGCGAAATTCCCAGTTCCGCCGCCACATCGATCAGCCGCTCATGATTACGCTGCAGCGCCTCGACGATCGCATGCTGCTCCGCTTCCTCGCGGATCGCTGCCAGCGTCTTCGGCCGTTCTTCCACAGGCGTCGCCAGTTCCAGGTCCGCCGGCTGGATCACGCCGTCCTCGCACATCGCCGCCGCATGCCGGATGCGGTTGATCAGCTCGCGCACGTTGCCGGGCCAGTTGTGCTGCTGGATCGCGCGCAGCGCGGTCGGCGAGAAGCCGCGGATGCGGGCCGGCGATTGCTTGCGCACGCCGTCGAGCACGTGCTCGGCGATCAGCATGATGTCGCTGCCGCGTTCGCGCAGCGGCGGCTGGCGTACGCGCAGCACGCACAGGCGATGGTAGAGGTCGCCGCGGAAGCGTTCGGCGGCGATGGCGGCGTCGAGGTCGACGTGGGTTGCGGAGATGATGCGCACGTCGACTTCGATGGATTCGGTGCCGCCGAGGCGCTCGATGCGTCCGGTCTCCAGGAAGCGCAGCAGGCTGGTCTGGCTTTCCAGCGGCATGTCGCCGATTTCATCGAGGAACAGCGTGCCGCCCTGTGCCATCTCGATGCGCCCCGGCTTGCGCTTGGTGGCGCCAGTGAAGGCGCCGCGCTCGTAGCCGAACAGTTCCGACATCAGCAGCGTGGGCGGGATGGCGGCACAGTTGACGGCAACGAAGGGCTTTTGCGCGCGTTCGCTGGCATGGTGGATGGCCTGCGCGGCGAGTTCCTTGCCGGTGCCGGACTCGCCCGAGATCAGTACCGGGGTGTCCCAGCGCGAGACCTTCTCGATGCCGCGGAACAGCGTTTGCATGGCGGAACAGGTCCCGATCATGCCGTCCGGGCGCGAGCTGGCCGCCGCGCGCTGCACGGCGGGCCGCATCTGCGCCATGCCCTGCGCATGGCCGAGCGAGTGGGCCAGGTCGGCGGACTCGAACGGGGAGGTGTAGTAGTCGACGAAGTAGAGCCCGAGCAGGCGCCGTGCCGCTTCGCTCAGCGCCTCGCGGCTGGCGACGATGCCGATCCAGCCGAATTGCGGTTGGGCCAGCCACGGTTCGAACGATTCCAGCTCGGCATCGCTGAAGCCGCTGTGCACGTCGAGCAGCGCGGCGGCCGGCTGGGAGGTGTGGGCGAGCGCGTGCAACTCCTGCAGGTTCGACGCGAAACTGAGCTTCCAGCCCCGTTGCGACAGGACCCTGCAGAGCATGGCGTCGTGATGCTGCGACAGGTACAGCAGCGGGCGGTTGGCATACGCGCTCATACGATTTCCCCGGATTTCTTCTTATCAGACGAAACCGGCGGCGGCGGTTGCCACGCACCGGATTCGGTGGCCATAAGGCCTGCGCCGTCGCTGCATCATCGATGCCTCGAACCGGCGTCCTCCCCGAATTCTGTTCTTGCCGTCCCGCCGATGCGCCGCGTAGTCCGCCGCTGCCGCGCCGATGTCGATGGCATCGGTCACGGCAGCGGTGTCTCGCAGCGCCTGCATGGCAGGCCGGTCAGCACCCCATTCTTTCCAGACGCGCCGGCAAGCCGTGCGTCCGCGATCCCGTTTTCGCCGCCCGGTGGTCCGGGCTGGCAGGGTTCTTCCAGGTTGCACGGGCCACGCGCAAGCGCGCGGCCCGTGTCCTGAAAGACCTCCCTCTAATCTTGTCGGCGGCCTCTGCAACGACCCGCCGGTGCGGGCCAGTTCCTGCCCCGTGGCCCAACGCTTACAGCACCAGCCCGACGCCCCGTCCTGGGATACGAGGATCGTTCTGAAACTGACCTTCGGCGAACGCATGCCAGTATGTTTGCCGCTTCCGTTTCAGACTTCCCCTGTGTCGGGCTTCTGTTCGCGGGGACATAAGTGCGACGAACGTGCCAGTGCGGCACAAGTCATTGATTCGAAAAGAGAAACGTAAAAAGTGGGAGTTCCGGCCGCCGCCGTGGCGTGAGAAAACGTTCCGATCCTGATACATCCCCGGCCTGGTTCATGGTGCAATGCAGCATGAGTGAAGTTGTCGACGTCAGGTATACGTCACAGTTTTACGAAATGGAGTGCCGAAAGGTCTACCTGGAGGGATTCGCGGCCATCCGAAAGAGGGGAGGCGGCATTTTGGAGGTTCGGGCGCCATGGCTCCGATGATGCACGCGGCGGCCCGATCGCCGGAGTTGCATTTCCTTTACAACGGGATGAAGCCTTTTTAAGCGGAACCGGTGTGCCAGGCTTCGCCTGGCTCAACCTTTTAGCGCTTTACAGCCGGGCGTAGCCGTGCTGGAGGACTCTTGGGACGGCCGATGACAAGCATTTGCATGGTTTTGCGGATGACGCCGAAGGCCCGGCCTCATCTTTTTGGATGGGTGGCGCGGGAGATTCCTGCGCGCTGGCACGGCTGACAAATCGGTTGCATTGATGAAACTCAGGCGGTTTTCGCGGGAGTCGAAGGTCGCGTTCAGAAACACCGCGCCCGGCGCCGCGATCGCCGGCCAGCCTTTGAATTGCCTGGTGTTATCGAAAATGATTCGTATTGTCAACTTCGACGTACGAAACAATTTCATGATTGAAACTGCTGGCGTTGCCCGCCGACGGTGGCATGCGTTTGCATGGCATCGCCGCGCACCTGCTCCTGAAGCCAGGCGTGGAAGGCATGGATCGCCTTTTCCCGCGGGTTGCCTTCGCGCCAGGTGACCCAGTAGTGCAGGCTGGATGGGATCCGGGTCGAGCCGATCTGCACCAGTTGGCCGCTGGACAAGTAGTCATGCGCCAGCTGCGCGCGCGCGGTGGCAAGGCCCAGTCCGGCCACGGCCGACTGCAGCATCAGCCCCGCATCCTGGAAGATCGGGCCGCGCTCGGGCTCGTCACCCGGCAGGCCGGCAGCTTCCAGCCAGTCGCGCCATGGGCGCAGCGCAAAGCGCAGCATCGGCAGGCGCGGCACGTCGGCCAGCGTGAAGCCGGGGTAGCGCGCCAGCAGCGCCGGGCTGGCTACGGCGATGACGTGGTCCTCGATCAGGTTGTGGCACTCGAAGCCGGGCAGGTCCACGCGCTGGTGCCAGATGCCGACGTCGACGCTGTACGGGTCGGGCGGGCTGATCTCGGCGTGCAGCCGCAAATGCAGGTCCAGCGACGGCACCTGTGCATGCAGGCTGGGCAGCCGCCGGATCAGCCAGGCATTGGCCAGGTCCTCCATCACGCTGACCTGCAGCCGGACCACCGGCGGCGCGGCGCTGTTGCCGGCCTCGCGCAGCGCGCTTTCGATGCTGTCGAGCGCGGCGCGCACCTGTTCGGCCAGCCGCGCGCCCGCGCTGGTCGGCGTCATCTGGCTGCCGCTGCGCTGGAACAGCTTGGTGCCCAGGCTGGCTTCCAGCCCGCGGATATGGTGGCTGATGGCGCTGTGCGTCAGCGCCAGCTCTTCGGCCGCGCGCGAGAAGCTGCGGTGGCGCGTGGCCGCCTCCAGCGCACGCAGCGCTTGCAGTGGGGGCAGGTGGACGGGGCGATGGGCGGGTTTGCCGGGGGATCTGGACATGGCCGTCAAATTCTACTCACAATCGCCGCGGGTATGTTTCGTTGGCCTTGCACCGGAATGGGGACGACAATGCGGGCCATGACGACTACCACTTCATCCGCTTTGTCTTCCGTCCCGGCGCCAACGGAACAAGCCCACGCGCGCTGGCGCGTGCTGGCCGTGTTCTCGCTGGGCTTCCTGGTGTCCTATGTGTTCCGCGGGGTCAACCTGGGCTTCGCGCCGCACCTGACGCGCGAACTGGGGCTCAATGCCGGCGACCTGGGTTTGCTCACCAGCTTCTATTTCCTTGGCTTTGCCTGTGCCCAGCTGCCCGCCGGCATCCTGCTGGACCGTTTCGGCCCGCGCCGCACCGAGGCGACGATGCTGCTGGTGGCCGTTGCCGGCTCGCTGGTGTTCGCGCTGGCGCCGGGCATGGCGGGGCTGGCCACCGGCCGGCTGCTGATTGGCGTGGGCGTATCGGTGTGCCTTGGCGCCGCCATCCAGGCGCTGTCGATGTGGTTCCCGCTGTCGCGCATGCCGTTGCTCAACGGCGTGGTGATGGCGATCGGCGGGTTCGGCGCGGTGCTGGTCGGCACTCCGCTGTCGTGGCTGCTGTCGCTGACGGACTGGCGCATGGTCAGCGCCGGGCTGGCGGTCGTGTCGCTGGCGATGGCGGCGCTGCTGTGGTTCGGCGTGCCCGACAAGCCACGCGCCGGCAAGGAAAGCCTGCGCGAGCAGCTGCGCGGCACGCGCCAGATCCTGGCCAGCGAGCGCTTCTGGCGCGTGGTGCCGCTGACGCTGCTGAACCAGGGCGTGTTCCTGGCGGTGCAGACGCTGTGGGTCGGTGCCTTCCTGCGCGATGTGCCGGGTTTCGATCCGGGCACCAGTGCGCGGCTGGTTTCGGTGATCGGCTTTGCGATGATGGCGGGCTGCGTCGGCTCGGGCTGGGCGGCGCGCCACCTGGAGCGCATCGGCGTCAGCCTCTATGCCTTTGCCGGCATCGGCATGACCGGTTTTATCGTGGTGCAGGCGCTGCTGATGGCGCAGGTGCCGCTGCCGCCGGTGCTGCTGTGGGCGGCCTACGGCGTGTTCGGCTCAAGCGGCATCCTGACCTATGCGGTGCTGGCGCGCAGCTTCCCCGACGCGCTGATCGGTAGGGCCACCACGGCACTGACGCTGACGGTGTTTTTGTCGACCTTTGCGTGCCAGGTCGGGGTAGGGTTCGTGCTGGACCTGTGGCCGTCCAGCGGCGGCCACTATCCGAAGGCGGCGCACATGACGGCGTGGGGCGGGCTGGTGGCGCTGCAGGTGCTGGCGGCGGTGTGGTACCTGATGGGCGCGCGGCGCGCGCCGGTGGCTGCGGGTGTTCGCTGAAACCTTCGCGGGTGAACACACTGATCAGTAAATGCCTGGAACGGCGCGAAACCGGACTTTCTCGCGATACTGCCGATATTCGGGATCGTTGGACAGTAGCGCCTCTTCCCGGTTGATCCGCACAGCCTGAAGCGCATACAGGCCGGTGTAGACTAACAAATTCTGCAGGCCGAAGTTTGTGAGCAGGAAGCCCACATCAGCGATGAGGTAGCCAAGGTAGATCGGATGCCGCACGAACCGGTAAGCCCCGTGCGATACGATCCCGCGGTTGGCAGGCAGTATCCCGAACGAGAAGCGCAGCGTCAGCTTGGCGTAGATCTGCCATGAAATCCCGACAAGCTGCAGGCACGCGCCCACTATTTCCGGCGCCAGGTGTTGCCCAGGTGCCAGCTTGATGCCAAGGAAATAGTAAGAAGCCCCCAACGAGCACAGGACGGCGATCGGATTCCAGTCTCGCTTTTTTGGCACCCGGACGAAGAGGGACAGGCCGATCGTCAGGCAGCTTGCAATCACCAGCAACAGCAGAGTGACGCGTGATGGATCGGCCAGCCACTGCCGTATCGCCGAATAGGCGAATAGGCACAGCATGAGGGCGGTGGAACATCTGAGTATCACCTCCAGCAGTACTTCCCGAAGGTTCAACTTGGCTGCCGCGTTGGGCCGATCGTTTGCCGCCAGGATTTCTGACATGGTTTCCCCCGTCTATCCAGCGGAATCTTCGCCCCGCCGTGATGCTTGCTTGTCCACCAAGCGTAATGGCATGGCCCGGGTCGCCATATCGGGCAAAAGGATGTTTCACCCGTGAACGCTTGCGCAGGGGAATCCGCTAAATCACGATCGGCCGGTCGTCCAGCTCATTGGGGTTGTGCCCCCCATCCGACGGGAAATGGCTGGCCAGCAGCTCATGGATGCGCGCCACCGTCACCAGCACCGGCGCCACCGACAGGTCCTGCTTCAGCCCGTGCGCCAGTTCATCGCACAGTTCGCGCCAGATTGCCGGCCCGACGCTGGCGTCGATGCCGCGGTCGGCCAGCAGCTCGACGGCGTGGTCGGCCAGGTTGATATAGAGCAGCACGCCGGTATGGTCGGCGGTATTCCAGACTTCAAGCGCGCCAAACAGGAAGCGGGCGCGCTCGCGCGGGGTCACGCCGGCCCAGGCGTGGCCCAGCGGCAGGCTGGCCTCGATGACCACGCGGATTTCGCCGCGATGGCGTGACTCGCCGGCATGCACGGCCGCATGGAGCTGCTGCTGGGCCTCGGCCGGGAAGTGCTTGCGCGCGGTGCCGGCGGTGGTGGCGAAATGGTGCAGGGCACGTCGGAGATGGGGCATGCTCGTCGCTCCTTGTTCACCAGTTGCCGGACGCGCCGCCGCCATCGAAGCCGCCGCCGCCTCCGCCGCTGAAGCCGCCACCATCACCACCGCCCCCGCCGCCGCCGAAACCTCCTCCGAAGCCACCGCCGCGTCGTCCCCAGTCCTGCCCCATGCCGTAGCCGCCCAGCCCGCCCAGGCCGCCGGCGATCACGTCACGGCCACGCCGGGTGGTGACGATCTGCGGCCCGCGCGAGCGCCGCATGGCGCCGATAAAGAAAAACAGGATGATCGCCAGCGGGAACAGCACCGGCAGCCAGTCGGCCAGCGCCGAGGATTGCTGCGCCTTGCGCGGCTGCGGCCCGGCCAGGCCTTCCTTGTCGATGGTGGCCTGGATGGCGGAGATGCCGGCCGCCAGCCCGCCATAGAAATCGTTCTGGCGGAAATGCGGCGCCATCACGTCCTGCAGGATGCGCTTGGACATGGCATCGGTCAGCGACCCCTGCACGCCGCGGCCGACCTCGAGCCGCATCTTGCGCAGCCCGGGCGGGTTGTCCTTGGCGATCAGCACGATCACGCCGTCGTCGATGCCCTTGCGCCCGGCGCGCCAGGCGTCGGCCACGCGGATGCTGTAGGCGTCGATGGGCTCGGGCTCGGTGGTCGGTACCATCAGCACGAAGATCTGGCTGCCGCGCTGCTGCTCGTATTCGGCGAGTACGTTTTCCAGCGCGGTGCGCTGCTGCGAGCTGAGCGTGCCGGTCAGGTCGGTGACGCGCTGGGTCAGCGGCGGCACCGGCACGAAGCCGTCGGCCGCCAGCGCCGGCGCGCACGGCCATGCCGCCAGCCACAGCAGCAGCGCGGCCAGGCCGGTGCGCCAGGAGGACGGCTGCTGCGAGCGGCCGGTGGTCAGGCCCATGGCCGCCGCCTCAGAACTTGACTGCCGGCGGCGTCGAGATGGCCTTCTCGTTGTCCACCGTGAACGACGGCTTGACCGGGTACTTGAAGATCATCGCGGTCAGGTTGGTGGGGAAGCTGCGCGCCAGGATATTGAAGTCCTGCACCGCGGCGATGTAGCGCTGGCGCGCCACGGTGATGCGGTTCTCGGTGCCTTCCAGCTGCGACTGCAGGTCGCGGAAGGAGGCGTCGGCCTTCAGTTGCGGGTAGTTCTCGGACACCGCTAGCAGGCGCGACAGCGCGCTGGACAGTTCGCCCTGCGCCTGCTGGAAGCGCTTGAACGCTTCCGGGTCGTTCAGGGTCTCGGGCGAGACCTGGATGCTGGTCGCGGCGGCGCGCGCCTTGGTCACCGCTTCGAGCGTCTCGCGCTCGTGCGTGGCGTAGCCCTTGACGGTGTTGACCAGGTTGGGGATCAGGTCGGCACGGCGCTGGTACTGGTTGATGACCTCGCCCCAGGCCGCCTTGACCGCCTCGTCCTTGGCCTGGAAGTCGTTGTAGCCGCAGGCGGTCAGCAGGCTGGCCGTGGCCGCCAGCAGCAGCCAGCGCAGCACGGACAGCGGCGAGCGCAGTTGCGAGGACAGGGAGAAAGAGGCGCGCATCGTGGGACTCCGCAGGTTAGGCATGGCAGGCATGGCCTGGCGAGTCCCAAGTGTAGCGCACCGCCCATCTGCCAGGCGACGGCCCAGGCGACGGCCCAGGCGACGCCCCGGCACGTCGCCCGCCGGCATGGCCTCAGGCCGCCGCGAACGCCTTGCGCGCGGCATCGAAGGTGGCGCCCAGGATGGCGTCGTCGTGCTGCGCCGAGACAAAGCCGGCCTCGAACGCCGACGGCGCCAGGTAGACGCCGTTGTCCAGCATGGCATGGAAGAAGCGATTGAAGCGCGCGGTGTCGCTCTTGGTCACCTCGGCGAAGCTGCCGGGCACGCCTTCGCGGAAATACAGGCCGAACATGCCGCCGATGGCGTCCGCTGCGAACGGCACGCCGGCTGCCTGCGCGGCTTCGGCCAGGCCGTCGGCCAGCTTGCGGGTCTGCGCGGCCAGCTTGTCATAGAAGCCGGGCGCCTGGATCAGCTTCAGCGTGGTCAGGCCGGCGGCCACCGCCAGCGGGTTGCCCGACAGCGTGCCGGCCTGGTAGACGCCGCCGAGCGGCGCTAGCTTGGCCATGATGTCGCGCCGCCCGCCAAAGGCTGCCGCCGGCATGCCGCCGCCGATCACCTTGCCCAGGCAGGTCATGTCCGGGCGGATGCCGTAGTGGGCCTGGGCGCCGCCCAGCGCCACGCGGAAGCCGGTCATCACTTCGTCGAAGATCAGCACCGCGCCGTCGCGGCTGCACAGTTCGCGCATAGCCTTCAGGAAGGCGTCGCTGGCGCGCACCAGGTTCATGTTGCCGGCCACCGGCTCGACGATCACCGCGGCGATCTCGCCGGCGTGCTTGGCGAAGGCCTGCTCCAGTTGCTCGACGTTGTTGTACTCCAGCACCATGGTGTGGCGCGTGACGTCGGCCGGCACGCCAGCCGAGGAGGGGGCGTTCTGCGTGGTGTCGGCAAAGGTCAGCAGGCCCGAGCCGGCCTTGACCAGCAGGCTGTCGGCATGGCCGTGGTAGCAGCCCTCGAACTTGATGATCAGGTCGCGGCCGGTAAACCCGCGCGCCAGCCGCAGCGCGCTCATGGTCGCCTCGGTGCCGGAAGACACCAGCCGCACCTGCTCGATCGACGGCACCAGCTTGCAGATTTCCTCGGCCATGGCGATCTCGGCCTCGGTCGGGGCGCCGAACGAGAAGCTGTGGGCCGCGGTCTCCTGCACCGCGCGCACCACCTCGGGGTGGGCGTGGCCGACGATCATCGGACCCCAGGAGCCGATGTAGTCGATATAGCGCTGGCCATCGGCATCCCACATATAGGCTCCTTCGGCGCGCGTGATGAAGCGCGGCGTGCCGCCCACCGAGCGGAAGGCACGCACGGGGGAGTTGACGCCGCCAGGAATGGTCTGCTGGGCGCGGTCGAAGAGCTGCTGGTTACGGGACATGGCGTTGAGTGGGATCAAGGACTGCTGGGAACGTGGCGGCGCGGCCGGCGTCTCGTCGACATGCAGGCAATACCGTGGAATGTCACGGCAATTGACTGCCAATCCGGCGCTAACATGCGCGAACACGGCGGAACTGGCACGATTCTGGCGGTCGCCGGCTGGCGCGGGCGGCACGGTTTCGGTACCATCTGCGCTGGATTTTAATGGAGAGTGGCCAGAGCCTGTTATGGAATACAAGACTTGGATGTGCCTGATCTGCGGCTGGATCTACGACGAAGCCGCAGGCGCGCCGGAAGACGGCATCGCCCCGGGAACCCGGTGGGAAGACGTGCCCATCAACTGGACCTGCCCGGAATGCGGCGCGCGCAAGGAAGATTTCGAGATGGTGGCCATCTGACGCTGGCCGCCATCGGGCACGACGCCAGCTTGCGCGCCATCGAAGCTTCATAGAAAGCCGCCACACTGGCAGCGCGCGTCGCGCCGATACGACAGAACGCCGTCAAGGGCCCGCCGCCCCGGATTGACGGCCCACCGGCGTCTTGTCACACTCTGTTGCAAATTATGTGGCCGTCCATCCGCCATTGGTGGGGAAGACGGCAGGCAGGTGCGGGTTCCACGCACCGCCACTGCCGGGTCTGGCCCGGCCTTGAAGGGAAGCAGAATTATTTTTTCGGGGGTCCGTCGGGGCGCGCATGGGTCGCGCTGCTCCGCACGGGTGTTCTCTAGTGCTTGCCGGCGCGCCGCAGGGCGTGGCCGGTCGCGGGAACAACATGCGGGTCGCTCATACAGAAGAAAACCAGCGGGTCAATGCCGCCGGCGCCAGCATTGCGGCGCCTGGCGTACCAATGCCGGACACCCAGGCGCACGCGCGCCGCAAGGTGCTGGTCATCGACGATTCCAGCACCATCCGCCGCACGGCGGAAATCTTCCTGTCGCAGGCGGGATACCAGGTCATGCTGGCCGAGGATGGCTTCGAGGCGCTGGCCAAGGTCGGCGAGCTGCATCCGGACCTGGTCTTCTGCGACATCCTGATGCCCCGGCTGGACGGGTACCAGACCTGCTCCCTGATCAAGAAAAGCCCGCGCTTCCACGCCATCCCCGTGATCATGCTGTCGTCGCGCGACGGCGTGTTCGACCGCTCGCGCGGCCGGCTGGTGGGGGCGCATGACCATCTAGCCAAGCCGTTCACCCGCGAAGCGCTGCTGCAGGCCGTGCAGGCCTGCCTGCCGGTCCGCGCCGACGTGGCGGAAAAGGCCTTGCCGGCATGCTGACGGCGTGAACGAACCGAAGGAAACCTCATGACTGCCATCAACAAGATCCTGATCGTCGACGATTCCCCGACCGAAGCGCTGTTCATGTCCGACCTGCTCGGCAAGCGCGGCTTCAAGGTCTCGGTCGCCGGCAACAGCGACCAGGCCTTCGCGCGCCTGGAATCGGAAAGCTTCGACCTGATCCTCATGGACGTGGTGATGCCCGGCCAGAACGGCTACCAGGCGACCCGCGCGATCAAGCGCGACGACCGCTTCAAGGACATCCCCGTGATCATGTGCACCAGCAAGGGCCTGGACACCGACCGCATCTGGGGCATGCGCCAGGGCGCGTCGGACTACATCGTCAAGCCGGTCGACGGCGAGGAACTGCTGGGCAAGATCGCCGCGCTGGCGCACTGAGCCGCCAGCGCCGGCCGTACGGGATGCCACCACCAGTACCGGGGACCGCCACATGAACGCGCCACGCCAAGACCTACGCGCCCGCCACACCCGCCTGCAGGACTACCAGGCCATGCTGGCCCGGCGCCTGCGCGAGGCGCGCACCCTGCCCGCCGCAGACAGCTACCTGGCGCTGCAGATCGGCGCGCGCCACTGGCTGCTGCCGCTGGCGGAGACCGGCGAGGTGCTCGACATGCGCCCGCCCAGCCGCGTGCCGCTGACGCAGCCGTGGTACAGCGGCCTGGTCAATGCGCGCGGCAGCCTGCTTGGCGTGATCGATTTCAGCCTGTTCTGCGGCGGCTCGCCCACGCCGGTGCAGCCCGGCAGCAAGCTGGTGGTGCTGTCGCGCCAGGTGGAGCGCGCCTGCGCGATCCTGGCCACGCGCGTGGCCGGCTTGCGCCATGCCACGGAACTGGGGCTGCCGCACGAGGAGGCGGCGCAGGGACTGGCGCAGGGATCGGATGAAGCGCCGGCCTGGGAGGGCCAGCGCTTTGCCGACCGCGACGGGCGCGACTGGCAGGTGCTCAACGTGCGCGCGCTGCTGGACGCGCCGGCGTTCCTGCAGGTGGGCCGCAGCGCGGCCTGAGGCGCGCAGCGCGGCGAGCAAGCAAGAAACAAGCGCTGGCCCCGGCCTGGCGCACCCGGCACGAGCCGCCGGGCACAACAACGAATAGAACGGAAGAGGGTGCCATGGGTTTCAAGAAATTCAGCCTGGGCCGGCGTACGCCGGCAGCCGACGCCGCCGCCGCCCTTGGCGGCGGGCCGGACATGGCCTATGCCGGCGGCCGGGAAGCCGCGCCCGCGGAACCTGCCGCGCCTGCCACACCTGCCGCGTCGGCCGCACCCGCCGGGCTTGGCGCCACGCCGCTGGAGCACGTGTCGGCGTGGATGGGCCGCATGCCGTTCTCGTCGCAGCAGCGGGTGCTGACCGTGGGCGTGGTGGTGTCGCTGGTGGCGCTGCTGGGCTCGGTGTACCTGGATAACCGCATCGCCAACAATGCCGCGGCGCAGATCGAGATCGCCGGCGACATGCTGATGCACTCGCAGCGCCTGGGCAAGGCGGTGCCGGTGGCGCTGCTGGGCAATGCGCAGGCCTTTACGCAGCTGCGCGAGTCCAAGGAGACGCTGGCGAAGGACCTGAAGGCGCTGCAGGACGGCAGCGACGAGAAACACGTGCGCGCCACCACGGGCGATGCCGCGCCGCTGCTGGAAACCGCGATGACGTCGTGGAAGCGCTCGGAGAAGAGCGCGGCCGACGTGCTGGCCCAGCGGCCTGTTCTGACGACGATCGGCCAGACCCTGCAGGTCTTCAACGCGTCGAACCCTGAACTGCTGGAAGCCGCCGAGCAGGTGGCCGCGATCAAGCTGCAGTCCGGCGCCAATGCGCGCGAGGTGGCGGCGTCCGCGCAGCTGGTGATGCTGACGCAGCGCCTGGGCAAGAACCTGAACGAGTTCCTGGCCGGCGAAGGCGTCAACCCCGAGACCGCGTTCCTGCTCGGCAAGGACACCAACACCTTCCGCGAGACGCTCGACGGGCTGATGAACGGCAGCGAAGCGCTGCGTCTCAACGCGGCCACCGACGAAGAGACGCGCGGCTACCTGAAGCAGCTGTCGCAGCGTTTCGACGCGGTGCAGAAGACCACCCAGACCATCCTGCAGAACCTGCCCGGCCTGATCGCCGCCAAGCGCGCGCAGCAGCAGATCTTCAACGACAACGAGGCGCTGCGCGGCGAGCTGTCGGCCTTGCAGCGCGCCTATGCCGAGTCGGCGCGCATGCGCCCGGTGACGCTGGGCGCGACCGTGGTGTCGGCGCTGCTGACGCTGCTGTGCCTGGTCGGCCTGGCCGCGCTGTACCTGCGCGATTCGCGCATGCGCGCCCTCGAAGCCGAGGCGCGCGAACGCGAGGCCGAAGCGCGCCGCCTCGATGAAAAGCGCAACAACGACAACACCCAGAAGGCCATTCTGCAGCTGATGAACGAGCTGCAGGATATCGCCGACGGCGACCTGACGCGGCAGGCCACGGTGACCGAGGACATCACCGGTGCCATCGCCGACTCGGTCAACTACACCGTGGAAGAGCTGCGCGAGCTGGTCGGCCGGGTGCAGCAGACCGCGGGCGAGGTGACGCAGGCGTCGGGGCAGGTGCAGGCCACCTCGACCCAGCTGCTGTCGACCACCGAGGAGCAGTCGCGCCAGATCCGCCAGACCGGCGAATCGGTGGTGGAGATGGCCGACCGCATCACGCAGGTGTCGCGCGGCGCGGCCGAGTCGGCCAATGTGGCGCGCGCCTCGCTGACCGCGGCCGAGCAGGGCCAGCAGGCGGTGCAGAACGCCATCACCGGCATGAACGACATCCGCGAGCAGATTCAGGAAACCTCCAAGCGGATCAAGCGCCTGGGCGAATCGTCGCAGGAGATCGGTGAAATCGTCGAGCTGATTTCCGACATTACCGAGCAGACCAACGTGCTGGCACTGAACGCCGCCATCCAGGCCGCCTCGGCCGGCGAAGCCGGGCGCGGCTTCTCGGTGGTGGCCGAGGAAGTGCAGCGGCTGGCCGAACGCTCCGGCGAGGCCACCAAGCAGATCGGGGCGCTGATCCGCACCATCCAGACCGATACCCAGGACGCCGTGCACGCCATGGAGCGCAGCACGCAGGGCGTGGTCGAAGGCGCGCGCCTGTCGGACAACGCCGGCGCGGCGCTGGTCGAGATCGGCCGCGTGTCGCGCCAGCTGGCGGAGCTGATCGAGCAGATCTCGCAGTCCACCTCGCACGAGGCCGACCTTGCCACCACGGTGGCGCGCCATATCGAACGCATCCTGCAGGTTACCGAGCAGACCACCAGCGGCACGCGCCAGACCGCGCAATCCGTGCGCCAGCTGACGCTGCTGTCCGAGGAACTGCGCAACTCGGTGTCGCGCTTCAAGATCGCCTGAGTGGCCGGATGACGCCTGCGACTGCTTCCGCGCAGCGCGGCAACTGCCGCCACGCCTGCCAACAAGCCAACCCAGCGCCTGCCTGCCGCCGCGGCGGGCCGCCCGCGGCCGCCCTGGCGGCGCCGCACTGGAAGCCGTCATGTCCATGAATTTTCCCCTCCCGAGCGAAGCGGCCGATGCCAACGCATCGCTGCCGGCGCCCGCCATGCCCGAACCGGAAGCGGCGCCGCTGCCCGCATCGGCCACCACTGCCGCGCCGGCCGACGCCGGCGGCGCGGCGCGCGACCTGTCCGGGTTGGCGTGGCTCGCGCCGAGCCTGCGCGGCGCGCTCGAAGACGCGGCCGCGGAGCTGGGCCACTACGTCGATGAAATCCGCCAGGCGCCCGAGGCGCTGGGCGCGCGCGATACCACCTCGCTGCGGCTCGCCGGCCAGCACCTGCACCAGGCCGCCGGCGCGGTGCATATCGTCGGACTGCGCGGCACCGATCCGTACTGCCAGGCGCTGCGGCGCCTGCTCGAGGCCATCGATGCCGGCCAGCTTGCCGCCGATGCGCAGGCGCTGGCGGTGTTCCGCGCCGGCGTGCAGGCACTGGCCGAATATGTCGACGACCTGATGGCCGGCGACGACGAGGCCCCGCTGCGGCTGTTCCAGCCCTACGCCGGCGTGCTGGCGCAACTGCGCGAGGAGCGCGTGCATCCGGCCGACCTGTGGCTCGACGAGCTGCAGATGCTGCCCGGCATGCTGCTGCCGGCGCGCAGCCCCGCCGCCATCACGCGCGCGCGCCAGCAGTTCGAGGCCACGCTGCTGAAGGCCATGCGCCTGCCCGCCGCGTGCCAGGACCCGGCCCTGCTGCGCGAGGCCTGGCTGCCACTGCATGCGGCGCTGGATGAAGTGCGCGCCAACGAGCAGGAGCCGCGCCGCGCCGCCGACCACCCGGACCGCGACGTGTGGCATGTGCTGGGGCTGGTGTTCCGCGCGCTTGCATATGGACTGCTGCCGTCCGACCTGCTGGCCAAGCGCTTTGCCGGGCGTGCCAACCTGCTGCTGCGCCAGTACCAGCAAGGGCATGTGCGCGTGCCGCAGGCGCTGCTGAACGATGCCGTGTTCCTGCTGGTGTGCACGGGGCTGGCGAAAACGGCTGCCGCAGACGCGGTCCAGGCCGATGGCGCGGCTGCCGCGCGCAGCGTCATCGCCCGTACGCTGGCGGCCTTCCGGCTCGACGCCGCGCACGCGGTGGCCGATGCCGACTTCCGGCTGCGCTACTACGGCTGGCTCGACCCGATCGATACGCGCAACCTGCAGCAGGCCGCCGCGGGGCTGGAGCAGGCCGCTGCCGGCGACCAGGCCGGCTGGGAAACCGCGCTGGCGGCGCTCGCCGAAGCCGCGCAGCCGCTGGGACAGCCGCCGCTGCAGCGCTGCCTGTCGCAGGCGGCGGTGTCGGCCGCGGGGCCGAACTGGGAGCGTAGCCGTGCCGCAGCGCTGGGCGCCACCGGCATCGCGTTGTTCCTGGCGCGTGCGCTCGCCTTGCCGTGGCGCGTGCACGGACAATCCGCCCATCCCGCCGCGGCGCGCTTTGCCGCGCAGTGCGAGGCACTGGCCGACTGCCTGCACCAGTCGCTGTCGGATCCCGCCGTGGGCGCGCCGGCTTGGCTGGCCAGCATGGTCGACGATGCGCGCGCGCAGGCGCTGCGCGGCGAGGCCGTGGCGCAGCTGCGCGCGAACCTCGACAGCGGCGAATCGTGGCTGGACAGCTATGACCGCAACGCCGCGCGTGCCGACGGCGCCGGCCACCTGCGCGATGCGCGCCAGGCGTTCGCGACGCTGGGCAACACGCTGGAGCGGCTGCAGGCGTCGCCGGCGCTAGCGGCCGCGCTGGCCGGCGACGCGGGCAGGGCCATGGCTGCGGTGCAGGCTGTCAATGAGCGGCTGGCCGCGGTTGGCGATGCCCCCCACGCTTCCGATGCCGCCTTGCGCACCGAACTGCTCGCCGCCGTGGCGGCAGAGCTGGGCACCGTCCATGCCTTTGCCGATGCGCTTGAATTCGGCCGCGCCCGCCGTCAAGACATCCCCGCCGAAGTCGCAGCCGCCGATGACGGGCGCGCTTTCCAGCATCCGCTCGCTGCCGCGCGCGACGCCGCGGCCGAAGCGCTGCACGCCGGCCCCATGCCCGACGCACCGCAGGTGCAGCGGCTGCGTGCCGCGCTGCAGGCACTGGCAGACCAGGCCGCGATCGACGACAATGCGCCGCTGCGGCGCCGCGCCGCCGATGCCACCACCCAATGCAATGCCTGGCTGGCTGGCAGCGACGATGCCGCCGGCCGCCTGATGCTGGCGCTGGCAGATGCCGCGGGCGAACCCGAACCCGCGCCCCTGCCTGCCGCTGCCGCAGAGCCGGCCCTGCCCGCCGCCGGCGACAGCGCGGCGGTCGATGCCGAGCTGCTCGACATCTTCCTGAACGAAGCCGACGAGGTACTGGGCGGTATTGCCGGCGACCTCAACGCAGGTGTCGATGCCTTGGGCGATGCCGACACGCTCAGCCGCGTGCGGCGCGCCTTCCATACGCTCAAGGGCTCGAGCCGCATGGTCGGGCTGCATCGCTACGGCGAAGCCGCCTGGGCGGTGGAGCAGGTGATGAACCTGTGGATCGCCGAGGCGCGCGCGCCGGCGCCGGCGCTGCTGTCGCTGCTGCGCCGCGCGCACGCCGAGCTCTCGGTGTGGGTGGCACAGCTGCACCGCGATGCAGCTGCGGCGCACGACATCGCGCCGCTGGTGGCGACCGCCGAGGCGGTGCGCGACGGCGGCCTGGCGACGGCCGACGAGGCGGTGCCAGCCGAGCCCTCCATCCCCGAAGAAGCTCCGCGCGCAGCGTCCGCGGACGACAGCCAGCCGGGCGCGGCGGCACCGCAGGACACGCCCGCCGACGACGACAACGTCATTCCGTTCCGCCTGGCCGGCGGCTTGTCTAGCGACGAGGACAACTACAAGGTCATCGGCCCGGTGCGCATCGGCCTGGCGCTCTACAACGTCTACCTGCAAGAGGCCGACGACCTGCTGCGCCAGTTCGCCACCGATGTTTCCGAATGGCGCCACGAGGACCATCCGTGCCCGAGCGAACTGGCGCTGCGCGTGGCGCACACGCTGCAGGGCAGTGCCTCGACCGTGGGGCTGGAGCCGGTGCGCGAGATCGCCGAAGCGCTGGAAGGACTGCTGCTGCAGCTGGGCTCGCACCCGGTGGCGATGCATCCGGGCGACTTCCGCCTGCTGGAGCAGGCGGTTGAACGGCTGCGCGGCATGCTGCACCAGTTTGCCGCCGGCGTGTGGCCGCAAGCCGACGCCGGCCTGCGCCGCAGCCTGGTGGAATTCGGCGAACGCGCCTTGCTGCGCCCGCGCGTGGCCGTGCCCGCAGCGTCCGCGCCGGTGGATGACATGGCGCAGCTTTATGGCCAGCCGCCGCACGGGGACGACGAAGTGCCGCTGGTGGCTGAGCCCGCGCCTGCGCCGGCCCAGCCCGCGCCGCCTGCGCAGCATGATGCCGTGGTGATCGCGCTGCCGACTTCGCACCGGCCGCCGGTCGCGGTGGCGGCCGGCGACGCTGCGGCCCGCGCGTCTGACGCCGCGCCTGACCAGGCGCTGGTCCAGATATTCCTCGAGGAAGCCCAGGGCACGCTCCCCGAACTCGGCAAGCTGGTGCGCACCTGGGAAGCGGCGCCGGCGGACACGCGCCACGGCGGACTGGTGCTGCGCGCGTTGCATACGCTCAAGGGCAGTGCGCGCATGGCGGGCGCGATGGCGCTGGGCCAGGCCGCGCACGAGATGGAGACGCTGCTCGATGCCAGCCTGCGCGCGCAGGCCGGGCAGGGCGCCGGGCCGCAGCTGTTCGCGCGCCTCTACGCCTGGTACGACCGCATCCTCGCGCACGCCGAAGCGCTGCAGGCCGGACGCCTGCTGCCCGCCGACGACCCCGATGTGATCAACGGCCTCAGCGTGTCGCCGCAGGATGAGGCAGAACCCGCTGCCGAAGCGCACCCTGAAGCGGCCCTGGATCCTGCCGCCGACGTTGCCGGTGCGGGCTCCATGCTGCCGGTCATGCCCGGGCCCGCGGACGTGATGGTGCCGATGCCGCCCACCGGACTCACGCCGGCCGCCGAGCCGCAGCGTGCGCTGGTGCGCGTGCAGGCGCGCGCGCTCGATACGCTGATCAACGAGGCCGGTGAAGTCGGCGCGACGCGCGCGCGGCTCGACAGCGAACTCGACGCGATGCGCACCTACCTGGGCGAACTCAACGACAACGTGGCGCGCCTGCGCGGCCAGTTGCGCGAGATCGAGATCCAGGCCGAATCGCAGATGGCGTCGCGCATCGCCGACGCGCAGCACAAGCAGGAGTTCGACCCGCTCGAGTTCGACCGCTTCACCCGCTTCCAGGAACTGACGCGGATGATGGCCGAATCGGTCAACGACGTGGCCACCGTCGAGCAGAACCTGCAGCGCGGCTTCGACCGCGCCGCCGGCGACCTGGCCGCACAGGCGCGGCTGACGCGCGGGCTGCAGCGCAGCCTGATGCAGGCGCGCATGGTGCAGTTCGACGCGCTGGCCGAGCGCCTGTACCGCGTGGCGCGCCAGGCCGCCGCGGAGACCGGCAAGGAAGTGCGGCTGCTGATCAAGGGCGGCACGGTGGAGATCGACCGCTCCGTGCTGGACCGCATGGCCGGCCCGATCGAACACCTGATCCGCAACGCGGTGGTGCACGGGATCGAGCCCGCGCCGCAACGCCGCGCCGCCGGCAAGCCCGCCACGGGCGCGCTGACGCTCGAGGTGCAGCAGGAAGGCAACGAAGTGGTGCTGCACTTCGTCGACGACGGCAACGGGCTGGACCTGGCGCGCATCCGCGCGCGCGCGGTCGAGCGCCGCCTGCTCGCGCCGGACGACGACGCCGGCGAGGCACGCCTGACCGAGATGATCTTCACCCCCGGCTTTTCCACGGCGGACACGGTTTCCGAGCTCGCCGGGCGCGGCGTCGGCATGGACGTGGTGCGCGCCGAGACCGTGGCGCTGGGCGGCCGCATCACGCTGGCCTCGAAGGCCGGGCAGGGCACCACCTTTACCGTGCACCTGCCGCTGACCACGGCCATCACGCAGGTGCTGGTGTTCTCGCTGGGCGCGCGGCGCTATGCCGTACCCAGCGGCATGATCGACCAGGTGCAGCAGCTGCGCGCGCCGGCGCTGGTGGAGGCCTACAACCAGGGACGCTTCGCCGTGGCCGGCGCCGAGGTGCCGTTCTTCTATTTCGGCGCGCTGCTGGAAGAGGGCAACGGCGTGGCAGCCGGCCGCAAGTACTCGCCGGTGGTGCTGGTGCGCAGCGGCGCCGAACGTGTCGCCGTGCACGTGGACGAGGTGGTCGGCAACCGCGAAGTGGTGGTCAAGCACATCGGGCCGCAGCTGGCGCGGCTGGAAGGCATTGCCGGCGCGACCACGCTCGGCGACGGCGAGATCGTGCTGATCTACAACCCGGTGGTGCTGGCGCAGCGGCTGCTGCGCGAGCGCGGCCAGCCCGCGCCGCAGCAGGTGGTTCCCGCGGAGTCCGCGCCGGAGTTGGCGCCGCAGTTGGCGCCGCAGTTGGCGCAACCGGTGGCCGGGCCGCTGGGCGCGGTCGCCGAACTGGCCGGCGACGGCAGCGCCGCGCCGGTGCGGGGCCTGGCGCTGCAGCCCACGGTGATGGTGGTTGACGATTCGCTGACCGTGCGCAAGGCGACCCAGCGTCTGCTCGGCCGCGCCGGCTACCAGGTGGTGCTGGCGCGCGACGGCGTGGATGCGCTCAAGCAGCTGCAGGACGTGATGCCGGATGCGATGCTGGTGGACATCGAGATGCCGAACATGGACGGCTTCGACCTGACCCGCAACGTGCGCTCCGACGCGCGCACCGCGCACATGCCGCTGGTGATGATCACCTCGCGCACGGCGGACAAGCATCGCCGCTATGCGGAGGAGATCGGCGTCAACGTCTACCTCGGCAAGCCGTATAACGAAGACCACCTGCTGGCCACGCTGCAGCGCCTGCTGGGCGCGCGCGCGGCGGGGACGGCGGCATCAGTGGCGCAGATGCTGGGCGAGGGGCCGCCCGCCTGAGTGTTTGGTCCCCTCTCCCGCTTGCGGGAGAGGGAGACCACCGTCAGTTTGCGTAAGGCATTCGGCAAAAAGCAACCCGCCAAAACAAAAAGCGCGGCATCGCAAGACGCCGCGCTTTTTCTCTCCTCCAACAACGCCGCGTCGCGGCGCTGCCACCCTGAAACCTACCAGCGCATCTGGTTGTTGCGCCCGCCGGTGCTCACTGTGGCCGTCTTGGTCCGGCCCTGGTAAGTCGCCCGCACGCTGTACGTGCCGCTCGGCGCCTTCAGCAGGCAGCGCGGCCCGTCGGCGACAAAGCTCGCCACTTCCTTGTTGCCGCGCATCAGCTTCACGTCGACATCGGACAGGTACTCGCCGCGATCGCCCTGGGTAAACAGCAGGCTCATGTTGAAGTTGCGTGCCAGCCGTTGCAGCGCGACCTGCTCGTCCTCGGCGACGCCGCCGCAGATATAGGTCACCGGTCCCGCGGTACGCTGCACCATGGCGTCCCGTGGCGGCGGAGGCGGCGGCGTGGTCAGCGGTGGGCGTGGCTGGGCCGCGGTCGGCGGCGGAGCGGGCACGGCAGGTGCGGCGCCGCCCGGTGCCGGTGCCGGCGAGGCCGTTGGCGGCGGGGCTGCAGTACCCGGTGCCGGTGCCGGCGGCGCAGGCTGGGCCACTGGCGGCGGCATGCTGGTGGGCGGCTGCGTTGCGGGCGGGCTCACGCCCGGCGTTGGCGCGATGGCACCAGCCGGGGCAGGGGCGGTCGCTGCCGGAGCAGTAGCTGCCGGAGCTGGCGCGGGCGTGGCGGATGCGGGCGTGGCTTCGACCACGGGTGCCTGGGCATGGCTGGCCGCCGGGACAAGGGCCAGCAGCGCGACCACGCCGGCGCTTAGCGCGATCACAAGGCGCTTGACGCGAGTGCGGCGTGCGAGCCGCGCTTCGACGCGCTTCAGTGACTGGGTAGGGGCAAACGGGGGCAGGTGCGGCATCGTGGCCTCCTTGGCAATCTTCAGGATTCACATGCCCGGAGGACCCCGTGTGGATCACTCCGGGTGTCTTCCTTTCCATGCTAGGGCGAAAGCCGGGACCACACTGCCGGGTGTGGTCCTACATCGGCGTCAGCGGATGGCGCATTGTCGCCGCACGAGCGCCGCGCCAGGCACTTGCGCAGATCCCATGAAAAAACGGCGCTTTCCTTGCCGGAAAGCGCCGTTGCAGGCTACCCGCGACGCGCTTGCTTACCTGCGGCTCACCAGCCGGGCCGGGACCGACAGCGTCAGCGCCGCGCCTACCACCAGGCACGCGGCCAGCAGGTACATGCCGGAGTCCGTGCTCCTGGTCAGGTCCTTGAGCCAGCCCACCGCATACGGGCTGAGAAAGCCGGCGAGGTTGCCCAGCGAGTTGATCAGCGCAATGCCCGCGGCCGCGCCGGTGCCGGCCAGGAACGACGTGGGCAGGCTCCAGAACAGCGGCAACGTGGTCAGGATGCCGATGGTGGCCAGCGTCAGCGCGAACATGGCCAGCGTGGTATCGGTGGCCCAATGCACCGACAGCAGCAGGCCGAATGCGCCGAGCAGCGCCGGGATTGCGATATGCCAGCGCCGTTCGCCGCTGCGGTCGGCGCTGTGCGCCACCAGCACCATGCCGATCACCGCGCAGCCATACGGGATCGCGGTCAGCAGGCCGATGTCGAGCGCGCTCTTCACGCCAGTCTGCTTAATGATGGTCGGCAGCCAGAAGCTGACGCCGTACAGGCCCATGACGAAGCAGAAGTAGATCGCGCTCATCAGCCAGACGCGCGGGCTGAACATCACGGTGCGGATCGGCGGGTCTTCCTTGTGCGCGTCTTCAGCGGCGATGTTGCGCTCGAGCAGCGCCTTTTCCTCGCCTGTCAGCCACTTGGCGTGCGCGATGCGGTCATCCAGGTAGGCCAGCACCCACAGCCCCACCAGGATCGACGGCACGCCTTCCAGCAGGAACATCCACTGCCAGCCCGACCAGCCGTTGTGGCCGTCGAACGACTGCATGATCCACCCCGACAGCGGGCCGCCGATCACGCCCGACAGCGCGATCGCGGTCATGAAGAAGGTGGTGGTGCGCCCGCGCCGGTTGGCCGGGTACCAGTAGGTCAGGTACAGGATGATGCCGGGGAAGAAGCCGGCCTCGGCAATGCCAAGCAGGAAGCGCAGCACGTAGAACATGGTCGGCGTGGTGACGAACATCATCGCCGCCGAGATCGCGCCCCAGGTGATCATGATGCGCGCGATCCAGATGCGCGCACCCACCTTGTGCAGGATCACGTTGCTGGGCACTTCGAACAGGAAGTAGCCGATGAAGAAGATGCCTGCGCCCAGCCCGTAGATCGTCTCGCTGAACTTCAGGTCGTTGAGCATCTGCAGCTTGGCGAAGCCGACGTTGACCCGGTCCAGGTAGGCCACCACGTAGCACAGCAGCAGGAAAGGCACCAGGCGCCAGCTCACCTTGCGGTAGGTGGCATCTTCAAAGGCGGCGTCGCCGACGCCGGGGGTTACTGCGGTCGTTGTCATGCCGTCTCCTGAGGATGTTTGCGTTCTTGCGACGCGGTACAGCGGTGTTACGACAAGGAAATGCCGGTGAAGCAGGGCTCAGACGCAGCGCCCGCCGTCGACTTCGATGCAGGTGCCGGTGATGAAGGCGGCTTCGTCGGAAGCCAGGTAGAGGCAGGCATTGGCCACGTCCTGCGGCGTCGACATGCGCCCCATCGGGATGGTGGCGAGGAACTTCGCGCGGTTCTCGGGCGTGTCGGGCATGCCCATGAATTCTTCAAGCAGCGCGGTGGCGCCGATCACCGGGTTGACGCAGTTGACGCGGATATTGTCCTTGCCCAGCTCGGCCGCCATGGCCTTGCTGGCGGTGATGACCGCGCCCTTGCTGCCGTTGTACCAGACCAGCCCAGGCCGCGGGCGGATGCCGGCGGTGGAGGCGATATTGACGAACACGCCGCCGCCGCGCTGGCGGAAGTGCGGGATGAAGGCGCGCGCCGACCAGTAGATGCTTTTGACGTTGACCGCATAGACGCGGTCGAACTCATCCTCGGTGACGTCGAGGATGGGCTTGTTGCGATGGGTGGTGCCGGCGTTGTTGACGACGATATGCACGTCGCCGAAGGCGGCCAGCGCGGCCTCGCGCATGGCCTCGGTATCGTCGCCGCGCGAGACGTCGGCGCGCACCGCGCGCGCCTGGCCGCCGGCCTCGCGGATCGCCGCGGCCACGCGCTCGGCGCCGTCTTCGCGCAGGTCGGCCACCAGCACGCTGGCGCCCTCGCGCGCGAAGGTATGGGCGATGCCTTCGCCGAAGCCGGAACCGCCGCCGGTGACGATCGCTACCTTGTTGGCCAGTCTCATCGCTTGTCTCCTTGTGTTGTGATTTTCGGTGATCGGTGCGGGGAATCGTTCAGTGCGGCGATATCAATGCGAAAACGGCCCCCGCCCGCGCAACGCATTCGCGACCATCATCACCGCCAGCAAAAACGGCAGCGCCACATACAGGCACCAGTGCACGCGGTCGCCCACCACATCGCCCCACTTGCGCTTGAACACCTGCAGCCGCGGCATGCCGGAGGGATTGGTGGCGCGCTTGTTCCGCACGTGCCACGCCATCCAGAAAAAGAAGATGGCAAACGCGACGGAAAGGAAATTGATGTTACCCATGTTGGATGGCAATGGTTTTCAGTGTGGTGAATCCGTACAGCGCCTCGAAGCCCTTTTCGCGGCCGTAGCCGGACTGGCCGCTGCCGCCGAAGGGCAGCTCAACGCCGCCGCCGGCACCGTAGTTGTTGATAAAGACCTGGCCCGCGCGCAGCTTGTGCGCCAGGCGCAGCTGGCGTCCGCCGTCGCGGGTCCAGACGCCGGCGACCAGGCCGTAGGGCGTGCCGTTGGCCAGCGCGATGGCTTCGGCCTCGGTGTCGAAGGGCATGGCCGCCAGCAGCGGGCCGAACACTTCTTCCTGTGCCAGCCGATGCGCGGGCGGCACATCGCGGAACAGCATCGGCACCTGGTAGTAGCCGGCCTCGGGCGCCTCGGCCACGATCTGGCCCTGCGCCATCACCGCCACGCCGGCGTGCTGCGCGTCGGAGACGAAGTCCCACACGCGCTGCTGCTGCTTGCGGCTGATCAGCGGGCCGCATTCGAGGTCGAGTTCGGCCGGGCCCACGCGCAGCGACTCGAACACCGAGGCAATGCGGTCGAGCAGCGCGTTATAGACCGGGCGCTCCACCAGCAGGCGGCTGCCGGCCGAGCAGGTCTGGCCGGCGTTCTGCACGATGCCGTTGACCACCACCGGCACCAGCGTATCGATGTCGGCATCGGCAAACACGATCTGCGGCGACTTGCCGCCCAGTTCCAGCGTGACCGGCACGTGGTTCTCGGCGGCCAGCTGCGACACCAGCTTGCCGGTCTGCGGCGAGCCGGTGAACGAGATGTGGTGGATGCCGGGATGGCGCGCCAGCGCGGCGCCGGCTTCGTGGCCGTAGCCGGTGATGATATTGAGTGCGCCTTCGGGCAGGCCGGCCTCGGCGGCGATCTCGGCCACGCGCAGCAGCGACAGGCAGGCGTCCTCGGCCGGCTTGACCACGCAGGCATTGCCGGCAGCCAGCGCCGCGCCCACGCTGCGGCCGAAGATCTGCAGCGGGTAGTTCCACGGGATGATGTGGCCGGTCACGCCGTGCGGCTCGCGCACCGTCAGCACGGTGTAGCCGGGGTTGTAGGGGATGGTCTGGCCGTGCAGCTTGTCGACCGCGCCGGCGTAGAACTCGAAGTAGCGCGCCACCGCGCGGGCGTCCGCGCGGGCCTGGCGCAGCGGCTTGCCGGTGTCGCGCGCTTCCAGCGCGGCCAGTTCCTCTTCATGCGCGATCAGCGCCACGGCGACGCGGTTGAGCAGGCGCACGCGCTCGGCCGGGGCCATCTGGCCCCAGGCGCCCTCGGCGGCCTGGCGCGCGGCGTGGACCGCAACGTTGACGTCGGTGGCGTTGCCGCGGGCGATCTCGGCGAAGGGCTCGCCGTTGGACGGGTCGAACACCTTGATGCGCAGGCCGTTGTCCGGCGCGATCAGGCGGTTGGCAACAAAGTGCTGGGCATGCATGGGTGGCTCCGGGGCAGCACGAAGGCTGCGGCTATTCAGTGTCGGCTGAAGAATGCGCCATTATCGCGCACGCGGGCGTCGCTGCAACGCGTTGCAGCGGGCAGGGAAGTCAGAACGGGCCTGGCTTGTCAGCAACCGGTCAGGCGCGAGCCGTTATAATGCCCGCCATCCGACAACACAGCGCAGGCATCTGGAGAACCGCATGAGCTTCAACCTCGTCACCCCGGGCAAGGACATCCCCAACGATTTCAACGTCATCATCGAGATCTCGGCCCAGAGCGATCCGGTGAAGTACGAGGCAGACAAGGAAACCGGCCTGCTGTTCGTGGACCGCTTCATCGGCACCGGCATGCGCTATCCGGCCAACTACGGCTACATTCCGCAGACCCTGTCGGGCGACGGCGACCCGGTGGACGTGCTGGTGCTGTCCCCGTTCCCGATCCTGGCCGGCGCCGTGGTGCGCTGCCGTGCACTCGGCATGCTGAAGATGACCGACGAGTCGGGCGTGGACGCCAAGCTGGTCGCCGTGCCGGTGGACAAGCTGTCGCCCGCCACCGCCTACATGAAGGGCCTGTCGGACGTGCCGCAAAACCTGCTGGACCAGATCAAGCACTTCTTTGAGCACTACAAGGCACTGGAAGCCGGCAAGTGGGTCAAGGTCGAAGGCTGGGCCGGCATCGAGGAAGCCCACAAGGAAATCACCGACGGCGTGGCCAACTACAAGAAGTAAGCTGAACCGTCGCTGAAGAAACCCCGCCGCGGCGGGGTTTTTTGTTGCCCGTTGCTTGATGGCGGTTAGGACCCGTCCGTGCCGCTTGCGCTACGCTGGGTCCGTGTCAACCAGGAAGGAGAACCCACCATGAACCGCGCTACTCAGGGCATCAAGCCGATGCAGGGCCTGCCGGAAGTGTTGTCGCCATCGCGCCGCTATGACCGGCTCGCGGTGTGCTTCCATTGGGCGGTGTTCGTGCTGGTGGCGCTGGCGTATGCGGCCATCGAACTGAAGGGCAACTTCGACAAGGGCACGCCGGAGCGCGTGCTGGCCATGGACATCCATGAATGGGCCGGGGCGCTGGTGCTGGTTCTGGCGGTGCCGCGGCTGCTGTGGCGGCTGGTGCGCGGCGCACCGGCGCCGGAACCCGGCCCGCGCTGGATGCATCTGGCGGGAGAAGCCATGCACTGGGTGCTGTACCTGTTCATCCTGGCGCAGCCGCTGCTGGGACTGCTGGCGATGAATGCCGGCGGGCACCTGCTGGCGCTGCCTTCGCTGGGGATCGAAGTACCCGCGCTGGTGGCGGCGGACCCCGCGCTGAAGGACACGGTCAAGGCCATCCACGAAACGCTGGGGACCGCGTTCTACCTCGTCATCGGGCTGCATGCGATGGCTTCGCTGTTCCACCACTACATGCTGGGCGACAACACGCTGCGGCGCATGTGGCGCTGAGCGCCGCGGCGGTTCAGGAACGGGCGAAGGGATTGCGTTCGCCCAGTTCGTCCAGGTAAGCGTCGATGCCGTGGCGCTCGCGCGCGAGGAAGCGCTCCACGGCATCGGCAAAGTCGGGATGCGCCAGCCAGTGCGCCGAGCGCGTCGCCACCGGCAGGAAGCCGCGCGCCATCTTGTGCTCGCCCTGCGCGCCGCCTTCGAAGGTGCGGATGCCGTGGGCGATGCAGAACTCCAGCGGCTGGTAGTACGCGGTCTCGAAGTGCAGGCAGGGGTGGTATTCGAGCGCGCCCCAGTAGCGGCCGTACAGCGTGCTGACCTGCGGCGCATCGTCGTACACCAGCAGCGACGAGGCGATCGGCTGGCCCGCGCGCTCGGCCACCACCAGCAGCAGGTGCTGCGGCATCGCCGCGCCGATGCGCCGGAAGAAGTCCAGGTTCAGGTAGGGCGTGGAATGGTGCTCGCGATAGGTCTGGCGGTAGCAGCGGTTGAAGAAGCGCCAGGCCTCTTCATCGATCTCGTGGCCGCGCAGGTGGCGGAAGGTGATGCCGGCCTGCGCCACCTGGCGCCGTTCGGCGCGGATGTTCTTGCGCTTCTTCTGTGACAGCGTGGCGAGGAAGTCGTCGAAACTGGCGTAGGGCTTGCTGCCACCTTCGCCGCCATTGGTCCAGTGGAACTGCACGCCGTGCCGCATCAGCATGCCGGCCTGCTGCATCAGCCCGGCTTCGGCCTCGTCGGGAAAAAGAACATGCAGCGACGACATGCCGCTTTCCGCCGCCAGCGCGAGCGCCACCTCCAGCAGCAGCCGGCGGGCCTGCGCATCTTCAGCGAGCAGCCGCGCGCCGCGCACCGGCGTGAACGGGATCGCCGACAGCCACTTGGGGTAGTACTCGATGTTGTGGCGGGCATACGCATCGGCCCAGGCCCAGTCGAACACGTACTCGCCGTACGAATGCGCCTTGGCATAGAGCGGCATTGCCGCGGCCAGCCGGTCGCCCGCCCACAACGTCAGGAAGCGCGGATGCCAGCCGGTCTCGGCGCATGCGCTGCCGCTGGCATGCAACGCATGCAGGAAAGCGTGGCGCAGGAACGGCGTGGGTTCGGGCTGGCGCGCCAGCAGCGCGTCCCAGGCGGCCGGGTCGATCTCGGCCAGGTCGGAGACGATGCGCGTCTGGTAGTCCGAAGTGTCCGCTTGGTGGACCTTCTGGTCGTCTGCGCGGCTGCCTGTTGCCGCCGTGTCGCCGGAATCCGACTGCATGGGCTGTAGCTGAAGGGGTGGAGACGGGATTGCCGCGCGCGACGGCGCATGGCGCGGCTCGAGTCTACCGGAAACGGCGTGCAGGCGCTGCGGCAAGGCACGGGCGGCGCGCCCCCGGGTAGCGACGTAGAATGGCGGATATGCGTCACCCCCAGGTTCAGGCGCGGATGACCCGCCCCATGCCTGCCATACCCCAGGGCCCGAAATGAAGACTCCGTTTTTCAACCTCTATTCCCACGGCTTTGCCCGCGTGGCGGTCGGCGTGCCGGTCTGCCGCGTGGCCGATCCGGCTTTCAATGCGCGCGAGACGCTGGCGCTGGCCACGCAGGCTGCGCAGCGCGGCGCGGTGCTGGCCGCGTTCCCCGAGCTGGGCCTGTCGGCCTACACCTGCGACGACCTGTTCCACCAGCGCACGCTGCTCGATGCGTGCGAGGCGGCGCTTGGCACCATCGTCGAAGCTTCGCGCAAGCTGCCGCTGGCGATGGTGGTGGGCATGCCGCTGCGCGTGCAGCACCAGCTGTTCAACTGCGCCGTGGTGGTGGCCGCGGGCCGTGTGCAGGGCGTGGTGCCAAAGTCGTTCCTGCCCAACTACTGGGAATTCTATGAAGGGCGCCAGTTCAGCGCGGCCGACTGCGCCACGGTCGACAGCGTGCGGCTGCTGGGCCAGGACGTGCCGTTCGGCGCCGGGCTGCTGTTCGATATCGAAGGGCTGCCGTTCTTCCGCTTCCACGCCGAGATCTGCGAAGACGTGTGGGTGCCGGTGCCGCCGTCGTCGTTCGCCGCGATGGCGGGCGCAACCGTGCTGGTGAACCTGTCGGCATCGAATATCGTGATCGGCAAATCGGGTTACCGGCACCAGCTGGTGTCGCAGCAGTCGGCGCGCTGCCTGGCGGCGTACCTGTACACCTCGGCCGGCAAGGGCGAGTCGTCCACCGACCTGGCCTGGGACGGGCAGGCATTGATCTACGAGAACGGCGAAATGCTGGCCGAATCCGAGCGTTTCTCCGACGACTCGCACCTGCTGTTCGCCGACGTCGATGTCGAGCGCCTGTCGCGCGAGCGCATGCACCAGGTCACCTTCGGCCATTCGGTGCGCCGGCACAAGGCCGAGGTGGAAGCGTTCCGCGTGGTCACCTTCGCGCTCGACCTGCCGCGCGAGAAGTCGCTGCCGCTGGCACGCAACGTGGCGCGCTTCCCGTACGTGCCGGCCGATCCGCGCCAGCGCGACGAGCGCTGCATGGAGGTCTACAACATCCAGGTGCAGGCGCTGGTGCAGCGGCTGTCGGCCAGCAGGATCAGCAAGGTGGTGATCGGCGTCTCGGGCGGGCTGGATTCGACGCACGCGCTGCTGGTCTGCGCCAAGGCAATGGACCGGCTGGGACTGCCGCGCGCCAATATCCTCGCCTACACCATGCCCGGCTTCGCCACCAGCGACCGCACGCTGGACCAGGCGCGCAAGCTGATGCAGGTGGTGGGCTGCAGCGCCACCGAGATCGATATCCGTCCCAGCTGCCTGGCCATGCTGAAGGACCTGGGCCATCCGTACGCCGCCGGCGAGAAGGTCTATGACGTGACCTTCGAGAACGTGCAGGCCGGCGAGCGCACCAACCACCTGTTCCGGCTGGCCAATTTCCAGGGCGCGATCGTGATCGGCACCGGCGACCTGAGCGAGCTGGCGCTGGGCTGGTGCACCTATGGCGTGGGCGACCACATGTCGCACTACAACGTCAACGCCAGCGTGCCCAAGACGCTGATCTCGCACCTGGTGCGCTGGGTCGCCGAAACCGGCCAGATCGGCGAGGGTGGGGCGGACGTGCTGCTGGCAGTGCTCGATACCGACATCAGCCCCGAGCTGGTGCCCGGCGACAGCAACCATGGCCCGGAGCAGAAGACCGAAAGCACCATCGGGCCGTACGAGCTGCAGGACTTCAACCTCTACTACACGCTGCGCTTCGGCTTCACGCCGTCCAAGATCGCCTTCCTGGCCCAGCACGCCTGGGGCGACCGCGAGCGCGGCGTGTGGCCGTACGGGCCCGAGGTGGCGCGCAACCAGTACGGGCTAGCGGAGATCAAGCGCAACCTCGCGATCTTTCTCGACCGCTTCTTCCGCACCAGCCAGTTCAAGCGTTCCTGCATCCCGAACGCGCCCAAGGTGGGGTCGGGCGGTTCGCTGTCGCCGCGCGGCGACTGGCGCGCGCCGAGCGATTCGGAGTCGGCGGTGTGGCTGGCGGACCTGGAGAAGGTGCCGGACTGATGCCCCTGTGTCGCTGAGCAGTGAAATGGCCCGCACTGTGCGGGCCATTTTCCTGCGGGAGCGCCGTCAGGCGGCAAGCGCTCGCCGCCACTGGCCACGCAGCGCCGGATTTCCTGCCTAGACTGCGCGCCGTTTGCATTCGAAGCAGCGGAAATCAGATGAAGCCAACCTTGACGAAGCGGGCCAGGGTTCCCGCCCTGCTGCTGTTGTGCTGCGTGGGTCTCGCGGCCTGCATCCAGGCGCCGATCCGGCGCCACGAAGGCGAGCCGCTGCTGCGGCACCGCCAGGGCGGCGCACGGGAACACGTCGGCGGCGTCGACATCTGGATGCGGGGCGAGCCGCCGCGACCATACGAGGTGCTGGCCTACACCACCGTGGAAACCGCGGAGGGGTGGATCGGCGAGCGCTTCCTGCTGAAGCGGGTTGCCTCCCGGGTGCGCGAAGCCGGCGGCGACGCTGCGCTGATAGGTGACCAGCGCAGCCGGCTGGTGGCGTTGCAGCGCGCGGGCAGGCATACCGAGCTGGCGGATTTGCACGCCAGGCCGGGCAACCGGATGCGTACCAGTTCGAGATCATCGCGCCGGCGCCTGGGATGCTCACTGCCTCCAGCGGCATGCGCATCGAACCGGACGCGACGCTGGAGACCGCCAGTGACGACATCGACACGCTGCTGGTGGCGGGCGGCCCCACGCTATGGAAGCAGGCGCCGGATGAAGGTTCGCGCCATCCCCTCAAGCGCGTGGCTGCCCTGGCCGGCTTGGCGATCCCAACAACCTGCGGCGCGCCTTTTTGCGTCGTGTCGGAGTGGCGCCTTCGGACTATCGGCGCCGCTTCCTCAGCACGGCGTGACCGGGTGATTTGCACAGGGTTTGCACAGGCTCTGCACAGGATTTCCCGGGGGCTATCCACAGGGTTGTCCACAGGCACAAGCGGCATCGCGCGGCCCTGCGATGCGCGCTGTCGAACGTTCCGGCCGCGCCGGGCGCGGGATTGCGGGGAATGCATGGCGCCAATGGCTGTTAAAATGCCAGCCGGAGAGCGCCGCGTCCGCGGCGGTGCGCCGCCAGGCGCGTGAACAAACATAACCAGGGGCCAGTCATGAAGCAGATTACCGCCATCATCAAACCGTTCAAGCTCGACGAGGTGCGTGAGGCACTGGCTGACGTCGGCGTGACCGGGCTGACGGTGACCGAGGTGAAGGGATTTGGCCGCCAGAAAGGGCACACCGAGCTCTACCGAGGCGCCGAATACGTCGTCGACTTCCTCCCCAAGATCAAGATCGAGGTGGTGGTGGCCGAGAACCAGCTGGACACCGTACTTGACGCCATCGTCAAGGCCGCGCATACCGGCAAGATCGGCGACGGCAAGATCTTCGTGACCGAGATCGAACGCGTGATCCGCATTCGTACCGGCGAGCAGGACGAAGCCGCGGTCTGATAGCGCCGGCTGCAAATGCGAGAAAGCCGCCCAACCGGGCGGCTTTCTTCTTTTGGGGCTTGTTCAGCTCGGCAGCTTCCAGCCGTAGCGCACCGACACCAGCCGCATCGCGATGATCGCCAGCGCGCCGGTCATCAGCGCCGCCTCCTGCTGCACTTCCATCCAGGTCAGGCCGATGTAGATCCAGCAGCCGACGAAGGAGCAGGTCGCATAGGGCGAGCGGTCGCGCAGGATCATCGGCACTTCATTGCACAGCACGTCGCGCACCACGCCGCCGAACACCGACGAGATGATGCCCATCATTACCGCCACGGTCGGCGTCATCTGCCCCACCAGCGCCAGCGAGGTGCCGGTGACCGAGAACAGCCCCAGCCCGATCGCGTCGGCGACGATCAAGGCCCGGTCCGACGCCACGCGGCTGACCACGCGCAGCACGAATGACGCGCCAAACGACATCGCGAAGATCAGCAGCACATAGCCTTCATGCTCGACCCAGTAGAACGGGCGCCGGTCCAGCAGCACGTCGCGCAGCGTGCCGCCGCCAAAGGCCGTTGCGAACGCCACCACGAAGGTGCCGACCACGTCGAGCCGCTGCTTGCGCGCGTCGACCACGCCCGATACCGCGAAGGCGAGCACGCCGATGACCTCCATGATATGGAGGATCAGGGGCAGCCGCCCCATCAGCAATTCGAGCGGGAGATGCATCCGTGGCGCTGGTCAGGCCCGGCGCATCAGGGCTTCGGCTGGCGCAGCAGCACCATCAGCGCGCCGGCGCCACCTTCGGCCTCGCGCGCCTGCACGAAGGCGAGCACTTCCTCCTTCTGCACCAGCCAGCTGCGCACCTTGCCCTTGAGCACCGGCAGCTTGTCGGGCGAGCCCAGGCCCTTGCCGTGGATCACGCGCACGCAGCGCACGCCGTTGCGCACCGAGCGGCGCAGGAATTCGGCCAGCGCTTCGCGCGCCTCGTCGCTGCGCAGGCCGTGCAGGTCGACCTTGTCCTGCGGCACCCATTCGCCGCGGCGCAGCTTGCGAATCACGTCCATGCCGATGCCAGGCCGGCGGAACGACAGCGTCTCGTCGGTCTCCAGCAGGCTTTCGACATCGAACTCGTCGGACAGCGAGGCCTGCAGCACCGCCTGGTCGTTGCGCTGCGATTGCACCGGTACCGGCGCGGGTTTGCTGACGGGGTGGTGGGCGCGGTTGCGGTCGCGCAATTGGCTGACCTGGCCCACGCTGGCGCGAAACACGTCGGCTTCCTCGCGGGCGCGCTGCGCCGCCTGCTCGGCGGCCAGGCGCTCGGCTTCGCGCCGCTCGGCATCGGCCTTGAGGTTGTCGCGCAGGCTGGACAGGTCGTTCAGGCCGAAGCGCTGGGTCGGTCGGTCGGGTTTGCGGGCGCCTTGCGTCATGAAAAATCTCCGGGTACTCGCCGGGATTATATCGACTGGGGCAGGGCAGCCACGGAGGCTGCGGGGAAGGGGTGAACCGGCCGCGGTGGCCGGTTCGGAGAGGCGGGATTACTTCAGGGCTTCGACAAAACGCTGCGCATCCAGCGCGGCCATGCAGCCGGTGCCGGCGCTGGTGATTGCCTGGCGGTAGACGTGGTCCTGCACGTCGCCGGCGGCGAACACGCCCGGCACGCTGGTGGCGGTGGCGTCGCCCTGCAGTCCCGACTTGGTCACCAGGTAGCCGTTCTTCATTTCCAGCTGGCCGGCGAACAGGTCGGTATTGGGCTTGTGGCCAATGGCGATGAACACGCCCGCCAGCTTCAGGTCTTCGGTCTGGCCGGTCTTGGCGTTGCGGATGCGGATGCCGGTCACGCCCGAATCGTCGCCCAGCACTTCGTCCAGCACGTTGTCGTAGCGGATCTCGATGCGGCCTTCCTTTTCGCGCTGGAGCAGGCGGTCGACCAGGATCGGCTCGGCGCGGAAGCTGTCGCGGCGGTGGATCACGGTGACCTTGCTGGCGATGTGCGACAGGTACAGCGCTTCTTCCACGGCGGTGTTGCCGCCGCCGACCACGGCGACTTCCTGGTTCTTGTAGAAGAAGCCGTCGCAGGTGGCGCAGGCCGACACGCCGCGGCCCATGAAGGACTCTTCCGACGGCAGGCCCAGGTATTGGGCCGAGGCGCCGGTGGCGATGACGAGGGCGTCGCAGGTGTATTCGCCGGCGTCGCCGATCAGCGTGAAGGGGCGGGCCGGCTTGCCGTTTTCATCCACCAGCTTCGCGGTGTGGATGTGATCGAAGATGATTTCGGTCTTGAACTCTTCGGCATGCGCCAGCAGGCGCTGCATCAGCTCGGGACCCTGGACGCCCTTGGCATCGCCCGGCCAGTTCTCGACGTCCGTGGTGGTCATCAGCTGTCCGCCCTGGGCCAGTCCGGTGATCAGCACCGGCTGGAGGTTGGCGCGGGCCGCGTAGACCGCGGCGGTATAGCCGGCGGGACCAGAACCGAGAATCAGCACTTTTGCGTGTTTTGCCATGATGCGTTCCTGTGGCCGGTGCGGCATGATGCCCACCGGCATTGCTCGAAACCGACATTATAAGAGGAGCCGCAATTGCCCACTGTTGCAAATTCCAATGGGTGCGATAGCCGCCGCCCACGTTAAAATGGCCGCCACGATGCCCGTCAGTCACCTCGTCAGTTACCTCGTCAGTCCGCTGACTCAGGCCGACGGCGGCGCCAAACGCATCCGGAATCACCCTAAAAGAGTCCTATCCAGGCATGGCCCGAGCTACCACGACCACCCGCACCGATCCATCGGCCTTGCCATCCCGCATCGGCAAACTGCTGGGCGAGGTACGCTGGTTCCTGCTGCTGGCCGTCACGCTGGGTTTCCTGTGCGTGCTGGCCAGCTACAGCAAGACCGACCCCGGCTGGTCGCATGCGAACCAGGTCGCCGATATCCATAACCTGGGCGGCCGTGTCGGGGCCTGGGTGGCCGACGTGCTGTTCTTTATCTTCGGCTTCTCGGCTTACTGGTGGGCGGTGCTGCTGGTGCGGCGCTGCTGGCGCGGCTGGCGCACGCTGACGGCCGAGCTGCCCGAGCGCGCGGACGACCGCCAGCATCGCCAGGGCGTGACGGTGAGCTGGATCGGCTTCGTGCTGACGCTGCTGTCCAGCATGGGGCTGGAGGCGATCCGCATGTACCCGCTGCGCGCCGCGCTGCCGCGCGCGCCGGGCGGGGTGCTGGGCGACACGCTGGGCGGCTGGATGCAGGTGGCGCTGGGCTTCACCGGGGCGACGCTGCTGCTGCTGCTGCTGTTCGCGATCGGGCTGTCGCTGTTCTTCCACTTCTCGTGGCTGTCGGTGGCCGAGCGTATCGGCGGTTTCGTCGAGACCGTGTTCCTGGGCTTCAAGGCACGCCGCGAGAGCAAGCAGGACCGCATCATCGGCGAGGCCGCCAAGGTCGAGCGCAAGGAAACCGTCGAGGTGCAGCGCGTGCGCATCGAAGAGGCGCCGCCGGTGCAGATCGTGCGTCCGCAGGCCGTGCCCAAGCATGAGCGCGTGGAACGCGAGAAGCAGCAGCCGCTGTTTGCCGATATCCAGGACTCGGACCTGCCGCCGCTGTCGCTGCTCGACCCGATCCCGCCGCACCAGGAAACGGTCAGCGCCGAGACGCTGGAATTCACCTCGCGGCTGATCGAGAAGAAGCTCAAGGACTTTGGCGTGGAGGTCAAGGTGGTGGCGGCCTACCCGGGGCCAGTCATCACGCGCTACGAGATCGAGCCGGCCACCGGCGTCAAGGGCAGCCAGGTGGTCAACCTGGCGCGCGACCTGGCGCGTTCGCTGTCGCTGGTGTCGATCCGCGTGGTCGAGACCATCCCCGGCAAGAACTACATGGGCCTGGAGCTGCCGAATCCGAAGCGCCAGACCGTGCGCCTGTCGGAGATCCTGGGCTCGCAGGTCTACAACGAGAGCGCTTCCAGCCTGACCATGGCGCTGGGCAAGGACATCGCCGGCAAGCCGATGGTGGCCGACCTGGCCAAGATGCCGCACTGCATGGTCGCGGGCACCACGGGCTCGGGCAAGTCGGTGGGCATCAACGCGATGATCCTGTCGCTGCTGTACAAGGCCAAGCCTGAGAGCGTGCGGCTGATCCTGATCGACCCCAAGATGCTCGAAATGAGCGTCTACGAAGGCATTCCGCACCTGCTGTGCCCGGTGGTGACGGATATGCGCCAGGCCGGCAACGCGCTGAACTGGGCCGTCGGCGAGATGGAGCGGCGCTACAAGCTGATGAGCAAGCTGGGCGTGCGCAACCTGGCGGGCTACAACAAGAAGATCGACGAGGCCGCGGCCAGGGAAGAGAAGATCCCGAATCCATTCAGCCTGACCCCGGACGCGCCGGAGCCGCTGGACAAGCTGCCCACCATCGTCATCGTCATCGACGAGCTGGCCGACCTGATGATGGTGGTCGGCAAGAAGGTGGAAGAGCTGATCGCCCGCATCGCGCAGAAGGCGCGCGCCGCCGGCCTGCACCTGGTGCTGGCCACGCAGCGCCCGTCGGTGGATGTGATCACCGGCCTGATCAAGGCCAACGTGCCGACCCGCATTGCCTTCCAGGTCAGCAGCAAGATCGATTCGCGCACCATCCTCGACCAGCAGGGCGCCGAGACGCTGCTGGGCATGGGCGACATGCTGTACCTGGCGCCGGGCACCGGCTTGCCGGTGCGCGTGCATGGCGCCTTTGTCTCGGACGATGAAGTCCACCGCGTGGTGGAGAAGCTGAAGGAAGGCGGGGAAGCCAACTACATCGAAGGCATCCTCGAAGGCGGCCTGACGGACGATGGTGGCGGCGATGGCTTTGGCGGCGGCGCTGGTATCGGCGGTGGCGGTGGCGAGGCGGATCCGCTGTATGACCAGGCCGTGGAAGTGGTGCTGAAGAACCGCCGCGCGTCGATCTCGCTAGTGCAGCGCCACCTGCGCATCGGCTACAACCGCGCCGCGCGGCTGCTGGAGGATATGGAGAAGGCGGGGCTGGTTTCGGCCATGTCGGGCAATGGCAATCGCGACATCCTGGTGCAGGGCGGTGGCGCGGCTGCGCGGGATGATGAGTGACTAGCGGAGGCGGGCATTCAGGCTGGCCGTGGATAGCCCAGCCTGAGTGTGCTAGCGGCGCTTAAGCAGTAGGTCGAGCTTCGCGTTGACGTTGTCGACCTTGGCGTTGACGTTATCGACCTTGGCGTTGACGTTATCGACCTTGGCGTTGACGTTGTCGACCTTGGCGTTGACGTTGTCGACCTTGGCGTTGACGTTCTCTAACTTCTCGTTGAATTCTTCAAAGCCCTTTTCGACCCGCACCTCCAGGCGCTCGATGCGCGAATCAACTGCGTCCAGGCGACCCGTGAGGCGGCGGTCCATTTCGGTGATCCGAGAGGCGAGCGGACCGGTGGCCTTTTCGATCTTGTCCTGGGTGCTCTCATTCAGCCACGACATCACGGAAAAGACGAACGCTACACCGGCCAGAATGCCCGTGACTACCATGGCGGGATTAAAGGGCTTGGCAGCGGTCTTTTCCTGCCAGGCGTCGAGTTCAATCCTGACCTGGCGTGTCGCGATCCTCTTCATCTCGTCGCGGTCGAGACGCCTGGCGTCGTGCCGGAATGGCTGACGCCCGGCAGCAGGTTTGGCGTTGGTCATATTGCTGGCCCAGTGGATTTGGCCGCCTCCCGGCGAAGCAGCGAGCAAGAGGCGGCGTGGCGAGTGCTCTACGTACATGCACTGCATTGTCTTCCACGCCAAGTAAAGAAGCGTTTCGTCCTGATACGAGATTCGCTTTACTGGGTCCTTTACCGCAAATTGAGAGTTTTCGTGCCTGAGCCGGCGCAGTTCGCGCACCATCTGCCGTAATATCCGGTTACCCGCGAAGCAGGGGCGGCGCGGAATCCTGCACCAGCAGCTGGCTCTAACAAGACACGTTGACCGTGGAGTGGACTGCCTGTCAGACGCCGCACAGGGTCAACGCATTCGATAACAACCAGGATCCAAATCATGCGCAACCGCATCCTCGTGTCGGCCTGCGCCGCGCTGGCGATGTTTGCCATCCAGGCGCCGGCCCATGCCGCAGCTACCGACCAGCTGCAGAGCTTCGTCACCGGTGTGAAGAGCGCGCGCGGCGAATTCACGCAGCGCCAGGTCAAAGGGCAGGGCGCCAACGTCAAGGTGACCGGCAACTCCAGCGGCACCTTCGTGTTTGCGCGCCCGGGCAAGTTCACCTGGCGCTATACCAAGCCCTACGAGCAACTGCTGCAGGCCGATGGCCAGACCCTGTACATCTACGACAAGGACCTGAACCAGGTCACCGAGCGCAAGCTCGATGCCGCGCTGGGTTCCAGTCCGGCCGCGATCCTGTTCGGCAGCAACGACCTGGAAAAGAACTTCGCCATCAAGAACGGCCCGACCCGCGATGGCGTGGAATGGCTGGAACTGACGCCCAAGGCCAGGGACACGCAGTTTGAGCGCATCGGCATTGGCTTCAAGGGCGGCAACCTCGAAGCGATGGAACTGCGCGACGCCTTCGGCAACACCACCTTGCTGACCTTCACGAACATGCAGAAGAACCCGCCGCTGGCGGCCGATGCATTCCGGTTCACGGTGCCCAAGGGCGCCGACGTGATGAAGCAATGAGGCCCGCCATGATCGCCAACTCAGCCATGGCCGTTCGCATCGTCGCTGCCCGCGGACGTTACGGCGCAGTGATCCTGGCGGGTGCCGGCGCGCTGGCGCTGGCGGCTTGCGCCAGCGTCGGCGGCGGCGCCAGCAAGTTCGATGTCGATTCCTTCCTGCGCGCGCCGGACACGGCGTTGCCCGAAGTGCTCGGCAACGCGGAGTTCCTGAAGTCGACGCGCGTGCCCGCATCGGAATGCGCGGCCATGCTGCAGTCCGCCAGCACCGGCGTGCTGGAAGACCTGCCGCCAAGCAGCAACGCGCGCGGCCCCGCCTGGCTGCTGCATCCCAAGGGCAAGCCCGAACAGGTCTGGTTAGTCGTCAGCGAGTCAGGCGGCGAACGGACGTGCCACGGTCCGTTGCCGGCCGACGCGATGAAGAGGCTGGCCAACCGCGCCAAAGGCTGATTGCGCCGGCTTCAGCGCTGATGGGTTGCGATTGGAACGCCGCCAGCGGGCATGTGTCGAACCGTCCACATCCAAGCGGAAACAAAAAAGGAAGCGACATGCTTGCAATCCGAACCACAGTACATACCCGTCGACTGCTCTGGCTGGCCGCGGGCGCGGCCTTGCTGGCCGGTTGCGCGACGCAGCCCAACGAGCCGGCACCTATGCCCGGCCCGCAAGGTGCGCGGGGCACCCCGGCCGGCTGTGCCGCCGACAAGGTTGCCGACGACACGCTGGTGGGCAAGAGCGAGGCCGAGGCCGTTGGCCTGCTGCAAGGCTGTGCATGGCGGCTGGGCGAACGCGACGGGCAGCAATTTCCCGGCACGATGGACTACAACCCCCAGCGCCGCACCCTCGGCATCAAGGCTGGCAAGGTTGCGTGGGTGCGGCGCGGCTGAAGCGATGTGCAAGCACATCCACATGGTGCGTCGGGCACGCAATTTTTGATTTCTCAACAGGCGCCAACATGACAAAAATGTAATTTGACCGGCTGAACAAGAATCAATATTGTTTTTGGCTGTCCGGAATCCAATAACCGGGCAGTCCCGGGTGTCCCGGATGCTGGCGACTGCCCAACCATGCTGGGGAGCCATTCGCGTGAAGACCACTATTCGAACCTTGCTGCCGCGTGTCGCGGCGCTGGCCCTGCTGACGCTGCCGCTGGCGGCCGCCGCGCAGGAAAAGGTGCTGAACCTCTATACCGCACGGCACTACCAGACCGACGAGGCGCTGTACGCCAACTTCACCAAGCAGACCGGCATCAAGATCAACCGCATCGAAGGCCAGGAAGATCCGCTGCTTGAGCGCATCCGCAATGAGGGCGCCAACAGCCCGGCGGACGTCTTCATCACCGTCGATATCGGCCGCCTGTGGCGGGCCCAGCAGGCCGGCGTGTTTGCGCCGGTCAAGTCCAAGGTGCTGGAGTCGCGCATTCCCGCCAACTACCGCGACCCGAACGGCGAGTGGTTCGGCTTCTCGGCGCGCGGCCGCGTGATCGCGTACAACAAGACCGCGGTCAAGGCCGGCGACATCGCCACCTACGAGGACCTGGCCGATCCCAAGTGGAAGGGCAAGGTGTGCACGCGTTCCAGCGGGCACGTCTACAACCTGTCGCTGGTGTCCAGCCTGATCGCGCACGACGGCGAGGCGCGCACCGAGCAATGGGCACGCGGCGTGGCAGCCAACCTGGCGCGCGCGCCCAAGGGCGGCGATACCGACCAGCTCAAGGCCGTGGCCGCGGGCGAGTGCGACGTGGCGATCTCCAACACCTACTACATCGCACGCCTGCTGAAGTCGACCAAGCCGGAAGACAAGGCCGTGGCCGACAAGCTGGGGGTGGTGTGGCCCAACCAGAAAAGCCAGGGCGTGCACATGAACATCTCCGGCGGTGGCATGCTGAAGCACGCGCCGAACAAGGAGGCCGCGGTCAAGTTCCTGGAATACCTGGCCAGCGATGATGCGCAGCGCTACTTTGCCGACGGCAACAACGAATGGCCGGTGGTGCAGGGCGTGAAGGTCAGCAATCCGGCGCTCGATTCGCTGGGCGAGTTCAAGGCCGACAGCATCAACGTGGCCGAGCTGGGCAAGTACCAGCCGCAGGCGCAGAAGCTGCTGGACCGCGCGGGCTTCAAGTAAGCCGCAGGTCAGGCCGGCCGTCCCTGCACGAGGATGGCCGGCTGGTTCCGCGCTACAGCAGGAACCGCTTGTTTCCCTTCACTTCGGCCGGCTCGACCTTGCGGAACGTCAGCTTGACGCTGCTGTCGAGCCGCCGCCCGGCCTGGCTCCGGATCAGCGCGCGCTGCAGCAGGCCCTTGTGGCCGACTGTGCCTTCCGCATAGGACTGGTCCCCGACTGTTCCCAGCGCCATAGCGGCCAGCGCCTGGTTGCGCTCCGCCGCACTCTTTTCCAGCAGCTTGTCCAGCGCCATGCGGGCGCGCACCTGCGCGGCCAGCGCCGTGTCGCCGGGATTGGCGCGGGCACGCTCGGCGTCCCATGGCAACCGCACCTTGCCCGCCAGCCGGCGCAGCGCCGCGCGCAGTTCGGCGCCGTCCATGCGCGATTCCTGCACGATCCACACCGCATCATGGCGCACTGCCGCTTCGGCATCCGCCATGCGGCGTATCAGCGCGGGCTGCAGGCTGGGCGAGGTGAACTGGCGCCCGCGGCGGATGGCGTTGAGCGCGATACGGCGCACCTGCGGGTTGGCGTGGTCGGCAAGGTCGTCGATGATGCGCGCCGCGGTATCGGCGGATCCGATCATCTCGGCCAGTTGGCCGGCCAGCGAGATTTCTTCCACGCCGCTCAGTGTGTTGCGGCTGACCAGCCGGTTCAGCTTGAACAACAGGATGTGGTATCGCAGCATACGCCCCCGTCAGGCATTCCGGCGGCAGGCGCCGAAGGACCCGGCGTGCCGCTGTTCTTGTCCCCGGGCGAGCGCCGGGCCATGAAAGGCTATCGGCGCGGCACGGCGGGACTTTAGCGGGCTACTGAGCGAGTGGGCTAGTGGGGCGGCTCAGCGTTGCGCCTCGCGCCGGATCGTGCGCGACAGCACGATCACCGGCAGCAGGCCGACGGCGACGATCACCAGCGACGCGGTCGCGGCTTCGGCCAGGCGTTCGTCGGCAGCGAGGTTGTACGCCTGCACGGCCAGCGTATCGAAGTTGAACGGCCGCATCACGAAGGTAGCCGGCAGCTCCTTCATCACATCGACAAAGACGATCAGCGCCGCCGTCAGCAGGCTGCCGCGCAGCATCGGGAAATGCACGCGCCGCAGCGTGGCGCCGGGGCCGTGGCCGAGGCTGCGCGCGGCGGCGTCCATGCTGGGCGTGATCTTGCCCAGGCCGGCATTGACCGTTTGCAGCGCTACGCCCAGGAAACGCACCAGCAGCGCATACACCAGCGCCGCGATGCCACCGGTCAGCAGCAAACCGACCGACAGCCCGAACTGCTGCTGCAGCCATGCCGACAAGGCATTGTCGAAGCGCGCCACCGGCACCAGCACACCCACCGCGATGACCGACCCGGGCAGCGCATAGCCCATGCCGCAAAGCCGCGTCAGCCCGCGCATCAGCCACCCGCGCCGGCCGTTCGCGGCGCGTCCGGCGTAGCCGATCGCCAGCGCCACCAGCACCGCCGCCAGCGCCGTCGCGCTGGCCAGCAGGAAGCTGTTGCGCACCAGCCCGACAAAGCGCGGACCGAACTGGGCGTCGCCGTCGGTAAAGGCCATGCGGCACAGCATCAGCGCCGGCACCAGGAAGCCCAGCAGCACCGGCACGGCGCAGGCCGCCAGCGCGAGCCAGCCGCGCGTGCCGCCGAGCGTCCATGCCGCGGCGCGGCGCTGGTTGCCGTAGACCTGCGCCCGACCGCGGCTGGCGCGCTCCATCAGCAGGATCGCGGCGACGAACAGCAGCATGCATGCCGACAGCTGTGCCGCCGCATTCTTGTCGCCGAGCGAAAACCATGCACGGTAGATGCCGGTGGAAAACGTGGGGATGGCAAAGTACGCCACGGTGCCGAAGTCGGCCAGCGTTTCCATCATCGCCAGCGCGGTGCCGGCGACGATGCCGGGCCGGGCCAGCGGCAGCACCACGCGCCAGAGCCGGCTCCAGGTGCCGTGGCCGAGCAGGCGCGCGGCTTCGATCGTGTTCTGGGTCTGCTGCAGGAAGGCGGCGCGCGCCGTCAGGTAGACGTAGGGATACAGCACCAGCGAAAACAGCGCGATGGCGCCGCCCAGCGAGCGGATGTCCGGGAACCAGTAGTCGCGCGCCTTCCAGCCGGTCAGTTCGCGCAGCCAGCCTTGCACCGGCCCGGCGAACTGCAGCGCATCGGTGTAGGCGTAGGCGATCACATAGGCCGGCATCGCCATCGGCAGTACCAGCGCCCATTCCATCACGGCATGGCCTGGGAAGCGGTAGGTCGAGACCAGCCATGCCGTGGTTACGCCAAGCAGCAGCACGCCCGCGGCCACGCCCAGCAGCAGCCAGATGGTGTTGATCACATACTCTGCCAGCACCGTGTCGATCAGGTGGCGCCAGGTCTCGCCGGCGGGCAGCAGCACGGCTGAGGCGACCACCAGCACGGGCACGGCGATCAGCAGCGCCATCGCGAGCGTGGCCAGGGTCAGGGGGTGGAAGCGGCGGCGGCTGAGTAGGAGCATGCGGTGGATTCAATGGGAGCGCGCCCGGACAATGTGGCGCCGGCGCGGCAGCGGGCTGCCGCATTCTAGCAATGCCGACACGAGAGGGCCCCGCGGCGCGGCGCCACGTCCCTATAATGCGCACATGCGAACCGATTCCTATTCCCGATTACCCGAAGCCCAGGCACGCACGCGGCCGATGGCTCGCAGCGGCACCCACGAGGCTGCCGCCAGCGCCGCCGTCATCGAGGTCGACCGTATCCGGCATGCGTTCGGCCGGCAAGCAGTGGTCAAGGGCCTGTCGTTTGCGCTGGCGCGCGGCAACATCGCCTGCCTGCTGGGCCCCAGCGGCTGCGGCAAGACCACCGTGCTGCGCGCCATCGCCGGCTTCGAGCCGTTGCAGGACGGCCGCATTGTGCTGGACGGGAGGACCGTGTCGTCGTCGGACGCGCTGGTGCCGCCGGAGCAGCGCCGCATCGGCATGGTGTTCCAGGACTACGCGCTGTTCCCGCACCTGGACGTGGCCGCCAACGTCGGTTTCGGTCTGACCCGCGCCGGCCGTGCAGAGCGTGCGGAGCGGGTGGAAGAGGTGCTGCAGCTGGTCGGGCTTGCCGGCTCGGGCCGCAAGTATCCGCACGAGCTCTCGGGCGGCCAGCAGCAGCGGGTGGCGCTGGCGCGCGCACTGGCGCCGCGGCCCGAACTGCTGCTGCTCGACGAGCCGTTCTCCAACCTCGATGTCGATCTGCGCGAGCGCCTGAGCCTGGAAGTGCGCGCGATCCTGAAGGCACAAGGCACCACCGCCATCCTGGTTACGCATGACCAGTACGAGGCCTTTGCCATGGCCGACGAGATCGGCGTGATGCATGACGGCGTGATCGAGCAGTGGGGCAGTGCGCACGAGTTGTACCACCGCCCGGCATCGCGCTTCGTCGCCGGCTTTATCGGGCAGGGGGTGCTGATGCCGGGGCACCTGCGCGGCGATGGGCGGATCGAAGTGGAGCTGGGCATGCTGCACCCGGCGGTGCCCCTGCAGCTGCCCGCGGATGCCCCGGTCGACGTGCTGGTACGTCCTGACGACATCGTCCACGACGACGCCAGCCCGATGCAGGCGGAGGTGGTGCACAAGGCCTTCCGGGGCGCCGAGATCCTGTACACGCTGCGGCTGGCCAGCGGCGGCCGGGTGCTGGCGCTGGTGCCCTCGCACCACAACCACGCGGTGGGCGAGCGCATCGGCATCCGCGTGGAGATCGAGGACGTGGTCGCCTTTGCCGCCTAGCCCGGCGCCCTGGCCCGGCACCAGGCGCGGGGCGCCGATGGTCTACACTGTGGCGTTCTGCAATCGCAAGGTTTGATGACGTGGCGGACTCGCTGTTCTCCGATACCCCTGACCGTTCCCGGCAACCGCTGGCCGAGCGCCTGCGCCCGCGCACCATCGACGAGGTGATCGGGCAGCAGCACCTGCTGGGCCCGGGCAAGCCGCTGCGCGTGGCGTTCGAGTCGGGCGAGCCGCATTCGATGATCCTGTGGGGCCCGCCCGGGGTGGGCAAGACCACGCTGGCGCGGCTGATGGCCGATGCCTTCGACGCCGAGTTCATCGCGCTGTCGGCGGTGCTGTCGGGCGTCAAGGACATTCGCGAGGCGGTGGAGCGCGCCGAGCAGTTCCGCGCGCACGGGCGGCGCACGCTGGTGTTCGTCGACGAGGTGCACCGCTTCAACAAGAGCCAGCAGGATGCCTTCCTGCCGCACGTCGAGAGCGGGCTGTTCACCTTCATCGGCGCGACCACCGAGAATCCATCCTTTGAGGTCAACGGCGCCTTGCTGTCGCGCGCGGCGGTCTACGTGCTCAAGAGCCTGGACGATGCCGAGCTGACGCAGCTGGCCCTGCGCGCCAGCGAAGAGCTCGGCGGCATCGCGTGGCAGGACGAGGCGCTGCAGCTGATCGTGGCCTCGGCCGATGGCGACGGGCGCAAGCTGCTGAACAACATAGAGATCGTGGCGCGTGCCGCGCGCACCGCCGGCGCCGCGCAGATCGATACCGCGCTGCTGGGCAGCGCGCTGTCGGAAAACCTGCGCCGCTTCGACAAGGGCGGCGATGCCTTCTACGACCAGATCAGCGCGCTGCACAAGTCGGTGCGCGGCTCGGACCCCGACGCTGCCCTGTACTGGTTCTGCCGCATGATCGACGGCGGCGCCGATCCGCGCTACCTGGCGCGGCGCATCGTGCGCATGGCGTGGGAAGACATCGGGCTGGCCGATCCCCGCGCCGCGCGCATCACGCTGGACGCGGCCGAGACCTATGAGCGGCTGGGCTCGCCTGAGGGTGAACTCGCATTGGGCCAGGCGCTGATCTACCTGGCCATCGCGCCCAAGTCCAATGCCGGCTACAACGCGTACAACGCGGCACGCGCCTTCGTCGGCAAGGACAAGTCGCGAGCGGTGCCGGTGCACCTGCGCAATGCGCCGACAAGGCTGATGAAGGAGCTTGGCTACGGCCATGCCTACCGCTACGCGCACGACGAGCCCGAAGGCTACGCCGCCGGCGAGCACTATTTTCCGGACGACCTGAAGGCGCAGGGCTGGTACCAGCCGGTGCCGCGCGGGCTGGAAGGCAAGATCGCCGAGAAGCTGCGCCACCTGCGCGAGCTGGACGACGCCTGGCATCGCGAGCAGCGCGCGGTCAAAGCGCGGGAGAAAGCTGGCAAGGACGGTGACAAGGGCGGCGGCAAGGACCAGTAGCTTCCGCAGGCCAGCGGCGTCTTCCGCCGCCAGTTCGCTCGTCCCGGCCCATGCGGGTGCAGTAAAATGGCGGGTCCGCCGGCATGTCGCTGGCCCTGCACTTCACCTCAAGCAACATGCTCGACATCCAGCTGTTCCGCAAAGACATCGACGCCGTGGCGCAACGCCTTGCCACGCGCGGCTTCCAACTCGACGTGGCGGCGTTCCAGGCACTCGAGGCCGAACGCAAGCAACTGCAGACCCAGACCGAGGAACTGCAGGCGCGCCGCAACAGCCTGTCCAAGCAGATCGGCATGCTCAAGGGCAAGGGCGAGGACGCCTCGGCCGTGATGGCCGAAGTCGGTGGCATCGGCGACACACTCAAGGCCTCGGCCGCGCGGCTCGACGAGATCCAGGCGCATCTGGCGGAGCTGATGTTGTCGATCCCCAACCTGCCGCACGAAAGCGTGCCGGTGGGCAATGACGAGACCCAGAACGTCGAAGTGCGCCGCGTGGGCGAGCCGCGCCAGTTCGACTTTGCCGTGCGCGACCACGTCGACGTGGGCGAAAAGCTGGGCCTGGACTTCGATACCGCGGTCAAGGTGACCGGCTCGCGCTTCTCGATGCTGCGCGGCGGCGTGGCGCGCATGAACCGCGCGCTGGTGCAGCTGATGCTCGACACCCATACGCAGGAACACGGCTATACCGAAATGTACGTGCCGTATATCGTCAACGCCGCGTCGATGCGCGGCACCGGCCAGTTGCCCAAGTTCGAGGAAGACCTGTTCAAGGTGCCGCGCAAGGTCGGCAGCGAGGAAGGCGAGCGCATCGAAAACTTCTACCTGATCCCGACCGCCGAGGTGCCGCTGACCAATATCGTGCGCGACGCCATCGTCGCCGGCGAGAAGCTGCCGCTGCGCTTCGTCGCGCATACGCCGTGCTTCCGCTCGGAAGCAGGTTCGTACGGCAAGGACACGCGCGGCATGATCCGCCAGCACCAGTTCGACAAGGTCGAGATGGTGCAGATCGTTCCGGCCGCGCAATCGTTCGACGCGCTGGAAGAACTGACCGCCCACGCCGAGGCGATCCTGAAGAAGCTGGAACTGCCGTTCCGCACCATCGTGCTGTGCACGGGGGACATGGGCTTCGGCAGCACCAAGACCTATGACCTCGAAGTGTGGATCCCCGCGCAGAACACCTACCGCGAGATCAGCTCGTGCTCGAACATGGGCGACTTCCAGGCGCGCCGCATGCAGGCACGCATGCGCGCGGGGCAGGGCAAGCCGGAGCTGGTGCACACGCTGAACGGCTCGGGCCTGGCCGTGGGCCGCACGCTGGTGGCCATCCTCGAGAACTACCAGAACGCCGACGGCTCGGTCACGGTGCCGGCCGCGCTGCAGCCTTACATGGGCGGCGTCACTCGTCTGGAACCGGAGCTGTAAAAAATCTGTTTCCGGCCTCTTGCGCTGGCCGGTGCGGTGTGGCTATAATCTCGGTTTCGCCACACGGCAAAGCAGTTACCGGAGAGGTGGCAGAGTGGTCGAATGTACCTGACTCGAAATCAGGCGTACCGGCGACGGTACCGTGGGTTCGAATCCCACCCTCTCCGCCAGACAAGAAGCTGCCCGGTCTCGACCACCGGACAGGCAACAACAGTGTAGTAAAACTCAGGCCGACGCCCACGCAAGTGAGCGTCGGTTTTGTTTTTTCCGGCGGTCGGTTTCATCGCTGCCAGCGCCTGGCGGTGCACTATCATGGCGATCCAGCGGACCGCCATGAACGAGGCCACCGATGACACAGCCATCCCCCACGCCTGCCGAATTCCACGGCGACCCCGCGGAACTTCCCGACGACCCCAATCTGATTGCCGGTATGCCGTACCGCCACCACAAGGGCGGTACCTATGCGGTGGTCGGTATCGGACGCCTGGAGGCCGACCTCGCGCCGGCAGTCGTCTATCGCGCGCTGCGCGATCCCGCATTGCTCTGGGTGCGCCGCGCCGACGTGTTCAGCGAGCCCGTGGCGACGCCGCATGGAGAGGTACCGCGCTTCGCCCCGGACTGGCCCGCGGCGCTGGCCTGCCTCGACTTCCTGCCGCGCAAGACGGTGCTGGATGTGCTGGGGCTGCATGACACGCCGTACCGGCACTACCACGGCCCCCGCCATATCCTGGAAATGTTCGAAGTCGCCCACACGCGCGGCGTCGCGCTGGATCCGGCGCAGGCGCTGGCGGTGCTGTGCCACGACGCGGTCTATGTGCCGGGCTGCGAGCACAACGAATCGGCATCAGCTGCGTTGATCGAGACGATTGCACCGGCGCTGGAGCGCGCGGCGCTCGATCGTGCCGCGCAGATCGTGCGCGACACGCGCACGCATACGCCGACCATCGACGGCGCGGACAGCGTGCTCGATCTCGACCTGTTCCGGCTGGCCGCGCCTCCCGACGTATTCGATGCCCACAGCGCCGATGTCTTCGCGGAGAACCGCGCCATGCTGGCCGCGCGCACCGGCTTGCAGGGCGATGCGCTGCTGGCGGAGTTCGGGCGCCGGCGCGCGGCCTTCCTGGGCGAGCTGGCGCAGCGGCCGCGGCTGTTCCTGACGCCGCCCTTTGCCGACTGCGAGGCGCCCGCGCGCGCCAATATCGCGCGCATCGGCGGCGCGCAGGCTGCGCGTGCCTGAACTGCCGGCGCGCGTGGGCACGGTTGCCGATGCCTGGCTGACGCCCGGGACGGCGCTGGGTTTGCTCGGCCTGTTCACGCTCGCCACGGTGTTGCTGCTGTGCCTGGTGCCGCTACTGGTGGCGCTGTTGCGCCCGCTGGTGCGCTGGCTCGACGGCATGCGCGTCTGGGGCGCCGGTGCCTTGTCGACGCGCGTGGCCGCACAGGATCGCCCGCGCCGCGTGAGCGCGCTGACGCTGCGCGTGCTGGAACGCGATATCGCCGAATTGCTGCTGGTGCTCGTGGCCGGCGCCGCGCTGCTGGCTTGCGGGGCAGCGCTGTTCTGGCTCGCCGCCGAAATCGCGCAGGGCGACGAAGTGGTCCGTCTCGACCAGCTTGTGTTCGCGCAGGGGCGCGCATGGCGCCGCGACTGGCTCGATATCGCCATGGTCGCGGTGACCGAGCTGGGCGGTGCGCGCATCTCGGTCGCGGTCGGCGTGGCGGTGTTCGCGTGGCTGTGGTGGCTGCGCGCGTGGGTCACGGCGCTGTACTGGTCCGCGGCGCTGCTTGGCGCGCGCGCCTGCGTGATGGCGCTCAAGCTCGGCATGGCGCGGGTGCGGCCGGCCAGCATCTACAGCGGGCTGGAGTCGTATTCCTTTCCCAGCGGCCACGCCACCAGCAGCATGGTGACGTACGGTTTCCTGGCGTTCCTGCTGTGCCTGCGCCAGCCATGGCGCGTGCGCATCCCGGTGCTGGCGCTGACCGCGGTGGCGGTGGCGGCGATCGGGGTGTCGCGGCTGTACCTGGGCATGCACTGGCTGTCCGACGTGGCCGCGGGCTACGCGCTGGGACTGGCTTGGATCGCGTTGCTCGGCACCGCCTACCATACGCTGCATGCGCCGGCGCCCCGGGATGCGGTGGCGCCGTGGCGGCTCGGCGCGGTGGCGGCAGCCACGGTGGTGGTGGCGTTCGGCTACGTGGCCTGGTTCCGCATGCCGGATACGCTGGAGCGTTATCGGCAGGCAGGCGCGGTTACAGCTACGGTTACCGCGCAGCAGGCTCTTCTGGCGCGGGCAGGCGCGATACCAGCAGCTGGTCGATCTTGTGATGGTCGATGTCCAGCACTTCAAAGCGATAGCCCGCCACGGTAATCGACTCGGATTTCTTCGGGATGCGCTTGAGCGCGTAGATCACCAGCCCGCCGGCGGTGTCGACATAGTCCTCGCCGGGCAGGGCATCGAGTTCCAGCGCTTTCTTCAGGTCCACCAGCGGCGTCAGGCCGTCGACCAGCCACGAGCTGTCGTCGCGGCGCACGATCTGCTCGTCTTCGCTGGAATAGAGGATGTCGCCCATCAGCGCGCCGACGATATCGTCGAGCGTGACGATGCCCACCACCAGCCCGTACTCGTTCATCACCACGGCAAAGTTCTGGTGCATCTCGCGGAAGCGCGTCAGTCCCTCGGACAGCGTCAGCGTGTCGGGGATCACCAGCACGTTCTTGTCATGGTGGCGGCCGATATTGCCGATGACCGCGGCGCTCTCGTCGGCCAGCAGCAGCTGCAGGATGTCCTTGGAATCGATATAGCCCTGCACATCGTCCAGGTCGTGCCCGCACACCGGGTATTGCGCATGCGGCTGGTTGACCAGCTTGCGCCGCACGCTGTCGGCGGGCTCGTCCAGGCTCAGCCAGACCACGTCGTCGCGCGGCGTCATGATCGCGGTGATGCCCTTGAAGCCGAGTTCGAACACGTTCTCGATCAGGTGCAGCTCATGCTTGTGCAGCACACCCGCCTCGGCGCCGGCATCGACCATGGCGGCGATGTCCTCGGTGGTGATCTGGTCGACCGGCTTGGTCGGCAGGCGCAGCAGCCGCAGCGCGGCATCGGCGGCGGCGTTGAAGACCCACACCAGTGGCTTGAGCACGCGCAGCAGCGTCAGCATCGGGTCGATCACGGCCAGCGCGCACGCTTCGGGGAATGTCATCGCGATGCGCTTGGGGATCAGGTCGGCAAACTGGATGAACAGCAGCGTCACGATCAGGAACGAGCCGATATTGGCCACGCGCTGCGCGTGGACCACCTGCATATACGGCGACAGCGTTTCCAGCAGCAGGTCGGACACGTGCTTCTCGCCGAGGATACCGGCGAGGATGGCCACGCTGTTGACGCCGATCTGCACGATGGTGAAGAAATTCCCTGGCTCTTCCTTGAGCAGCAGTACGCGCGTGGCGCGGCCATCGCCGCGCTCGGACAAGACCTGCAGCTTGGTGCGGCGTGCGGCGGTCAGCGCGATCTCGGAGATGGAGAAGAAGGCGCTGACCAGGACAAGGGCGGTCAGGGTCAGGACGAACATAGGCGGTGTGGCGCATGCGGCCAGCGAGTGCAGGCGGCTTGATGATGGTGCACCGCCTGTGAAGCTGTCAAATAAGCTGTCAAATCGGCGCCGGCGCGGCCGTCATTCCAGTATGGCCGTGCGCACCCTGGCGCCGCCCGGCAGTGCGCCGTCCAGGCTGACCACCGGCGCTTCCAGCCGTTGCGGCAGCGTTGCCGCCAGTTCCTGCGCGGCCTGCGCAAACTGCACGCGCAGGTCGTCGGCCAGGCTGGAACCGGCGCGGTGGCTGGCGCGCAGCATCTGGATCTCGAACGGCAGTTCCGGCGCCACGTCATGCAGCGCGACATGGCCAGGATTGGCGCTGAGCGCGGTGTACTGGTCCAGCAGCGTCAGGCCAAGTCCGGCATCGACCAGCGCCAGCGCCAGCGAATAGGTCTGCACCTCCAGCGTCGAGCGCGGCTCGAGCGCGTGCCGCGCCAGCGTCTGGCGCACCAGCAGGCCGAGCGAGCTGTTGTCGTCATAGCCGATGAAGGGGCGATCCATCAGCCGCTGCATCGGCACCTGGCGGCGGCGTCCCGCGGCGGGCAGCGGCTGGCCGCGCGGCACCGCCAGCAACATGCGGCCGCTGGCCACCGGTTCGCTGGAAATGGCCTCGTGGCGCGGCGGCGAGAAGGCGAAACCCAGGTCGATCTGGTTGGCCAGCAGCGCGCCGACGATCTCGTCGGTATGGTGGGTCAGCACCTGCACCTGGGTGTCGGGGTGGCGCGCGCAGAAGCGCCGCACCGCCGGCACCAGCAGCGGGTTGGCCAGGCTCGGCGTGGCCGCCACGCGCAGGCGCCCGGCGCCCTTGTGGCGCAGGCTTTCCGAGACGCGGCGCACGCGCTCGATCTCGCCGTATAGCCTTTCGACATCGCCGTACAAGGCGTTGGCCTCGGGAGTCGGCTGCAGCCGCCCGCGCACGCGCTCGAACAGGCGGAAGCCGAGCGAGGCCTCGGCATGCTGCAGCACGCGCGTGACCACGGGCTGGGACACGTGCAGCAGGCGCGCGGCTTCGCTGACGGTGCCGGTCAGCATTACGGCGCGGAAAACCTCGATCTGGCGCAGGCGCATTGGCTTAGGGCGTCTGGAATTAGGGACGTCTGGAACGATAGGCACAGGCCATCCATAGCCTGAAGACATATTCTGGCACGTATTCGCATTGGGCAAGCCGGCCCCGCTGATCTACCCTCTGGCATCGGTCTTTTGATGCAACAAGGAAGTCAATGCGGGTAGTGATCGTGGGCGCCGGGGTGGTCGGCATGACAACGGCGTGGCGCCTGGCCCAGGACGGGCATGAGGTGACGGTGCTGGAACGGCACCAGGGTCCCGGCGAGGAAACCAGCTTTGCCAACGGCGGGCAGCTCAGCTACAGCTACGTGGCGCCGTTGGCCGGGCCGGGCGTGATGGGCAAGGTGCCGGGCTGGCTGCTGCGGCGCGATTCGCCGATGCGCTTCCGCCCGGTGGCCGATCCCGCGCAATGGCGCTGGCTGGCGGCCTTCATGGGCGCCTGCAATGCCGGCACCAGCGAGGCCACCACGCGCAAGCTGCTGCGCCTGGGCTTCTATTCGCGCGACCAGCTGCAGGCGTTCGTGGCGCAGCACGAGCACGAGGACAGCGGCTTTGGCTTCGATTTTGCGCGGCGCGGCAAGCTGGTGGTGCACCGCGACGAAGCGGCGTTCGCCTCGGCCTGCCGGCTGCTGGATTACCAGGCCAGCCTGGGCTGCGAGCAGCAGGCGCTGGACCGCGATGCCTGCGTCGCGCTGGAGCCCGCGCTGGCCGGCATCCGCGAAGAGATCGCCGGCGCCATTTATACGCCGAGCGAGGAGGTGGGCGACTGCCACCGCTTCTGCGTGTCGCTGGCACGGTTGCTGCAACACGGCGGCGGCCGCACTGGCGTGTCGCTGCGCTTCGGCACCGTGGTGCACGGACTGCAGCAGCAGGGCGGACGCGTGACCGGGGTGCGCACCGATGCCGGCGAGGTGCCGGCCGACGTGGTCGTGGTCGCGGGCGGCATCGGCAGCGTGCCGCTGCTGCGTCCGCTGGGTGTGCGGCCGATGCTGTGGCCGCTCAAGGGCTACAGCATCACCGTACCGCTGGCCAGTGGCGCGCGCGCCCCGCATATCAGCGTGACGGATTTCGCCAACAAGATCGTTTACGCGCGGATCGGCAATACACTGCGGGTGGCGGGCATGGCCGACCTGGTGCGCGGCGGCACCCGCATCGACCCGGAGCGGGTCGGCACGCTGGTGGCGCAGACGCGCGCCTTGTTCGACGGCATCGTGCCGGACCTGCCGCTGGCGCATCTGCAGCCGTGGGCGGGCCTGCGCCCGGCCACGCCGGACGGGCTGCCGCTGATCGGGCCGTCGCGCGTGTCGGGCCTGTGGCTGAACCTGGGCCATGGCGCGCTGGGCTTCACGCTGGCGATGGGCAGCGCCGGCCTGCTGGCCGACCGGCTGGCGGGGCGGCGCCCGGCCCTCGACGCCGCGGATTTCGATGCCGCGCGCGCGTAGCGCAGCGGCATGAAGCAATGGTTCCTGCAGTACCCATGAGTTCGCATTACCGCATTACCTCGAGAAAACGAGCCTCAATGACCAAGCCCCACTACAAGGAGCGCGACATGAAACCATTGCACACCCGCCTTGCCACCCGACGTATGCTCGCGGCTGCCACGCTGTTGCTGGCCGCCGGCGCGGCCCAGGCTGCCGACGGCGACACGCTGAAGAAGATCAAGGACAGCGGCGTGATCTCGCTGGGCTACCGCGAATCGTCGATCCCGTTTTCGTACACCGACGGCAAGGAGGTGATGGGCTACTCGCACGAGATCCTGCTGCAGATCGTCGACAAGGTGAAGAGCGAGCTGAAGATGCCGAACCTGCAGGTGCGGCTGACACCGATCACTTCGCAGAACCGCATTCCGCTGGTACAGAACGGCACCATCGACATCGAATGCGGCAGCACCACCAATAACCTGGAGCGCCAGAAGCAGGTGGCGTTCTCCAACAGCCTGTTCGTCTACGGCATCAAGATGCTGACCAGGAAGGACTCGGGCGTGAAGGAGTTCACCGACCTGAAGGACCGCAACGTGGTCACCACTGCCGGCACCACCGGCGAGCGCCTGCTGGTCAAGATGAACGGCGAGAAGGCGATGAACATGAACCTGATCAGCACCAAGGACCATGGCCAGTCCTTCCTGATCCTGGAAAGCGGCCGCGCCGCTGCCTTCGTCATGGACGAGCCGCTGCTGTACGGCGAGCGCACCAAGGCCAAGAGCGCCGGCGACTGGGTGGTGGTTGGCGCGCCGCTGCAGACCGAGAACTACGCCTGCATGTTCCGCAAGGACGATCCTTCGTTCAAGAAGCTGGCCGACGGCGTGATCGCCGACCTGCAGACCACTGGCCGCGCGGAGAAGCTCTACAACAAGTGGTTCATGGCGCCGATCCCGCCGCGCAACATCAACATGAACTACCCGCTGTCGGCCGACATGAAGGCACTGTTCGCGGCGCCCAACGACAAGGCCTATCAGTAGGCGGGCGGGGCGGTGCCGCCGTGGCGTATGCATCGCCCCGGCGGTTATATAGCCATAATGAATCGTTATTTCGCCATTGATAGCGTTTGCGGTAGTGTAGAGCCCGATATAGGCTCATAGCAGCACAACCGGCCGGCAGGCGTCCACGAGAGGCCAGCCGGCGTTGCCTGCCCACTTACTGCCTATCCGCATCCACTGGAGAACATATGCGATCGATTCGTACTGGCTGGTTCAAGTCGCTGCTGGCGGCCTCGCTGATGGCGGGGGCCGGCCTGGCGGCCACCGCGGCCCATGCCGCCGACCTGCTCGACACCGTCAAGCAGGCCGGCGTGCTCAAGATCGGGCTGGAGGGCACGTACCCGCCGTTCGGCTTCCGCGGCGCCAAGAACGAGCTGGAAGGGTTTGACGTCGATGTCGCGCGCGCGGTCGCAGGCAAGCTGGGGGTCAAGCCCGAGTTCGTCACCACTGAATGGAGCGGCATCATTGCCGGACTGCAGGCGGGCAAGTTCGACGTGATCGTCAACCAGGTCAACGTCACGCCGCAGCGCCAGCAGGTGCTGGACTTTTCCACGCCCTACGTCTACTCGGATGCGCAGCTGATCCAGCGCAAGGACGACAAGCGCCAGTTCAAGTCGCTGGAAGACCTGAAGGGCCACAAGCTCGGCGTCAGCCTGGGCAGCAACTACAACGAGCTGGCCAAGTCGGTGGCCGGCATCGACGTCAAGACCTATCCCGGCGCGCCCGAGTACCTGCGCGACCTGGCGGCACAGCGCGTCGACGCCGCGCTGAATGACCGGCTCATGGTCGCCTACCTGGTCAAGACCGCCAACCTGCCGCTGCGGGCGGGCGCGATCGTGGCGGGCGCGACCACGCAGGTGGCCATCCCGTTCCGCAAGGACAATCCCAAGTTCGCGCAGGCCATCAACCACGCGCTGGAAGACCTGAGCAAGGACGGCACGCTTGGCAAGCTGTCGGTGAAGTGGTTTGGCACCGACGTGACCAAGCCCGCCGGCAAGCCGGTCAAGTAAGCCGGTCAACTAAGCGCATCAAGTAAGCGCATCAAGTAAGCGGATCAACTAAGCCGGCCCGCGAGGCGGGCGGTATCATGTCGCGGCGCGGCGGCCTGCAGGGCTGCCGCGCCGCTTTGTTTTATTACCTTCAGTCCGCCGCCACGCCCATGTCCGCTCTCCAGCTCGTCATCGATTCCCTGCCCGTGCTGCTGCAGGGCACGCTGCTGACCATCAAGTTCGCGTTGTGGTCGATGGTGTTCGGACTGGTGCTTGGCACCGTGGTCGCGCTGATGGGCATCAGCCACAGCCGCGCGCTCAAGGCGGTGGCGCGCGCCTACGTCAGCATCATGCGCGGCACGCCGCTGCTGGTGCAGATCTTCGTCGTGTACTACGGGCTGCCGGGCGTCGGCATCGCGCTGGAGCCCACGCCGGCCGGCGTGCTGACGCTGAGCCTGAACGTGGGGGCGTACCTGTCGGAAAGCATGCGCGGCGCCATCCTCGGCGTGGCGCGGGGCCAATGGCTGGCGGCATACAGCCTGGGGCTGACGCCGGCACAGGCGCTGCGCTACGTGGTCGGTCCGCAGGCGCTGCGGCTGGCAGTGCCGAGCCTGTCGAACAGCCTGATCAGCCTGATCAAGGATACGTCGCTGGTGTCGGTGATCACGGTGACCGAACTGCTGCGCACCGCGCAGGAGGTCATCGCAGCGACATACCAGCCGTTGCCGCTGTACCTGGCGGTGGCGGCGATCTACTGGGTGTTGAGCACCGGGCTGTCCGGGCTGCAGCATATGCTGGAGCGCAAGCTGTCGCTGCCGGGCAGGCACTGAGCCGCGCCGCTGCCAAAGCAAAAGAGCCAGCTCCGGAGAGCTGGCTCTTCTTTTCGGCAATGCGGGCCGTTGCCGGCCCGCGCGCTCAGCCCTGCGCGATGCGCCCGGCAATATGCCCCAGCGCCTCTTCCACCTGGTCCACCAGGACCAGGCACAGGTCGCCCGGCTTCAGGTGCGACAACGCGGTATCGATGGCCAGGAATTCGCCGCGGATTTCCTCGACCTGGCTGGTGCGCTGCGCGCCCTGCAGGCCTTCGCGCAGCAGCGCCAGCACCTCGCCGTCGGCACGGCCGCGCTGGCACTGGTCCTGGTACAGCACCACTTCGTCGAACACGCCGCCCAGGATCTGCGTCTGACGGCGGATGTCCTCGTCGCGGCGGTCGCCGGCACCGCTGATCACGACCACGCGGCGGCCGGCCGGCATGGTCTCGACCGCGGTGCACAATGCCTGGATCGCGTCCGGGTTGTGCCCGTAGTCGGCGATCAGCATGGCGCCCTTGTAGTCGAACACGTTGAAGCGGCCGGGAGCCGTCGCGGCGTCGTTGACGAAGGTGGCCAGGCCGCGGCGGATGATGGCCCAGTCGATGCCCAGCGCCCACGCCGAGGCGATCGACGACATCGCGTTCTCGACCTGGAAGCCGATGGTGCCGTTGCGCGTCAGCGGGATCTCCGCCAGCGCGATGCGCACCTGGGTATCGCCCTCCGACGCCACGATCTCGGCGCCGTCGACAAAGACCACGCGCTTGCCTTGCGCGCGGTGCGTGGCCATCGCCGGCTGGTTCGGATCGTGCGCGAAGAAGGTCACGCTGCCGGGGCAGGCGTCGGCCATGCGCACCACCATCGGGTCGCCGGCGTTGAGCACGGCCATGCCGTGCGGCGCGACGTTCTGCACGATCACGCTTTTGAGCACCGCCAGGTCTTCCACCGAATTGATGTACGACAGGCCCAGGTGGTCGCCTTCGCCGACGTTGGTCACCACGGCCACGTCGCAACGGTCGAAGGCCAGGCCTTCGCGCAGCAGGCCGCCACGCGCGGTTTCAAAAACGGCCGCGTCGACATCGGGGTGCAGCAGCACGTTGCGCGCGCTGCGCGGGCCGCTGCAGTCGCCGGTGTCGATGCGCTCGCCCTGGATATAGACGCCGTCGGTGCCGGTCATGCCCATGCGCAGGCCGCTGGTGGCCATGATATGGGTGATCAGGCGCACCGTCGTGGTCTTGCCGTTGGTGCCGGAGACGGCCACCACCGGGATGCGGCCATCGTCGCCATCGGAGAACATGGTCGAGATGATCGCCTCGCCCACCGCGCGGCCCTTGCCGTACGAGGGCTGCAGGTGCATGCGCAGGCCCGGCGCGGCGTTGACCTCGACGATGCCGCCGGCCTGTTCCTCGAACGGCTTGAGCATGGTCTCGCACACGGCGTCGACGCCGGCGATGTCCAGGCCCACCATCTGCGCCGCGGCCACGGCGCGCGCGGCGATGTCCGGGTGGACGTCGTCGGTCACGTCGGTGGCGCTGCCGCCGGTGGACAGGTTGGCGTTGTTGCGCAGCACCACGCGCGTGCCCTTGGCCGGCACGGAGTCGGCGGTCAGGTTCTGCTTGGCCAGCACGGCCAGCGCGATATCGTCGAAGCGGATCTTGGTCAGCGAGGTGGCATGGCCTTCGCCGCGGCGCGGATCGCGGTTCACTTCCTCGACCAGCTGGCGCACGGTGTGCACGCCGTCGCCGGTCACCTGCGGCGGGTCGCGGCGCGCGGCCGCCACCAGCTGCTTGCCGACCACCAGCAGGCGGAAGTCATGGCCGGGGATGTAGCGCTCGACGATCACGTCGGAACTGATGTCCGAGGCGACCTCGTAGGCCGTCATCACTTCCTCGCGGGTGCGGATCCGCACCGCCACGCCCTTGCCCTGGTTGCCGTCACGCGGCTTGACCACCACCGGGGCGTCGATTTCCTGCGCGGCGGCCCAGGCTTGCTCGGCGCTGCGCACCGAGCGGCCCAGCGGCACCGGCACGCCGGCGGCGTGCAGCAGGCTCTTGGTCAGTTCCTTGTCCTGCGCGATCGATTCGGCCACGGCGCTGGTGCGGTCGGTCTCGGCGGCCTGGATGCGGCGCTGCTTGCTGCCCCAGCCGAACTGCACCATCGAGCCCTGCGTCAGGCGCCGGTAGGGGATGCCACGCGCCACGCCGGCGTAGACGATCGAGCCGGTGCTGGGCCCCAGGCGCACGTCTTCGTCCAGGTCGCGCAGGCGATGCAGCGCGTCGGCCAGGTCGAAGGCGGAGTCGTCGCGCGCGGCCAGGCACAGGGCCTCGGCCAGCCCGAACGCGAGCCGGCCGACTTCTTCCTCGCTGTACTGCACGATCACCTGGTAGGTGCCGGGCTCCACCGTCTGCGCGGTGCGGCTGAACGTGACCGGGCAGCCGGCGGCCGCCTGCAGGCGCAGCGCGGCGACTTCGAGCACGTGCGCGAGCGAGAGCTCGCCCGATTCCTCGTCCGGGCGCAGCGGCCCGATCTCGGGAAAGCGCGCGCGCAGCCGGTCTTCGAAGCCGGGCAGGTCCGACAGCATGTCGGCGGTGTCCTGGCAGGCCACGATGGCTTCAATGGCGGTGTGGCGGCACCACAGGTTCGGGCCCCGCAGGGCCCGGATACGGGAGACTTCCATGGAACGGTTCCGTGTCTTCTATGCGCTGTGTTCGGGCGCCGCGTCAGGCGCGGCGCGCAGGCTGGCCCATCCAGTGGTGCACCAGGTCGACGGTGGCCGCGGTGGCGGCCTCGTCGCACTGCAGCACCAGCAGGTCGCCCGGCACCAGCTGGCCGAGCGCGGTCTCGATGGCATTGGCACGTGCGCCTTCGTCGATGATCTTGGTCACGCGGCGGCCTTCGTACAGCCCTTGCTTGAGCAGCGCGCGCGCCTCGGCATCGGGCAGGTCGCGCTTGACGCTGCGGTCTTCGCACAGGAAGACGCGGTCGAAATGCTGGCCCAGCACCTTGCCCTGGCGCACCAGGTCTTCATCGCGGCGCTGCACGCCGGCGCCGTAGACGACCATGCGGCGTTCGGACGGGAAGCGGTCCAGCGCGGCCGCCAGCGCTTCCAGCGCGGGCGCGTTGTGGGCGTCATCGACGACCACGGTGGCGCCGTTGCGCTCGAACAGCGTGAAACGGCCGGGCACGTCGACCTGGCCGACGTCGAACGTCACCACGCCGGCGCGGATCAGGTCGTTGGAGATGCCCAGCGCCCAGCCCGCGGCGACGGCCGCCAGCACGTTCTCGACCTGGAACGCCACGCGGCCGGCGTAGGTCAGCGGCACCGCGGCTACGTCGACCAGCGGCGTTTCCTTGCTGCCGACGGCCAGCACGATCTTGCCTTCGCGCACGTACACCGCGCGCTTGCCTGCGGCGCGATGCGACATGATCGCGGGCAGCTCGGGCGTCAGGCCGAAGAAGATCACGTCGCCGTCGCACAGCTCGGCCATCTCGACCAGCCGCTCGTCGCGCGCGTTCAGCACCGCGGCGCCGTCCTTGAGCACCACGTCGACCTGCGTGCGCAGCACGTTGTACATGCGGTCCTCGTCCTCGACGTAGTAGTCGCCGAGGTGGTCGGGCTGGTCGAAGTTGGTGACCACGCCGACCTGGCAGCGGTCATAGACCAGGCCTTCGGACAGGATGCTGCCGCTGTCGTTCTCGAACACGGCGGCCTCGACCGCGCGGTTCATCAGGATGCGGTGGCCGGCGTCCCAGTTGGCGCGGTCGCCGCCCTGCACCAGGCGGCGGTCCAGGAACAGGCCGTCGCTGCTGGCCAGGCCGGTATGCTTGCCCGACAGCTGCAGCAGGCGCGCGACCAGGCGCGCCACCACGGTCTTGCCGTTGGTGCCGGTCACGCCGACCACCGGGATGCGCCCGCAGTCGTCGTGCTCGGACTCGGGGAACAGGTGGTTGACGATGGCGCGGCCAACCGGACGCGGCGTGCCTTCGGCCGGCTTGATGTGCATCAGCAGGCCGGGACCGGCGTTGACCTCGACGATGGCGCCGCGCTGTTCGGCCAGCGGGCGCGAGATGTCCTCGGCCACCAGGTCCACGCCGGCGATGTCCAGTCCGACCACGCGCGCGGCCAGCGATGCATGCGCGGCCACGCTCGGGTGGACGCGGTCGGTCACATCAAAGGCGACGTTGCCATTGCGCTGGATCAGCACGGTGCGGCCCTCCGCCGGCACCGAGCTGCCATCCATGCCCTGGCGCTTCAGCTCCAGCCGCGCGGCGGAATCCAGGCGCACGCGGTTCAGCGGGTGATCTTCGGTGCTGCCGCGCCGCGGATCGGAATTGATCTGCAGCTCGATCAGCTCGTCGATGGTGGACTTGCCGTCGCCGACCACGCAGGCGGTCTCGCCCATCGCGGCGGCAACCATGCGGCCGCCCACCACCAGCAGGCGGTGTTCGTTGCCGGGGATGAAGCGCTCGACGATGACGCCGCTGCCTTCGTCCAGAGCCACGGCGTAGGCAGTCTCGACTTCCTCGCGGGTGACCAGGTTGGTAAAGACGCCGCGGCCGTGGTTGCCGTCGTAGGGCTTCACCACCACCGGCACGCCGATGTCTTCGGCGGCGTCCCAGGCGTCCTGCGGCGAGTCGACCATGCGGCCTTCCGGCACCGGCACGCCGCACGACTCCAGCAGGCTCTTGGTCAGGTCCTTGTCGCGCGAGATGCTTTCGCCGATGGCGCTGGTGCGGTCGGTCTCGGCCGTCCAGATGCGGCGCTGGCGCGCGCCATAGCCCAGCTGGACCAGGTTGCCGTCCGACAGGCGGATGGCGGGGATGTCCCGGTCGTCGGCGGCATCGACGATGCATGCGGTGCTGGGGCCGAGGCAGTGCTCGTCGACCAGGCGGCGCAGGTTGTCCACGGCGGCGGGGACGTCGAAGGGACGGTCCTCGATCGCGGCCATGACCAGGTCGCGCGCGCTGAACAGGGCGGCGCGGGTGACTTCTTCGTGCCAGGCACGGACGATCACCTTATACACGCCGCGCACCGGAGTCTCGCGCGCCTTGCCGAAGCCGCCGGGCATGCCCGCCAGGTTCTGCAGCTCAAGCGTCACGTGTTCCAGGATATGGCCGGGCCAGGTGCCTTCCTTCAGGCGCTGCAGGAAGCCGCCGCGCTCGCCGATGCTGCAGCGATGCTCGATCAGCGAGGGCAGCCATGCCGACAGGCGCTCGTAGAACCCCGGAATCGTGTTGGAGGGAAAGTCCTCCAGTTCCCCGATATCGACCCATGCCTCCAGCACGGGCCGATATGTCCACATATTCGGGCCGCGCAGCGACATGACATCGAAAATCTCAATGTCCTTCTTTTTCATTGAATTTGCTTGAGGCAGTGGGCGGAACGCCCGAGAAATGGAAGCCTAACCTTTCAATAACGTTACAGCTTAGTACAGGTTGACTTTCTTCGATTAAAAGTGTTTGTGCAGTGCATCAGGGCAACCCGCGGGTTCGCTGTTATTTACGTCGTTATGTATACTGCGGGCGAATTCACGGGCAGCCAGTGGGCGCCCGGCCTAAATTTGTTTCAAGTTATGTCCTTTTCCCCTGGACGCTGCATGCTGCGCCATCCATGACCCAGTCCTCCCTGCCTGCCCTCAACACCTTCCCCGCCGACGAGCCGTGGCGTGCCGAATCCGGAACGTGGCTCCGTCCCGGCGAAAACGTCCTGGCCGGACTGGTGCTGGACCTCGACGCGAGGCTGCATTTTACCCAAGGGTGGCTGGTTGTGACGGAGCAGCGCATCGTTGCCCGCCCGCCAGGTGAAAAAAATGTGCGGGAATGGAACATCTCGCCCGAACTGCGCCTTTCCCATACCGATCATGCGGGGGTCGGCACCCTCGAACTGGCCGGCCCAAAGGGTCGGCTGGCCAGCTGGCGATATACGCTTGGTTACAATCCTGCCGCGCTGCGGCTGGCCGACCAGTTCGAGATGCGCCGCGATGCCACCTCCGCTACCGAAATTGGCGAGCCTGGCGAAGTGGCGTGCCCGACCTGCAAGGCGCCGCTGCCCCCGGATGAAGAGGAGTGCCCGCAGTGCAACCGCGAGCTGGAAACGCCACCGTCGACCTGGGCGCTACTGCGCCTGTGGCGCTTTGCCCGGCCCTACCGCTGGCAGCTGCTGGCCGGTTTCCTGCTGACGGTGCTGTCCACCGGCGCCACGCTGGTACCGCCGTACCTGACCATGCCGCTGATGGACAAGGTGCTGATTCCGTACCAGAACGGGGTACCGATCGATTACGACCGCGTGCGCATGTACCTGGGGGGACTGCTTGGCGCCGCGCTGGTGGCATGGAGCCTGGGATGGGCGCGTACCTATCTGCTGGCACGCGTGTCGGAGCGCATCGGTGCGGATCTGCGCACAACGACCTACGAACATCTGCTTAAGCTGTCGCTGGAATATTTCGGTGGCAAGCGCACCGGCGACCTGATGGCGCGCATCGGCTCGGAAAGCGACCGCATCTGCGTGTTCCTGTCCCTGCACCTGCTGGACTTCGCCACCGACGTGCTGATGATCGTGATGACGGCCGTGATCCTGGTCTCGATCAACCCGTGGCTGGCACTGGTGACGCTGGTGCCGCTGCCGTTCATCGCCTGGATGATCCACCTGGTGCGTGACCGCCTGCGGCACGGCTTCGAGAAGATCGACCGTATCTGGTCGGAGATCACCAACGTGCTGGCCGACACCATCCCCGGCATCCGCGTGGTCAAGGCCTTCGCGCAGGAAAAGCGCGAAGTGACGCGCTTCCGCGAGGCCAACAAGCACAACCTGGCCATCAACGACCGCGTCAACGCGGTATGGTCGCTGTTCACGCCGACCGTGACCCTGCTGACCGAGATCGGGCTGCTGATCGTATGGGTGTTCGGCATCTGGCAGGTATCGCACAGCGCCATCACCGTGGGCGTGCTGGTTGCCTTCCTGACCTATATCAGCCGCTTCTACACGCGCCTCGATTCGATGAGCCGCATCGTTTCGGTGACGCAGAAGGCCGCGGCAGGGGCCAAGCGGATCTTCGACATCCTCGACCATGTCTCGAGCGTGCCGGAGCCGGTGCGTCCGACCAAGCTCGACAAGGTCGAAGGCGCCATCGACATGCGCGACCTGGGCTTCCGCTACGGCAACCGGGCGGTGATCCGCGGGCTGGACCTGTCGATCGCACCGGGCGAGATGATCGGGCTGGTCGGGCACAGCGGCTCGGGCAAGAGCACGCTGGTCAACCTGATCTGTCGCTTCTACGATGTTTCCGAGGGGGCGATCCGTGTCGACGGCGTCGACATCCGCTCGCTGCCGGTGTCCGAGTACCGCCGCCATATCGGCCTGGTGTTGCAGGAGCCGTTCCTGTTCTTCGGCACCATCGCCGACAACATTGCCTACGGCAAGCCGGATGCCACGCGCGAGGAGATCATCGCTGCCGCGCGCGCCGCGCATGCGCACGAGTTCATCCTGCGCCTGCCGCACGGCTACGACTCGCTGGTAGGGGAGCGCGGCCAGGCGCTGTCGGGTGGCGAACGCCAGCGCATCTCGATCGCGCGTGCGCTGCTGATCAACCCGCGCATCCTGATCATGGACGAGGCGACGTCATCGGTGGACACGCAGACCGAGAAGGAAATCCAGAAGGCGCTCGACAACCTGGTGCAAGGCCGCACCACCATCGCCATCGCGCACCGCCTGTCGACGCTGCGCAAGGCCGACCGCCTGGTGGTGATGGACCGCGGCAAGATCGTCGAAGTCGGCAGCCACGACGAACTGCTGTTGCGCGAGGGCGCTTACTTCAAGCTGTACCAGGCGCAGGCGCGTAACGTCGATACCGAGGATGACGACGAGCGCGAAGCCGTGACCGAACTGCCGGAGGTGGCCAATGCCCACTGATATGACCTTGGCGGACACCAATGCCGCAGCCAGCGCGGCCTTCACGCTGTCGCGCAATCCGTTTGGCCGCCTGACGCTGAACCATGGCGACGGCACGATCTATGAAGGGGTGGTGCCGGTGCGGGCCTTTCCGATCTCCGCGCCGCAAGGCGGCATCGGCATGATGAGCGCCGATGGGCACGAGGTGGTGTGGATTCCGCGGCTTGAGGCCCTTCCCGCCAACGAGCGCAGGATGATCGAAGAAGAACTCGCATCGCGCGAGTTCATGCCGGAGATCGAGCGCATCGTTGAGGTGTCGACCTTTGCCACGCCGAGCGTATGGACCGTGCAGACTGATCGCGGGCGTACCTCTCTCGTGCTGCGCGGGGAAGAAGCGATTCGTCGCCTGTCAGGCAACACGCTGATGGTGTCCGACAGCCACGGCATTCATTACCTGATCCGTGACCTGATGGCGCTGGACAAGCACAGCCGCAAGCTGCTGGACCGGTTCCTTTGACGGCAGGCTGGCGACGCAGCGTTTCGTTTACTGGTAGTCGAGCGTAAATATCATGGCGCTCGACACGCTGCCAGGCGATGGCGCGCCCCCCAGCGAGACATAGCGCGCACCGAAGCGGTAGGTGGAAGGCACGTTGGCGGCAACGTTGCCCATGGCATTCCGTACTTGCAGCGGCACGGGCGCGCTGCCGATGGCGTCGACGATCTGCACGCCCACGTTGCTGGCCACGCCGCCCGTGCCGGCGCCAGCGATGCCGAGGATGCCATTGGGTGCCGACTGCACCGGCGTGCTCCCCCCGCCGTCCAGCGTCAGGCCGACGATGGCAGCCCCGCTGCAGGTCAGTTGGATCGAGAAGGGTGTATTACCGGCGGCGCCTTGTGTGGCCAGCGTGCGGGCGCTGACATTGGGCAACGTCACCACGGCGGGGTAGTTGACTGTGCAGGCAATCTCACGTGGCGAGGCATTGCCCGAAAAGCCGATGTAGTTGACGTAGCCGCCACCGAGCGCGCCTGAAAGCGAGCCTTGGTACACGCCGAAGCCAAAGCGTGTCTGGGTTGGGTCAAGATCGCCGCCTGCGATTGGGCCCGTCTTGACGAACTCAACCGATACCGATACGGAATAGGTCAAGTCGTTATTCAGGCTGCCAAGGTTGGCCGTCCGCGTATCGCAGTTGATGCCTTTCGCATTGGTCATCGGCTGCCCTGCGGCGTTGCGCAAGCGGATGCCGATGCCGGCCACACCGGTCGAATAGACGCCAGGCATGACTTCACTGCCGGATCCGTAGTAGCAGGAGATGATGGGCGCGCCGGCTACCACGGCAGGCGGTTTCTCGGTACAGGCGCCGGTGAATGTGTAGTAGCGTGTCGTGCCGGGAATGGTGCTCCCCACCGGCAGGTTAACCGCTACCGCCATGTTGTTCATCGTCTGGAGGTAGGGCATGGCAGGCGTGGCAGTGCAGTCGGCATGAGCGAGGCTCGGGGCTGCCAGCCAGGCGGCGAGCATTAGCCCGCGTTTGAGCGCACGGAGCAGGCGAGCGGCGATGGGTAGGGGTATGTGCATAGGTGTCGGCAGTAGCGGAGGCCGGCTGTGACCGCGCGAAGTTCGGGTTCGCTGCAGTCGGCGCTGCCTTGCGGTTGAAGGACGAGCCAACTTTAGTCGTACCGCTCTGTGCCCATGACCGGAAAATTCCGAATGCGTTAGGAAAATTTCGGCAGTTGCGGCGCCCAGGCTGACAATGTCACCGCTGCTCAGCAGCTTGCGGACACGAAAAACGGGCCACGGCGGCCCGTTGATGCAATACCCGTGCCCTGCGCGGGCAGGACTAATGCAACATCTCCGACGAGTCGTCGTCCTCGTCCCAATCATCGTGCATCATCGGCGCATCTGGCGCCATGTCGAAGACCATGGAGTGGTAGCGTACGCTGAACCACTCCCGGAACATCTCCAGCGTCAGGGTCTCGGGCCATAGCGAATCGTCGAACCATTCGCCCAGCATGAATTCGAAGAACTCCTGCCAGCGCTTCTCGACCCAGTGGACCGCGTTGGCGTGCGTATCCGCGAGTTCTTCGGGCAGCAGGAACACGCTCTGGTCCTCGCGCACCTGCTCTAGCGTGAGACCGGCAACCGGCTGTGGATCGACCGCCTGGATCCAGTCCAGGAACGGCTGTTCCGGAACCAGCGCGACCATGGCGCGGTTGATGGTATAGCGGGGATAGTCGGACATGGGGAGAGATGTGGAGGACTTCGGCGGGGTATTGTAATCGTCCGGATGCCCGAGGAAACGCTGTGCCGCAGCCAATGCGCGGCGGTCGCCTTTCCCGGTTCGGCGAACGCTAATGGTAGTTCATCGAGAACGTTGCGACGATATTTGCGAGTCCGCTCGATGCCACCGGGCTGGTCTCGTAGTATCGCGCAGCCATGGGAATGCTGATCGCCCGGTTGTCACCTCGGAAACCGATCATGCCGCGCCGCGTGCGCCGGAAACAAAAAACCCGTGAAGACGCTGGTCATCACGGGTTTCCCGGGCTTCGGAGATGGAGGTCTCCGAAGTGTTGACTGGTGGAGCCGGCGGGAATCGAACCCGCGTCCGCAAGCCCTCCACAGAGAGTTCTACATACTTAGTTCTGTCATTTGATTTAACCGGCGCATCGCGGACGAACACGCTCTACGACGGCGAGTCACTAAATTTTCGTCCCCGGACCCGTGACACTTCCGGAGCTTATCTGACGTAAATGACCTCGCGTGGTCTTGCGACCCTAGCCCGTCAGCGAGCCAGTGCGAGGACGGCGGCCCTTAGGCTGCCAGTGCGTAACGTTCGTCGTTAGCAGTTATTGCATTCCCATTGATTAACGAGGTGACGGGTCCTCGGTATGCCCTCCACTGCTTTGTAACCCACGTCGAAACCAGGTCGGCCCCAGTGAGAAGAAGCTGGATTGTACCCGGTTGGATGGAAAGTGTCTCGGGGAGTTCCATGGCCGCCAGCTGTGCGCTGGCCGCCACGCCGCTAGCCGACCGCGACGGGGACCAGCAGCGGGATCAGTTCGGCCGGATGGCGCACCAGGTGGTCGGCGCCCCATGCCTCCGGCGGCTCGCCGTCGCCGCAGTAGCCATAGGCGGCCGTGACCGTCATCATGCCGGCGGCCTTGCCCGCCTGGATGTCGCGCAGGTCGTCGCCAACGTACACGCAGCGGCGTGGGTCGACACCGGCACTCGCGGCGGCGTGCAGCAGCGGGGCGGGGTGGGGCTTGGCGTGGGCCGTGGTGTCGCCGCTGACCACTGCGCTGGCGCGCGGCGCCAGCCCGATGGCGGCGACCAGCGGCACCGTGAAACGCGCAATCTTGTTGGTGACGATACCCCAGGGGATGCCCGCTGCTTCGAGCGCCGACAGCACTTGCGGCATGCCGTCGAACAGGCGCGTGTGCACGGCGATGTCGGCTTCGTAATAGTCGAGAAAGATATCCCGCAACGCCGGAAAGTCGGCATCGTCGGGCACCAGCCCGAACGCCGCGCCGAGCAGGCCGCGCGCGCCATGCGAGGCGACGGGCCGAAGCTTCTCATACGCCACCGGCGGGCGGCCGCGCTCGACGACCAGCCGGTTGGCGGCGGCGGCCAGGTCGGGCGCCGTGTCCGCCAGCGTGCCGTCGAGGTCGAAGAAGACGCCTGCGATGCCCCCGCTCATGCCGACACCCGGCGGAACGCCATCATGTAATTCACATCCGTGTCGCGGCCGAGCGCATAGACCTGCGACAGCGGGTTGTAGGTCATGCCGCGCATCTCGATCAGGTCAAGCCCTGCGTTGCGGGCGAAGCGCGCCAGTTCCGACGGGGTGATGAATTTTTCATAATCGTGCGTGCCGCGCGGCAGCATGTTCAGCACGTACTCGGCGCCCACGATGGCCAGCAGGTAGGCCTTCAGGTTGCGGTTGATGGTCGAGAAGAAAACGTAGCCGCCCGGCTTTACCAGCGTCGCGCAGGCTTGCACGATCGAGGCCGGATCCGGTACGTGCTCGAGCATCTCCATGCACGTCACGACCTCCACGCTGCCCGGCTCGCGCGCCGCCAGCGCTTCCGCCGCGATTTCCTCGTAGGTGACGGCAACGCCGGACTCCAGGCTGTGCAGGTCCGCGACCTTGAGCGCCTTGCCGGAGAGATCGATGCCGCGCACGGTCGCACCGAGGCGCGCCATGCTCTCGGACAGGATGCCGCCGCCGCAGCCCACGTCGACCACGCGCTTGCCCGCCAGTCCGGCGATGCCGTCGATCCAGCCCAGGCGCAGCGGATTGAGTTCATGCAGCGGCTTGAACTCGCTCTCGGGATCCCACCAGCGGTGGGCGAGCTCGCTGAACTTGTCGATTTCCTTGGGGTCGGCGTTCCGGCGCAGCGGATCGGGATGGGTGGACAGGGTCTGGGAGGGCAACGTCATCGTATGCGGGCCGGCGGCAACTGCCCACGCCGGCGGAGGAGGTGTGTGGGCAACTGTATCAAAAAAAAAGCCCAGCTTGCGCTGGGCTTTCTTGATCGGAAAGGATCCGATTAACGTGCGCTGCGGGTGCCGACCACTTCGACTTCCACGCGGCGGTTCGGCTGCTGGCAGGCGATCTGGGCCTTGCGGTTGCCCTTGCACGACTTCGGGTCGACCTTCAGCTGGCGCTTGCCCTTGCCTTCGGTGTAGACGCGGTTGGCTTCAACGCCCTTGCTCACCAGGTAAGCCTTGACCGATTCAGCACGGCGGATCGACAGGCGATCGTTGTACTTGTCCGAGCCGAACGAGTCGGTGTGGCCAACGGCGATGATGACTTCCAGGGTGATGCCTTGCAGCTTCGAGACCAGGTCGTCCAGCTTGGCCTTGCCTTCCGGCTTCAGGACAGCCTTGTCGAAGTCGAACAGGGTGTCAGCAGCGAAAGTGACCTTCTCGCTCGACACGACCGGCGGAGCCACCGGGGCCGGTGCCGGTGCCGGGGCTGCGGGAGCCAGCGCGCCGTCGCACAGGGCGTTGGCGGTGGCCGGAGTCCAGGAGCTGTCGCGCCAGCAGAGCTCGTTCGTGCCATTCTTCCACACGTACTCGCTCGTACCGTTGCCCCAGTTATCGTTCACTGCCTTCTTTTCGTAGGGGACGGACTGGGCTTGAGCGGATGCAGCCATTACTGCGGTAGCTGCAACGAGCGCGAGCTTGGCAAATTTTTTCATATTTCTCCTCTCAGGATGAGATCACCGCAGGGTTACTGCGAGCAAATGGACGAAAACAAGTCATACATTCTTCGGAGTATAACATTCTCGATGTGGTGTATGCTCCACTTCGAACAATGTCTGGCTCTTCGCTGGGGAATTGTGCCACAAGGGTCGTTTCCTAAGAAGTAAATATATTCGATTCGCCCCATGGGTTTTGGGCCTGTGGTGTTTGTGCAACATAGGTCTTGTGTCGCCCGCAAAGCCTTGTGGCATCAGGGTTTCCGGGATTCGGGCAAGGCCGCCGGCTGGCTCCGGCGAGGCTGTCCGGGGGCGGTAAGCCGGGGGTGCCGGCATGTTAGAATGGCACGTTGCCCAGCCGTCAGGCGCCTGCCGGCGCCACGTGCAAAAGGGCCTGTCATTCGCTTAAACCTGCCGCATAAACCACGCCGCAATGGATCCATTCGCAAAAGAAACCCTTCCGGTCTCCCTCGAAGAGGAAATGCGCCGCTCCTATCTCGACTACGCCATGAGCGTAATCGTCGGGCGCGCGCTTCCCGATGTGCGGGACGGCCTGAAACCGGTGCACCGGCGCGTGCTGTTTGCGATGCACGAGCTCAACAACGACTGGAACCGTCCGTACAAGAAGTCGGCCCGTATCGTCGGGGATGTGATTGGTAAGTATCACCCGCACGGTGACACTGCTGTATACGACACCATTGTCCGCATGGCGCAGGACTTCTCCCTGCGCTACATGCTGGTGGACGGGCAGGGCAATTTCGGTTCGGTCGATGGCGATAACGCCGCGGCCATGCGTTATACCGAAATCCGCCTGTCGAAAATCGCCCACGAGATGCTGCATGACATCGACAAGGAAACCGTCGATTTCGACAGCAACTATGACGGCTCCGAAAAAGAGCCTTCTATTCTCCCGGCCCGTATTCCCAATCTGCTAATCAATGGTTCCTCGGGTATTGCAGTGGGTATGGCCACCAATATCCCCCCGCATAACCTGAATGAAATCGTCGACGGCTGCCTGCATCTGCTGCGCAATCCGCAGGCGACGGTGGATGAACTGATTGAATTGATTCCGGCTCCGGATTTTCCCACCGCCGGCATTATTTATGGCATCCAGGGTGTGCGCGAAGGTTATCGCACCGGCCGCGGCCGCGTGGTCATGCGCGCCAAGACGCACTTCGAGGATATCGACCGGGGCCAGCGCCAGGCGATCATCGTCGACGAGCTGCCCTACCAGGTGAACAAGCGCACCTTGCTTGAGCGCATCGCCGAGCTGGTTACGGAAAAGAAGATCGAGGGCATCTCGGATATCCGCGACGAGTCGGACAAGTCGGGCATGCGCGTGGTGATCGAGCTCAAGCGCAACGAGGTCCCCGAGGTCGTTCTTAACAACCTGTATAAGAACACCCAGCTGCAGGACACCTTCGGCATGAACATGGTGGCGCTGGTCGACCGCCAGCCGCGCCTGCTGAACCTGAAGCAGATGCTGGAGTACTTCCTCGCGCACCGCCGCGAGGTCGTGACCCGCCGCACCGTGTTCGAGCTGCGCAAGGCGCGCGAACGCGGCCATGTGCTGGAAGGCCTGGCCGTGGCGCTGGCGAATATCGACGAGTTCATCGCCATCATCAAGGCCGCGCCCACGCCGCCGATCGCCAAGCAGGAGCTGATGTCCAAGGCCTGGGATTCCGGCCTGGTGCGCGAGATGCTTGCACGTGCCGAGAGCGAGACCCCCGGGGGGCGCGCATCGTACCGGCCGGACGGCCTGCCGGCGGTGTTCGGCATGCAGGCTGACGGCCTCTACAAGCTGTCAGACGGCCAGGCGCAGGAAATCCTGCAAATGCGCCTGCAACGCCTCACCGGGCTGGAGCAGGACAAGATCGTCCAGGAATACCGCGACATCATGGCGGAAATCGCCGATCTGCTGGATATCCTGGCCCGTCCCGAGCGCATTACTGCAATCATCACCGATGAACTCACCGCTATCCGCGCCGAGTTCGGCGATGACCGCCGTTCGCAGATCGAACTGAACGCGACCGAGCTGGACACCGAGGACCTGATCACGCCGCAGGACATGGTGGTCACCCTGTCGCACAGCGGCTATATGAAGAGCCAGCCGATCTCCGAGTATCGCGCGCAGAAGCGCGGCGGGCGCGGCAAGCAGGCGACGGCAACCAAGGAAGACGACTGGATCGACACCCTGTTCGTGGCCAATACCCACGACTACATCCTGTGCTTCTCGAACCGCGGCCGGCTGTACTGGCTGAAGGTCTATGAGGTGCCGCAGGGTTCCCGCAACTCGCGCGGGCGTCCGATCGTCAACATGTTCCCGCTGTCTGACGGCGAAAAGATCAACGTGATCCTGCCGGTGCGCCAGTTCGACGCCGAGCACTTTATCTTCATGACCACCGCACGCGGCACGGTCAAGAAGACCGCGCTGACCGAGTTCTCCAACCCGCGCAAGGCCGGCATCATTGCCGTCGACCTGGACGAGGGCGACTACCTGATCGGTGCTGCCGTGACCGACGGCCAGCATGACGTGATGCTGTTCTCGGATGCCGGCAAGGCGGTGCGTTTCGACGAAAACGACGTGCGCCCCATGGGCCGCCAGGCACGAGGCGTACGCGGCATGAACCTGGAGGACGGCCAGGCCGTGATCGCCATGCTGGTTGCGCCCGCCGAATCCGCCGAGGAAGCGGAGGCGGGCGGACGTGGCAGCGTTCTGACCGCGACCGAGAACGGTTACGGCAAGCGCACGCCGATCGCCGAGTACACTCGACACGGCCGCGGCACCAAGGGCATGATCGCGATCCAGACCAGCGAGCGCAACGGCCGCGTCGTGGCGGCGGCGCTGGTTTCGCCGGAAGACGAAATCATGCTGATCACCACCGGCGGTGTGCTGATCCGTACCCGCGTCGGTGAAATCCGTGAAATGGGCCGGGCCACGCAGGGCGTCACGCTGATCAACGTCGACGAGGGTACCAAGCTGTCCGGCCTGCAGCGCATCGTCGAGAGCGACGCCGACAATGGCGCCGGCCCGGAAGAGACGGAAGAGGCGGGCGGTAACGCCGATGCCGACGCCAATTCGTAACCAATTGGCCCCATCGCGCGTTAAAACGTAAATTGTTGCAACAACAGGACGTCAGCCGGAACTCGACTTGCGGCTGTCCGGACTAAAACGGACGTATTTACCAGGGAGTCACAATGCTCAAAACCTATCGACGTATCGCTGTTCTGGCCGCTTTCGTTCCGACCTTCATGGTGGCGCAGCATGCCCATGCACAGGACGCGGAAAAGACGGCAGCCATCAAGGAACTGCTTTCCGTCATGCAGGCTGACCAGGCCGTCAAGGGCCAGGCAGAAAACTGGCAACAAGGCGCCAAGCAGGAAGCCCCGCTGGTGCTGGAGCAGGTTCTGGTCGAGAACAAGACCCTGAGCGACAAGCAGAAGCAGGCCGCGGTTGAAAAGCTGAAGAAGAACGGCGCGGTCCAGCGCATGGTTGACGGCGCCGGCACGGCATTCAACACCGACGGTTTCCGCAAGGACGCCATCCAGGCCCACTACGACGCCTTCGGCAAGTACTACTCCACGCAGGAACTGAAGGATCTGACCACGTTCCTGAAGTCGCCGACCGGCCAGAAGTTCATGGCCAACCAGGGCAAGGCGACCCAGGAGATCTGGGGCTCGATGATGCAGAAGTACGGCCCGCAGGTCGGCAAGTCGATGCGCGACGCAGCCGAGAAGGAAATCACCGCCGCGTCGAAGTGATCTTCGCCGCAGGGGCCTGAGGCATTGCGCCGCAATGCGCCGTAATGTGTCGTTAAGGCCGCCTCGCGCGGGCCGGCGCTGCACCGGGGTCCAACCCCGGGCGCCCAACCGGGCACGGGTTTGAGGGATAATGGCTGCTTGGGTAACTCCGGCAGCCATTTTTCCTTTCCCCGTCTCATGAACGATCCCCAGAATCCCGCACTTGCCGGCATGATGCAGCGTGCATTGGCCGAACGCGTCTACAACTTCTCCCCGGGCCCGGCCATGCTGCCGGCCGAAGTGCTGCAACAGGCTGCCGAGGAAATGCTGTCATGGCGCGGGACCGGGGTTTCGGTGATGGAGATGAGCCATCGCAGCCGCGAGTTCGAGGGCATCCACAACGAGGCCATCGCCGACCTGCGCGAGCTGCTGCATATCCCCGACAATTTCCGCGTGCTGTTCCTGCAGGGCGGGGCCATTGGCGAAAACGGCATCGTGCCGCTGAACCTGATGCGCCTGCGCAATGCCGAGCAGCCCAAGGCCGACTTCGTCGTCACCGGCACCTGGTCGATCAAGACCGAGCAGGAAGCGCGCCGCTACGGTACGGTCAATATCGCCGCGTCCAACGAGGCGGAAAAATTCCACCGCATTCCCGCTGTTGCCGACTGGAAGCTGTCGGATGACGCCGCCTACGTGCACCTGTGCACCAACGAGACCATTGTTGGCGTCGAGTTCCAGGACATTCCCGATATCGGCCAGGTCAAGGGCAAGCGCGTGGTGGTGGCCGATGCTTCCAGCCATATCCTGTCGCGCCCGATCGACTGGTCGCGCGTGCAGGTGGTCTACGGCGGCGCGCAGAAGAATATCGGCCCGGCCGGCGTCACCATCGTGATCGTGCGCGAGGACCTGCTGGGCCACGCGCATCCGCTGTGCCCGTCGGCATTCAACTGGCGCCAGGTGGCCGAGAACAATTCGATGTACAACACGCCGCCGACGTACGCCATCTACATCGCCGGGCTGGTCTTCAAATGGCTCAAGCGCCAGGGCGGCGTGCCGGCGATCGAACAGCGCAATATCGCCAAGGCTACGGCGCTGTACGACTTCCTGGACCAGAGCGACTTCTACCGCAACGAGATCGCTCCGGGCTGCCGTTCGCGCATGAACGTGCCGTTTTTCCTCGGCGACGAATCGCGCAACGATGCCTTCCTGGCGCAGGCACGCGCCAATGGCCTGGTGCAACTCAAGGGACACAAGACCGTGGGCGGCATGCGCGCCAGCATCTACAACGCGATGCCGCTGGAAGGTGTGACGGCGCTGATCGATTTCATGCGCGAGTTCGAACGCACCTCGGCCTGAGGCGCGTGTCCGCGATACAGCCCACGCGCCATCGCGCGCGCGGGCTGGCGCGGACAGGTTTTTCCCCGGCCGCCGCGCCCCGGCGGCCCACCGGATTCATACAATGACAAGTCAAGACAGCACCCCTGCGCACGAGGAGACGCAGCCCAACGGCAACCACCTGAGCGAGGCCGAACGCAACCTGTCGGTCGAGCTGGCGCCGCTGCGAGAGCAGATCGACACGGTGGACCGTGAACTGCTGGCCATGCTGAACCAGCGGGCCAAGCTCGCGCTCGCGGTTGGCGAGGTCAAGAAGAAGTACGGCGCGCCCGTGTTCCGCCCGGAGCGCGAGCTGCAGGTCATCCGCAAGGTGCAGGGTGCCAATCCGGGTCCGCTGCTGGGCGAGAGCGTGGCCGCGATCTGGCGCGAGGTGATGTCCGCCTGCCGCGGGCTGGAGAAGCCGCTGGAAGTCGCTTTCCTGGGCCCGGCCGGCACGTTCTCGGAGCAGGCGCTGTATGCGCACTTCGGCCATGAGGTGAGCGGCGTGCCTTGCCCCAGCATCGACGAAGTGTTCCGCGCGGTCGAGGCAGGCACTGTCGAATACGGCGTGGTGCCGGTGGAAAACTCGACCGAGGGCGCGGTGTCGCGCACGCTCGACCTGTTCCTGCAGACGTCGCTGAAGATCAGCGGCGAGATCGCGCTGAAGGTGCATCACAACCTGATGGCGTCGACGCCCGACATGAAGGGCGTGACCGTGGTGCGCGCGCACGCGCAGGCGCTGGCGCAGTGCCAGCACTGGCTGACGGCCAACTATCCGCACCTGGAGCGCCAGGCGGTGTCGAGCAATGCCGAAGCCGCGCGCATGGCCAGCGAGGACCCCACCGTCGCGGCGATCGCCGGCGAATCGGCTGCGAACCGCTACCACCTGCACCTGGTGCGCACGCATATCCAGGACGATCCGCACAACCGCACGCGTTTCGCCGTGATCGGCCGCTACGAGACCGAGCCGTCGGGCAGCGACCAGACCTCGATGATCCTGTCGGTGCCGAACAAGGCCGGCGCGGTGTACCAGCTGCTGGCGCCGCTGGCCGAGAACGGCGTGTCGATGTGCCGCTTCGAATCGCGTCCGGCGCGCAGCGGTGCGTGGGAGTATTACTTCTACGTCGACGTCGAAGGGCACCAGCATGAGCCGGCGGTGGCACGCGCCATCGACGAACTGCGCCGCAACGCGGCCTATCTGAAGGTGCTGGGCTCGTATCCGTCGAGCAAGTAAGGTGAATAACCAAGGCCAGCGCAACCGGAGCAAGGAGACAAGATGGCAGAACAGGGTAAGCATGGCGGCACGGTGTTCGGACCGGACTATGTGCGGGCGATCTCGCCGTACGTGGCCGGCAAGCCGATTTCCGAAGTCGCGCGCGAGTTCGGCCTGGACGAGGCCGGCATCGTCAAGCTCGCCTCCAATGAGAATCCGCTGGGCATGCCGGCGTCGGCGCAGCGCGCCGTGGCTGCCGCCGTCGCCGACCTGGGGCGCTACCCTGATTCAAACTGCTTTGCGCTGAAGGCCGCTTTGTCGGCGCGTTTCGGCGTGCCGGAGGACTGGCTCACGCTCGGCAACGGCAGCAACGACATCCTTGAGCTGGCAGCACATGCGCTGGTCGAGCCCGGCCAGTCGATCGTCTATGCCGAGTACTCGTTCGCGGTCTATGCGCTGGCGACACAGGAGATCGGCGCCCGGGCCATCGAAGTGCCGGCGCGCGATTACGGCCACGATCTCGATGCCATGGGCGCGGCGATCGCGCCGGATACGCGGCTGGTCTTTATCGCCAACCCCAACAATCCCACCGGCACCTTCCTGCCGGCTGCGCAGATCGAGGCCTTCCTGCGCTCGGTGCCGCCGAACGTGGTGGTGGTGCTGGACGAGGCCTACAACGAATACCTGGATGCCGGCCAGCAATACGATTCGATCGAGTGGGTGCGCCGCTATCCCAACCTGATGGTGTCGCGCACCTTCTCCAAGGCGTATGGCCTGGCGGGGCTGCGCATCGGCTATGCAGTGGCACAGCCGGCGCTGACCGATCTGCTTAACCGCATCCGCCAGCCGTTCAATGTCAACAGCGTGGCGCAGGCCGCGGCGATCGCGGCGCTGGGCGATGCCGAGTTCCTGCGCCGTAGCGCGGAGCTGAACCGTGCGGGCAAGGCGCAGCTGATCGAGGCCTGCGATCGTCTCGGGCTCGAATACGTGCCGTCCTCGGGCAACTTCGTGCTGGTCCGCGTCGGCGACGACGACGGTGCCGGTGCACGTGTCAACCTGGCCTTGCTCAAGCAGGGCGTGATCGTGCGCCCGGTGGGCAACTACAACCTGCCGCGCTGGCTGCGCGTGACCATCGGCCTGCCCGAGGAAAACGCGGCCTTCATTGCGGCACTGGAGCGGGCGCTGGCGTAAGCCCCGCTACAATCGCGGCGATTCGCGCCGGGCCGCTGTGCCCGGCGCCGTGCCTTTTTGCTATCGCTCGGCCCGGCCGAGCCACTGCCCGTCGGGCCTGAAATCGTGAGTGCTTTGCATTTTTCCCGTGTTGTCATTGTCGGCGTCGGCCTGATCGGCGGCTCGCTCGCGCTGGCGCTCAAGCGTGCCGGCGTGGCGGGCACGGTGGTCGGCGTGGGCCGCTCGCCCGCGTCGCTGCAGAAGGCGCTGGACCTTGGCGTGATCGACGAGGCGGCGACGCTCGCCGATGCCGCGCGCGGCGCCAGCGTAATCGTGCTGTGCGCGCCGGTGGCGCAGAACTTTGCGCTGCTGCATGCGCTGGAACCGCACCTGCAGCCCGGCACCATCGTCACCGATGCGGGCAGCACCAAGTCCGACGTGATCATGGCGGCCAAGACCGCGCTGGGCGACAAGGTCGCGCAGTTCGTGCCGGCGCATCCGATCGCCGGGCGAGAGCTCAACGGCGTGGAAGCCGCGCTCGCCGACCTGTATGTCGGCAAGAAAACCGTGCTGTGCCCGTTGCAGGAGAATTCGCGCGCCGATGTCGCGGCGGTCCGCGCAATGTGGGAGCAAGCCGGCGCGCAATGCCACGTGATGTCGGCGGTGCAGCACGACGCGGTGTTCGCGTCGGTCAGCCACCTGCCGCACGTGCTGTCGTACGCGCTGGTGGCGCAAGTGGCCAATGCCGAAGACGCTGCGCTGAAGCTGGATTTTGCCGGTGGCGGGTTCCGCGATTTCACGCGCATCGCGGCCTCGTCGCCGGAAATGTGGCGCGACATCTGCGTAGCCAACCGCGAGGCGCTGCTGCGTGAACTGGGCACCTACCAGTCGGTGCTTGCGCACCTGAAGACGCAGATCGAGAAGGGCGACGGCGACGCGCTTGAACGCATCTTCACGCGCGCCAGCAAGACCCGGCTGGCCTGGGGCGCCGAACGCGCCGCGGGCAACAACCATATCGAACCGTAATACGAACCCCGAGGCGCCCCGGCGCCTACCGAGACCATGGAACACCTGACGCTTGGCCCCCTGACTCGCGCCACCGGCACCGTGCGGCTGCCGGGCTCGAAGAGCATCTCCAACCGCGTGCTGCTGCTGGCCGCGCTGGCCACCGGCGAAACCCGCGTGCGCGACCTGCTCGATTCCGACGACACCCGCGTGATGCTGCAGGCGCTGCGCACGCTGGGCGTGGCGTGGCGGCAGGACGGCGCCGATTACATCGTGGCCGGCGCCGGCGGCAATTTCCCGAACAAGTCGGCCGAGCTGTTCATGGGCAACGCCGGCACGGCGATCCGCCCGCTGACGGCCGCGCTGGCGCTGCAGGGCGGCAGCTACAAGCTGTCGGGCGTGCCGCGCATGCACGAGCGGCCGATCGGCGACCTGGTCGACGGCCTGCGCCAGGTCGGCGCGGTGATCGACTACCTTGGCAATGAAGGTTTCCCGCCGCTGCATATCCAGCCCGCCGGCATCCGCATCGACGCGCCGATCCGCGTGCGCGGCGATGTGTCGAGCCAGTTCCTGACCGCGCTGCTGATGAGCCTGCCGATGGCGCAGAGCGACAGCGGACGGATCGAGATCGAGGTGGTGGGCGAGCTGATTTCCAAGCCCTATATCGAGATCACGCTGAACCTGCTGGCGCGTTTCGGCATCCAGGTCGAGCGGCAGGGCTGGGAACGCTTCGTGCTGCCGGCCGGCGCGGCCTACCAGTCACCCGGCGAGATCTATGTGGAGGGCGATGCGTCCTCGGCATCGTATTTCCTGGCGGCCGGGGCGATCGGCGGCGGGCCGGTGCGGGTCGAGGGCGTGGGCATGACCAGCATCCAGGGCGACGTGCGTTTTGCCGATGCGCTCAACCGCATGGGCGCCAACATCATGGCGGGCGACAACTGGATCGAAGTGCGCGGTACGGAACGCGACGATGGCCGGCTGCACGGCATCGAGCTCGACTGCAACCACATCCCCGACGCGGCCATGACGCTGGCGGTGGCGGCGCTGTTTGCCGAAGGCACCACGACCCTGACCAATATCGCCAGTTGGCGCGTCAAGGAAACCGACCGGATCGCCGCGATGGCAACGGAACTGCGCAAGCTGGGCGCAGTCGTGGAAGAAGGGGCGGACTATCTGCGTGTGACGCCGCCGCCCGCCTGGCAGACCCCGGCGGACGGTATTGGCACCTATGATGACCATCGCATGGCGATGTGTTTCTCGCTGGCCGCATTCGGGCCGCTGCCGGTGCGGATCAACGACCCGGGTTGCGTGGCGAAGACGTTCCCGGACTACTTCAGCGTATTTGCCGGCGTTACGCGCTGACCAGGTCGCCGGTCGTGGCGCGGGTCCTGGTTGCTTCGCCGCTGGCAGGAGCCTGGCGGCGCTCGCGCCGTTCCCAGTAGCGATCGAAGAAGTAATGCGCCACGGTATTGACGGCCGGTTCGATGAACGTGATGGCACCGCTGATGGCAAGGCTGCCGGTCAGCGCATACGTCACGCTGAAAGCGATGCCGAGGTGCATGATGCCGAACGTCAGGGTTTTTGCCATGGTAGATTGCCTCGCAACTGAAAACTGGAGGGTGCTGGCCGCGATTGCGGCGAAGCGCCATGAATCAAATGATAATGATTCTCAGTTGGTTTAACAATAAATCGTTTCTTTGAGTTTCATAACCAATGACTATCGTCAACGTCATCACCATTGACGGGCCGACCGCCTCGGGCAAGGGAACGGTCGCACACAAGGTCGCCGACGCGGTGGGATTCCATCTGCTCGACAGCGGGGCCCTGTACCGGCTGGTGGCGTTGGCCAGCGATCGCGCCGGCGTTGACCTGGCCGACGTGGACACCCTGGCAAAGGTCGCCTCGCGCCTTGAAGTGAAGTTCGGCCCGGACCGGGTCTGGCTGCAGGGAGAGGAAGTCAGCCTGGCGATCCGTGCGGAGGCCATCGGCAACCGCGCCTCGGCCATCGCCGTGCACCAGCCGGTGCGCGACGCGCTGACCCAGCTGCAGCGCGACTTCCGCAAGCTGCCAGGCCTGGTCGCCGACGGCCGGGACATGGGCACCGTGATCTTTCCGGACGCCCAGTTGAAAGTGTTCCTCACGGCAAGTGTTGAAGCGCGTGCTCGCAGGCGCTATAAACAATTGATTGATAAGGGAATTTCTGCTAATATCGAAGACCTTTTGCGTGACCTCGAGGCGCGCGACGCGCGGGATCGCAACCGCGCCGCCGCACCGCTGCGTCCCGCCGAGGATGCAAAGCTGCTGGATACCTCCGACATGACGGTGGATCAGGCAGTGGCGCAGGTGCTGGAGTGGTTTGCCGCTGTGCGGTCCGGTGCATGAATGCATCGGACGCATGACAAGCGAACGGACCTCGCCCGCACCAGATGGCGCCAGCCCGGACATGCCTGATCGGCCCGACGCTGGCTTGTGTAAAACCTGACCCCGCTGCACTGGCAGACTGAGCGCGATAGTCGCGCCGGCCAGCGTACTGCGGATTTCACCTTACGTTTATGTCCGACCTGCAAACTAACGAATCCTTTGCCGCACTGTTCGAGGAATCGATCGCCCGCTCCAATATGAAGGCTGGCGAAGTGATCTCCGCTGAAGTCGTGCGCATCGACCACAACTTCGTGGTCGTCAATGCCGGCCTCAAGTCCGAGGCATTTGTGCCGGTGGAGGAGTTCCTGAACGACCAGGGCGAACTCGAAGTGCAGGCCGGCGACTACGTCTCCGTGGCCATCGACGCACTCGAGAACGGCTATGGCGACACCATCCTGTCCCGCGACAAGGCCAAGCGCCTGGCATCGTGGCTGAACCTCGAGAAGGCGCTGGAAGACGGCGAGATCATCTCGGGTACCGTGACCGGCAAGGTCAAGGGCGGCCTGACGGTCATGGTCAACGGCATCCGCGCGTTCCTGCCGGGCTCGCTGGTTGACGTGCGTCCGATCAAGGACACCACCCCGTACGAAGGCAAGACCCTGGAATTCAAGGTCATCAAGCTGGACCGCAAGCGCAACAACGTTGTGCTGTCGCGCCGCGCCGTGGTCGAAGCGACCCTGGGCGAAGAGCGCCAGAAGCTGATGGAAACCCTGAAGGAAGGCGCCATCGTCAACGGTATCGTCAAGAACATCACCGACTACGGTGCGTTCGTTGACCTGGGCGGCATCGACGGCCTGCTGCACATCACCGACCTGGCCTGGCGCCGTGTCCGCCACCCGAGCGAAGTGCTGTCGGTTGGCCAGGAAATCACCGCCAAGATCCTCAAGTTCGACCAGGAAAAGAACCGCGTCTCGCTGGGCGTGAAGCAGCTGGGCGAAGATCCGTGGGTCGGCATCTCGCGCCGCTACCCGCAAGGCACCCGCCTGTTCGGCAAGGTGACCAACCTGACCGACTACGGCGCGTTCGTCGAGATCGAAGCCGGCATCGAAGGCCTGGTGCACGTGTCGGAAATGGACTGGACCAACAAGAACGTGGCTCCGTCGAAGGTTGTCCAGCTGGGCGACGAAGTGGAAGTCATGGTCCTGGATATCGACGAAGACAAGCGTCGTATCAGCCTGGGCATGAAGCAGTGCAAGGCCAACCCGTGGGACGATTTCTCGCGCAACCACAAGAAGGGCGACAAGCTGAGCGGCCAGATCAAGTCGATCACCGACTTCGGCGTGTTCATCGGCCTGCCTGGTGGCATCGATGGCCTGGTGCACCTGTCCGACCTGTCCTGGCAAGAGTCCGGCGAAGACGCCGTGCGCAAGTACAAGAAGGGCGACGAAGTCGAAGCCGTGGTTCTGGGCATCGACGTCGACAAGGAGCGCATCTCGCTGGGCATCAAGCAGCTGTCGGGCGATCCGTTCAACAACTTCATCTCGGCCAACGACAAGGGCTCGATTGTTACCGGCACCATCAAGGCCGTTGACGCCAAGGGCGCCGTGGTCCAGCTGGCTGACGACGTGGAAGGCTACCTGCGTGCTTCGGAAATCTCCGCTGACCGCGTGGAAGACGCCCGCAACGTGCTGAAGGAAGGCGAGCAGATCACCGCCCTGGTGGTGAACGTCGACCGCAAGTCGCGCAATATCAACCTGTCGATCAAGGCCAAGGACAGCGCAGAGCAGCAAGAAGCGATGCAGAAGTTCCAGGCTGACACCGGCACGGCTGGCACGACCAACCTCGGCGCCCTGCTGAAGGCCAAGCTCGGCCAGGACAACCAGTAATCGCAGGCCCCCGCGCTTGCGCGTATGCCCATGACCAAGTCGGAGCTCGTCGAAAAACTGGCTGCCCGCTTCCCGCAGCTGCTGCTGCGGGATGCGGACATCTCGGTCAAAACGATACTCGACGCGATGTCCGAGGCGCTGGCCGATGGCCATCGCATCGAGATCCGCGGATTCGGCAGTTTTGGTCTGAACAAGCGTCCGCCTCGCGTGGGGCGCAATCCCAAGTCCGGCGAACGGGTGCTGGTACCTGAAAAACGGGTGCCGCACTTCAAGGCGGGCAAGGAGTTGCGCGAACGGGTTGACCGCAGCCAGCCGGCGCCTGCGGGCGTCAATGGCAACGGCCATTCCGTCGGTACGGCCCAGGCCGTGCCGGGCAAGGCAAGCACTGGCGCCGCTGCAGCGGCGCTGCACGAGGGCGGACTGAACCTGGTCCGGCCCTGAGCATCGGCTGCCTGCCCAGTTGTCTGGCAAGTCAAAAAAAGCGCCCCAAAGGGCGCTTTTTTTATTCTGCAGCGCTATGCCTGCTGCTCGCGCCCGATGACGCATCGCCGCGCAATACGTGTCAGCGCCCGCAGAGCCACGCGCGTTAGCCTCCCGTAACCGCCGCGTTACCGAATCGAGGAAGTGATTCCGCTACAATGCCGGGGTCATTGCCGGCCCGCGCGCAAGCGCCGGCGCCGCTTAAACGTCACGCTGCCAAGCTGCCTACCTGCATGAAACTGTTTGCCTGGATCGTCCGTATCGTCGTATTCGTGCTGCTGTTCGTGCTGGCGCTGCGCAATACCGCCGACGCTTCGCTGCAGCTGTTCTTCAACGCCGTCTGGCACGCCCCGCTGATCCTGATCCTGTTCGCCGCCTTCGTGCTTGGCGCGGTCGCGGCGCTGGCCTCGGTGGCGCCCGGCCTGATGCGCCAGCGCATGGAGGTCGCCAAGCTGCGCCGCGCGCTGACGCAGGTGCAGGCGGCCGCCGCTTCAGCATCGCCGCAGCCGGCCGCTGCAAGCACGGCCACGCCGCGCGACGCCAAGCCGGTCCCTTACAACGTAGTCGGCCCGAAAGTCTGATCCATGATGTTTGAAACCTGGTGGTTGCTGGCGCTGCCACTTGTCTTTGGCCTCGGCTGGATGGCGGCGCGCTTCGACGTGCGGCAGCTTATCAGCGAGCAGGGCGCGCTGCCGCGTTCGTATTTCAAGGGCCTCAACTTCCTGCTCAACGAGCAACCCGACAAGGCCATCGACGCCTTTATCGAGGTGGCCCGCCTTGATCCCGAGACCACCGAACTTCACTTTGCCCTTGGCGCGCTGTTCCGCCGCCGCGGCGAAACCGAGCGCGCCATCCGCGTGCACCAGAACCTGGCAACCCGTCCCGACCTGCCCGAGCCGGAGCGCGAACATGCGCTCTACGAACTGGGCCAGGACTTCCTGCGCGCCGGCCTGCTGGACCGCGCCGAAGAGTCGCTGCGCCGGCTGATGTCCGGCCCGTACGCAGCCTCGGCCAAGCGCGTGCTGCTCGAGCTGTACGAGGTCGAGAAAGAGTGGCAGAAGGCCATCGACGCCGCGCGCGAACTGCAGACGCTGGAGCAGAAGAGCTACAGCCTGCAGATCGCCCAGTTCTGCTGCGAACTGGCGCAGGATGCGCTGCAGCGCAAGCGTCCCGAAGATGCGGTGAAGTGGCTGAACCAGGCCATCGAAGAAAATCCGGCCAATGTGCGCGCGCCCATCCTGCTGGGCGACGTGGCGGCCGCCGCTGGCGACGCCCGTGCCGCGCTCGGCCACTGGCTGGGCATCGAACGACAGGACGCCTCTTATCTGCCGCTGGTCGCCGACCGCGTGGTCAAGGCCTACGCCAGCCTGCAGCAGGAAGGTACGGCGCTGGAGTGGCTGCACGGCCTGCTCAAGGGCAAGCTCGCGCCGGAACTGCTCGACACCGCCTACAAGGCCGAGCTCGAAACGAACGGCCCCGAGGCCGCGGCGCGCCTGATGCGCGAGCAATTGCGGCGCCAGCCCACGCTGCTGGCGCTGACAAAGTACTTTGAGGCGCAGGCCGCCGTCACCTCGGCCGAAGTGCCGGCAGGTGCCGATGCCCCCGCCGAGGACGGCGCCAGCGAGCGCGATCAGGAAACCGGCGCGATCCGCGACCTGCTGCAGGCGCGCACGCGCAACCTGGCGCGCTACACCTGCCGCGAATGCGGTTTCCGCGCGCGCCTGTTCTACTGGCAATGCCCGGGTTGCAACCGCTGGGAAACCTACGCCCCGCGGCGTTCCGAGACGCTCGGCTGAGCCCGGCGCGCAGCACCACAGAATCTGACCTGAAGCCATGAAAGTCACCATTATCGGCAGCGGCTACGTCGGCCTCGTCACCGGCGCTTGCCTGGCGGAGCTGGGCAACGATGTGTTCTGCCTCGACCTGGACGAAAAGAAGATCGCGCTGCTCAATGCGGGCGGCGTGCCGATCTACGAGCCGGGCCTGCAGGAGCTGATCCAGCGCAACCGCGCCGCCGGCCGCCTGGTTTTTTCCACCGACGTCGCCGCCAGCGTCGAGCATGCCGACGTGCAGTTCATCGCCGTCGGCACGCCGCCGGACGAAGACGGCTCGGCGGACCTCAAGTACGTGCTGGCCGCGGCGCACAATATCGGTCGGCACATGACCGGCTTCAAGGTCGTGGTCGACAAATCCACCGTGCCGGTGGGCACGGGCGACCGCGTCACGGCCGCGATCCGCGAGGAACTGGCCGCGCGCGGGCTGGAAGACCTGCAGTTCTCGGTGGTGTCGAACCCCGAGTTCCTGAAGGAGGGCGCCGCCGTCGAGGACTTCATGCGCCCCGACCGCATCGTGCTGGGCTGTAACCCGGACGCCGCCGGCCGCCATGCGCAGGCCACCATGCGCACGCTGTACGCGCCGTTCAACCGGCACCATGAGCGCACGTTCTACATGGATGTGCGTTCCGCCGAGTTCACCAAGTACGCCGCCAATTCGATGCTGGCCACGCGGATCTCGTTCATGAACGAACTGGCGAACCTGGCCGACGAGGTCGGCGCCGATATCGAACTTGTGCGCATGGGTATCGGCTCGGATCCCCGCATCGGCTACAGTTTCCTGTATGCCGGCGCGGGCTACGGCGGTTCGTGCTTTCCCAAGGACGTGCAGGCGCTGATGCGCACCGCGGCCGACCATGGCAAGTCCATGCGCGTGCTCGAGGCGGTGGAAGCGGTCAACGGTGCGCAGAAGCGCGTGCTGGGCGAGAAGATCGTGCGCCGCTTCGGCGACGACCTTGCCGGCCGCACCTTTGCCATGTGGGGGCTGGCCTTCAAGCCCAATACCGACGATATGCGCGAGGCGCCGTCGCGGGTCCTGGCGCGGGAGTTGGTGTCGCGCGGCGCTGCGCTGCGCGTGCACGACCCGGTGTCGATGGTTGAAGCACGCCGCGCACTGGAGTCCGACCTGTCCGACCTGCCGGACGCGATGGCGCGCGTCAGCTTCCACGACAACCAGATGGATGCGCTGGACGGTGCCGACGCGCTGGCCATCGTGACCGAATGGAAGGTATTCCGCAGCCCGGATTTCGGCCAGATCAAGCGGCGGCTGAAGACGCCGGTGATCTTCGACGGGCGCAACCTGTACGAGCCCCAGGCGATGGCCGAGAGCGGCGTCGAGTACCACGCCATCGGCCGCGCGGCCCGGCCCGGACAACAGGCGGCGCACGATTCCGCGAACAAATAGAGCGTGCACGGGTCAACGACTGATCAACGACATGCTGACGAGGCGGCGCTGGCTGCCTCGCAATCGCCAAGGATCTTCATGAACAAGACCATCCCGCAGGAACAGATCCGGCAGTCCCATATCCTGGTGGTCGGCGACATGATGCTGGACCGCTACTGGTTCGGCGACGTCGAACGCATCTCGCCGGAAGCCCCGGTGCCGGTGGTGCAGGTCAAGCGCAGCGACGAGCGCCTGGGCGGCGCCGCCAACGTGGCGCGCAACGCCGCTGCGCTGGGCGCGCGCGTGGGCATGCTGGGCGTCGTCGGCGACGACGAGCCGGCGCGCACGCTCGAGGCGCTGCTCGCCGAGAGCCACGTCGAGCCCTACCTGCACCGCGACTCCAAGCTAAATACCACTATCAAGCTGCGCGTAGTCGCCCACCAGCAGCAACTGCTGCGCGTGGACTTCGAAAACGCCCCGGCGCACGAAGTGCTGGCCGCGGTACAGGACCGGTTCCAGGGCCTGATCAACGACTACCAGGTGCTGGTGCTGTCCGACTACGGCAAGGGCGGCCTGACGCACGTTTCCCGCATGATCGACGCCGGCCGCGCAGCCGGCCGCAAGGTGCTGATCGACCCCAAGGGCGACGACTACTCGCGCTACCGCGGCGCCACGCTGATCACCCCCAACCGCTCCGAGATGCGTGCCGTGGTCGGCGCCTGGAAGACCGAGGCCGACCTCACCATCCGCGCGCAGAACCTGCGCCGCGAACTGCAACTGGAGGCGCTGCTGCTGACGCGCTCGGAGGAGGGCATGACGCTCTACACGGAAGCCGAAGTGCTGCACGTCTCGGCCCAGGCGCGCGAGGTCTATGATGTATCGGGTGCCGGCGATACCGTGATCGCCACGCTGGCGACCATGCTGGGCGCGGGCGTGACGCTCAAGGAAGCCGTGCAGCATGCCAACCGCGCCGGCGGCATCGTGGTCGGCAAGCTCGGCACCGCCGTCGTTACCTACCCTGAATTGTTCGGCACCGCCCCGTGACGCGCGGCGCCCATTACTGAAGCAACCATGACCATCATCGTGACCGGCGCCGCCGGCTTTATCGGCAGCAACCTCGTCAAGGGCCTGAACGAACGGGGCGAGACCAATGTCATCGCCGTCGACAACCTGACCCGCGCCGACAAGTTCCACAACCTCGTCGACTGCGAGATCTCCGACTACCTGGACAAGGAGGACTTCCTCGAGCGCTTTGCAAAGGGACAGTTCGGCAAGGTCCGCGCGGTGTTCCACGAAGGCGCCTGCTCCGACACCATGGAGAGCGACGGGCGCTACATGATGGAGAACAACTACCGCTACACGCTGTCGCTGATGGAGAGTTGCCTGGAGCAGGGCGCGCAGTTCCTCTATGCTTCGTCGGCCGCGACCTACGGCGCCTCGCAGGTGTTCCGCGAGGACCGCGAGTTCGAGCGTCCGCTGAACGTGTACGGCTACTCCAAGTTCCTGTTCGACCAGATTGTGCGGCGCAGGCTGCCGTCTGCACTGTCGCAGATCGTCGGCTTCCGCTATTTCAACGTGTATGGCCCGCGCGAGAACCACAAGGGCCGCATGGCGTCGGTGGCTTTCCACAATTTCAACCAGTTCCGCGCCGACGGTACCGTGAAGCTGTTCGGCGAGTACGGCGGGTATGGTCCCGGCATGCAGAGCCGCGACTTCATCTCGGTCGAGGACGTGGTCAAGGTCAACCTGTACTTCCTTGACCATCCCGAGAAGTCCGGCATCTTCAACCTGGGCACCGGCCGGGCGCAGCCGTTCAACGACATCGCCGTCACCGTGGTCAATACGCTGCGCGAGGCGGAAGGCAAGCCGAGCCTGTCGCTGGAAGAGCTGGTACAGGAAGGCCTGGTCGAGTACGTCAAGTTCCCCGACGCGCTGCGCGGCAAGTACCAGTGCTTTACGCAGTCCGATGTGTCGAAGCTGCGCGGCGCCGGCTACGGTGAGGCCTTTCTGACGGTCGAGGAAGGCGTGGCGCGCTACTGCCGCTGGCTGATCGGGCGCAACGGCTGACGACCCCATCCAGCATTTCCTCGATCCCGATGACCGGCCGACACGTTTTCGTGCGGCCGGTGTCAACTTGTGTTGCCGTATGCGCCGTCGTGGCGCGCTGAACCTATCCTGAGCTGGCCTCGCCGCGATGGCGGGGTGGTACTTCACACCATCCACAGCAAAGGAGCTTTCATGTTCAAGCATTGGGTCTGGCAACTCGTCCGTCGTTTTTCCCTGCTGGCTGCGATGTGCCTGTGCGCGGGCGGCGCGGCGCATGCCGCCATCGACGTCAATACGGCCGACGAGGCCGCGCTGACGTCGGTCAAGGGCGTCGGCCCCGCCACCGCACGCAATATCGTCAACGAGCGCAACAAGCGCGGTCCGTACAAGGATGCCGCCGATCTTGCCGAGCGTGTCAGCGGCGTAGGGCCGAAGTCCGTGGCCAGGTTGCAGGAAGGGGGGCTGGTATTCGGCGCCGCCGCCGCTGCTGCACCGGCTCCCTCGGCTCCCGCTACCAAGCCCGCCAAGGCGGCTGCCGCGCCGCCAGCCGGTGCCGCCAAGGCAGCGCGCTGAAGCTTCAACCGGAGCCTGTCTCCCTGTGCCGGCTCCGGATGCGTCCGGGCTCGTCGTTGCTGGTACGTCTCGTGCTACACCTGTGCGGCTTCGCAGCCATCCGGCTGCGGAGTATCATGCGGACGCCGCGCCGGCAGGATCTGCCGCGCGCGCGTGCCGGCCGGCAATATGCAGCCGGTTGGCGGCGATCACCAACCACAATCGCGGCGGCCGCTGACGCAGCGGCCCGCCCGGACACAGGGAGCACAACATATGGCGAATGGCGAGGACGCGGGTTTCCTGCCGAAATGGCGGCTCAAGACCGAAGGGGTAATCGGGCCCGACGAACGGCTGCCGGCCGGCCAGACGCTGCTGGCAGGCATCCAGCACGTGGTGGCGATGTTCGGCTCGACCGCCATCGCGCCGATCCTGATGGGCTTCAATCCCAATATCGCCATCCTGTTTTCCGGTATCGGCACGCTGATCTTTTTCCTGTGCGTGCGTGGCCGGGTGCCCAGCTATCTCGGCTCCAGCTTTGCCTTTATCGCCGTGGTGATCGCCGCCACCGGCTATGCCGGCAGCGGCCCCAACCCCAATATCCCGGTGGCACTGGGCGGCATCATTGCAGCGGGCGCGCTCTACACAGTGATCGGCCTGGTGGTGCAGGCAGTGGGCTACGCCTGGGTGGAAAAGCTGATGCCGCCGGTGGTCACCGGCGCGATCGTCGCGGCCATCGGGCTGAACCTGGCCCCGGTTGCGGTCAAGGCGGTCAGCGGCTCGTCGCTCGATACCTGGGTGGGCCTGCTGACGGTGCTTGCCGTGGGACTGGTTGCGGTGCGCGCGCCGGGCATGCTTGGCCGCCTGCCGGTACTGATCGGCGGACTGGCGGGGTACCTTGCCTACTACGTGGGCACCAGCGTGATGGGCCTCGGCAAGCCGATCGACTTCTCCGGCGTTGCCGCGGCGAGCTGGTTCGGCCTGCCTGCGTTCAGCGCGCCGGTGTTCGAGGTCAGCGCCATGCTGCTGATCGCGCCGGTGGCGATCGTGCTGGTGGCTGAGAACCTTGGCCACATCAAGGCGATTGGCGTGATGACGGGCCGCAACCTCGATCCGTATATCGGCCGCGCGTTTATCGGCGACGGCATCGCGACCATGCTGTCGGCCAGCGGCGGCGGCACCGGCGTGACCACCTATGCCGAGAACATGGGCGTGATGGCGGTCACCAAGATCTACTCCACGCTGATCTTCGTGGTGGCGGCGGCGGTGGCCATCCTGCTGGGCTTTTCGCCCAAGTTCGGTGCGCTGATCCTGACCATCCCGGGGCCGGTGATCGGCGGGCTGACCATCGTGGTGTTCGGCCTGATCGCCGCGACCGCGGGCCGGATCTGGGTGCAGAACAAGGTGGACTTCTCCAGCTCGCGCAACCTGATCACGGTCGGCGCCACCTTGACGGTGGCCGCCGGCGACCTGACGCTGAAGCTGGGCGGCATGACGCTGGGTGGCATCGGTACCGCAACCTTTGGCTGCATTCTGCTGTACCACCTGCTGGGCGAAGGCAACCACGAGGCCGACTGAGTAGCGCAGGGAAGGGGAGCGAGGCGGGGCGCGTTTGCGCAAATCCCGCCTGTCGGCGAGGGAAAGGTGACTGGATTACAATGGCCGGCGAACCTGACCTACCATCGCCCACCCCCTCCCCCATGGCTTACAAGACAATTGAAGACACCATCGGCAATACGCCGCTGGTCAGACTGCAGCGCATTCCCGGTGCCGCCAACGACGCGCGCGGCAATGTGATTCTCGGCAAGCTGGAAGGCAACAACCCCGCCGGGTCGGTCAAGGACCGCCCGGCGGTATCGATGATTGCCCGCGCCGAGGCGCGGGGCCGCATCAAGCCGGGCGATACGCTGATCGAGGCCACTTCGGGCAATACCGGCATTGCGCTGGCCATGGCGGCCGCCATCCGCGGCTACAAGATGGTGCTGATCATGCCCGAGGACCTGAGCCTGGAGCGGCGGCAGAGCATGGCGGCCTACGGTGCGGAGATTGTCCTGACGCCGGTGAAGGGCGGCATGGAATACGCCCGCGACCTGGCGGACGCGATGGAGCGCGAAGGCAAGGGCGTGATCCTCGACCAGTTCGCCAACCCCGACAACCCGCAAGCCCACTACGAAGGCACCGGCCCCGAGATCTGGCGCGATACCGACGGGCGTGTCACCCATTTTGTTTCGGCGATGGGCACGACCGGAACCATCACCGGCGTGTCGCGCTATTTGAAGGAGCAGAACCCGGCGATCCAGGTCATTGGCGCCCAGCCGGCCGAAGGCTCGCGCATCCCGGGCATCCGCAAGTGGCCGGAAGCCTACCTGCCCAAGATCTATGATCCCGCGCATATCGACCGCACCGAGCCGGTGAGCCAGGCCGATGCCGAGCACATGGCACGCCGCATGGCGGCTGAGGAGGGTATCTTCTGCGGCATCTCGGCGGCCGGCGCATTGTGCGTGGCGTTGCGGATCGCCGAGGAAGTGGAGAACGCCACCATCGTCTTCGTGGTGTGCGATCGCGGCGACCGCTACCTGTCGACCGGCGTGTTTCCGGCCTGATGTTCCCGCCTGCTCCCGGCCTGATCCGGGCCTGATCCGGGCCTGATCCGGGCGGCGGCCGCAGACAAGAAAGCCTCGCGCAAGCGAGGTTTTTTTTGCGTCTGGGTGTCAGGCGTGGCTCAGCCCATTGCCGCCTTGACCGCTTCGCCCAGCTGGTACACCGCCAGTGCGTAGAAGAAGCTGCGGTTGTAGCGCGTCAGCACATAGAAGTTGCGCAGGCCCAGCAGGTACTCGGTCGGCTGGTCCGGCGTGGGCAGGTCCACCACCAGCACGCCGGTCTCGCCTTCGCGCGCAGTGTCGATGGGCTCGTCCACGCGCAGGCCGGCGCGGGTCAGCTGGTTGAGCGTGCGCGTCGGCCACGGTTCGCCATCCGCGGCCGCGGTGGCGACGCCAAGGCTGCCGCTGTCGCCGGCAATGCGCCATACCACCGGCCGGCCCGGTTCCCAGCCATGCAGCTGCAGGAAACGCGCCACGCTGCCGATCGCATCGGTCGGGCTGTTGCGCAGGTCGATGCGGCCATTGTTGTCGTAGTCGATGGCGTATTCGCGCAGGCTGGTCGGCATGAACTGCGGGATGCCGATCGCGCCGGCGTATGAGCCCAGCACCGAGTACACATCGGTGCGCGTATCGCGGCACCACAGCAGGTAGTCGGCCAGCTGGTTGCGGAACAGCGTGGAGCGCGCGGCGCGGTTCGGCGTGTCGGGATAGTCGAAGGCCAGCGTCGACAGCGAATCGAGTACGCGGAACGTGCCCATGTCGCGCCCATAAATGGTCTCCACGCCGATGATGCCGACGATCACCGATGCCGGCACGCCGAATTCGGCCTCGGCGCGGCGCAGCGTGTCGCGGTTGTCCTGCCAGAAACGCACGCCGGCATTGATGCGGATCGGCTCGATAAAGCGCGAGCGGTAGGCGCGCCAGCTTTTGCGCCCGGTGGTGGCGGGCGGCATGATCAGACGCACCACGGTCGAGGAATAGACCGCCTGGCCGAACCAGTCCTGCAGCGCGCCGCGGTCGAAGCTGTGGCGCGCCACCATTTCATCGATAAAGGCGCGGGTTTGCGGGTTGTCGCGGTAGCGGCCGGGCTCGATTTCTTCTTCACGCACGCTGACGCGGCGCTTGCCGGCGGCGAGAAGGCTGGGGGAGAGGCCGCAGAGTCCGAGTGCGGCAGCGGAAAGCGCGGCGCCCAGCAGGGGGCGTCGCAGTGAGCGCTGGGGGTCGGTCATGGTGTCCTTTGCAAGTCGCACCGAGTATAGCGGATGCCACTGCAGCAACCCGGCGCCAGCTTGCGCGACCCGGCGCGCGAACCGGCTAACCCGGGCTCGCCAGCGAGGACGCGCATTGGGTGGCAAGGCCCGCCCTGTGCTAACGTAGCGAATGGAGACAACCGAGCGACGATAAGAGATGCCGACAGGCTATTACACGCACCCCGAGTTCCAGCGGCACGAGATGGGTCATTTTCATCCCGAGTGTCCGGAACGCCTGCAGGCGATCGAGGATCACCTGATTTCGCACGGCCTGGACGGGCTGCTGGAGCGCCGCGAGCCCACGCCGGCCACGCGCGAGCAGATCGAGCGCGTGCACCGGCCCGACTATGTCGATTCGCTGGAAAGCACCAGCCCGGCCAGCGGCTACTACCCGATCGACCCGGATACATCGATGAACGCCCACACCCTGAGCGCGGCCAAGCTGGCCGCCGGCGCCGCGGTGGCAGCGACCGATGCGGTGATCTCGGGCGAGTTCGAGAACGCTTTCTGCTGCGTGCGCCCGCCTGGCCACCATGCCGAGCCGGACCGCGCCATGGGCTTTTGCTTCTTCAACAACGTGGCCATTGCCGCACGCCACGCGCTGCAGGCGCATGGGCTGGAGCGCGTCGCCATCATCGATTTCGATGTCCACCACGGCAACGGCACCGAGGCGGCTTTCCGCGGCGACGAGCATGTGCTCATGTGCAGTTTCTTCCAGCACCCGTTCTACCCGTACAGCGGCACCGAGCACCTGGCGGCTAATATGGCAAACATCCCGCTGCCGGCCTACACCAACGGCATGGCCGTGCGCGAGGTGGTCGAGACCATCTGGCTGCCGCGCCTGCACGAGTTCCGCCCGCAGATGCTGTTTATCTCGGCCGGCTTCGACGCGCACCGCGAGGATGACCTCGGGCAGATGGGCCTGGTGGAGCAGGACTATGCGTGGATCACCGGCCAGCTTGTCGACGTGGCGCGCAAGCACGCGCAGGGGCGTATCGTCAGCTGCCTGGAAGGCGGCTATAACCTGAGCGCGCTCGGCCGCAGCGTGCTGGCCCACCTGAAAGTCCTGCTGGAACGATAGGAGGCATCCGCCATGGCCGAGAACGATGCGCGCGTGGACGCGCCGCTGCTGACCGAAACGCGCGATGCCGCCGGCGTGGTGCGGGTGACCATGAACCGGCCCCAGGCCTTCAACGCCTTGTCCGAAGGCCTGCTGGACGCGCTGGCCGAGACCTTCCGCCGGCTAGCCGCCGACGACGCCGTGCGCGTGGTGGTGCTGGCCGGTGCGGGCAAGGCCTTCTGCGCCGGCCATGACCTGCGCGAGATGCGCGCGACGCCGTCGCACGACTACTACCGGCGCCTGTTCGACCGCTGCACGCGCGTGATGATGGCGATCCAGAAGATGCCGCAGCCAGTGATTGCGCGGGTACAAGGTATCGCCACCGCGGCCGGCTGCCAGCTGGTGGCGATGTGCGACCTCGCGGTCGCCGCCGACGACGCGCGTTTTGCGGTGTCCGGCGTCAACCTCGGCCTGTTCTGCTCGACGCCGGGCGTGGCGCTGTCTCGCAACCTGCACCGCAAGCAGGCCATGGAAATGCTGCTGACCGGCGATATGATCGATGCCGCCACCGCGCGCGAGCGCGGGCTGGTCAACCGCGTGGTGCCGGCCGCCGCACTGGACGACGAGGTGGCGCGGCTGGCCGCCAGTATCTGCGCCAAGCCGGCAGCGGCGGTCGCCGCCGGCAAGGGGCTGTTCTACCGCCAGCTTGAAATGGGTATCGAGGCCGCCTACCAGCTCGCCGGCCAGACCATGGCCTGCAACATGATGGATGACTCGGCGCTGGAAGGCGTGCAGGCCTTTCTCGACAAGCGCACGCCGTCGTGGCGTGGCGGATAGTCGACTTATTGTGGTTCTTTATGCTGGGTGTGCATAAAGACATCGATAAAAATTCGTTTATGGTATGAAGCGAATCGCATAAAATACCGGCTTCACAAAAATAAGTGCGGCAACAGCGCTCGAGACAAACTCGCCTGTTGCCGTTTTCTTTTGGTCACCTTTACATGATCGAACTGCAAGGACTGTCGCAGCGCTTCCCGGGCGCGTCTGGCGACGTGCATGCATTGCGGGACGTCAGCCTGTCGATTGCAGCGGGCGAAGTCTTCGGCATCATCGGCCGCAGCGGCGCCGGCAAGAGCACGCTGGTTCGCGCCATCAACCTGCTGAACCGGCCCAGCAGCGGCCGCGTCGTCGTCGACGGCCAGGACCTGACCGCGCTGGACAACGGCGCGCTGCGCCTGGCCCGGCGCGAGATCGGCATGATCTTCCAGCATTTCAACCTGCTGTCGTCGCGCACCGTCTATGACAATGTGGCGCTGCCGCTGGAACTGGCGGGCAAGCCCAAGGCGGAAATCGCCGCAACCGTGCTGCCGCTGCTGGAGCTGGTCGGCCTGTCGGCGCTGAAGGACCGCCACCCGGCGCAGATCAGCGGCGGGCAGAAGCAGCGCGTGGGTATCGCGCGCGCGCTGGCGAGCAAGCCCAAGGTGCTGCTGTCGGACGAAGCCACTTCGGCGCTGGATCCGGAAACCACGCGTTCCATCCTGGAACTGCTCAGGCAGATCAATCGCGAACTGGGCCTGACCATCGTGATGATCACGCACCAGATGGAGGTCATCAAGCAGGTGTGCGACCGCGTCGCCGTGCTCGAGGCCGGCCAGGTGGTCGAGCAGGGCCGCGTGATCGACGTGTTCCTGCGTCCGCAGCACGACGTCACGCGCGCCATGATCGGCGATGTCATTTCGCAGGAGCTGCCGGCGAGCGTGCTCAAGCGCGTCGAAAGCCGGCTCGGCAATGGCCGCGACCACGTCTACCGCCTCGCCTTCACCGGCGAGGGCGTCGACCAGCCGGTACTGGCGCAGGCGATCCGCCGCTACGGGCTGGATTTCAACATCCTGCACGGCCACATCGACGAGATCCAGGGCCAGGCCTTCGGTTCGCTCGCGATCATGGCCACCGGCGAGCTCGCCGACGTGAAGGCAGCCATGGAATACCTGCAGGCGCAAGGCGTCGTGGTGGAGGAGTTCGAGCATGTGGTCTGAAATGTCTGACCTGTTCCTGACCTCGTTCAACGAGACCCTGCTGATGGTGGCGATCTCCGGCGTGGTCGGCTCGCTGCTGGGCGTGCCGCTGGGCGTGCTGCTGCACCTGACCAACCGCGGCGGCGTGCTGTCGCACCCGCTGTTCAACCGCACCATCGGCGTGGTGGTCAACGCGGTGCGCTCGATCCCGTTCATCATCCTGCTGGTAGTGGTGATTCCATTCACGCGCTTTATCGTGGGTTCGTCGATCGGTACCACCGCGGCGATCGTGCCGCTGACCATCGCGGCGGTCCCGTTCATTGCCCGTCTGGTCGAAAGCGCACTGCGCGAAGTCGACAAAGGCCTGGTCGAGGCCGCCCAGTCGATGGGTGCCACCACTGGCCAGATCGTGTGGAAGGTGCTGCTGCCCGAGGCCATGCCCGGCATCGTCGCCGGCCTGACCATTACCTTTGTCAGCCTGGTCGGCTACTCGGCCATGGCCGGCGCGATCGGCGGCGGCGGCCTGGGCGACCTGGGCATCCGCTATGGCTACCAGCGCTACATCACCGAGGTAATGGTGGCGGTGGTGGTGATCCTGATCATCTTCGTGCAGGCCGTGCAGAGCTTCGGCGACTGGCTGGTCCGGCGCATCAGCCACCGCTGAACCAAACTACTTCTAGAGATAGGAACGTACATCATGCAACGTCGCAACCTGCTGCAATGGATGCTCGGCGCCGCGCTCGGCGCGTCGCTCGCCACCGGCGCGATCGCCCAGGAAAAGCCGATCAAGATCGGCGTGACCGGCGGCCCGCACGCCCAGATCATGGAACAGGTGAAGAAGGTCGCCGCCAAGGACGGCCTGAACATCCAGGTGGTCGAGTTCAGCGACTACATCCAGCCCAACGCCGCGCTGGCCGCCGGCGACCTGGATGCCAACAGCTACCAGCACCTGCCTTACCTGGAAGCCCAGATCAAGGACCGCGGCTACAAGTTCACGCACATCGCCTACACCGTGACCTTCCCGATGGGCGTGTACTCCAAGAAGATCAAGTCGCTCGACCAGCTCAAGCAGGGCGCGCGCGTGGGCGTGCCCAACGATCCGACCAACGGCGGCCGCGGCCTGCTGCTGCTGCAGAGCAAGGGCGTGATCAAGCTCAAGCCTAACGCCGGCCTGAAGGCGACCCCGCTGGACATCGCCGAGAATCCGAAGAAGATCCGCATCGTCGAGCTGGACGCCGCGCAGCTGCCGCGCTCGCTGGATGATCTGGATGCCGCCGCGATCAACGGCAACTACGCGGAATCGGCCGGCCTGTCGCCGACCAAGGATGCTATCGCCATGGAAGGTCCGAAGGGTCCGTACGCCAACCTGATCGCGATCCGCGAGGCCGACAAGGGCAAGCCGTGGGTGGCCAAGCTGGTGAAGGCGTACCACTCGCCCGAAATCAAGCAATACGTGAATTCGACCTTCAAGGAATCCGTGATCACCGCCTGGTAATCCTTGGCAATCGCGGTTATGTACCGGTCACTTTGAGGCTTCCGTCCAATCAGACGATGCGCGTAAGCCTCAATTTCCGGCACAATCTCCTGACGGCTGGTGGCTGCCGGGCTATGCCCGGCATCATTTTGCCGATAAAATAGTACGATCGTTCGAAAAACAGGAGAGCCGCCAACCCGGTGGTTATAATGACGAGCGAACAAAATTTCTGACTATCAGCTATCAGTGGAGTGAGCGCATGAAAGTACTCGTCGCAGTCAAGCGGGTGGTGGATTACAACGTCAAGGTCCGCGTCAAGGCGGACGGCACGGGCGTCGATCTGGCCAACGTCAAGATGAGCATGAACCCGTTCGACGAAATCGCCGTGGAAGAGGCCGTGCGCCTGAAGGAAGCCGGCGTCGTCACCGAAGTCGTCGCCGTGTCGTGCGGTGTCACGCAGTGCCAGGAAACCCTGCGCACCGCGATGGCCATCGGTGCCGACCGCGGCATCCTGGTGGAGTCGAACGAAGACCTGCAACCGCTGGCCGTGGCCAAGCTGCTGAAGGCGCTGATCGACAAGGAACAGCCGCAGCTGGTGATCCTGGGCAAGCAGGCGATCGACGATGACTCCAACCAGACCGGCCAGATGGTGGCCGCGCTGGCCGGCCTGCCGCAAGCCACGTTCGCCTCGAAGGTGGTGGTTGCCGACGGCAAGGCGTCGGTGACCCGTGAAGTCGACGGCGGCCTGGAAACGCTATCGCTGAAGCTGCCGGCCGTGGTGACGACCGACCTGCGCCTGAACGAGCCGCGCTACGTCACGCTGCCGAACATCATGAAGGCGAAGAAGAAGCCGCTGGATACCGTCAAGCCGGAAGACCTCGGCGTCGACGTGAAGCCGCGCCTGTCGACCCTGAAGGTGGTCGAGCCTGCCAAGCGCAGCGCTGGTGTGATGGTGCCGGACGTCGCGACGCTGGTGCAGAAGCTGAAGAACGAAGCCAAGGTTATCTGAGCGCCGGGGAGATAGAACATGACTGCACTCGTCATTGCTGAACACGACAATCAATCGATCAAGGGCGCCACGCTGAACACCGTGACCGCCGCAGCCCAATGCGGCGGCGACGTGCACGTGCTGGTGGCCGGTTCCAACGCCAAGGCCGCGGCCGACGCCGCCGCCAGGATCGCCGGCGTGACCAAGGTCCTGCTGGCCGACGCCGCCTACTTTGGCGATGGCCTGGCCGAAAACGTGGCCGAGCAGGCGCTGGCCATCGCCAACGACTACTCGCACATCCTGGCTCCGGCCACCCCGTACGGCAAGAACATCCTGCCGCGCGTGGCCGCCAAGCTGGACGTGGCCCAGATCTCGGAAATCTCCAAGGTCGACGCCCCGGACACCTTCGAGCGTCCGATCTACGCCGGCAACGCCATCGCCACGGTCAAGTCGGAAGACAAGATCAAGGTGATCACCGTGCGCGGCACCGCGTTTGACGCCGCCGCTGCCGAAGGTGGCTCGGCCGCCGTCGAGACCCTGCCGGCTGTGGCCGACGCGGGCGTTTCGCAGTTCGTTTCGCGCGAAGTGGCCAAGAGCGACCGTCCGGAACTGACCGCCGCCAAGATCATCGTCTCGGGTGGCCGTGGCGTGGGTTCGGGCGAGAACTACACCAAGGTGCTGACGCCGCTGGCCGACAAGCTGGGCGCCGCGCTGGGTGCCTCGCGCGCCGCCGTTGACGCCGGCTTCGTGCCGAACGACTACCAGGTCGGCCAGACCGGCAAGATCGTCGCGCCGCAGCTGTACATCGCCGTCGGTATCTCCGGCGCGATCCAGCACCTGGCCGGCATGAAGGACTCCAAGGTGATCGTCGCGATCAACAAGGATGCCGAGGCCCCGATCTTCTCCGTGGCCGACTACGGCCTGGTGGGCGATCTGAATACCGTGGTGCCGGAACTGGTGGCCGCGCTGGGCTGATGCCGTCAGCTTGCCGGCCGTGAGGTGGATGATACGGCCGGCCATGTTCGCAAAAGGAGCCGTTCCCGGGATCTCCCGCGAACGGCTTTTTTGCGTCTATTGATAGCTACGGGGGTAGGCGATATCAGCAAACAAAAAGGGCGGCCTGTAGGGCCGCCCTTGTATTGCCTGTGTGTCGCCGTTGTCAGGCATGCGCCGGCCGCGGCGCCAGGTGATGGCGCGTGGGCTTGAGATAGCGTCCCACCGACAGGTCATCGGCACGGATCGCCGGCGAAGTCCCGGAGACCAGGTCCGACAGCAGCTTGCCGGAGCCGCAGGCCATGGTCCAGCCGAGCGTGCCGTGTCCGGTGTTCAGCCACAGGCCGCGTACCTGCGTCGGGCCGACGATCGGCGTGCCGTCCGGCGTCATCGGGCGCAGGCCGGTCCAGAAGGTGGCCTGGCTGACATCGCCGGCACCGGGGAACAGGTCGGTGACCACGTGTTCGAGCGTGCGGCGCTTGGCCGGGTCGAGGCTGCGGTCATAGCCGACGATCTGCGCCATGCCGCCGACGCGGATGCGGTCGTCGAAGCGGGTGATGGCGACCTTGTAGGTTTCATCCAGCACCGTCGACACCGGGCTGCGCGAGGCGTCGCTGAGCGGCACCGTGATCGAGAAGCCCTTGAGCGGGTACACCGGCAGGTTGGACATGCCCGACAGGAACGGCTTCACCAGCTGCGTCGACCAGCTGCCCAGCGCCACGACCACCAGGTCGGCGGAGATCGGCTCGCCGTTGACGATGGCGCCGGTGACGGCATCGCCCCGCGTCAGCAGGCTGTCGATCGAACGGTTGTACAGGAACCTGACGCCCAGCAGCTCGGCCATCTGCGAAAGCCGCGTCGTGAACAACTGGCAGTCGCCGGTTTCATCGTTGGGAAGGCGCAGGCCGCCGCTCAGCTTGTGGCTGACAGCGGCCAGCGCCGGTTCGCTCGCGGCGAGTTCTTCGCGCGAAAGCAACTGGTAGGGCACGCCGGCTTCTTCCAGCACGGCGATGTCCTTGGCCGCGCCTTGCAGCTGCTCGTCGGTGCGGAACACCTGCAGCGTGCCTTGCTGGCGGCCTTCATAAGCGATGCCGGTTTCCGCGCGCAATGCGCGGATGCAGTCGCGGCTGTATTCGGCCAGCCGCACCATGCGCTCCTTGTTCACGGCATAGCGCTCGGCACTGCAGTTCAGCAGCATCTGCCACATCCATTGCAGCTGGAACAGCGTGCCGTCCGGACGGATGGACAGCGGAGCGTGGTCCTGGAACATCCACTTGATCGCCTTCAACGGCACGCCGGGCGCCGCCCACGGCGACGCGTAGCCCGGGGAGATCTGCCCCGCGTTGGCAAAGCTTGTGCCCAGCGCGGGTCCGGCTTCGCGATCGACGACGGTCACTTCATGACCGGCCTTGGCCAGATACCACGCACTGGTGACGCCGATGACGCCACTGCCAAGTACGAGAACACGCATTTCGGGGGCTCCCAACTACGATCTCAGGTTGAAGAAGGATTTGTCTCTATACTATTGAATACAATCCAGTCATAGTTACCGAATTTCTCAGTAAAACAGGAAAAACTAATGAGAACCAGCCGCCAGCCCGTACGCACACTCGACCGGCTTGACCGCAGGATCCTGACGCTGCTGCAGGCAGACGGCAGGATCTCGATGAAAGACCTGGCGGAGGCGGTCGGCCTGACCATCACGCCGTGCATCGAGCGGGTCAAGCGCCTGGAGCGCGATGGTGTCATCATGGGCTACTACGCGCGGTTGAATCCGACCCTGCTGGGCAGTGCACTGCTAGTGTTCGTGGAGATCTCGCTCGGCAATAAATCGGGCAATATGTTCGAGCAGTTCCGGCGCGAGGTGCTGCGCATCCCGGAAGTGCTGGAGTGTCACCTCGTGTCGGGCGATTTCGACTACCTGATCAAAGCGCGCATCCGCGAGATCGGCGAATACCGGCGGCTGCTGGGCGACATCCTGTTGCAACTGCCCGGTGCCGCGCAGTCGAAAAGCTATGTCGTCATGGAAGAAATCAAGGAAACGCTGGCAATCTCGGTCGAGGACAAGAGCCAGCCGACCTGACCACCCACGCCAGGCCAACGAAGCCGGGCAATCATGAAGCGCCCCACCAATCCCTTCAAAGACACGTCCACCGCCGCCGCCGATACGCAGGCGGGCCCGCGGGCGCCCGTCGCGCGCAAGGGACGCGGCGCGGTCAGCAACCTGCAGGGACGTTTCGAGCGAAACCAGCGCGAGACCTTCGACGACGGCTGGGGTAGTCCGGCAATGGAAGAGCCGGCGACTGCCGTCGGGCAGGCGCATCCGGAGGCTGCCTCCAACACCACTCCGTCACCGCAAGCGCCATTGCCGCCGCTGCGTACGCAGGTACGCAGCGAACGCGCGCGCACGATCCTGACCCGCAACGCGTCGCCGGATATCCCGTTCGACGTGTCGCTGAACCCGTACCGCGGCTGCGAGCACGGCTGCATCTACTGCTTTGCGCGGCCCACGCACGCCTACCTTGACCTGTCGCCGGGGCTCGACTTCGAGACCCGGCTGTTCGCCAAGTCCAACGCTGCCGAGAAGCTGCGCGAGGCGCTGGCGCGGCCCTCGTACCGCTGCGAGACCATCGCGCTGGGCGTCAACACCGACGCTTACCAGCCGATCGAGCGCGAGCAGCGCATTACCCGCGGCATCCTCGAGGTGCTGAGCGAACACGACCATCCGGTCGCACTGATCACCAAGTCTTCACTGATCGAGCGTGATATTGACCTGCTGGCGCCGATGGCCGCCAAGCGGCTCGCGGTGGCGGCGGTCACCATCACCACGCTGGATGCGGACATCGCGCGCACGCTCGAGCCACGCGCGGCGACGCCGTCACGCCGACTGCGTACCATCCGCACGCTGACCGACGCCGGCATTCCGGTAGGCGTGAGCATTGCCCCGGTGATCCCGTTCATCACCGAGCCTGACCTTGAGCGTGTGCTGGAAGCGGCGCGAGAGGCGGGCGCCGTCTATGCGAACTACATCGTGCTGCGGCTGCCCTGGGAGGTGCGGCCGCTGTTCGAGGAATGGCTGCTGGCGCATTTCCCCGATCGCGCCGAGCGGGTCATGAACCGCGTTCGCGACATGCGCGAAGGCAAAGCCTACGATGCCAGCTTTGCCACGCGCATGCGGGGCACGGGCGTGTGGGCGGACTTGCTACGTCAGCGCTTCTACAAGGCCGCCGACCGGCTCGGCTTCCGCTATAACCGGTTCGAACTGGATACTTCGCGATTCCGGCCGCCCGCGGGACCACGCGGCAAGGACGATCCGCAAGGCTCCTTGTTCTGAGCTGCTTCAGTGGCCTGCTGGTCGCCGATCATGCGGCTGGCCAGGTCCAGCGCGGCCTTCGCGCTCGATGGCGGCAGTCCGGAGGACAGCGCCAGCCTGACGGCGATGGCTGCCAGGCGTCCTTCGTCATACGTTGGCATGTCGATTGGTGCTCCTTTGCGCCGCCAGAGCCACGCTCTGCCGCGCATGTCGCCGCCAGGATCGGACGGTCTTTCCAGTATGGGCGATTTGCGCGAAAGGGGAATTGCCGATTGCGGCCGCATTGACCACGCGCAAATGCAGGCAGCTTTGGCGCCCGCCGCGGTGCTCAAGCGAATGCCGGCAGGGTGGGCATCGCGGATCACCTGCCATCATCCGCTCGCAAGTTGCCGCGTACGTGGTCGATCAGGTCGCAGTGAATGCCGCCGGCGTGGCTATTGCGACAGCTCGCGCGCCGCCTCGACCTGCGATTCGAAGAAGGTCTGGAAGCTGATGGCCAGCCCCGCCATCAGCAGGCCGGTGCCGACCAGCAACGACAGGATCACCAGGATCACGACCGGCCACCCGGAGCGCGTGGGCTTGCCATGGGGATTGAAGCGCGCGTCCCACTTGTCGTCCGGGCGCAGGCCATAGACGATGGCGCCAAGGAAGGCGCTGATGACCGAGACTCCGCCGGCAACGGCGAACGTCCAGTTGAGCGCGGGCGTCCCGGCATCGGTCGCCATCGAGGCAATGCCGACGACGCCGGCCAGCAGCCCCAGCAGGTGAACCCAGCCGTACACGTCGCGCAGCCCGCCCAGGTAGAAGCGGTGCGCCCCGAGGCTGCCGAACAGGAACGCCAGCGCGACCGTCAGCAGCTTGGACTTGCCGCGTGCCGGGGTGGTGGTGGCGCGAGTGGTTGCGGGACTGGCTGGCGTGGCGGCAGGCATGGCGTAGGGGCGTGCGTGGCGGTTCGGGAAAAACGGCGGCACACGCGTGCCAGCCGGCAGTCATTGTACGCCGGCGGTCACGGCCAGGGAGTGGAAGTGCATCAGCAGACGCGCAGGGCGACGCTAATGCCAGCCGCCCGTAAGCAGGCTCTTGATAAAGGTGGCGGCGTGTTCGCTGATATGCGTTTCGCCGTAAAGGACCAGGGTAAGGATACCCATGAACAGGACGGACAGCGATAACTGGCCGGCGTGTTCGACCAGGTCGCTTAGAAGGGGTGACATGACAAACCTCACGGAATTATTGTCATTCTGGAGGCTGCGCCCGAGCTGTCGTGATCGGGTCCGACAGGAGGTGTCGGGCAGAGGCAGGTCAGTTCGATTGCCGTCTGCACTGGACGGCACGCTGTGAGCCCCGGGCAGCGCCGGGCGGCAGCCTGTGTGTGGCACCCGGAAAGTGGGGCACACACTCAGATAAAGACAATGGGGGCGCGGGGCGAGTTCCGCAGCGCGCTTCCCAGGGCGCTTCCCAGGGCGCCGGCGCCACGCGAGCGCCAGCCGCATGGGGATTCAGCGTCCGCCGTTGTCGCGGCCGTGTGCCTGCCAGCCGGGACCCACGCTGGTGGGGCGCGAGTCGTTGCGGGCGTCGGAAGGGTTGCTGCGCTGATCCTGGGCGCGCACACGGTTGTCGTCGCGAACGCCCTGCATGGCGGCGGCGCGGCGGCCGCTCAGGCGGTCGTCTGCGCGGGCGCGGGCTTCCATGCGGTCGATCTGCGCCTGTACGTGGTCGCGGCTTTCGGCGCGCACGCTGGCGACCTGCCAGCCATCGCCAGCCTGCAGCCGCACCGGCCGGGCATCAGCACGGCTTTGTTGCCAGAACGCGACCTGGGCATGACTGGCGGCTACCGCGCCGACCAGGCCCGAGGCCACCAGGATGCCAGCCACCAGGTCGCGCAGGAGAGAGCGGGTGATCATGCGGATTCCCAGGTTCCTGTCGCGCTAAGTTGCTGTTGGAAGATGGGTTCATGGTACGCATCGGCCATCAGGTCGCGCTATGCCAAGCGAGTTACCGGTGTAACGGATTGTTTCGGACACATGGCCTTGCCATTCCTGGTGTTTTGGCGGCTCTTGCGGGCTGCGCTTGTGCCGTCTCCAGCTACGGTGCGTAGCGGATCCGGTAGATCGCGCCAGCCAGGTCGTCGCTGACCAGCAGCGAGCCGTCAGGGGCGACGAGCACGTCGACCGGGCGGCCCCACGGCCTGCCGCGCAGCCAGCCCTGGGCAAACACCTCCTGCCGGACGGCCTTGCCGGACTCGTCCAGCACCACGCGCACCACGCGGTAGCCGGATGGCTGGCTGCGGTCCCAGCTGCCATGCTCGGCAATGAAGACATTGTTACGGTATGCCGCCGGAAACTGGCTGCCGGTATAGAAGCGCATGCCGAGCGCGGCCACGTGCGCGCCCAGCCGCGCCACCGGCGGGACAAATTCCGAGCAGGGGCGCTTGCCGCCGTATTCCGGGTCGGCGACGTTGCCGGCGTGGCAATACGGATAGCCGAAATGCTGGTTGTTCGCCGTCGCGCGGTTCAGCTCGTCGTCGGGAACATCGTCGCCCATGCGGTCGCGGCCGTTGTCGGTGAACCACAGCTCGCGCGTGGCCGGGTGCCAGTCGAAGCCGACGGTATTGCGCACCCCGCGGGCCGCCACCTGCAGGTCGCTACCATCGGGCTTCATCTTCATGATGTTGGCGTAGCGGTTCTCGTCGGGCGCGCAGATATTGCAGGGCGCGCCGACCGGGACGTACAGGTAGCCGTCCGGCCCGAAGGCGATGAATTTCCAGCCGTGGTGATCGTCTGACGGAAAGCGGTCGCTTACCACCACCGGTGCCGGCGGGTTGTCCAGCCGCGCTTCGATATTGTCGATGCGCACGATCCTGGACACCGACGAGGCGTACAGGCTGCCATCGCGCAGCGCCACCCCGGCCGGCATGCGCAGCCCGCTGGCAACAGTGCGCACGCGCGGTCGGCCGCCGAGCGCGTCGGTGACCGCGTAGACCTTGCCCTCGCGCAACGAACCCACGAAGAGCGTGCCCGACGGCGACAGCGCCATGGCGCGCGCGCCCGGCACCTCCTGCGTTAACACGTCGATGCGGAAGCCGGCCGGCAGCTTGATCTGCTCGAGCGGCAGCGCCGCCGCCGCGCTGCCTGCCAGCAGAACCACGGCGAGCAGGGCGGACTGCCTTGCAGTACGAAGCAAGAAGTGCAGATGCGGACGCATGGCAGGCCTCCCGTCGCGGTTTTTGCCACGATGCCTGCACGGCACCGGCACGTCAATCACCTAAGTGTTTGTTTGGCCTCGGAAACTGGGCTATACTCTTGTGTTTCGTGTTCGTTTGAACACCCGGACACCCGTTTTCTGAGGAATCATCCCATGGTCGTTATCCGTCTGGCTCGCGGCGGCAGCAAGAAGCGCCCGTTCTTCAACATCGTCGCTACCGATTCGCGCAACCGTCGCGATGGCCGTTTCATCGAGCGCGTTGGCTTCTACAACCCGCTGGCTTCGGAAGGCGAAGAAGGCCTGCGCCTGGCGCAAGACCGCCTGGCCTACTGGCAAGGCGTTGGCGCCCAGCTGTCGCCGACCGTTGCCCGCCTGGTCAAGCAAGGCACCAAGGCTGCTGCCTGATTGCCGCCGGTCCATCGGACTGAGCGAACTATAGCGTGCCCGCAAGGGCACGTTCTTCGTTGCGCACGTGACTGAACGCAAGCAGCGGCCGCTGAACCGGCCGCAGGGCCCGCAGGGTGAGGCCCCCAAGGCCCCCAAGATGCCCACGGCGCTGCTGTATGCCGACGCCCTGCCGGAAGACCTGGTGGAAGTCGGCTATGTCGGCGCGGCCTACGGCATCCGTGGCTGGATCAAGGTCCAGCCGCATGCCAATGACGCATCCGCCCTGCTGCATGCGCGTCGCTGGTGGTTGCTGGCGCCGCCGCAGGCGGGGCTGGTTGCCGCCGGGGCGCAGCAGGCCCAGCCGGTCTGCGTGAAGATCGCGCAGTCGCGCGAGCACAGCGGTACGGTGGTGGCGAATGCCGCCGGCGTTGCCGACCGCAATCTTGCGGAAGCGCTCCGGGGCCGTCGCGTGTGGATCCGGCGTGCGGATTTTCCGGCGCCGGAAGAAGATGAGTTTTACTGGGTCGACCTGATCGGCTGCAGCGTCAGCAACGAGCAAGGCGAGTTGCTGGGCGAAGTATCCGGCCTGATCGATAACGGTGCCCACCAGATCCTGCAGGTCGCGTACGCGCTGCCGGACGGCAAGGCCGGCGAACGGCTGATCCCGTTTGTCGATGCGTTCCTGCGCACGGTCGATACCGCCGGCAAGCGCATCGTGGTGGACTGGGGACTCGATTACTGAGCCCGGCGCCAGGCCCGGCATTGTGCCCAGGAGGGGGAGAGCGGATGCAGTTCGATGTGATCACGCTGTTTCCCGAGATGTTCCGCGCGCTGACCGACTGGGGCATTACCAGCCGGGCAGCCAAGCAACAGCGGTATGCGTTGCGCAGCTGGAATCCACGCGATTTCACGGTCGACAATTACCGCACCATCGACGATCGCCCCTATGGCGGCGGCCCCGGCATGGTGATGCTGGCCAAGCCGCTGGACGATGCGATCGATGCCGCAGTGGCAGCGCAGGCGCAGGCCGGCGTGCCGCAGCCGCACGTGGTGCTGATGTCGCCGCAAGGCAAGACGCTGTCGCACGCCAAGGTGATGGAGCTGGCCGAACGGCCGGGCCTGGTCCTGCTGTGCGGCCGCTATGAGGCCATCGACCAGCGGCTGATCGACCGCCGCGTGGACGAGGAAATCAGCCTCGGCGACTTCGTGCTGTCAGGCGGTGAACTGCCGGCGATGGCGCTGATCGACGCGGTGGTGCGCCACCTGCCCGGCGTGCTGGGCGACGCGCAGTCCGCGGTGCAGGACAGCTTCGTCAACGGCCTGCTGGATTGTCCGCACTACACGCGGCCGGAAGAATATGAAGGCGTGCGGGTGCCCGAGATATTGCTCGGGGGCCATCACGCCGAGATCGAGAAATGGCGGCGCCAGCAGGCGCTGGCCAATACCGCGAGAAAGCGCCCCGACCTGATCGAGGCGGCTCGCGAACAAGGTTTGCTGTCCCGCGCCGACGAGAAATTCTTGTCGGAATGGGCGGCGAAGGAAGGGCGGGAGGCAACTCCCGCCAGGTAAAACCCCATCCTCTGCCGGGGCCCGGGACATGCCTGGGGCATACAACGCCGGCACGATGGTTACGGAGAAAAAACGATGAACCTCATCGAGCAGATCGAGAAGGAAGAGATCGCGCGTCTGACCGCGAACAAGACCATCCCCGCATTCGCACCCGGCGACACCGTGATCGTCAGCGTGAACGTGGTGGAAGGTAACCGCAAGCGCGTGCAGGCCTACGAAGGCGTGGTGATCGCCAAGCGTAACCGCGGCCTGAACTCGTCCTTCATCGTGCGCAAGATCTCGTCGGGTGAAGGCGTGGAACGTACGTTCCAGCTGTACTCGCCGCTGATCGCTGCCATCGAAGTGAAGCGTCGCGGCGACGTGCGTCGCGCGAAGCTGTACTACCTGCGCCAGCGTTCGGGCAAGTCCGCACGTATCAAGGAAAAGCTGGTGTCGAAGGCTGCCGCCGCTGCCAAGGCTGCGGAGTAAGCCGGACATGCCGGCCGGGGCGACCCGGCCAGCGTTTCCCCAGGAAGGGCACCCCATGGGTGCCCTTTTTGCATGCTGCATTGGCGTTCGGGCAACATCCGATTTTGCTGCGGCGCCGAATCGCGCGCTTCTGTCATACTTGCGGTTGCTATGCGTCCCGCCTTCGATCCCGAATCCCTTCCCGTCGTCGACACCGACCTGCGCAATGCGCCATTGAGCGAGCCGCGCCTGCAGGTCGACTTCATCCGCCACCGCTTCGAGGTGCCGCCGGCCTGGGCGCCGGAGCTGACCGACGAATCGCGCGTCTACGACCGCAGCCGCGGCCTGCGCGATGCCGCCGTGCTGGTGCCGCTGGTGGAACGCCGCGATGGCCTGACCGTGCTGCTGACCCAGCGCAATGCCAACCTGAGTGCGCATGCGGGGCAGATCAGCTTCCCGGGCGGCAGGCAGGAGCAGTGGGACAAGAACCGTATCGACACGGCGCTGCGTGAAACGGAAGAAGAGGTGGGTCTGGCGCGCGACTACGTGGAAGTGCTGGGCGCACTGCCTGACTACATCACTGGAACGGGATTCCACGTCAGTCCGGTGGTCGGCCTGGTGCGCGATGGATTCACGCTGCGCCCGGATGCCTCGGAAGTGGCCGATGTCTTCGAAGTGCCGCTCGCCTTCCTGATGAACCCGTTACACCATGAGCGGCGCCTGTTCCGCTGGGTCGACGGCGAACGCCTGTTCTACGCCATGCCCTATCCGCGCGAGAGCGGCGGCCACCGCTTTATCTGGGGCGCCACCGCGGGCATGCTGCGCAATCTCTACCACCTGCTGGCGGCCTGAGCGGCCGCCGCCGGCGTTCTGTCAGGCTGCGGCCTGTTTCGTGCCGATGCAGTGCGGGCAGCTCTTGCCGATCACGTAGTGCGGGCTCTGCTGTTCTTCCGGCGTGACCACGGCACGGCAGGCGAAGCACTGCTTGGGTCCGGCGGGCTCCAGGTTCGGGTTTAGCGCGGTGCGGTAGTCGAAGACGAAGCAGTCGCCGCGATAGTGGCTGCCGCCGACTTCCTCGAAATACTTCAGGATGCCACCCTCGAGCTGGTATACGCGCTCGACGCCGACTTCCTGCATGTGGATCGCCGCCTTCTCGCAGCGGATGCCGCCGGTGCAGAACGACACCACGGTCTTGCCTTCCAGCGCTGCCTTGTGCGCCGCGACAGCCTCGGGGAATTCGCTGAACTTGGCGATGTCGTACTCGACCGCATCGGCGAAGGTGCCGACCGCCACCTCGAAGTCATTGCGCGTATCGAGCATCACCACCGGGCGGCCTTCGTCGTCATGCCCCTGGTCCAACCAGCGCTTCAGGTCCACCGGCCGCACCGACGGCGCGCGGCCGTCTTCGGGGCGGATCAGCGGCATCTTCATGGTGATGATCTCCTTCTTGGCACGCACCAGCATGCGCTTGAAGGGCTGGTTCTCCGACAGGCTTTCCTTGGGCGCGATATCGGCGAAGCGCGCGTCGGCATGCAGCCACACCATGAAGCCGTCGATGGCTTCGCGCGGGCCGGCCAGGAACATGTTGATGCCCTCGGGCGCGAGCAGGATCGTGCCTTTCAGGCCGGCCGCTTCGCAGCGCTCGCGCATGGCCGGGCGCAGGGTCTCGATGTCGTCCAGCGAGACGAACTTGTAAGCGGAAATATTTACGATCTGCATGAGGGACGGCGCCTGCACGGCCGCACCCGGGAGGGCGGGAAGGGCGTTGGCGGCTTGCGATAACTGCCTGATAGGAAAGGCGAAATTATAACGCGAGCGGGCGCTTCTGCCGCTCATTCCCAAGCACCCCGATCAGCTTTGCGCAGCGGCCGGCACGCGTCGCCTGCACGCAATATTGGAGGCCGGCAGGCGGGTCGAGCCGGTACAATGTCGCCCATGTCCGCACCCCGCTTCGTCCACCTCCGCCTGCATTCCGAATACTCCGTCGTGGACGGCATCGTCCGCCTCGACGACGCCGTCAAGGCCGCCGCCGCCGATGGCATGGGCGCGCTCGCCCTGACGGATCTTGCCAACGCCTTCGGGCTGATCCGCTATTACAAGGAAGCGCGCGGCAAGGGCGTGAAGCCGGTGGTCGGGGCCGATGTCTGGCTGACCAATGCCGAAGACCGCGACAAGCCCGCACGCCTGCTGCTGCTAGTGCAGGACCGGCGCGGCTATCTGAACCTGTGCATGCTGCTGTCGCGCGCGTGGCTGGGCAACCAGCACCGCGGCCGCGCCGAGATCGATCCGTCGTGGTTCCTGGAGCCGGGCGAAGACGACATGCCGCTCGCCACCGGCCTGATCGCGCTGTCCGGCGCAATGGGCGGCGATATCGGCATGGCGCTGGCCAACGGCAATGCCGACGGCGCGCGCCGTGCCGCGCAGCACTGGGCATCGGTGTTCGCGCAGCGCTTCTATATCGAACTGCAGCGCGCCGGCCATGCCGGCACCGATGCCTACGTGCAGCAGGCCGTGCAACTGGCGGCCGAACTGCAGTTGCCGGTGGTCGCCACGCATCCGGTGCAGTTCATGACGCCGGACGACTACACCGCGCACGAGGCGCGCGTGTGTATCGCCGAGGGCGAGCTGCTGGCCAACCCGCGCCGCACGCGGCGCTTTACCACCGACCAGTACTTCAAGACCCAGGACGAGATGTGCGCGCTGTTCGCGGATATCCCGTCGGCGCTGGAGAACGCGGTCGAGATCGCGCGCCGCTGCAACCTGACGCTGGAACTGGGCAAGCCGCGCCTGCCGCTGTTCCCGACGCCGGACGGCATGTCGCTGGACGACTACCTCGTCTTCATGGCCAAGGACGGCCTCGAGAAGCGCATGGCGGTGCTGTTTCCGGACGAAGCGGTACGCGAAGCGAAGCGCCCGGAATATTACGCACGGCTGGAGTTCGAGACCGGCACCATCATCAAGATGGGCTTCCCCGGCTACTTCCTGATCGTGGCGGACTTTATCAACTGGGCCAAGAACAACGGCGTGCCGGTCGGGCCCGGCCGGGGTTCCGGTGCCGGTTCGCTGGTCGCGTATGCGCTGGGCATTACCGACCTCGATCCGCTCAAGTACGCGCTGCTGTTCGAGCGTTTCCTGAACCCGGAACGGGTATCGATGCCCGACTTCGATATCGACTTCTGCCAGCACGGCCGCGATCGCGTGATCACGTACGTGAAGGAGAAGTACGGCAAGGACGCGGTGTCGCAGATCGCCACCTTCGGCACCATGGCCGCCAAGGCCGCGGTGCGCGACGTGGGCCGCGTGCTCGACCTGGGCTATGGCTTTGTCGACGGCATCGCCAAGCTGATCCCGTTCAAGCCGGGCAAGCTGGTCACCATCGAGGAAGCGAAGAAAGAAGAGCCGCTACTGACCGAGCGCGAGAACAACGAGGAAGAAGTGCGCCAGCTGCTGGAGCTGGCGCAGCGCGTCGAAGGCATGACGCGCAACGTCGGCATGCACGCCGGCGGCGTGCTGATCGCGCCCGGCAGGCTGACCGATTTCTGCCCGCTGTACACGCAGGGCGCGCAGAACGACGGCATGAGCGGCGTCGTCAGCCAGTACGACAAGGACGACGTCGAGGCCGCCGGCCTGGTCAAGTTCGACTTCCTGGGCCTGACCACGCTCACCATCCTGGACTGGGCCGAGCGCTATATCCGCCGCCTCGACCCGAGCAAGGCCGACTGGAACTGCAGCCAGATCCCGCTCGACGACGGCCCCGCCTTCGACATCCTCAAGACCGCCAACACGGTCGCCGTGTTCCAGCTGGAAAGCCGCGGCATGCAGGGCATGCTGAAGGACGCCAAGCCTGACCGCTTCGAGGACATCATCGCGCTGGTGGCGCTCTACCGCCCGGGCCCGATGGACCTGATCCCCAGCTTCTGCGCGCGCAAGCACGGCCGCGAGAAGGTGGAGTATCCCGATCCGCGCGTCGAACCCGTCCTGAAAGAGACCTACGGCATCATGGTCTACCAGGAGCAGGTGATGCAGATGGCGCAGATCATCGGCGGCTACTCGCTTGGCGGCGCCGACCTGCTGCGCCGCGCGATGGGCAAGAAGAAGCCCGAGGAGATGGCGCAGCATCGCGTCATGTTCCGCGAGGGGGCGGACAAGAACGGCCTCAACGCGCAGCAGGCCGACGACATTTTCGACCTGATGGAGAAGTTCGCGGGCTACGGCTTCAACAAGTCGCACGCGGCCGCGTATGCGCTGCTGGCGTACTACACCGCCTGGCTCAAGGCCCACCATCCGGCCGAATTCATGGCAGCCAACATGTCGCTGGCCATGGACGACACCGACAAGGTCAAGATCCTTTACGAGGACTGCAAGCTCAACAAGATCGCGGTGCTGCCGCCTGACGTCAACGCCAGCGAGTACCGCTTCGCGCCGACCGACCCCAAGACCATCCGCTATGGCCTGGGCGGCATCAAGGGCAGCGGGCAGGGCGCGATCGAAGACATCCTGCGCGCGCGCGAAGAGGGCGGGGCGTTCAAGGACCTGTTCGACTTCTGCGAGCGCGTCGACCGCCGCCAGGTCAACCGCCGCACCATGGAAGCGCTGATCCGCGCCGGCGCCTTCGACAGCCTGAACGACAACCGCGCCCAGCTGCTGGCCTCGGTGCCGATCGCCATGGAAGCCGCGGAGCAGAAGGCCGAGTCCGCCAACCAGGTGTCGCTGTTCGACCTGATGGGCGATGCCGGCGAAGCGCACCGCCCCGAACTGCTCGACGAACCGCGCTGGAGCCCCAAGCGCACGCTGCAGGAAGAAAAGCAGGCGCTCGGCTACTACTTCTCCGGCCACCTGTTCGACGCCTACCGCGACGAGGTGCGCCGCTTCAACAAGGGCACGCTGGCCTCGCTGGAAAAGGAAGTGCAGGGCAACGGCGGCGGCTTCGGCCGCGACGTGCGCGGCAAGACCATCGCCGGCGTGATCTCCGGCATCCGCACCCAGATGACCCAGCGCGGCAAGATGCTGATCGTGATGCTGGACGACGGCACCGGCCTCGTCGAGATGACGGTGTTCAACGAGGTCTTCGACGCCAACCGGCAGATGTTCCGCGAGGATGAACTGCTGATCGCCACCGGCAATGCGCGGCACGATACCTTTACCGGCGGCGTGCGCTTTACCGCGGAGTCGGTGATGGACCTGACCGCGGCACGGATCCGCTTTGCGACGGCGGTGCGGCTGGCGATGAACGGCAATTCTTCGACCGGGTTGCTGCGCGAACTGCTGATGCCGCACCTGGCACGCGCCACGGGTGCCCAGGGTCTGCCGGTGCGGATCGGCTACCAGGCCCGGACCGCGTCGTGCGAAGCCGTGCTGGGGCCGGAGTGGCAGGTGGTGCCGTCCGACGAGGCGCTGGGCGCGCTGCGCCAGGCGCTGTCGGCGGAGAGCGTGAATACGGTCTACGAATAACGTCGCAGCGGCGGCGTGCTCAGGCGCGCCGCGCGGCCATTGCCTGCGCCGCCAGCGCCAGCAGGCTATCGACGTGGGTGCCGATGCGCGGATCGTAGTCCAGCATGGTCATCGGCTGCGCCAGCCTCGCCTGGCCGGACTGCGCGGCCTGCACGGCGGCGCGGATGGCCTGGTCGAGCGTATCGGCGCGTTCGCGAGCGAACGCATGGACGGCCTGCGGCCGGATCACTTCCAGGCAGGCGATATTGTCGGCAAACACCAGCGGCGTGCCGCACAGCACGGATTCCACCCCGACCAGCCCGAACGGTTCATAGCCCGATGCCAGGATGGTGAAGTCCGCGGCGCGGTAGAGCGCGTCGATGCGGCTGCTGTAGCCGAGTTCGCGCACGCGCGGGATGGTGCGTCCCACCGGGCGGCCGGCCACCGCAAGCGTGATCGGCAGGCTGGATTTCGAGAAGTAATCGGCCAGCAGGTCGAACCCCTTGCGGGCATGTCCCGACGACGGAAACAGGAACACGACCTCATCGTCGCCAAAACCGAACTCGCGGCGCAGCGACGCGCGCGTGGCGTCGTCGACCGGCGCAAAGCGCTGCGTGTCGACCGGCGGGTAGAGCAAGTGCACCCGGTTTTCCGGGATCCCGTACAACTCGACCACTTCGCGCCGCATCAGCGCCGAGTGCGCCACCACGCAATGCGCGCCGGTGTACTGCGCGCCTTCGAGGTCGATCTGCCAGCGATCGGAGCGGCGCGGCGGCGTGCCGCGCGCGGCCAGGTAGCCGCGATGGGTGCCGCCGCAGATGGCGATGTCGGACCCCCGCACGCGGTTGCAGCCGATCAGCACCGCATCGGCAGGCAGGCGCGCCTGCAGGCGCCAGGAGAAATAGCGGTCGCGCAACTTGCCCGGCAGCCACGACACCACGATCCGCTGCGGCTCGATGCCGGATGCTTCCGCCACGCCGGCATCGAAGCGGCGCGCGTAGACCGACACCTCGGTGCCCGCGCGGCCGGCCATGGCCTGGCTGATGTCGAGCGCATAGCGCTCCAGGCCGCCGCCGGCGCCGAAGCGGTTGCAGGAAATGCCAATTTTCATCGGTGGATGCAAGGAGAGTATGGGGCGTCAGGCGTCACCGCGCACCCGTGCGCTGTCCGCGGCGTGCAGCTGCGCCAGCTTCGCGTACTTGTAGTAGCTGGCCTGCGCATTCATCAGCGCGACGCCAAAGCCCGCGCCGCCGTCAAGGAAGCCACGCTTGAACAGGTAGGTGCGGATGAACGCCCACAGTCCGTGGCCGGCGGCCGACGCCACCGAGCTGCGCTTGCCGCGCGCGTAGGCTTGCTGCGCGCCGGCGCTGGAGTAGCTGTCGATCTTGCGCAGCACGTCCGATAACGATCGGTAGCTGTAGTGGATCAGCGGCTCGCGCAGGCGGGTCACAGGATCGTCCACCTTCAGGTGTTCATGGACCAGGTCTTCGGTGAAGCGGCCGCGGCCGTTGCGGAACACGCGCGTGACATAGTCGGGATACCAGCCGGCATGGCGCACGAAGGTGCCGCAGAACGCGGACAGGCGCGGCAGTGCCAGGGCCTGGGCACCAGGCCGGGCGATTTGCTGCAGGATTTCATCGCGCAGCGCAGGCGTGACACGCTCGTCGGCATCCAGGCTGAGAATCCAGTCGCCCCTGGCGGCACTGACCGCGCGGTTCTTTTGCGGGCCGAAGCCCGGCCAGTCCTCGGTCTGGATCACAGTGGCGCCGGCAGCACGCGCAATGGCCACGGTGTCATCCGAGCTGGCCCAATCCACTATAATCGCCTCTTCGCACCAGGACACGCTGTCGAGGCAAGCCCCGATATTGTGAGCTTCATTCCTGGTAATGATGACGGCCGAGACTTTCATGGAATATGGGCGGCACGCCTGTCGGGCAGACCGACAAGCCGCCGGCGCCGCCAACAGCCGAGTGCTGATGGAAGATCGCGTATTCTACCGCACCGGCTCAGTGGTCCCGGCGCCGCCTGGTGGTTGCCGCCAGCCCGCGGGCAATGCCCCGGCGCCGTTTTCTCCAATTGCGAGTTTGATGATAAGAGCACATTTGTCCCGATTCACAGGGATGGAAAAAGTTTTCTCCCTGGTGGCATGTGCCGCACTGATCTCCTTTCCCATCCTGCTGCTCACCTATCCTTCGGCGGCCAATGCTGGTTTCAGCTTCCTGCTGCTGTGGTGCGTAGTCGCGCTGTCCGTGCAGCCCCGCGCCAGCCTGTGCGCCTGGGGGACGATGCTGCGCGAGCATTGGGCGGTGGCGGCGGCGATGGCGGCCTTGCCGGCGGCCTTCCTGCTGCGCCAGGTTGTCAGCGGCGATGGCATGGACCTGCCGTATCTCTACCTGCGCTTCGCCTTGTTCGGGCTGCTGGCCTGGGGCCTCGCACTGCTCGACCGGCGTGCGCTGCAGGCCGTGCAGTGGGGACTGGTGGTGGGTGCGATCGTTTCTGCAGTCTGGATATACGCCGCAACCGCTGGCGGCCGGCCGGACCATGTCGGCGTCAACAACATCATTCCCTTTTCCAACCTGTCTCTGCTGATGGGAATGCTGGCGCTGATTTCGATTGGATGGGACCGGCGCGGCCGGTGGCTTTCGATGGCGCCCAAACTGCTGGCCGGCGCGGCCGGTGTCTATACGTCGTATGCCAGTGCGACACGTGGCGGCTGGCTCGCCATCCCGGTGCTGCTGCTGATCGCGATCACCGTCATGCGCAAATGGACGATCCGCGCCCGTGCCGCTTTGCTCGCGGTCCTGGTGGGAGGCATGGCGGTGGCCGGATACTGCAGCGATATCGTCAGGAAGCGTGTGGGCGAAGCGGTCGCCAATCTCAATGCCGCGGTCTCGTCACCGGGCATCGATGCGGCGGTAGTAACGCAGCGAGGGCTGGATACGTCGGAGGGCTGGCGCCTGCAACTGTGGAAGGCCTCGCTGCGCATGCTGGAAACGCATCCGATGACAGGCGTGGGGCCAGACGGGTTTGCGGCCAACCTCAAGGCTATGGCGGCAAGCGGATTTATCACGCCCGCAACCACCCAGTTCGCGCACTCGCACAATGACGTGCTGTACATCGCGGCAACGCAGGGGATTCCCGGGGTGCTTGCGGTACTTGCGCTATACCTGGTGCCGGCAGGCTTTTTCCTGCGCCATCTGCGCAGCCGTGACATGGTCACGCGCACCGCTGCCACCATGGGGCTGGCCATCAGCATCGGCTTCCTGCTGTTCGGACTGACCGAAGCGATGTTCTTCATCGCCATGACCAATGCCTTCTACACGCTGATGATCGCGACGTGCTTCGCCATCGTGGTCGCACAGCGCAAGGCGCCGGAGCTGCCGGCGCGGCCGGACGCACAGGCGGTGGCGGCATGATCGGCGCCTACGTCATCAACCTGGCGAGCGCGGGCTCGCGCCGGCAACGCATCTCCGCGCAGCTCGAACGCCTCGGCGTCCCGTTCCAGGTCTTCGCTGCCGTGGACGGGCGCGCGCTTCCCGAACACGACGTGGCGAGACGTTATGATGCGGCCGCCGCCGCGGTGCGGTACCGGCCCATGAGCCGCGGCGAAGTCGGGTGCGCGCTGAGCCACCTCGGCGTCTGTCGCCAGATGCTGGAAGACGACGCGGCGTTTGCGCTGGTGCTGGAGGACGACGCCTTGCTTGGCGATGACCTGCCGGCGGTGCTCGCTGACCTGGAGGCCCGTCTGGACCCGGACCGCGCGGAAGTGGTGCTGCTGTCCCACGTCGACAAGTACACCCGCTGGGGCACGCGACCCCTTGGCCACGGGCGCAAGCTGGTGCGGCGCTACGGCGAATGGTGGCGGGCGCATGGCTACGTGGTGACGCGGGCCGCGGCCGAGCGCATGCTGGCGGGGCTCCAGCCGGTCTGGTGTGCTGCCGACTACTGGTCCGCCTTCGAGAAACAGGGCCTGGTCACGGTCCGTGCCGTGGTCCCGTATTGCATCGGGCTGACCGAACTGGCGCAGGATTCCGCGCTGGAAGGCCATCGTGCCGATCTCGATGCCAGCGACAAGGCGCGGCGCAGCATCGGCTATTATCTGCGCCGCTACGTCTACCAGCGATTCCTGTTCCAGGTCTTCGTCCGGCCCTTCCTGCGCGTAGCGCGGCAGAAGCGGGCGGGATAGAGGAGCCGCCGGGCCAGGTGCCATCAAGCCCTGCCGCCGCACCCATACAGAAAGACATTCAGTGACCACATCCAAACCGCCCATCTCGCCCGGCTCCACCGTGCCCTCCAGCATGTCCAGCCGGCTCTGGTCTTACCTGCGCCCCGAGTTGCGCGTTTTTGTCGGCGCCATCATCGCCATGGCGGTGGTTGCGGCCAGCGAAGGGGTGATCCCCAAGGTCGTCAACGACCTGCTCGACAAGGGTTTCGGTGGCGACTACGCCGGCACGCTGTGGCATGTGCCTGCCATCCTGACCGGCGTGGCGCTGATCCGGGGTGTTGCGCAGTTCGCTTCCGGCTATCTGCTGAACCTGATCTCGAACCGCGTGCTGCTGAAGATGCGCATGCAGATGTTCGAGCGCCTGCTGCATGCGCCGGCGGGGTTCTTCCACCGCAACACGGCGGCATCGCTGATCAATGCGGTGATTTTCGAGGTCAACCAGGTGCTGCAGATCCTGACCAGCGTGTTCATCACGCTGGTGCGCGATTCGCTGACGGTCGTGGCGCTGCTGATCTACCTCTTCTACACCAACTGGCGCCTGACGCTGATCGTGGCGGTGATCCTGCCGGTGATCGGCTACCTGATGTCCAAGATCAACCGCCGGCTGCGCAAGCTCAACCGCGACCACCAGACCTACACCAACAACGCCGCCTACGTGGTGGAAGAGGCGGTTGGGGGCTACAAGGTCGTCAAGCTGCACGGCGGCGAGCAGTACGAGCTGTCGCGCTTCCGCATGGTCGCGGAGCGGCTGAAGAATTACTCGATGCGCATGGCGGTGGCTGGCGGCCTGAACCAGCCGGTCACGGCGTTCCTGGCCGCGCTGGCATTGTCGGTGGTCATTACCATCGCGATGGTGCAGGCGCAGGCCAACCAGACCACGGTCGGCGGCTTCACCGGTTTTGTGATGGCAATGCTGCTGCTGATTTCGCCGCTGAAGCACCTGACCGACATCAACCAGCCGCTGACGCGCGGTATTACCGCCGCCGAGATGATCTTCCGGCTGATCGACGAGCCGATCGAGCCGCAGGACGGTGGCAAGGCCATCGGCCGCGCGCGCGGCGAACTGGACTTCGAGGGCGTCGGCTTCCGCTATGGCGAGGCACAGCGGCCTGCGCTGCAGCAGATCGACCTGCGCGTGAGCCCGGGCGAGGTGGTGGCGCTGGTGGGGCCGTCGGGCAGCGGCAAGACCACGCTGGTCAACCTGGTGCCGCGCTTCTTCGACCCGACCGAAGGGCGCATCCTGCTGGACGGCGCGCCGCTGGGCGAGCTGGCCTTGAAGGACCTGCGCAACCAGATCGCCTTTGTCAGCCAGGACGTGGTGCTGTTCAACGATACGGTCGCCGCCAACGTGGCGTATGGCGCGCATGGCGAGACCGAGATCGACATGGCGCGCGTGGAGCGTGCGCTGGCGGCGGCGTACCTGACCGAGACCGTCAAGGGCTTGCCTGAGGGGCTGGATACCAATATCGGCGACAACGGCATGAAGCTATCCGGTGGCCAGCGCCAGCGCCTGGCAATCGCCCGTGCGCTGTACAAGGACGCGCCGATCCTGATCCTGGACGAGGCCACCTCCGCGCTGGATTCGGAATCGGAGCGCCAGGTGCAGGCGGCGCTGGAAGAGCTGATGAAGGGCCGGACCACGCTGGTGATCGCGCACCGGCTGTCGACCATCGAGAATGCCGATCGTATCGCCGTGCTCGACCATGGGCGCGTCGCGGAGCAGGGCACCCACGCCGAACTGCTGGCGGCCAACGGCCTCTACGCCGGCCTGCACCGGATCCAGTTCGCGACCCAGTAAAGGTCGGCGGCGCGGCAGGGCGCTCCTGCCGCGGCCATGACGAAAAAAGGGCCGGCACGTCGGATATCGTGCCGGCCTCTTTTTTGGATTTGCTGGTTGAAGCCGCTCAGTTGGGCGAAGCCACCGGCGGCTGCTGTGCCATCACTTCGTCGATGGCGGCGAGCACCTGCTCGCGCGTCGGCACCACGCCATGCCCGCCCATCGAGACCGCGCGGCCCGGCGTGTTGACGCCATACAGTTCGCGCGAGGTCGTCGTGAAAAGCAGCACGGTCGGGCGGCGCATCGCATCGGCGATATGCACGAAGCCCGTGTCCATGCCCACCACCAGCGACGACTTGCCCACCACCTGCGCCAGCCCGGTGATGCTCAGGCGCGGCATCACTTCCGCACCGGGCACGCTTGCCGCGATCGTCTCGGCTTCCTTGCGTTCGGCATCGTTGCCCCAAGGCACCAGTACGCGCAGGCCGCGCGCGGAGATCGCGCTGCCCACGGCAATCCAGTCAGCGATCGGCCACTTCTTCTCTTCGCTGGATGTGGCGTGGAACAGCATCGCATACGGGCCCTTCGCCGCGGGGGCGGGCGTGTCCCCGGACATTTCGAGGCCGTAGTGCATTTCCTTGGTGAGTTCATAGCCGAACGCGCGGCTGACCGCGCGGCGCATGCGCTGCCTGGCGCAATCCTCTTCGAGCACGGGCTGGAACACATGGTTATAGCCGAAGCGCGCACCGCTTTCGCCCAGTTCCGCCACCGGATAGCCCCAGCGGTGCCGCGTGCGCGCCAGCCGAGTCACGATCGCGCTCTTGTACACGCCGTGGACGTCCAGCACCGCATCGTACTTCTCGCGCCGCAATTCGCGCAGTGCGCGGAAGATCTCCCGCAGCCCGGCCCAGCTGCGTGCCTTCTTGAAGCTGCGCAGCGGCGCGGCGATGACACGCTCGATATTTGGGTTCCAGCGCGGCACGTCGGCGCAGTAGGAGTCCGCGATCCAGTCGATCTTGACGCCGGGGAATGCGCGCTGCAGGTCGGCGACCAGCGGCAGCGTGAATACCATGTCGCCCAGCGAGGTCAGCTTGACGATGAGAATACGTTTCATCGGGAAGGGTTGGCGCATGCGGCCAGGGGCGCTCGCCTTGTTCAGGAAGGGACGTAGTATGCCTTATCCCGCAGGCATCTGGTTTTGCGATGCATGAGCAACATGGTGCACGGCCTTGTCCCGGCGATCCGGTAGACTTTGAAGCAGTACCCGGCAACAACCATCAGGGCCGACAAGGTCGACGAGAACATATCGCCAACAGGAGACAACCATGCCCGCCACAGCTTTCCCCATCAGCCGCTACCCTGTCCCCGCGCTCAAGGACCTCCCCGACGACATCCGCACCCGCATCCTGGAAGTCCAGGACAAGGCCGGCTTTGTCCCTAATGTCTTCCTGGCGCTGGCGCATCGCCCCGACGAATTCCGTGCCTTCTTCGCCTACCACGACGCGTTGATGCTCAAGGAGGGCGGCCTGACCAAGGGCGAGCGCGAGATGATCGTGGTGGCGACTTCCGGCGCCAACCAGTGCCTGTATTGCGTGGTGGCGCATGGCGCGATCCTGCGCATCTACGAGAAGAAGCCGCTGGTAGCGGACCAGGTTGCGGTGAACTACCTGAAGGCCGATATTCCCCCGCGCCAGCGGGCCATGCTCGACTTTGCGATGAAGGTGTGCGAGGCGTCGCATGAAGTCGGCGACGCGGATTTTGCCGCGCTGCGCGAGCATGGGTTCTCCGACGAAGACGCGTGGGACATCGCCGCGATCACCGCGTTCTTCGGGCTGTCGAACCGGATGGCCAACACCATCAGCATGCGCCCGAACGACGAGTTCTACCTGATGGGCCGCGTGCCCAAGGCGAAGTAGAGCCAGCGAGAGCCGGCGCGCCGGGGAGGCTCAGCGCACCTCGGCGCAATTTCCGCTCTTGGGGTCGAACAGCACTGGCCAGGCCTGCTCGTAGATGCCCGGCGTGCAGTATTTCTCGCAGCGGTTATGCGCCAGCGTCACGCGGCGCGGGTCCTGCCACACCAGCAGCTTGCACTGGCTGCCGTCGATGGCCTGCAGTTCGATGTGCGGCGTCGTGCGTACCTGGCGGAACTGGATCAGGTTGAACTCGCAGCTGCCGCGCCGCGATACCCACAGTTTCCATTTCAACGCTTCCACCTTGTTGGCGGTGACGTCCATCAGCGCGTCCTCGCGGAAGCCGTCTTCCTCGGTGCGCTTGCATGCGCCGGCGATGGTAATGGTTTTGGGGGCGATCGGGGCCGCGCGTGCCTTCGGTGGCGGCGCTTCGGCAACCGGTGCGGCGGGGGGCGGTGGGGGCGGCCGGCGCTGCGCGATCGGCAGCGGCACGCAGGCGGAGCACACCAGGACGGCCAGCAGGCAGGCCCCATGTTTCGTGGCGTTCATGCTGGACTCCTTCTCGCAACCCTCGACCTTCGCTTAGTTATAGCGGATCGAAGACGAATTAGGAGTAGGACCATCCCGCAGCATGGCGTCAGGCAATGACTACATCAGGATGATGTCGTACTGCTCCTGGTGGAAGGTCGATTCGACCTGCAGGGAGATCGGCTTGCCGATGAAATCGCCGAGCATCGCCAGGTGCTGGCTTTCTTCTTCCAGGAACAGGTCGATGACTTCCTGCGAGGCCAGGATGCGGAATTCGCGCGGATTGAACTGGCGCGACTCGCGCATGATCTCGCGCAGGATGTCGTAGCACGCCGTGCGCGGCGTCTTGACCTGGCCCTTGCCGTGGCACACCGGGCATTGCTCGCACAGCACGTGCGCCAGCGATTCGCGCGTGCGCTTGCGCGTCATCTCTACGAGCCCGAGCTGCGAGAAGTTGTTGACGGTAATGCGGGTGCGGTCGCGCGACAGCGCGCGCTTGAGTTCGGACAGCACCGCTTCGCGGTGTTCGGCATTCTCCATATCGATGAAATCGATGATGATGATGCCGCCGAGGTTGCGCAGCCGCAGTTGCCGCGCGATGGTGTGGGCCGCCTCCAGGTTGGTCTTGAAGATCGTGTCGTCGAAATTGCGCGCGCCGACATAACCGCCGGTGTTGACGTCGATCGTCGTCATCGCCTCGGTCTGGTCGATCATCAGGTAGCCGCCCGACTTCAGGTCGACCCGGCGCGACAGCGCCTTCTCGATCTCGGCATCGATATTGAACAGGTCGAAGATCGGCCGCTCGCCGGTGTAGTGCGACAGCCGCGACAGCACCGCCGGCGTGTACTCCTTGGCGAACTCCACCAGCATCTGGTAGTTCTCGCGCGAATCGATCTGGATCACGCCGGTGGCGTCGTTGATGAAGTCGCGCAGCACGCGCTGGGCCAGGTTCAGGTCCTGGTAGAGCAGCGCCGGCGCTGGCAGCGTGGTGGCGTTCTGGCGGATCGTGCCCCAGATCTTGCGCAGGTAGGCGATGTCGTTGCCGAGTTCCTCGTCGGTCGCTTCTTCGGCGATGGTGCGCACGATAAAGCCGCCACGCTCGTCGGCCGGCACCAGGCCCTGCACGCGGCTGCGCAGCGCTTCACGGTCCACTTCGCCCTCGATGCGCTGCGAGATGCCGATATGCGGATCCTGCGGCAGGTACACCAGCGTGCGCCCGGCGATGCTCACCTGCGTGGACAGGCGCGCGCCCTTGGTGCCGATCGGGTCCTTGATCACCTGCACCATCAGCGCCTGGCCTTCGAACAGGGTCTTCTCGATCGCCAGTTGCGGGGTGCCGCCGTTGCGGTCGTTGTCGCGCGGGTGCCAGATATCGGCCACGTGCAGGAACGCGGCGCGCTCCAGGCCGATGTCGATGAAGGCCGACTGCATGCCGGGCAGCACGCGCACCACCTTGCCCAGGTAAATATTACCCACCAGCCCGCGCGTGAGCGTGCGTTCGACGTGCAGTTCCTGGACGGCAGCCTGCTGCACGATGGCAACGCGCGTCTCCTGGGGCGTGATGTTGACGAGGATGTCTTCAGTCATAGCGGTGAAACGCGGTCGCCGGTGGCCCGGCGGTATTGGGGTTGCCCGGCGCGGCCGGGTCTTGTCCTGGGCGGCGGCGTGGCCGCGGCTCAGAACTGCAGGCGGGCCTGGCGAAGTAACGCCGCCGTCTCAAACAAGGGCAAGCCCATGATACCTGAATAGCTGCCCGCGATCCGCTCGACGAACTCGGCCGCGCGGCCCTGGATCCCGTACGCGCCGGCCTTGCCGAGCGGCTCGCCGCTGGCGACGTAGCGCGCGATCTCGTCGGGCCGCATCGGGCGGAAGGTCACTTCGGAGACCGACAGCGCGTGGTGCATGCCCAGGGTGGAAACCACCGTGACCGCAGTGAGCACGCGGTGCGTGCTACCGGCCAGCGCGGCCAGCATGGCGTGCGCATCGGCGGCGTCACCGGGTTTGCCGAGGATGCGGCCGCCCAGGCAGACGGTGGTGTCGGAGGTCAGCACCGGCGCGTCGGGCAGGGCCCGGCGCTCGCGGCGGCGCAGCGCGGCTTCGGCCTTCAGCGCGCAGACGCGCTGCACGTAGTCGTCGGGCGCTTCGCCGGGCAGGACGGCTTCCAGCGCTTCGGCGTCCTCGTCGTCATCGGCAAGGAGCAACTCGTAGCGCGCGCCCAGCTGGGTCAGCAGTTCGCGGCGGCGCGGGCTTTGGGAGGCGAGGTAGAGGTAGTCGTGCATCGCGGCAGGCGGGAGTATGGACCTGCCGGCGGCGGGCCGGCAGTGGCGTGAATTGTAACGCCCGCGGCGGCGCGGTTCCGGGTCAGGCGCGGTGGTAGGGGTGGTTCTGCGTGACCGACCAGGCCCGGTACAACTGCTCGGCCAGCAGCACCCTCACCATGCCGTGCGGCAGCGTCAGGCTGGACAGGCGGATCAGCGTACTGGCGCGCGCCTTCAGCGCCGGGTCGAGCCCGTCGGCGCCGCCGATCAGGAAGGCGACATCGCCGCCCTCGCGCTGCCAGTCGGTCAGCTGCGCAGCCAGTTGCACGGTGGTGAAGTCGCGGCCGCGTTCGTCCAGCGCGACGATGCGGCACTGCCTGGACAGCGAGCCCAGCACGGCGTCGATGCGCGCGGCTTCGCGCTGCATCACGGTGGTGGCGTTGTTGCTGGACGAGCGGGCCTCCGGCTTGACCTCGCGCAGCTCGATCCGCAGCTCGGGCGGCATGCGCTTGGCATACTCGTTGAAGCCGGTTTCGATCCAGGCGGGCATCTTGTGGCCGACGGCCACGATTACCAGTTGCATGAGGGCGGATTGGCGGCAGTGCGGGGGCCAGTGCAGGCGGCGCGGCCGTCAGGCGGCCGCGCGCCGCGGCATCAGGCCGAGCGGGTGGTGCGCTTGCGCGCGGCCGGCTTGGCCGCCGCGGTCTTGGTGGCGGTCTTGCCTGCCGTCTTGCCTGCCGTCTTGCCAGCGGTCTTGGTCGCCGTCCGGGGTGCAGTCTTGCGTGCCGTGGTGCCAGCGGCGGTCTTGCGCGGCGCGGCGGCGCGGGTGCCGGCGGTCTTGGTGGCTGCCGTCTTGGCTCCAGTCTTGGCGGCAGTCTTGCGCGCCGGCTTGCGCACCGTGGCAATGGCGTCCGGGTCGGTGTCCTCGTGGCCCATCGGCGGCGACGGCTCCTTCATGCCTTCGGGCAGGCGGGCCAGCGCCGGGCGCAGGCTGCTGGCACGGCGCGTGCCGCGCGCGGCCGGGACTTCGTCCTCGTCCTCGTCCATCGGCTCGCTGGCCTTGGCCAGGCTGCGGGCACCGGTGGCCAGCTTCATGCGCACCGGCTTGTCGCCCCAGATTTCTTCCAGGTTGTAGTACAGGCGCAGCTGCGGCTGCAGGATGTGGACCACGGCGTCGCCGCAGTCGACCAGCACCCATTCGCCCGTCTCCAGGCCTTCGACCGCCACGATATGGCCGCCGGCTTCCTTCACCGTATCCCGCACCGATGCTGCCAGCGCCTTGGTCTGGCGGTTGGACGTCCCGCTGGCAATCACCACCCGGTCGAACAGTTCGGTCAGGTGGCTGGTGTCGTACACCTTGATGTCCTGCGCTTTGACATCCTCGAGGCCGTCGACGATGGCGCGTTGCAGTTTACGAATATCCATGGTGTCTTCTTGTTCAGCTGAGATCGGTTGGGTGGTGGGCGCCGGTTGCGGGCAACCGGGGGTCAGGCCCTGGCCGGGGCGTCGCGGTACAGCCCGTGGCTGGCGATGTAGTGTGCCACGCCCGGCGGCAGTTGGTCATCTGCGGGTTGGCCGGCCGCCAGGCGCTGGCGCAGGTGGGTGGAAGACAGGTCGACGGCGAGCGTCTGGTCGATCCACATCCGGCCGGAGGGCGTGCATTGTATCAGGGTCGTGTCGGCCTGGCGCTGCGACAGCGCTTCCAGCACCGGGCCTTCCAGCGCGGCCAGCTCGAAGCGCGGGCGGGTGGCGGTGCACAGGTGGACATGCGCGAACAGTTCCTGCCAGCCGTGCCAGGTGTGCAGGCGCAGCAACTGGTCGGCGCCCATCAGCCAGCACAGCGAGGCCTGCGGGCCGTAGTCGTCGCGCAGCTGGCGCACGGTGTCGATGGTGTAGCTGGGGCCGGCGCGGTCGACTTCCATGCGGCTGACGCGGACTTTGGCGCCGGTGTCGCCCAGGGCGGCGGCGGCCAGTTCAGTCATGGCCAGGCGGTCCGCAGCAGGCGTCACATCAGTGCCCTTCTGCCACGACTGGCCGGTGGGGATCCACACCAGCTCGTCCAGGCCCAGGTGGTCGATGCACAGCCGCGCCAGCGCCAGGTGGCCGACATGGGGCGGGTCGAAGGTGCCGCCGAGGATACCCAGTCGGTAGGGGCGGGCGGGAAGGTCGCCCGCATCGGCGGCGGGCATATGGTCTTGCGCGGGATTGGCCATAGGTCTGCCGTCAGGCCCAGTCGCGTGCCGGCAGGAAGTCGGTGTACAGCGCCGCTTCAGGGCTGCCCGCTTCCGGTTGCCAGTCATAGCGCCAGGTCACCAGCGGCGGCATCGACATCAGAATGGATTCGGCACGTCCGCCCGACTGCAGGCCGAACAGCGTGCCGCGGTCGAACACCAGGTTGAATTCGACATAACGCCCGCGCCGGTAGGCCTGGAAGCCGCGCTCGCGTTCGCCGTAGGGCGTGTCCTTGCGGGCCTGCAGGATGGGCAGGTAGGCGTCGAGGAAGGCGTCCCCGACCGATTGCATCATGGCGAAGCTGCGCTCGAAGCCCAGCGCCGAGAAGTCGTCGAAGAAGATCCCGCCCACACCGCGCGCCTCGTTGCGGTGCTTCAGGAAGAAATACTCGTCGCACCACTGCTTGAAGCGCGGATACAGCTCGTCGCCATATGGCGCAAGCGCCTGCTTGCAGGTGCCATGGAAATGCGCGCAGTCGCCGGCATTGCCGTAGTAGGGCGTCAGGTCCATGCCGCCGCCGAACCACCAGACCGGCTCGGCGCCGGGCTTGACCGCCAGGAAGCAGCGCACGTTCATGTGGACCGTGGGCACGTAGGGGTTGCGCGGGTGGAACACCAGCGATACGCCCATCGCCTCGAAGCTGCGCCCGGAGAGTTCAGGCCGGTTGGCGCTGGCAGACGGCGGCAGGGTATCGCCGCTGACGTGCGAGAAGCCCACGCCGGCGCGCTCCATCACCGCGCCGCCTTCCAGGATGCGGGTGCGGCCACTGCCGCGCAGGCGTTCGGTGGGCGGCTTCTCCCAGGCGTCGGTCAGGAACGGCTGGCCGTCGATGGCGCCGATGGCGTCGGTGATGCGGTCTTGCAGGCCGAGCAGATAGGCACGGACTGCCTGGGAATCGATCATGGTGGGCGGAAAACGAATGGACCGGATGGACCGGGCTGATGGCATTCCGGCAGCCCTGGGGCTGCCGGCTGCGTCACAGCGTTGTCACGATTGTACCGGCTGGGGCGGCCAGGTGGTCGCCAGAGCCCGCTGAGGCCGCGCCGGCGGCCAGCCGGTGGCCAATCAGCGCTTGATGGCGCGATAACCGATATCGGTCCGGTACTGCATGCCGTCGAACCGGATCTGCTCGACCGCGGCATAGGCGGCGCGCTGCGCGGCCTTGACGGTGTCGGCCAGCCCGACCACGCACAGCACGCGCCCGCCCGAGGTCAGCAGGGTGCCGTCCTTGAGCGTGGTGCCGGCGTGGAAGGTCACGCTGTCGTCGGTTTCGGCCGGGATGCCGGTGATGACATCGCCTTTGCGCGGACTGTCCGGGTAGTTGTAGGCGGCCATCACCACGCCCAGCGCGGTGCGGCGGTCCCAGTCCAGCTCGATCGCGTCGAGCTTGCCGTCGACGGCGTGCTCCATCACGTCGACCAGGTCGGTCTTCAGGCGCGCCAGGATCGGCTGGGTTTCCGGGTCGCCCATGCGGCAGTTGAATTCCAGCGTCTTCAGGTTGCCGTCCTTGTCGATCATCAGGCCGGCGTACAGGAAGCCGGTGTAGGGGATGCCGTCCTTCTCCATGCCGCGCACGGTCGGCAGGATGATCTCGCGCAGCGCGCGCGCGTGCAGCGCGGGCGTGACCACCGGGGCGGGGGAGTAGGCGCCCATGCCGCCGGTGTTGGGGCCGGCGTCGGCGTCCAGCAGGCGCTTGTGATCCTGGCTGGTGGCCAGCGCCAGCACGTTCTTGCCGTCGACCAGCACGATGAAGCTGGCTTCCTCGCCCTCCAGGAATTCCTCGATCACCACGCGCGCGCCGGCGTCGCCCAGCTTGTTGTCGGCCAGCATCATATCGACCGCGGTGTGGGCCTCTTCCAGCGACATCGCCACCACCACGCCCTTGCCCGCGGCCAGGCCATCGGCCTTGATCACGATCGGTGCGCCCTGCGCGTCGATATAGGCATGCGCCTGCGCGGCGTCGGAGAAGGTCTGGTAGGCGGCGGTCGGGATGCCGTGGCGCTGCATGAACGCCTTGGCGAAGTCCTTGGACGATTCCAGCTGCGCGGCCGCCTTGCTCGGCCCGAAGATGCGCAGGCCCTTGGCACGGAAGATATCGACGATGCCGGCCGCCAGCGGTGCCTCCGGCCCGACCACGGTAAAGGCCACGCCTTCGCGCTCGGCAAAGGCGGCGATGACCTCCGGATCCGTCAGCGGAACGTTCTGCAGGCGCTTGTCGAGCGCGGTCCCGCCGTTGCCCGGCGCCACGTACACCACCTGTACCCTGGGGGATTGGGCCAATTTCCAGGCCAGCGCGTGTTCACGTCCACCCGAGCCGACAACCAATACTTTCATGATCCACTGCCAGAAAAGAAACAGATACTAAAAGGCGGCGGCCTGGTCTGAGTCCGGGCCGCCGCCATGGGGGGCTTGTTGCTTCAGCTTAGTCTTCGATCACCGCGTTGGTGAAGACTTCCTGCACGTCGTCGAGGTTTTCCAGGGCGTCGAGCAGCTTCTGCATTTTGGCCGCGTCGTCGCCGGCGAAGCTGATTTCGTTCTGCGGCTTCATTACCACGTCGGCGACTTCGGCCTTGAAGCCGGCGGCTTCAAGCGCGGCCTTGACCGCCGGGAAATCGTTGGGCGGGCAGGTCACTTCGATCGAACCGTCGTCATTGGTGACGACGTCGTCGGCGCCGGCTTCCAGCGCGGCGTCCATCAGCTTGTCTTCCGGCGTGCCGGGCGCGAACAGGAACTGGCCGCAGTGCGTGAACATGAATGCCACCGAGCCTTCGGTGCCCATGTTGCCGCCATGCTTGGAGAACGCGTGGCGCACTTCGGCCACGGTACGGGTGCGGTTGTCGGTCAGGCAGTCGACGATGATGGCCGCGCCGGCCAGGCCGTAGCCTTCGTAGCGGATCTCTTCGTAGTTGGCGCCTTCCAGGCCGCCCACGCCGCGCTGGATCGCGCGCTGGATGTTGTCCTTGGGCATGTTCGCGTCCATGGCCTTGTCAATCGACAGGCGCAGGCGCGGGTTGGTGTCGGCATCGCCGCCGCCGAGCTTGGCGGCAACGGTGATTTCCTTGATCAGGCGGGTCCAGATCTTGCCGCGCTTGGCGTCAGCTGCGGCTTTCTTGTGTTTGATATTGGCCCATTTCGAGTGACCGGCCATGATGCTCTCCGAGGCGGAAAAGGTGTTATGCGGTGATGGAATGCGGGATGCCAGGCGCGGGCGCCAGGTGACGGGTATGCCTGGCGGCTGGCTATAATCAGCCCAGGATTTTATCACGCGGGCCTGCCCGCGCCGCTGCCGCGGCGAGTCCCGCGGCACTTGCTACCAGGAAGACCATGGCCGACCCCATCCTTATCGGCAAGAACGCCGAACACGAGCTGGTGCTGCTGCCGCAGATGGGCAACCGCCACGGCCTGATCACCGGCGCCACCGGCACCGGCAAAACCGTCACGCTGCAGACACTGGCGCAGGGCTTTTCGCGCCTGGGCGTGCCGGTGTTCATGGCCGACGTCAAAGGTGACCTGACCGGCATTTCGCAGTCCGGCCAGTTGTCCGACAAGCTCAAGCAGCGCCTGGCCGACCTGGGGCTGCCGGAGCCGGCCTGGGGCGGATGCCCGACAACGTTGTGGGACGTGTTCGGCCAGAAGGGCCACCCGGTGCGCGCCACGGTCTCGCACATGGGCCCGCTGCTGCTGTCGCGGATGCTTGAGCTCAACGACACCCAGCAGGGCGTGCTCAACCTGGTGTTCCGCATCGCCGATGCCAACGGCCTGCTGCTGCTCGACGCCAAGGACCTGCGCGCAATGCTGCAGTACGTGGGCGACAACGCCTCGCAGTTCACGACCGAGTACGGCAATATCTCCGCCGCCTCGATCGGGGCGATCCAGCGCGGGCTGCTGGCGCTGGAGTCGCAGGGCGGCGATGTCTTCTTTGGCGAGCCGATGCTGAACCTGGAAGACTTCATCCAGACCGAGAAGGGCCAGGGCGTGGTCAATATCCTGGCGGCGGACAAGCTGATGAACTCGCCGCGGCTGTATGCGACCTTCCTGCTGTGGATGCTGTCCGAGCTGTTCGAGAAGCTGCCCGAGGCCGGCGACCTCGACAAGCCCAAGCTGGTGTTCTTCTTCGACGAGGCCCACCTGCTGTTCAACGACGCGCCCAAGGCGCTGCTCGACAAGATCGAGCAGGTGGTGCGGCTGATCCGCTCCAAGGGCGTGGGCGTGTATTTCGTCACGCAGAATCCGGTCGACATCCCCGACACGGTGCTCGGCCAGCTGGGCAACCGCGTGCAGCACGCGCTGCGCGCGTTCACGCCGCGCGACCAGAAGGCGGTCAAGGTGGCGGCCACCACCATGCGCGCCAACCCGAAGCTGGACCTGGAAACCGCGATCGGCGAACTGGGCGTGGGCGAGGCGCTGGTGTCGTTCCTGGATGCCAAGGGCACGCCGTGCGTGACCGAGCGCGCATGGGTGCTGCCGCCGGGTAGCCGCATCGGCCCGGCGACCGACGAGGAGCGCAGGCAACTGATCGCGAATTCGCTGGTCGCGGGGACCTATGAAGCGGCCGTGGATCGCGAATCGGCTTACGAAAAGCTGCGTGGCGGCGTGCCGACGGTGGCCAATGGCAAGGGCAAGCCGTCGGACGCCAAACCTGAAGCCAAGCCGGAAGCGGAACAGGACAGCGGCTGGCTTGGCACTGCCGGCGACATCTTCGGCACGCTGACCAAGGGCACCGGCAAGAGCGGGCGCGGCGATTCGATCCTGGAGTCGATGGCCAAGTCGGCCGCGCGCACGGTGGGTTCGCAGGTGGGCCGCGAGCTGATTCGTGGCGTGCTGGGCAGCTTGCTAGGGAAGAAGAAGTAGTTGAACCCTTGAAAAGCCGCTGGTTTGCTCATCTCTCCCGCTCGCGGGGTAGGGGAGCAAACGATCAGCTCGCAGGACGCGCTATTGCCGCTGTCCGGCCTGCGCCTTCGCGGCCGCCGCATCCTCGCGCATCTTGCGCGCAAACATCCGGGCGAAGAACCAGCCCATGCCGATGATGAAAACGATCACGCCCAGGCTCATCAGGCCGGTGCTGGTGCTGAAGAGAATCTTGATGGCTTCCATGGTTGGCTCCCTCGGGTTGGCGGCATGTGCCGGCGGAAGAACCGCCAGCGGGTGTCGCCAGCGGGTGTCGCCAGTTTAGGGAGCCAGGCGGCGCGGGCTATTGAGGCTGGTCAAGCCCGCGCCGCGCCGGCACGCGTCAGTTCTTGGTGCCGAACAGCCGGTCGCCCGCGTCGCCGAGGCCCGGCACGATGTACGCATCCGCATCCAGGTGGCTGTCCAGCGAGGCCACGAACAGCTTCACGCCCGGATGCGCCTTCTGGAACACCTCCACGCCTTCCGGCGCCGCCACCAGCGCGACGAAGGTGATGGCCTCGTCCTTGACGCCGCGGCGCTTGAGCACTTCCACCGCATGCACGGCCGAGTAGCCGGTCGCCACCATCGGATCGCACAGGATAAAGCTGCGGTCTTCCAGGTCTGGCAGCCGCACCAGGTATTCGACCGGGCGGTGCTGCTCGTCGCGGTACACGCCGATATGGCCGATGCGCGCCGACGGGATCAGCTCGACCAGTCCATCGCTCATGCCCACGCCGGCGCGCAGCACCGGCACGATGGTCAGCTTCTTGCCGGCGATCACCGGGGCATCCAGCTCCACCAGCGGCGTGTCGATGCGGCGCGTGGTCAGCGGCAGGTTGCGCGTGATCTCATAGCCCATCAGCAGCGTGATCTCGCGCAGCAGCTCGCGGAAGGTGCGCGTGGACGTTTCCTTGTCGCGCATGTGCGAGAGCTTGTGCTGGATCAGCGGGTGGTCGAGGATAAACAGGTTGGGAAAGCGCGGATCTTGTTTCATGGCTGGCGGCGAGGGCTCGGCGGGGATAGGGGCAAGCGGCGGGAGCGGGCGGCCGGGTCGGGTGGACCCGGCCGCCGCGCCGTTGTAGCCGGATTGTAATGGAAGCGGGCGGCAGCGCGGCTGCGGCCCGGTCCCTGGCAAGCTGCCTTTACCCGGCGCGCGTCAGTCCAGCGCGCGGTCCTTGGACTCGATATCCACCATGAAGATGGCAAACGCCGCCACCGCCAGGAACGACGAAAGCAACCCAAGCGCGAGCGTGAACTGGGTGGCCATGATCGGCGCAATGATCGAAGGGGCGAACAGGCCACCGAATCGTGCCATCGCACCGGCGGTGCCCATGCCGCTGGCCCGCAGGTCCGTCGGGTACACCTCCGGCGTGAAGGCGTAGAGCGCGCCCCAGGTGCCCAGCAGCGCGAAGCTCATCAACAGGGTGGAGCCGACGATCAGCGCGGTGGACGTGCCCAGGCTGTACAGCATGCAGCCCGCGGCGCTGAGCAGCAGGAAGCCGATCAGGGTCGGCTTGCGACCCCAGCGCTCCACGCCGTGCGCGGCGAGCGCGAAGCCGGGGAGCTGGACCAGCGCGAGCAGGATCAGGAAGACCTGGCCACGCATGAAGCCAAAGCCCTGGCCGGCCAGCTTCACCGGCAGATAGACAAAAACACCGTAGTAGGCGATCGAGATCAGCATCCACGCAGCAAGCAGGCAGATGCTGCGGCGCCGGCATCCGGCCGCGAACAGCGCGAACACCGATTTGCGCTCCATCTTCTGCGGCTCCAGCGGGGCGATCTCGGCCGAAACCCGATTGGCCTTGGCAACGCGCTGCAGCACAGCGCGGGCCTCTTCCGAGCGCCCCGATTTATTCAGGTAGAGCGGCGACTCTGGCACAAAGAACCGAACCACTACGCCGACCAGCGCAGGGAGGCCAGTGACAAAGAAGATCATGCGCCAGGCATCGTTGCCTTGCGAGACGGCGACCAGCGCCAGGACGGCGAGCAGGATCGTGCCGACGGCCCAGAACGACTCCAGCAGCACCAGCCAGCGGCCGCGCCGGTCAGACGGCAGGAACTCGGCCATCATGGTGTAGTCGACGGGCAACGTGCCGCCCACGCCGATGCCGGTCAGGAAGCGCAGCAGCAGGAGCCACTGGAAATCCGGGGCGAAGGCGGAGGCGACGCCACAGATGGCGTCAAGGATCACCGCCATCATCAGCACCGGCCGGCGGCCGATCCGGTCCGCCAGCCGGCCGAACGCGAAGGCGCCGATCAGCATGCCGACGAAGAACATCGTCCCGGTCTGCAAGGCGTTCGGCACGGGGATGCCGAATGTCGCGGCAATGGAAGGCGCGGTGAATCCGATCGACAGGACCTGCATCGCGTCGGCCAGCCACACCAGGCCGAAAATGCCGAACAGCCGATACTGGAACCGGCCGACACCGGCTGCGCGGATGCCTTGCTCGATCGTGATGGTCTGGGACGACGATGCCCGCGCGCTTGACTGCGGGGGCACGCTGATCGTCGCTTCGGGGATGGTCGTTGCTGCCATTGAGGAAATTGATGACGACATTTTGTCTACCTGTCTTTATAGGCTGATTCTTGAATTCGGAAGCCAAGCACCGCGATGCGGCGAAACCTGTGGCTACCCCAAGCTAGCGAGGCCAGACCTGGCCAGGTAGTCCTCTCGCAACACCTTCCTGGTACTGATACGACATAGTCACTCCTTGTTGTCTACCCTTGGTTGTCCGGGCCCGGGTTCCCGGTCGGCACGGCGAGGGACTACGCAAGCCCCGGGCCAGCGCTTCCGGTGATGTAAAGGGCCAATCTTGTGGTCTTGTTGTCTCGTCTGCCGCTTGTGTGCGCGGTTCTTGCGCCGTCCTTGTGCCGGGAGGCACCGCGGCGCGGCTTTTGGTATCGATGCCGGCACTCATGTAGTGCGCACTACATGATCGTTCAGCGTAAGCTACATGAAACTGGCGGGCAAGGCCGAACTGCGGTTTCTCTCCTTGGGGTTTTCCCGCGCCTGGCGCGCAGTGCGCCGATCTGTCGGCGCAGGCCTCCCTGCCCGGTGGCAAAGCGCCCTGCCAGGCACGGCACGGATACTGTCAGGATGGATGCGAAGGCGCGGCGGGCCGGCCGCGAAGGCCCTCCGCTGGTCTTCAGTGGGCAGGCGCCGCGCGCAGCCGCGCGACGGTGTTCTCCAGGTCCTGCCAGGCGGGTTGGTCGGGGGCAAAGCGCGCGCGCAGGTACTGCGCCAGCTGCGCGATCTGCCGGTCGTCGAAGGTGTCGGCATAGGCCGGCATCGCGCCCAGCTCGCTGTTGGGCGGCGCGGGCATGCCTTGCAGCAGCACCTGGATCACGTTGTCGGGCAGCTTGCTGTGCAAGTTGGTGTTGAGTGCGAGCGACGGCTTTACGCCAAACTGCGCGATGCCCTGGTCTGATTGATGGCACACCGCGCAGGCGCTCTGGTATAGGCGTTCACCGGGGCCGCCGAGGGTGCGTGCAGCCTGTGCGCTGCGTTGTTCGAGTCTGGCAGCCTGCGCGTCGAGCACGGAAGGCGCTGGCGGCGGCGTGCCGAATGACGCGACGTAATGCGCGATCGCGCGCACATCCGATTCGGGCAACTGCGCGAGTTCTTCCACCACCGGCGCCATCGGTCCTGCGGCGGCGCCGTGATGCGGTGCATAGCCGCCGCGCAAGTAGGTAAACAGCGCCGCCTCGGTCCACGGCACCGGTGCGTGGGAGAGCGATGTCAGCGGCGATGCCTCCCAGCCTTCGGCACTGCCGCCAGTCAGGTACTTGCGCCCGCCTTGTTCCCCGCCGAGCGCGTTGCGCGGCGAATGGCAGGCGCTGCAATGGCCCAGCCCCTCGGCGAGATACGCGCCGCGGTTCCACTGCGCGGAGCGCGCAGGGTCGGGCTTGAAGGGTGCGTCGCGATGGAACAGCAGGTTCCAGCCCGCCAGCAGCGGACGCAGGTTGAACGGGAACGTGAGCCGGGTCTGCGGCACCTCTGACTTCACCGGCTCGGCCGACATCAGGTACGCATACAGCGCCTGCATGTCGGCATCGCTGACCTTGGCGAACGCGGTGTAGGGGAAGGCCGGATACAGGCGCCGTCCGTCCCGGTGGATGCCCTCGCGCATCGCGCGCTCGAAGGCGGCGAACGACCAGTTGCCGATGCCGGTCTGCACATCGGGCGTGATGTTGGTGCTATAGACCGTGCCAAACGGCGTTTCCAGCGGCAGGCCGCCCGCATTCTTCACGCCGCCGGGGACGGTATGGCATACCGCGCAGTCACCTGCCGCGGCCACCAGGCGGCCGCGTTCCAGCGTGGCCGCGGAATAGAAGCCGGGCCCGGGCGGTGAGACCGGCGCGATCGGCGCGCGCCACGGCATCAGCGTTGCGCACAGGCCGGCCGCGGTCGCGGCAGCGGCGGCGATCCAGCCGCGCTTGCTGCGCTTGCCGGCGCGCTTGTCCTCACTCTCGGCCAGCGCCAGGCGGATGCGTTCGGCGCTGAAGGGCGGCGTGCGCAAGCGCACGCCGGTGGCGTCGAAGATGGCGTTGGCCACGGCGGCAGCCGCGGGCAGCGTATCGGCCGGGCCTGCGGCCAGTTGGTCACGCTCGGTGAGCGTGCCAGCCAGGTGGACCTCCGGCAATACTGCGCTGGTTGCGACGGCGGGGAGCGATTGGTTGGCAGAAGCCTCCGTGGCAGGCCAGGTATCGAATGCCGGGCTGGCAGCGGTCAATTGCAGGGTAGCGTCGGCAACAGCCTGTTCCAGCGAGCGCGCAGCAGGTGTGGCTTGCGCGGGCGCCAGCGATTCGCTGTCATGCCCCACCGTCACGCGCGTGACGGCCAGCTCGCCGGTGGTGCCATCGACTTCGACTTCCGCCACCCATGCCGACCAGCTCTGGCCGGCGTCGTGGTCGACGGTGTGCGCATAGGCAAAACCGCGCCCGCGCCGCACATTGCCTGCCGATGTGGCGGCATGCGGAACGGATGGCGTCCAGCCGGAGCGCTCGCTGACCTGCCTGACGAGGGCCGAGCCGCGTGAGTCGTCGAGGTGCGAAAGCCGCAGCGCGACCGGGTCGGTGCCGGATGCGGCGGCGATTTCATCGAGATGGGATTCGCGCGCAAAGACATGGGCGCGCGCCGCCGCAAGCGGTGCGGCATCGAAAGCGGCTACAGCGCCGGCGGTGCCGACATCGACATCGGGAATGCGGTAGGGCGGCATGACTGCGCTGCCACTGTCGCCGGTGTCCGTCACGGGCGACGCCGTATGCGTGAGCCAAAGTGCCAGCGGCACCGGCGGCGGAGCCGTGCCGGCCAGCGTCGCGGCGTAGGCGTCGATGGCATTGCCGCTGCGCGCGCTGTCGATGCATACGGCGAGCTGCGCACCGGACAGGCCGATATCGCCGGCGCACAGCCGGCGCATCACGGGTTTGCCGGCGGCATGGGCCAGCAGTGCGGCGTCGGCGGCCGCGTGGTGGGCGAGCAGGGCCGGATCGCCGGCGTCGGCGGCCGCCTGCCACCCGGCCAGCGCGACCTGTTGCGGCGCAATGCCCAGCAGCGCGGCCAGTTCTTCGCGCAGTGCGCCGTGGCGCAGGCTTGGCAGCCACACATACAGCATGCCGTCGCGCCAGTCCGCGATCGCGGTGCAGAACGCTTCGGTCCGGGTGCCGGCCAGCGGCCACTGGTAGTGCCGCGCGTGGCGCGTGGCGGCGCTGGCGAGCGCGCGGGTGGCGTCACCGCGCCGCGCAACGGCGTGGCGCGGTACGGGAGCTTCATCCGCGCGAGGCGGCGTCGACCAGCGTGCCTGCAGGGCCCTGGCGGCGTCGGCCGCCAAGGCATCGCTTTCCGCGGCCACGCCCGCAAACTGGTTGCGCACCACGGCCGCGCGCACGCCGGGCAACGCCAGCGCGGCATCGCGCTCCGCGCCGAGCAGCCGTGGTACCAACGGCTTGCCGTCGATCCAGCGCAGCCCTGGCGGCGTCAGCACATGGGCGACGAGGCACATGGAAGCCGGCGGTGGCTCATGTTTCGCCAGGGCGCCGGTTTGCACGGCCTGTCGCACGAGTTCCTGCTTCACGATGCCGCTCCCACGCCAGCCTGCCGCATCAGCACCGCGGCGCGCTGCACTGCGCGCACGATTTCCACATGCGTGCCGCAGCGGCACAGGTTGAAGCGCAGCGCCTCGCGGATCTGCGCTTCGTCAGGATCGGGATTCTGCGCGAGCAGCGCCTTCGCGGTCATGATCATGCCGTTCAGGCAATAGCCGCATTGTGCGGCCTGCTCGTCGATAAAGGCCTGCTGCACCGGGTCGGGATGCTCCGCCGTGCCCAGGCCTTCCAGCGTGGTGACCGCGTGGCCCACCGCGGCCCTGACCGGCAGCACGCATGAGCGCGCGGCCAGGCCGTCGACCAGCACCGTGCACGCGCCGCACTGGCCCAGCCCGCAACCGTACTTGGGGCCATTGCAGGTCAGGTCGTTGCGCAGGATATAGAGCAGCGGCGTGTCGGGCGCCACGCTGAGCGTGTGCTCCGCGTGGTTGACTTGTAGCGTCAGGGGGCGAGGCGTGTTCATCGGGGGCGGCAAGTTGCAGATCACGCGGCAGGCACGCCGCGCCCCTTCGTGCGAGGGGCTGCGGCGTGCAGGTTCGGGTCAGGCCTAAGGTCGGTGTTACGCCGCCGCGGACAGCGGCGTACGCCCGGCCGACACCAGCGGCACGTTGAACACATCGTAGCCGAAACACCAGTCCGGGTTCTCGTTGCTGCGCAGCCACGTGTTGTTGTGCGAGACCAGCTGGACCTTGCCGGCGCGCTCGGCGCGGTTGGCTTCATACAGCGCAAACGCGGCGGCGTAGTCGTCCAGGCCGGTCTCGGTGAAGCAGCGCGTCAGCATGGCGGCATCCTCGATCGCCATCGCGGCGCCTTGCGCCATGTGCGGCTTCATCGGGTGGCAGGCATCGCCCAGCAGCACCAGGCGGCCGCGGCTCCACAGCGGCAGCGGGTCACGCTCCAGCAGGGGCCACTTGGTCACTTCGACCGTGCCTTCGATCAGCGACTGCACGCCTTCGTGCCAGCCGTCGAACGCGGTGCGCATTTCCTCGATGCTGCTCGGCACCCAGCTTTTGCTCATGTCCCACTCGGGCTCGGGCACGCCGGTGACGTAGTAGATCTCGTCCAGCTTGCTGGTGTCGAAGTACACCATCATGTGGCGGTCGTCGGTCCACCACTTGGTGCAGCGCTCGTGCGTGAAGCCCTTGACGCGCGAGATCGGGAACACCGCGCGGTGCGCGACGTAGCCGGTGTACTTGGGGGGCTCGGCGCCCAGCAGGGTCTCGCGGATGCGGGAGTTGACACCGTCGGCGCCGATCACGATATCCGCCTGGTCCACCGTGCCGTCGGTGAAGCGCAGCTCGACCACGTCGCCCCGGTCGGTGACGCTTTCCAGCTTCTTGTTGAAGAACAGCGTGCCCGGCGCCACGGCGTCGGTCAGCAGCTTGTGGAAGTCGCCGCGGTGCACGGTCAGGTAGCTGGCGCCGTAGTGCCGCTCCGCGTAGTCGCCTAGCGGGATCTGCGCGATCACTTCGCCGGTCAGGCCGTCGCGGCTGTACCAGAAGTCGGGGTGGCAGCCCATGTTGTTGAGCGCGTCCTCGATGCCGATGCGCCGCATGATCTTCATCACGTTGGGCCCCACGTGGATGCCCGCTCCCAGGCGCGAGAACGCCGGTGCCTGTTCATACAGCCTGACTTGGAAGCCGGCTCGCTGCAGCAGGGCGGCCGCGGCCGTTCCTCCGAGTCCGGCGCCGACAACTGCGATTCGCGGTTTGCCTTGCACGTTATTTCTCCTGGGGCAATGACACATGGGTCGATGGGGGCTTGGGCGACCTATGTGGCCGACCGTTGAAACGAGTGTACACACTCAAAATATCAAGGGCAAGGAAGAAAATAATGGTCCTATGGAAAACCCTTATGATCTTATGAATGTCTGCGAACGATGCCTTAATACGGTGAATTTGTGCGCTAAACAATGGATTGGTTAATTAAGTATGCACTGAACGAGTGAATCGCGCCTGGTGCAGATTCTATTTGCCTATATAAAGTGTGTACACTACAATCGATTCGCAGCATGCAAGGCCATCCGGGCAGGGCAGGCGGGTAGACAGACAAACAGATAACGGAGTCGACAGTGCAGAAAGTTTTCCGAATCGGCCAGATCGTGCCGAGCTCCAACACCACGATGGAAACCGAGATCCCGGCGATGCTGGCCGCGCGCCAGCTGGTGCGTCCGGAGCGCTTTACCTTCCACTCCAGCCGCATGCGGATGAAGAAGGTGGTCAAGGAGGAACTGGCGGCCATGGATGCCGAATCCGACCGCTGCGCGGTGGAGCTGAGCGACGCCCGCGTCGACGTGCTTGGCTATGCCTGCCTGGTGGCGATCATGGCGATGGGCCACGGCTACCACCGCGTCTCCGAGCAGCGGCTGCAGGCGCACACCGCCGAGAACGGCGGCGACGCGCCGGTGATCACCAGCGCCGGCGCGCTGGTCGATGCGCTCAAGGTGATGGGCGCCAGGCGCATCGCCGTGGTGGCGCCGTACATGAAGCCGCTGACCGAGCTGGTGGTCGACTACATCCGCAATGAGGGCTACGAGGTGGTCGACTACCGCGCGCTGGAGATCCCCGACAACCTCGACGTCGGCCGCCACGACCCGTCGCGGCTGCCGGAGATCGTCGCGCAGATGGATTTCGCCGATGCCGACGTGATCGTGCTGTCCGCCTGCGTACAGATGCCGTCGCTCCCGGCGGTGGCCAAGGTCGAGGCAATGACAGGCAAGCCGGTGGTCACCGCCGCCATCGCCACCACCTATGCAATGCTCAAGCGCCTGGGCCTGGAGCCGGTGGTGCCGGGCGCGGGCGCGCTGCTGTCCGGCGGCTACTGAAGGAGCCGGCCATGGCGACCAGTACTTTCCTTTACGGCGGCAACGTCCATGCCAACGGCATCCGGCAGCACTACCTGCGCTATGGCGGCCAGGATGGCGCGCGCGCGCAGCGCGATGCCTTGATCATCGTGCCCGGCATCACCAGCCCGGCGGTCACGTGGGGCTTCGTCGGCGAGCAGTTCGGGCGGCAGTTCGATACCTATGTGCTTGACGTGCGCGGCCGCGGGCTGTCGCAGGCCGGCGCGGAGCTGGACTACAGCCTCGATGCGCAGGCCGCCGACGTGATCGCGTTTGCCGAAGCGCTCGGGCTGCAGCGCTACGCCATCGTCGGCCATTCCATGGGCGCGCGCATCGGCATCCGCGCCGCGCATAGCAAGCCCGCTGGCCTGACGCGGCTGGTGCTGGTCGATCCGCCGGTGTCGGGCCCGGGGCGCCGCGCCTATCCGGCGCAATTGCCGTGGTACATCGATTCGATCCGGCTGGCACAGCAGGGCATCGACGCGGAAGGCATGCGCCGCTTCTGCCCCACATGGACTGAAGACCAGCTGCGCCTGCGCGCGCAATGGCTGCATACCTGCGACGAGCGCGCGATCCTGGCCAGCTTCAACGGCTTCCATGAAGACGATATCCACGCCGACCTGCCGCAGGTCGATGTGCCGGTCCTGCTGATGACCGCGGGCCGCGGCGACGTGATCCGCGAGGAAGACGTGCAGGAAATGCGCAGGCTGCTGCCCGCGCTGCTGGTCGCGCATGTCGCCAATGCCGGCCACATGATCCCGTGGGACGATGAGCCCGGCTTCTATCGTGCCTTCGGCGACTTCCTCGGCGCGGCGCTGAACTGATCAAGGAGGGAACATGCCCGTAAGCGATTACGACCTGACCGCGGCGTGGAAGCAGGTGCTGACGCTGTCGAGGCTGCAGCCGGGGCAGACCGTCACCGTGCTGACCGGCGCGGCCACGCATCCGCAGACGCTGCGTACGGCGATGGTGGCGGCGCAGTCGATGGGCGCCATCGTCAACCGGCTCGACCTGCCGCCGGTTAACGGCGAGAAGGCGCTCAGCCGCGACGCACTGGCCTATCTCGGCACCACGCCGCTGACCGGCAATCCGGCGGCGATTGCCGCATTGAAAGCAAGCGATTTGGTGCTGGACCTGATGACGCTGCTGTTCTCGCCCGAGCAGCACGAGATACTGTCCGGCGGCACCAAGATCCTGCTGGCGGTGGAGCCGCCCGAAGTGCTGGCCCGGTTGGTGCCGACCGAGGCCGACCGCGCCCGCGTCAAGGCTGCCACTGAGCGGCTGGGCCGCGCGCGAGAGATGCATATCGTGTCCGAGGCGGGCATGGATCTGCGCTGCAGGCTGGGTGAATTCCCGGCAATCAGCGAGTACGGCTTTGTCGACGAGCCCGGCCGCTGGGACCACTGGCCGAGCGGCTTCGTGCTGACCTGGCCGGACGAGGGCGGCACCAACGGCACCATCGTGCTGGACCGCGGCGACATCCTGCTGCCGATGAAGTCCTATCTGCAGGCGCCGATCCGCATCACGGTGGAGGCCGGCTACGTGCGCCGCATCGAAGGCGGTGTCGATGCCGAGCTGCTGGCCGACTACATGGCCTCGTTCAACGACCCGGAAGCGTATGCGATGTCGCATATCGGCTGGGGCCTGCAGCCGCGCGCCAGCTGGTCGGCGCTGGCGATGTACGACCGCGAGGCCACCATCGGCATGGACGCGCGTGCGTATGAAGGCAATTTCCTGTGCTCGTTCGGCCCCAACAACGAGGCAGGCGGCAGCCGCACCACTGCCTGCCATATCGATATCCCGGTGCGCCACTGCACGGTCAGCCTCGACGGCGAGCCGGTGGTGGTGCGCGGCAAGGTGATGGACGGGCACCATGCTCCCGCCGCATCGCTCTACAAGGATTCGCGCCATGGATGACGCAGTGCAGACCTACCAGCGCCAAGGGTTCGGCGCGTCGATGGAATTGAAAGCGCCGTACGGGCTGCTGATCATCGACTTCGTCAACGGCTTTGCCGACCCGGCCGTGTTCGGTGGCGGCAATATCCCCGAGGCCATCCGCAACACGCAGCCGCTGCTGCGCGCCGCGCGCGAGCAGGGCTGGCCGGTGGCGCACAGCCGCATCGTGTTCGCCGACGACGACAGTGACCACAACATCTTCACGCTGAAGGTGCCCGGCATGCTGACGCTAAAGGAAGATGGCCACAACAGCCAGCTCGTGCCCGAGCTCGTGCCCGCGCCGGGCGAGCTGGTGGTGCGCAAGACGGTGCCGTCGGCGTTCTTCGGCACCTCGCTGGCGGCGTGGCTGACGCAGCGCGGCGTGCAGACGCTGCTGGTGGCCGGCTGCGTCACCAGCGGCTGCGTGCGCGCCAGCGTGGTCGATGCGATGTCGCTGGGCTTCCGCCCGCTGGTGGTGTCCGATTGCGTGGGCGACCGCGCCATCGGGCCGCACGATGCCAACCTGTTCGACATGGCGCAGAAGTACGCGACCGTGCTGGCGCGCGACGAGGCGCTGGCGCGGATTGCGGGTGAGGGCGTCCGCGCCGCCGCCTGAGGCGACCCGGCGCCGCGTCTCAGCCTGCAGCCGCGCGCCTGTTGCGTGCGGCCTTGCGCGCCGGCGTAGCCGGCGGCACGCTGGCTTCCGGCACGGCGCCGGGCAGCGTCACCGTGCGCAGCACTGTCTGCTGGATCACATCGCGCCAGTGCGCCAAGGCGGGCGGGCTCATCATGGCCTCGCCCAGGAAGGCGCTGAGCGTATGATGGTTGGAGTTGTAGAAGTAGCCGAGCGAGGCGATCACCATGTAGACATCGCGCGCGCTGGTCTCGGAACGGAATAGCCCGGCGGACTTGCCGCGTGTGAGGATCCCGTCGAGCACCGACAGCGCGTAGCTGGAGATTTCCTTGAGGCGGACCGACTTCTTCGCGTGCTTGCCCTGGCTCATGTTCTCGCTGGACAGGATCGCGACGAATTCGGGGTGGTCGAGGTAGTACTGCCAGATGAAGTCGACCAGCTGCGACAGCGCGCGCACCGGGTCGGCGGCGTCGAGTTCCTGCTCGAGCTGCTGCTCGGCTTCGTTGAGCTGCAGGTAGATGGTCTCCAGCACTTCGACGAACAGCTTTTCCTTGCTGCCGAAGTAGTAGTAGATCATCCGGTCATAGGTCTTGGCCAGCGACGAAATGCGTTCGATGCGGCCGCCGTCATAGCCGCGCTGGGCGAAGACCTTGATCGCCGCTTTCAGGATGCGGTCGCGGCTGTCCTGCGCCTGCCTGGCCCGCGTGCCTGGGGCAGCCCGCTTGGGAGCCTGCTTGGCGGCAGGTTTCGCCGCGGTGGTGTTCGTCATGATGATTGGGTGGCTCTGACTCCGTTGGCTGGCAGTATAACGGGGGCCCCGTTGAAGGAGATGGGAAGACGATGACCGCAACAACGCTGCAACCCGCGGCACAGGCCGATCCCGCCACGCCGCGCGCACTGCGGCTGGCGTTGCTGCAGGCCGTCGGCGTGCTGCTGGTCACGCGCGCGCCGCAGGCGGCGGCGCGTCCCGCGCCCGGCCAGCCCGGCGCGGCGTCGGACTACGTGCCGGCGCTGCCCGATATCTTCATCGCCGTGCGCGACAGTGGCGAGGTGCTGGCCTTCAACGGCCATGTCGACCTTGGCACCGGCATCCGCACGGCGCTGGCGCAGATCGTGGCGGAAGAACTCGACGTGCCGCTGTCGCGGGTGCGCATGGTGCTGGGCCATACCGAAGCCACCCCCAACCAGGGGCCGACCATCGCCAGCGCATCGATCCAGATTTCCGCGATCCCGCTGCGCCGTGCCGCGGCGCAGGCGCGCGCGTGGCTGCTGGCGCGCGCCGCGCAACAGCTTGGCGTGGCGCCCGACCAGCTGGAAGCGCAGGATGGCGAGTTCCGCGTGCGCGGGGCCGACGCCGCCATCGGCTATGGCGCGCTGGTGCAAGGCGAGCACGTGGCGCTGCCGCTGGCAGACGACGTGGCGATCAAGCCGGTGGAGGCCTACCGCATCGTCGGCCGCCCGGCCGGACGCGTCGATATCCCCGACAAGGCACGCGGCGTGCTGACTTTCGTCCATGACGTGCGCGTGCCCGGCATGCTGCATGGGCGCGTGGTGCGGCCACCTTACGCCGGGCGCGACAGCGGCGGCTTCGTCGGCAACAGCCTGCTCGCGGTCGACCGCGAATCGGTGCGCGATGTGCCGGGACTGGTCGACGTGGTGGTGCAGGGCGACTTCGTCGGCGTGGTGGCCGAGCGTGAAGAGTACGCGGTGCTTGCCGCGCGCAAGCTGCGGGCGCAGTGGAAACCCGTGCCGCCGATGCCGTCGCTCGCCGACCCTGAACCCGCGCTGCGCGCCAACCCCGCAACGCGGCGCGAACTGCTGAATGACGGCGAGATGCCTCCCGCCGGGACCGGCAAGACGCTGGATCGCCATTACGTCTGGCCATACCAGATGCACGGTTCGATCGGCCCCTCATGCGCGGTTGCGGACTGGCATGAGGATGGCCTGACGGTATGGTCGGGCACGCAGAATCCGCATGTTCTGCGCATCGACCTGGCACGCCTGTGCGGGCTGGGCGAGGACCGCATCGAGATCGTGCGCATGGAAGCCTCGGGCTGCTACGGCCGCAATTGCGCGGACGATGTCTGCGCCGATGCCGCGCTGCTGTCGCGCGCCGTCGGCCATCCGGTGCGCGTGCAGCTATCGCGCGAGCAGGAACACCTGTGGGAACCCAAGGGCGCGGCCCAGCTGATGGATGTCAGCGCAACGCTGGGCGCCGACGGCGAACTGCTCGGCTATGACTTCACCAGCCGCTATCCGTCCAACGATGCGCCGACGCTGGCGCTGGTGCTCGCCGGCATCGTGCCCAACGCGCCGCGCACGCTGGAAATGGGCGACCGCACCGCGGTGCCGCCGTATGACTACCGCGCGCGCCGCATCGGCTGCGACGACACGCCCGCCATCGTGCGCGCGTCATGGTTGCGTGGCGTATCGGCGCTGCCGAATTCGTTCGCGCATGAATGCGTGATCGATGAACTGGCTGCCCAAGCCGGCGCCGATCCGATCGATTTCCGGCTGCGTCATTTGCCGGACACGCGCGCAGCCGAACTGCTGCGCGCGGTGGCCGACGCGGCGGGCTGGCAGCGGGGCGCGCACGGTTCGCGTGGCAAGGCTGGCAACGACGGCATGCTGCGCGGGCGCGGTGTTGCCTATGCGCGCTATATCCACAGCCGCTTCCCAGGCTTCGGCGCGGCATGGGCGGCATGGGTGGTCGACGTGGCGGTGGAGGCGGCAACGGGCCGCATCGCCGTGGAGAAACTGGTGGTCGGGCAGGACACCGGCATGATGGTCAACCCGGACGGCGTGCGCCACCAGATCCACGGCAACGTGGTGCAGGCCTTGAGCCGGGTGTTGAAGGAGCAGGTGCGCTTCGACGCCGACGGTGTCGCCAGCCGCGAGTGGGGCAGCTATCCGTTGCTGACCTTTCCGGAGATCCCGCCGATCGAGGTGGTGCTGATGCCGCGGCAGGAAGAGCCGCCGATGGGGGCAGGGGAGTCGGCATCGCTGCCGGGGGCGCCGGCACTTGCCAATGCGTTGTTCGATGCGATCGGCGTGCGTCTGCGGCGGCCGCCGTTCGTGCCGGAGACAGTGTTGGCGGCGCTAAGGAGCGAGCGCCCTTAACCAACTGGTGGTTTGCTCCCTCTCCCGCAAGCGGGAGAGGGAGCAAACCGGCGGCATGGTGGAGGTCTCACTTACACGCCGCCATTCCCCTCATCGATCTCGCTCATCTTCCGCAGCAGGTAAGTCACCGCCACTCGCTCCGCCGGATTCAGGCTGCCAAACGTCTGCTCCGAGATCTGCTTCGCAAACGGCACCGTCTCGTCGATCAACGCCAGCCCCCCGGGGGTCACCGTCACCACCACCTTGCGCCGGTCGTTCGGGTCATGCGACACCGCAATCAGCTTGCGTGCCTTCAGCCGCTCGATGATGCCGCGCACCGTCGCCTGGTCGATCGCCGTGGCGCGCACCACTTCATTCAGCGAGCACGGCTGCCGGTCCCTGACCGCGCACAGCACCACGAACTGCGCCGCGGTGAGCTGCGAATCCGGGATGGTCTGCTGGAAGATCGCCACGTGGCGCTGGTACGCGCGGCGCAGCAGGTGGCCCACCTGCTCGGTGAAATCGTAGTCGGGGGCGGCCTGGTCTGCTGACGATGCGGAGGATGCGGAGGGGTTGGGCACGTCGATGGTGATGCGTTGGATGAGCGTGCCCCGAGTATATCCGCTGCCTGCTGGTCCGCTACTGCTACTACTCCACAGTGATCCCGGCAGTCTTCGCCACCGTGCCGAAGCGCTCGTATTCCGACTGCGTCAGCGCCTGCAGTTCGGCCGCGCTCGATCCCTTGGGATTGAAGCCCGCCTGCACCAGCTTCTCGCGCACATCGGGACGGGCCAGCGCCTCGACGAAGGCGCTGTTCAGCGCCTGCACCACCGGCGCCGGCACGTTGGCCGGACCAAAGACCCCGAACCATGGCTCGACCGCATAGCCCTGCAAGCCCGCCTCGGCCAGCGTCGGCACGTCGGGCAGCGAAGGCGAGCGCTGCTTGCCGGCCACCGCCAGCGCACGCAGCTTGCCCGCCTGGATATGCGGCAGCGATGCCGGCAGGTTGTCGAACATCACGCTGATATGGCCGCCCAGCATGTCGTTGATGGCCGGGCTGCTGCCCTTGTAAGGCGCATGCGTCAGGCTGGTCTGCGTCATCTGCGCGAACATCGCGCCGGCCAGGTGCATCGAGGTGCCGGTGCCCGCCGTCGCATAGGTCAGCCCCGGGTTGGCCTTGGCGTAGGCCACCAGTTCCTTGACGGTCTTCACCGGCAGCGCCGGGCTGACCTCCAGCACGATGGTCGACGTGCCGAGCAGGCTGATCGCGGTGAAGTCCTTGCGCGGGTCGAACGGCACCTGCTTGTAGATATGCGGGTTGAGCGCGTTGGTGGAGATCGCGCCGAAGCCGATGGTGTAGCCGTCCGGCGCGGCCTTGGCCACCGCGTCCATGCCTACGTTGCCGCCGGCGCCGGGGCGGTTTTCGATCACCACCGGCTGGCCGAGCTTCTCGCCCACGCGCTGGCCGACCGTGCGAGCCACCAGGTCGGTGGTGCCGCCGGCGGCGTAGGGCACGACAAAGCGGATCGGACGGGACGGATAGCCGTCGCCGGGTGCGGCGGCGGCGCTGAAGCTGGCGGCGAGCGCCGCGGCCCCGGTCAGGGCAGCGAGCAGCAGCGCGCGGCGGCCGGCGTGTGCGGGGTGGATTGGCATGGCGAGAAGTCTCCTGGGGTTGTTATTGTGGCGCCGGCCGTGACGCAGGCGGCGCGCGGCCATTGTAGGGGATAGGCCGCAGGCAGGGCAGGGCCGGGGGCACCGCCGATGCGGTTGCGTCTTTTCGAATACAATCGTCGGGTCGCTTCGCGGGGCCGCGCGGGGCCGGTGCGCCGGCCCTGCGGCCCGCTTTCCACGTATTCCCGTGTCCGTCTCCCAGAAGTCCCTCGCCGCGCCTGCCGCGCTGCCGTCGCCGCAGCGCGCGGGGCTTGCCATCGCCGCCGTCGGCGCGGTGCTGTTCTCCGCCAAGGCGATCGTCGCCAAGCTGATGTACCGCTACAACGTCGATGCCGTGATGGTGCTGACGCTGCGCATGCTGTTCGCCGTGCCGCTGTTCATGGCGATCGGCTGGTGGCAGTCGCGCCGCCTGGCGCCGCTGTCGTGGGCGGACCGCGGGCGCGTGGTGTTCCTCGGCTTCATCGGCTATTACCTGTCGAGCTTCCTGGATTTCATCGGCCTGCAGTACATCACCGCCGGGCTGGAGCGGCTGATCCTGTTCCTGACGCCGTCGTTCGTGCTGCTGGCCACCGCGCTGGTGTTCCGGCGGCCGATCAGTTCGCGCCAGTGGCTGTCGCTGCTGCTGGCGTATGCCGGCATCGTACTGGTCTTTGCCCATGACCTCGACGTCAGCGGCGGCCAGGTGTGGCTGGGCGGCGCGCTGGTCCTGGGCAGTGCCATGACGTACGCTGTCTACCTGATCCTGAGCGGGGAGCTGGTGCGGCGCATCGGCTCGCTGCGGCTGGTGGCCTATGCGATGTGCGTGTCCACCGCCTGCTGCGTGATCCAGTATGTGGCGCTGGGCCGGCCCGTGGCCGAGCTGGCGCAGCCGGCGCCGGTGATGTGGCTGTCACTCGTCAATGCGGTGTTCTGCACGGTGCTGCCCGTGTCGATGACCATGGTCGCGGTGGCGCGCATCGGTGCGCCGCTGGCCTCGCAGGCCGGCATGATCGGCCCGGTATCGACGCTGTTGCTCGGCTACTGGCTGCTGGGCGAGCCGATCAGCGGCGTGCAGCTGGCCGGCGGCGCGCTGGTGATGGGCGGCATGTACCTGCTCTCGGCAAAGAGAAATTGATGCATCGGCCGGGCGCTCCCGGCCGTACCAACACAACAGACAAAGGAGAAACACATGGACATGGGATTGCGTGGCAAGCATGCGCTGGTGTGCGGCGCCAGCAAGGGCCTTGGCCTGGCCTGCGCCGACGCCCTCGCGGCGGAAGGCGTTGACGTGGTGATCGTGGCGCGCGGCGCCGAGGCGCTGGAGAAGGCCGCCGCCGACCTGCGCGCGCGCCATGGCCGCCGCGTGATCGCGGTGGCGACCGACATCACCACGCCCGAAGGCCGCAAGGCGGCGCTGGACGCCGCCGCCAGGCTGGGCGACCTCGACATCCTGGTCAACAACGCCGGCGGCCCGCCGCCGGGCAACTTTCGCGACTGGGAGCGCAGCGACTGGCTCGCCGCGCTCGACGCCAACATGCTGACCCCGATCGAGCTGATCAAGGCCACCGTCGACGGCATGATCGCGCGCAAGTGGGGCCGCATCATCAATATCACCAGCGGCGCGGTCAAGGCGCCGATCGACGTGCTGGGGCTGTCCAACGGCGCGCGCTCGGGCCTGACCGGCTTTGTCGCGGGCGTGGCGCGCGAAGTGGCGCAGCATGGCGTGACCATCAACAACCTGCTGCCCGGGCCGTTCAATACCGATCGCCTGCGCAAGACCATGGAAGGCGGCGCCCAGAAGGCCGGCCTGAGCGTCGAGGAAGTGGCGCAGCGCCGTGCCGCGCAGAACCCGACGCGCCGCTTCGGCGAGCCGGCCGAGTTCGGCGCTGCCTGCGCCTTCCTGTGCAGCCGCCAGGCTGCCTATATCACCGGGCAGAACCTGCTGATCGACGGCGGCGCCTACCCCGGCACGTTCTGATTTCCACCAGCCTGCTGCAGTCTCGCCACCCCAACCAGGAATTACTGATGACACGCCCTCGCATCGCGCTGATCGCCCACGACCACAAGAAGGACGATATCGTCGCCTTCGCCACGCGCCATCGCGCGTTCCTCTCGCAATGCGAGCTGCTGGCCACCGGCACGACCGGCGGCCGCCTGATCGACGAGGTCGGACTGGAAGTGACGCGCATGCTGTCGGGGCCGTGGGGCGGCGACCTGCAGATCGGCGCGCAGCTGGCCGAAGGGCGCGTGCGCGCCGTGGTGTTCCTGCGCGACCCGATGACGCCGCAGCCGCATGAACCCGACATCAACGCGCTGGTGCGCGCGTGCGACGTGCACAACGTGCCGTGCGCGACCAACGTGGCTACTGCCGAACTGCTGATCGCGGGCCTGGCCAACGAGGCCGACGGCGCGCAGGCAAGCTGAATTCCCCCGATCGATGCAACACCACAACTAGGAGCGACGCAGATGAGCAAAGCCATCCGGATCGAGCAGACCGGCGGTCCTGAAGTCATGCAGTGGGTCGATGTGGAAGTGGGCGAGCCCGGCCCCGGCCAGGTGCGCGTGCGCCACGAAGCGGTGGGCCTGAACTACATCGACGTCTATTTCCGCACCGGCCTGTACAAGCAGCCGCTGCCGGGCGGCCTGGGCATGGAAGGCGCGGGAGTGGTCGAGGCCGTGGGGGAGGGCGTCGGCCACGTGAGCGTGGGCGACCGCGTCGCCTATGCCGGCCGTCCGACCGGCGCGTATGCGCAGGTGCGCGTGATGCCGGCCGATATCGTGGTGCGGCTGCCGGACGCGATCCCGTTCGACACCGCCGCGGCCATGATGCTGCAGGGCCTGACCGCGCAATACCTGATCCGCGACAGCTACCAGGCGCAGCCGGGCGACACGGTGCTGCTGCACGCGGCTGCCGGCGGTGTGGGCCTGATCGTCAGCCAGTGGCTCAAGGCGCTTGGCGTGACCGTGATCGGCACCGTCGGCACGGACGAGAAGGCAGAGCTGGCGCGCGCCAACGGCTGCGCCCATACCATCGTCTACACGCGCGAGTCGTTCGTCGACCGCGTCAAGGAAATCACCAACGGCAAGGGCGTGCCGGCGGTCTATGACTCGATCGGCAAGGACACGTTCCAGGGCTCGCTCGACTGCCTGGCGCCGCGCGGCACCATGGTGAGCTTCGGCAATGCTTCGGGCCCGGTGCCGCCGTTCGACCTCTCGGTGCTCGGCAACAAGGGTTCGCTGCGGCTGACGCGCCCGACGCTGATGACCTACGTGGTGCACCGCGAGCTGCTCGAGCCGATGGTGGCCGACCTGTTCGATGCGGTCACGACCGGCAAGGTCAAGGTCGATATCCGCCAGCAATATGCGTTGTCGGAAGTGGCGCAGGCGCACCGCGACCTGGAAGCGCGCAAGACCACGGGCTCGACCATCCTGCTGCCGCGCTGAATCCGGTTCCGCTCAGGCATAAAAAATCCCCGGCGCAGCGAGTGCCCCGGGGATTTTTCTTTGGCGGCTTCAGTGCGGCCGGACCGTGGTGGCTGTGGCGCGCGCCTGCGCCTGGCGCAGGATATGCGGCGGCAGGCGCTTCAGGATCAGGTGGACGGCCAGCGGGATCAGCACCACGTCGTCGATGATGCCAAGCCCGGCGACCACGTCAGGCACGAGGTCGATCGGCGAAATCGCGTACAGCAGCAGCCCGATCGCCGCGGGTTTCAGCCATGCCGGGGCATCCGGGTGGCGCAGCGCATACCAGAACAGCCGCCCGTCGCGGCGTACCAGCGTCCACAGGGCCGAAAATCGCTTCAACATGAGAGGCCTCCTTCACATGGCGCGCGCCTGACACTGGCGCATACGCAGATAGCTTGGGCCGTTGTTGGCGGCTTCAAGTTCCGCGGGGGCAATGTGATGGGAGAGGCGGTGGGGGTGCGGCTGCCAATGCCTGCGGTTTTCTCCCTTCTCCCGCGCGCGGGAGAGGGAGAACACCTTGCTTAGGCTAGTCCGGGCGGCTTTGGTGCACCGATCAGCCCGGAATCTTCCCTTCCACACCCTCGACATAGAACTTCACGCCGTGCAGGAACTTGTCATCCGCGACCTGATCCTTCGCCAGCTGCTCGGTCCCGGTGTTGTCCTTGATCGGACCCTTCCAGATCGGCGCGCTGCCATCGGCAATGCCCTTCTTGCGCTCCTCGACCAGCTTCTTCACGTCTTCGGGCACGACCGCGTTGAACGACTTCAGGTCGATCATGCCTTCCTTCAGGCCCCACCACGTGGTGCCGTTCTTCCACTGGTTGTTCAGCACGTCTTCCACCACCTTGTTGTAGTAGACGCCCCACGAGATCACCGACGCGGCCAGGTGGGCCTTGTCGCCGAACTTGGTCATGTCGCTGTCCCAGCCGAAGGCATGCACGCCCTTCTCCTGCGCGGTCTGCACCACCGCGGCGGAGTCGGTGTTCTGCATCAGCATGTCGACGCCCTGGCCGATCAGCGTGGTGGCGGCTTCGCGCTCCTTGCCCGGGTCGAACCACTTGTTGACCCACACCACCTTGACCGTGGCGTTCGGATTGACGCTGCGGGCGCCCAGCGTGAACGAGTCGATATTGCGGATCACTTCTGGGATGGGCACCGACGCGACCACGCCCATCTTGCCGGTCTTGCTCATCTTGCCGGCGACCACGCCGGCCAGGTACGCGCCTTCATAGGTGCGCACGTCGTACTGGGCCAGGTTGTCGGCGGTCTTGAAGCCGGTGGCGTGCTCGAACTTCACGTCCGGGAATTCCTTGGCGACCTTGAGCATCGACTCCATGTAGCCGAAGGTAGTGCCGAAGATCAGCTTGTTGCCCTGGCTGGCCAGGTCGCGGAACACGCGCTCGGCGTCGGCGGCGGATTCGGGCACGTTTTCGACGAAGGTGGTGTTGACCTTGCTGCCGAATTTTTCTTCCACGGCCTTGCGGCCGTTGTCATGCGCGTAGGTCCAGCCGGCATCGCCGACCGGTCCGATATAGACGAAGGCGACCTTGAGCGGCTCGCCCGCGGCAGCGGCAGCCGGCGCGGAGGCCGGGCCCGCGGTCTCGGCAGGCTTCTCGGCTTCCTTCTTGCCACAGCCGGCCAGGGCCAGCACTGCGGTGGCGGCCAGCGCCGCCAGGGTCTTCCTGCGCGTGACGATCATGATTTCTCCTTGTGTGAATTGTTTGGTAGCTCGGGGATTTCCGTCAAAAAAATCGATCAGATACTGGCGATCAGGCATTGCCGGGCCGGAACGGCTTCCCCAGCGATGCCGGCATGTTCAGCCGTATCCACGCGGGGTTGCGCGAGATCAGCGCCAGCACCACGATGGTGGCCGCGTACGGCAGCATCGACAGGAACTGCGAGGGCACCGATACGCCGATGCCCTGCAGGTAGAACTGCAGGATGGTCACGCCGCCGAACAGCCACGCGCCGATCAGCACGCGGCCCGGACGCCAGGTGGCGAAGGTGGTCAGCGCCAGCGCGATCCAGCCGCGGCCGGCGACCAGGTTCTCGACCCACATCGGGGTATAGACCAGCGACAGGTAGGCGCCCGCCAGCCCGCAGCAGGCGCCGCCGAACAGCAGCGCGCCGAAGCGGATGGTGCGCACGGGATAGCCCAGCGCGTGCGCGGATTCCGGCGACTCGCCGATCGCGCGCAGCGTCAGGCCGGCGCGCGTGCGGAACAGGAACCACATGATGGCAAGGCACAGCAGCAGGCTAAAATAGACCATCCAGTGATGCTGGAAGAACGCCGGACCGAAGAAAGGCAGGTTGGCCAGTCCCGGCACGGCCTTGGCCTGCGCCGGCATGGCGAAGCCGACGAAGCGCTGGCCCATGAAGGCCGACAGCCCGGTGCCGAAGATCGACAGCGCCAGGCCGGTGGCGACCTGGTTGGTGGCCAGCACCAGCGCCAGCCACGAGAACAGCGTGGCCATCAGCATGCCGGCCAGCGCGCCGGCGGCAAAGCCGAGCATCGGCGACTGGGTCTGGTAGCCGACCATGAAGCCGGCCACCGCGGCGACCAGCATCATGCCTTCGGCGCCCAGGTTGAGCACGCCCGAGCGTTCGTTGATCAGCAGGCCCAGCGCCGCCAGCAGCAGCGGCGTGCCGGCGTTGATGGCGGTGGCAATGAGGGGAGCGAGTTGTTCCATGTTTTTTCTTGCTCCGCTCAGGCCGTGGTGGCGCGCCAGCGGAGGCGGCTTTCGATCAGCGTGTCGCAGGCCAGCAGGAAGAACAGCAGCATGCCCTGGAACACCCAGCCTATGGCCGACGGCAGGCCCAGGCGCGATTGCGCCATCTCGCCGCCGATATAGAACAGCGACATCATGATGCCGCCGAAGACGGTGCCGACCGGGTGCAGCCGGCCGATAAACGCGACGATGATCGCGGTGAAGCCGTAGCCCGGCGAGATCGACGGCAGCAACTGGCCGATCGGTCCGACCACTTCAAACGCGCCTGCCAGCCCCGCGGTCGCGCCCGAGATCAGCAGCGCGCTCCACAACGCGCTGCGCGCCGAAAAGCCCGCGTAGCGCGCCGCCGCCGGCGCGGTACCGCCGACCTGCAGGCGATAGCCGGCAAAGCTGCGGAACACGAACACCGTCATCACCACCACCAGCACCAGCATCACCGCAAAGCCGGCGTGCAGGCGCGAGCCCGACATCAGGTTGGGCAGCAGGAACTCGGACGAGAACACCTTGGACTGCGGGAAGTTCATGCCATTGGGATCCTTCAGCGGCCCGTTGACCACCCACAGCAGCAACTGCTGCGCGATATAGGTGAGCATCAGCGAGACCAGGATCTCGTTGGCGTTGAACCTGTCTTTCAGCAGCGCCGTGAGCGAAGCCCACGCCATGCCGCCGGCGATGCCGGCGAGCGAGGCCAGTACCAGAACCACGGTGCCGTTCAGGGCCTGCCCCGGCACGTCGAAATACAGCACCACGGCACCGGCGCAGATGCCGCCGGCAATCAGCTGGCCGTCGGCGCCGATGTTCCACACATTGGCCCGGTAGCACACCGAAAGCCCCAGCGCGCACAGCACCAGCGGCACCGTCTTCAGCAGCACCTCGCCGATCGCGCGCTTGTCGCGCAGCGGATCCGCCAGGAAGACCTTGAGCGCGGCCACCGGGTCCTTGCCCAGCACCAGGAACAGCAGCGCGCCGAACAGCAGCGTCAGCGCCAGCGCAACCACCGGCGAGGCATAGGCCATGGTGCGCGACGGCAGCCCGCGCGGTGCCAGCGTTAGCGGGGAGCGGGGGAGGAGGCGTCGCACATCAGCCATGGTTTGCCACCTCCGCCGGGTGTGCCTTGGCGGGGCCGCCTTGCCACAAGCCGCTCATCCACAGGCCGACCTGCTCGCGCGTGGCAGTTTCGGTCGGCACCGACGGCGACAGGTGGCCCTTGGCGATAACATGCAGCCGGTCGCAGATCGCGAACAGCTCGTCGAGTTCTTCCGACACCACCAGGATGGCGCAGCCGGTGGCCTTCAGCGCCAGGATCTCGTTATGGATCTGCGCCGCGGCGCCCACGTCCACGCCCCAGGTCGGTTGCGCCACGATCAATACCCTCGGGCCGCTTTCGATCTCGCGGCCGACAATGAATTTCTGCAGGTTGCCGCCGGACAGGCTGCGCGCCAGCGCATCCGGTCCGCTGGCCTTGACGCGGAAGCGGTCGATCACCGCCGTGGCCAGCCCGGTGGCGGCCTTCGGCGAGATCATGCCCTTGCGCACGTAGGGTCGCGTCTGGTGCGACAACAGGACATTGGTAGCCAGGCTCATGCCCGGCACAGCGCCACGGCCCAGGCGTTCCTCCGGCACGAAGGCGAGGCCGGCGCGGCGGCGCCGGCGCGCGTCGAGCTTGCCCACCGGCCTGCCGCCGATCTGCACCGATGCGCTGGCCGCGCGCGTGTCCTCGCCCGAGAGCGCCGCCAACAACTCCTGCTGGCCGTTGCCGGAGACGCCGGCGATGCCGACGACCTCGCCCGCATGCAGGTCGAGCGAAATCCGGCTCAGCTCGGTGGCGAAGGCATGCGCGCGCGGCAGCGACAGCTCCTGCACGCTCAGTTGCACCGGACCGCGGAAGGCAGTCACGCGCGCCTCGCGCGGCGGTTCGCCGCCGATCATCAGCCGCGACAGCGACGCCGCGGTTTCCTGCCGCGGATCGCACACGCCGGTGACCTTGCCCATGCGCATCACGGTGGCGTGATGGCACAGCGCGCGGATCTCGTCGAGCTTGTGGCTGATGTAGAGGATGCTGGTGCCTTCGCCGGCCAGCTGGCGCAGCGTGACGAAGAGCGTCTCCACCGCCTGCGGCGTCAGCACCGAAGTGGGCTCGTCCAGGATCAGCAGCTGCGGATTGGCCAGCAGCGCGCGCACGATCTCCACGCGCTGGCGCTCGCCGACCGACAGCGTGTGCACGTGGCGGTTCGGTTCCAGCGGCAGGCCGTAGCGTTCGGCGGTGGCGCGGATGCGCTCGGCCAGCTGCTTCATGTTGCCTTGCTGGCTGGCCGGCAGGCCGAGCGCAATGTTCTCGGTCACGGTCAGCGTGTCGAACAGCGAGAAATGCTGGAACACCATGGCAATGCCCAGGTTGCGGGCATCGTGCGGGCTGTTGATCGTGACCGGCGCCCCGTTGAAGTGCATCTCGCCGGCATCGGGCCGGACGGCGCCGAAGATGATCTTCATCAGGGTGGATTTGCCGGCGCCGTTCTCGCCCAGGACCGCGTGGATCTCGCCGGGTGCGACGGTAAGGCTGACGTCGTCGTTGGCGACGACGCCCGGATAGCGCTTGCTGATATGGGAAAGCGCCAGCCTGGGAGGGGTTTGTGATGTCACTGAGGCGGCTCGGGTTGTTGTGAGGGCAGCAACGTCGGATGAGTCAAAGCGCGGCAGTGCGTGGCGCAGGATCGCCGCGACGCATTGCAGCATTCATCATGAACTGGTGATGCTCGATATAGGTGACGAATTATATAAGTGAGCAGGGGATGGAAGGCTTGAAACGAGCGAGTGTCCAGTCCCTGCAACGATTGCAGGCAGGTTGCAAGTCGCGTGCCGGTTGCGGCACGAAAAAAAGCCGCGGCCTCCTGGCGGAGGCGGCGGCCTTTGAGATTGTTTTCTCCCCTTGCGCCCCTCTCCCGCGGGCGGGAGAGGGGCGCAAGCCGGCGGCGCGGTGACGGCCTGGAGCCCGTCCTCAGGCACCGTTCCCAGCCGCGATGGTCGCGAATCGCCCATCCCGGAAATCCGCCAGCGTCTGGTAGATCTGCTCCTGCGTGTTCATCACGAACGGGCCGTACTGCGCAATCGGCTCGTTCAGCGGCTTGCCGGCGATCAGCAGGAAGCGCGCGTCGGCGTTGGCCCGCACCACCACGCCGTCAGCCGTGCCGGCGTTGTCCAGTACGCCCATGCGCTGGGCCTCGACCACCGCGCGGTCGCCGTCGTCGCCCTCGTCGCCGATCGACACCTCGCCCTGGTACACGTACACAAAGGCGTTATGCCCGGCCGGCAGCGCCTGCGTGAACACCTGGCCTGCCGGCAGGTGCACGTCGAGGTAGAGCGGCTCGGTCACCGGGCGCGCCACCGCGCCGGCCACGCCATGGCTGGCGCCGGCCAGCACGCGAACCGTGCCCCCATTGTCCAGTGCCACCGTCGGAATCTCGGCCGACGGCATGTCGCGGTACCACGGCGCGGTCATCTTGTCCGCGGCCGGCAGGTTCAGCCAGAGCTGGAAGCCTTCCATGCGGCCGTCTTCCTGCTCGGGCATTTCCGAGTGCACCACGCCGGCGCCGGCCACCATCCACTGGGCGCCGCCGTTCTGCAGCAGGCCTTCGTTGCCGGCGCTGTCGCGATGGCGCATGCGGCCGGCCAGCATGTAGGTGATGGTCTCGAAGCCGCGGTGCGGGTGATCGGGGAAGCCGCCGATGTAGTCGTCCTTGCTGTCGGTGCCGAAGGCATCGAGCATCAGGAACGGGTCCAGCCGGCGCTGCAGGTTCTGTGTCAGCACGCGGGTCAGCTTGACGCCGGCGCCGTCGGACGTGGCGATGCCCCGCACGACGCGGTCCACGGTGCGCGAGCGTTGCACGCTTTCCGCGGCGGTGGCGGGAGCGGTGGTGAAGGGGGTACGGATGTCCATGTCTTTCTCCGGTGGGAGGGAAGCGCTGCGATCGTGCCGCGCGGTCCCGTCGTTTCAGCTACCCCGTCAATTTAGTGGTTTGGCTGGGAAAGAGTAGAGGGCGGGAAGGGAACAGATTGTTCTACTCATAGGCATAGCGCGAAGGAGTCGCTATCAAAATTGGAACGGCGCACCCGGCGCCGCAAGCCCGGGAAAACCGGTGCCCTGAACGCCTCCCAAAAGCATAAAATTGCCGCAAAATTGGCGCCGGAAGGCGGAAAGATGACAAAATAAAAGAAGATCGCTATAATAGCGCTCTCATTGTCATCCGTTGATGTGATTTGCAAGGTGGCCGATTCCGCGCCAGCCCTTGCCAGTCAACGGCCGATGGATCGGCGGCGCGTCGAAAAACCTCAATACCTGCGCTGCCACAGGCCAACTGGTCGCCACGCTTGAAGCGTCGCCGGTTGCGCCGCTTCAGGGAATGTCCGGCCGCATGCCGGCATCCCGTCAATCGGGCTCCCCGCCAACGCGGAAGGCCCACAGACCGTCCGCCGGCAATCGTGCCGGTCATGGCGGCAATGCAATCTGAACCGGGCGGGTGGCGCCTCCATCTCCGCAACCACCAGCCCATATTGTTTTCCGCGATCTGGAAGTGGCGTCTTGCGCTCTTTTCCGGCCGGAAGAGGGGAGAGTATGTCAAAGCAATCGGCCCGGTCTTTCGCCTGGGCAGGACTGACGCTTGCCGCGATCGCCGCACTGGTCGCGTGGATCGGCGTCGATGTGATTCGGAAATATCAGGAACGCCTGATTTACGACGTTGCCGACCACCTGCGCCTGGTCGCGATCTCGATGACGCTGGCGCTGGCCACCGGCATCCCGGCCGGCATCGCGCTGAGCCGCCCGTGCATGCGCCGCTGGGCCGACCGGCTGATGCAGGTCTTCAACGTCGGCAACACGGTGCCGTCGCTGGCGGTGCTGGCACTCGCGCTGGCAGTGCTCGGCATCGGCGAGCGCCCGGCGATCCTGGCGCTGTGGCTGGCTTCGCTGCTGCCGATCGTGCGCAACACCTACGAGGGGCTGCGCAACGTTTCGCCCACGCTGCTGGAAGCGGCGCGCGGCATCGGCATGACCCCGGTGCAGCGGCTGGTGCGCGTGGAACTGCCCAACGCGCTGCCGGTGATGCTGGCCGGCATCCGCATTGCGCTGGTGATCAACGTCGGCACGGTGCCGCTGTCGTTCCTGATCGGTGCCAACAGCCTGGGCGAACTGATCTTCCCGGGCATCTACCTGAACAACCAGTCGCTGCTGCTGCTGGGCGCGGCCGCCACCGCGCTGCTGGCACTGGCACTGGACGCGTTGTTCGCCGCTGCCGGCCAGGTGTACCTGCGCCGCCGCGGGCTGGTGCGCTGAACAAAGGGGCCGACATGAAAGACCCAATGCAATTTATCCGCCGCCGCGCGCGGCGCGCCGCGATGCTGGTGGCGGCTGTTACCGCGTTCGCGGCAGGGCTGGCGCTGGCCGCGGCGCCCGATGCGCACGCCGCCGATGCTGCCGCAGCACCGATCCGCGTGGGCGGCAAGAACTTTACCGAGCAGCTGCTGCTGTCGTCGATGACGTCTAAGTACCTGCGCGCCAAGGGCCTCACCACCGAGTTGACCGCCGGGCTGGGCAGCACGCTGATGCGCCAGGCCATGGAGAGCAACCAGCTCGACGTGGTCTGGGACTACACCGGCACCGCGCTGATCGTGTTCAACAAGGTCCAGGAAAAGCTGGGCGCGAAGGAAAGCTATGAGCGCGTCAGGCAGATGGACGGCGCACGCGGCCTGGTGTGGCTGGATGCCTCGGGCATCAACAACACCTACGCGCTGGCGATGCCGAAGGAACGCGCCGGCAAAGGCGTGACTACGCTGTCGGTGTTTGCCGAGCAGATGCGCAAGGCCGGCGCCGACGCCACCCATCCGTTCGCGGTCGACATGGAATTCGCAGCGCGCCCGGATGGCCTGGAGCCGCTCAAGGACCTGTACAAGCTGCCGTTCTCGCGCCGCGACGTGATCCAGCTCGACCCCGGCCTGGTCTACACCGCGCTGAAGAACAACCAGGTCGAGCTGGGCCTGGTCTATGCCACCGATGGCCGCGTCAAGGGCTTCGACCTCGTGCTGCTGGAAGACGACCTGCATTTCTTCCCGCCGTACAACGCGGTGCCGGTGGTGCGCAAGCCCGTGCTCGACAAGCACCCGCAGCTGGCGGGCCTGCTCAACGCACTCGCTGCCAAGCTCGACAACCAGAGCATGACCGACATGAACTACAAGGTGGACATCGGCCAGCAGCCGGTGGACAAGGTCGCGGAGGACTTCCTGCGCAGCCACGGACTGATCTGAGGAGGGCCGCATGGACCTGCGAATGGACATATTTGGTTACCTGCAGCACAGCTGGCCCACGCTGCTGAAAATGACCGGCGAGCATCTCGCGCTGGTCGGCTCGGCGGTAGGGCTGGCGATCCTGATCGGGGTGCCGCTGGGCATCGTGATCACGCGCTTCCGCGCGCTGGCCACGCCGCTGCTGGCGCTGGCCACCATCGTGCTGACGCTGCCGTCGATCGCGCTGTTCGGACTGATGATCCCGATCTTCGCGCGCTTCGGCCATGCGCTCGGCTACGTGCCGGCGGTGACGGCGGTGTTCCTGTACTCGCTGCTGCCCATCATGCGCAACACCTACACCGCGCTGGCCAATGTCGACCCCGGCATCCAGGAAGCGGGCCGCGGCATCGGCATGACCACCTGGCAACGGATGCGGCTGGTCGACCTGCCGCTGGCGGTGCCGGTGATCCTCGGCGGCGTGCGTACCGCCGTGGTGATGAATATCGGGGTTGCCACCATTGCCGCCATCATCGGCGCGGGTGGCCTTGGGGTGCTGATCCTGCAGGCGATCAGCCAGAGCAACATGAGCAAGCTGGCCGTGGGCGCGGTCCTGGTCAGCCTGCTTGCCATCGTGGCGGACGCTTTCCTGCAGTGGTTGCAGCGGGCGCTGACGCCGAAGGGGATCCGTCTATGATCGAACTCGACCAACTCACCAAGTCCTTCCAGCAGAAAGACGGCACCGAAGTGCGTGCCGTCGACGCCGTGTCGCTGACGGTGCCGCGCGGCGAGATCTGCGTCTTCCTGGGCCCGTCGGGCTGCGGCAAGACCACCACGCTGAAGATGATCAACCGGCTGATCGAGCCCACTTCCGGCACGGTGCGCATCGAGGGCGAGGACACGCGCGGCATCGACGGCGTGACCCTGCGCCGCAAGATCGGCTACGTGATCCAGCAGATCGGCCTGTTCCCCAACATGACCATCGAAGAGAACATCATGGTCGTGCCGCGCCTGCTCGGCTGGGACAAGAAGCAGTGCCGCGAGCGCGCGTGCGAGCTGATGGCGATGGTGCAGCTCGATCCCAACCTGATGCTCGACCGCCACCCGCGCGAGCTGTCTGGCGGGCAGCAGCAGCGCATCGGCGTGATCCGAGCGCTGGCGGCCGATGCGCCGGTGTTGCTGATGGACGAGCCGTTCGGAGCGGTCGACCCGATCAACCGCGAGAGCATCCAGAACGAATTCCTGCAGATGCAGCGCCAGCTCGGCAAGACCGTGATCATGGTCTCGCACGATATCGACGAGGCGATCAAGCTGGCCGACAAGGTGGCGGTGTTCCGCCGCGGCAAGCTGGTGCAGTTCGACCACCCCGACGCGCTGCTGGCGCACCCGGCCGATGAGTTCGTGCAGGCCTTTGTCGGCCACGACAATACGCTCAAGCGCCTGCTGCTGGTGCGCGCCGGCGACGCCGCCACCATGCCGCCGAGCTGCCGCCCCGACATGCCGCTGGCCGAGGCGCTGGGCGTGATGGATGATGCCGACGTGCGCCACCTGCCGGTGGTGGACGATGCGCAGCGCGCGCTGGGCTATGTCACGCGCCGCGACGCGCGCCCGGGCAAGGGCGTGTGCAGCGACGTGATGCGCCCGTTTGCGGTCACCGCTGCGTTCGACGAGCACCTGCGCATCGTGCTGTCGCGCATGTACCAGCACAACACCAGCTGGCTGCCGGTGATGGGCGCGGACGGCGACTACCTGGGTGAAGTGACGCAGGAATCGATCGCGGGCTACCTCAGTTCCGGCCGCTCGCGCGGCCAGTCGGCGCTGGCGCTGCCGGCGGTTGCCGCGCCGGCGACGCTGCGCGCGGCGGCCTGAGCGCAACGCACGGCAGAGTGCGGGCATCCGGGCTATGCTTGACACATGCTCCGCTACTGCCGCTCGCCGCTATGCCTCGTCGTCGAAACCCGCTGGCTGATCCCGCGCGGGTTTGACGGCTTTACGCCCGGGCCGCTGATCCTGCTGCGGCCCGGCGCCAGCGACGCGCTGATCGAGCACGAGAAGGTCCACGTGCGCCAGTTCTGGCGCAGCTGGGGGCTGATGGGCGTGCTGTATCTCGCCAGCCGACGCTGGCGGCTGCGCTATGAAGTGGAGGCGTACCGGGAGCAGTTGCGGTACTGTCACCCGGACTCGGCACACGCCTTTGCGCGCGTGCTGGCTAAGAAGTACCGGCTGAAGATTTCTGAGGCGGAAGCCTACCGGTTGCTGACGCAGAGTCCCGAATCCACTTCCAAATAAGAAGGGCCCGCACCGGTTGCCTGGTGCGGGCCGTCTTGCTGTCTGGCGGAAGCGGTGAGATTCGAACTCACGGATGGGTCACCCCATCGGCAGTTTTCAAGACTGCTGCCTTAAACCACTCGGCCACGCTTCCGGAAAGTGCGGGCATTGTAGCGCGAAAGGGCGGGTCCCTCGGCGCCGCGTTGCCATCGACCTGAAGGTCAGGCCGCGCATTATACAAGGCCACGCGGGCAACGGGGTGCTCTTGCAGCGCGGCGAGGCGGCATGCGTAAACTTCCTGCCACACCGCTGGCCTCGGCTGTCGGCGTCTGTCTGACACCGCGGAACCTTCACATGGGACTGCTGCTCATATTGGAGTGCACGGGGTCGCGGCGTGTGCCGCCGGTGTGTGCTGCCGGTGTGTGCTGCAATCCCTGCTTCGACTGGCAACAGAGGAGAACTCAAAATGCGAATGCAAAGCAAGAAATGGCTGATCCTGCCGGCAGCTACCGCGGTGGCGGTGCTGGCCGGTTGTGCTGCGCCGTACAACGGCGGTTACAGCAATACCGGCTACAACACGGCGCCGCCCCCGGGCTACCAGACCCCCAACACCACGCAGGCGCCTGCCGGCTCGGTGTACTACGGCCGTGTGGAATCGATCGAGCCGATCACCTCCACGCAAGGCAGCTCTGGCCTGCTGGGCACGGTCATCGGCGGTGCCGCCGGCGGCCTGCTGGGCCATCAGATCGGCGGCGGGCGCGGGCAGACCGCGGCCACCATCGGCGGTGCCGTGGTCGGCGCGGTAGCGGGCAACCAGATCGAGAAGCGTGCGGGCAGCAATACGCAGACCGCGTATCGCGTCAACGTGCGCCTGGACGACGGCCGCGTCGCGACGGTGACCCAGTCGAACCTGGGCAACCTGCAAGTGGGCATGCGCGCACGCGTGGCCAACGATATGGCGACGCCGTACTGACGCTGACGGCGGTCAGAAAGCAGAAGGCCACGCGCTTGCGTGGCCTTTCTCGTTGAGACTTACCGGGACGCCGCAGCGTCCACAACTCAGTCCTTCAGGAACATCTCCTGCAGGTCATTCAGGAAGCGCCGCCCCAGCTCCGTCGGCCGGATGGTGGTCAGGTCCGCTTCCAGCAGTCCCTTCTTCTCGGCTTCGGCGAGTTGCTTGCTGATGGTGTGCAGCGGCAGCCCGGTGTAGTCGTGGAAGCTCGATGCCGGCACGCCATCGGTCAGACGCAACGCATTGAGCATGAACTCGAACGGCAACTCGTCGGCGCTCACATCGCGCGCCTCCTGCACGGCATTGCCGGCAAGCGCCTGCTCCATGTAGGTAGCGGGATGCTTGTGCCGCATCTGGCGCAGGATGCGGTGCGGGAACGACAGCTTGCCGTGCGCGCCCGCGCCGATGCCGAGGTAATCGCCGAAACGCCAGTAGTTGAGGTTATGGCGCGCCTCGCGATGCGGCCTGGCATAGGCCGAGGTCTCGTAGTGGCGATAGCCCGCCTCGGCCGTGCGTGCCTCGATCAGGTCCTGCATTTCGTACGCGCTGTCGTCGTCCGGCAGCGCGGGCGGGAACTTGGCGAACAGCGTGTTCGGCTCCAGCGTCAGGTGATACAGCGACAGGTGCGTGGTGCCGTACGACAGCGCGGTCTCCAGGTCCTGCCGGCATTCTTCCAGCGTCTGCCCGGGCAGGGCGTACATCACGTCGAGGTTGATGTTGTCGAAGCTCGCCTGCGCGATATCGATCGCCTTGCGCGCCTCGGCGCCGCCATGGATGCGCCCGAGCGCCTGCAGGTGCCGGTCGTTGAAGCTCTGGATGCCGATCGACAGCCGGTTGATGCCGCTGGCGCGGTAGCTGGCAAACTTGTCGGACTCGAAGGTGCCAGGGTTGGCTTCCATCGTGATCTCGGCGTCGGCATCGAGCGGCAGCAAGGCGCGGATATCGGACAGCAGCCGGTCCATGCCAGCGGCCGACAGCAGGCTGGGCGTGCCGCCGCCGATAAAGACGGTATGGACAGGGCGGCCCCACACCAGCGGCAGCGATTGCTCGAGGTCCGCGCGCAATGCGTCCAGGTAGATCTCTTCCGGGATCTCGTGGTTGTCGGCGCCCGGCGCCGCGTGCGAATTGAAATCGCAATACGGGCACTTTCGCACGCACCACGGGATATGCACGTACAGCGACAGCGGCGGCGACCCCGGCAGGCTGATTTGCCCGGGCTTGAGCCACAGCTGCTTGCTGTCGACGGGGGAGGCGGCGGACGGCGCGCTGCCGGCCGGTACGATCGGGATCATCGGCCGTTGCGCTGCGCGGCGTCGGCTTGCAGCCTGGCCACCAGTGCGCGCAGAGCTTGCGCGCGGTGGCTGACGGCGTTCTTCTCTTCCGCCGACAGCTCGGCGGCAGTCCTGCCCAGCCCCGGCAGCAGGAAATGCGGATCGTAGCCAAAGCCGCCCGCGCCGCGGGGCGCGTCGACGACCTCGCCATGCCACACGCCTTCGGCGATCAGCGGGCAGGGATCCTCGGCATGGCGCACGAACACCAGCACGCAGTAGTAGTGCGCATGGCGGTCCAGCTTGCCGGCCAGTTGCGATACCAGGTAAGCGTTGTTGGCCGCATCCGACCTGGGCTTGCCGGCCATCTGCGCATAGCGCGCCGAATATACGCCCGGCGCGCCGCCGAGCGCGCGCGCACTGATGCCGGAGTCATCGGCCAGCGCGGGCAGCCCGGACAGCCGGCTGGCGTGGCGTGCCTTGGCCAGGGCATTCTCGACAAAGGTGACGAAGGGCTCCTCGGCCTCCGGGATGCCCAGTTCGCCCTGCGGCACCACGTCGAAGCCGAGCGGTGCCAGCAGCGTGCCGAACTCGCGCAGCTTGCCGGGATTGTTGGAGGCCAGTACCAGTCGTTGCATGGTCGGATCCCGCTTCAGGCCAGGCCGAGCGCTTCGCGCTGGTGCCGCACCAGGCGGGCGATGCCGGCTTCGGCCAGGCGCGTCATGGCGTCGAGGTCGGCGCGGCTGAATGGCGCGCCTTCGGCAGTGCCCTGCACCTCCACAAAGCCGCCGCTGCCGGTCATGACCACGTTCATGTCGGTGTCGCAGCTGCTGTCCTCGGCGTAGTCGAGGTCGAGCACCGGCACGCCGTCGACCATGCCGACCGAGACCGCGGCCACGTGGTCGCGGATCGGGCTGGCGGCAATCAGGCCATCGCGCAGCATCGTGGCGACCGCGTCGTGCGCGGCGACGAAGGCGCCGGTGATGGCAGCGGTGCGGGTGCCGCCGTCGGCCTGCAGCACGTCGCAGTCGAGGTGGATGGTGTATTCGCCCAGCGCCGCCAGGTCGAACACCGAGCGCATGGCACGGCCGATCAGGCGCTGGATTTCCTGCGTGCGGCCGGTCTGCTTGCCGCGCGCGGCCTCGCGGTCCGAGCGCGTGTGGGTGGCGCGGGGCAGCATGCCGTACTCGGCCGTCACCCAGCCTTCGCCGCTGCCTTTCTTGTGCGGCGGCACCTTGGCGAGCACGCTGGCGGTGCACAGCACCTTGGTATCGCCAAAGGCACAGAGGACTGAGCCCTCGGCGTGGCGGGTGTAGTGGCGGGTAAGGCTGATGGAACGCAGCGCATCGGCTGCGCGGCCGCTGGGTCGCATGGAATGTTCGGGTCGGAATCGGGGGAGAGACCGCGATTCTACCGCCGCCGGCCCGCGCGCGCTGCATACCGGCGCGCGGTGAAGGGCAAAGGCCGCCCGCGAACCGGGTCAGCGCATCAGGTTGCTGGTCTTGTCGATGGCGGCGCGGATCTCGGCGATCGAGCGCTCGATCTCTTCCTCGGACAGCAGGTCGCTGTCCGTGCCGGTGCGGTCCAGGATCGACGTGGTGAACGCGTTCAGCGGCAGCGTATCGGTCATCACCGAATCCGGCCCGGTGGTGTTGTTGTCCAGCTCCCACATCATGGCGATGCCGGTGGTGTTGTCGGCACCTTCGCCGGCGTTCTGCAGCGCCTGCTCGATCAGCGCCGGCACCGCCTGCACCACCGACAGCCGCGACAGCTTGTCGACCAGCGCCTGGTCGTCCAGCGGCCCCCACAGGCCGTCGGAGCAGAGCAGGGCGACATCGCCGGGCTCCAGCCGCACCGGGCCGCCCAGGTCGATCAGCGGCAGGTTGGGCGAGCCCAGGCAGTTGTAGAGCTTGTTGCGCTCGGGGTGGTTGGCCACGTGCATCGGCAGCACGCGTTCCTGCTGCAGCAGGTTCTCGATCTTGGAATGGTCGCGCGTGCGCGTCAGCAGCCGGCCCTTGCGCAACAGGTAGTAGCGCGAATCGCCGGCATGGGCCCAGTAGACCTGGCCGTGCTGGACCAGGCAGCAGACCACCGTGGTGCGCGGCACGTCGGCCATGCGATTGGCTTCCGCGTAGCGGTGGATCTCGCGATGCGCCAGCATGATAGTGTCCTGCAGGAACTCCGCGGGGTTTCGTATCGCCGGGCGGGCCTGGGCCTGGAACTGCCGCGCCAGCGTCTGCAGCGCCTGCTGCGCTGCGACTTCACCGTGCGCATGGCCGCCGAGCCCGTCGGCCAGCACCATCAGCAGCGCGTCGCGCGTGAAGCAATAGCCCATGCGGTCCTGGTTGACGCGGCGGCCGCCTTTCCTGCTTTCCTGGTAGACAGAGAATCGCATGTTGGCTTCGGAAATTCAGTAAGGTCACCGCGCCCCGATGGGCGCGATTTGTGATTTATTCTACGCTCGCGCCGGAGGCCGGCTCGTCGCGGCGGCGCAGCAGCGTAAGGAAGCGCGAAGCGGGGGCAGGGCGCTCGACGGGGGCCGGCGGCGGCGCCAGCAGCGTCTGCCCGCTCAGCGCGTTGGTCTGCTCGCGCAGTTCCTTCTGCAGCCTGAATACGCTCTGCGGCCGCTCCGACGGCACCAGCCGCAGGCACCATTCGACCAGGTCGACCAGGCCGTTGGTATAGCTGCTGCGCAGCCGCACCAGCGCCTCGCCCATGCGGTCTTCCTTCTCGCGCTGGTTGGCTTCCTGCGGCGGCATGCCGGCCATGCAGGCATAGAGCGTGGCGCCCAGGCTGTAGATATCGGTCCAGGGCCCCAGGTCGGAATGCTTGCCGTACAGTTCGGGCGCGGCGAAGCCGGGCGTGTACATCGGCTGGAAGCGCGCCGCTTCCATGGTCAGCGTCTGCCGCGCGGCGCCGAAATCCAGCAGGATCGGCGACTCGTCCTCGCGCAGGTAGATGTTGCCGGGCTTGATGTCCAGGTGCAGCAGCTTGTGGATATGCACTTCACGCAGGCCGCTCATCAGGTCGTGGAAGACCTTGCGCATGAAATGCTCGCGCAGCACCTTGGCGCGGCCCTGCTGCCGGGCCGCCAGCACGTGCTCCTGCAGCGTCTTGCCCAGCTCGTAGTTCATCACCATGTAGACCGTGGCGTTCTCGCGGAAGAAATTCACCACGCGCACCACGCTCGGATGGGAAATGCGGGCCAGCGAGCGACCTTCTTCAAAGAAGTACTTGAGGCCGAGGCGGAATGCCGCGGCGTTTTCCTCGGGCACCACGGGGATCAGTTCGCCCGGGTTGCGCCGCGCCAGCGACGACGGCAGGTACTCCTTGATCGCGACCGGCGCGCCGGTTTCATCGGTGGCCAGGTAGACGAAACTGAACCCCCCGCTGGCCAACTTCTTTACAATACGATAGTTGGACAACAGCGTGCCGACGGGCAGCGGTGCACTCTTCGGTTGTGTCGTGCCCTTGGACTCTGTCATGGGAATAGGGGCCGGATTTGCCTCCGCGGATGACTCCGCAGATTTGCCAACGGATTGTCCGGGCTAATCGGTCACTTGTAAAGAACACAAATACGGGCATTGTTGCCCTCCTTTCAACGTTGAGAGCGCTCCCGGTCCGGTTGCGGGAGGCTCGGGGAGGGTGCCCGCGGGCCGCCAGCGCCCCCGGGGCCGCCTCCACTCACGAGAATATCCAATGATCCACAGCATGACAGGCTATGGCCTGGCGACGCGCCAGGCGCCACTGACCAACGCACAGGGCGAGCCGAGCGGTCGCACCGCCTCCGTTTCGGTGGAATTCCGCACTGTCAATTCGCGTTTCCTCGACCTGTTGTTCCGGGCCCCGGAAGAGTGCCGCGCCTTTGAGCCGGCGCTGCGCGAGATGCTGATGGCCGAGCTGTCGCGCGGCAAGCTGGAATGCCGCATCAACCTGCAGCGCACCGATTCGGGCGGCGCCACGCTGGCGCTCAACGACAGCCTGCTGTCGCAGATCCGCGCGCTGGAGACCACCGTGGCCGGCACCTTCCCCAGCGCCGGCACGCTGCGCATGGGCGAGATCCTGCGCTGGCCGGGCGTGCTGGTCGAGCCCGAGCTGTCGCAGGACGCGCTGCGCGAAGCCGTGACCGGCGCCGCGCGCGAGGCACTGGACCAGCTGCTGGAAGCGCGCCGCCGCGAGGGCGAGGCGCTCAAGGCGGCGCTGATGGAGCGCGTCGATGCCATGCTGGCGATCGTCGAGCGCCTGACGCCGGCGATCCCGCAGCTGATCGCGCACCACCAGCAGAAGCTGACCGAGCGCCTGCAGGAAGCGTTCAACCTGGCCGCGCCCACCGGCATGCCGTCGATGAGCCGCGACGAGATTGCCGAGCGCATCCGCCAGGAAGCCACCGTCTACGGCATCCGCATCGACATCGCGGAAGAGCTGTCGCGGCTGCAGGCACACCTGAACGAGACCCGCCATATCCTGAAGAAGGGTGGGCAGGTCGGCAAGCGACTCGACTTCATGATGCAGGAGCTCAATCGCGAGGCCAACACGCTCGGTTCCAAGGCCGCCGCCAAGGAACTGGCCGATGCCTCGATGGAGCTCAAGCTGCTGATCGAGCAGATGCGCGAGCAGGTCCAGAACCTCGAATAACGCAGTAAAAAACCAGAATCACCCCGAAGTCACCGAATCATCATCATGAGCCAAACGTCTCAAACCGCGCCGCATCCTCCCATCGACACCGTCTACCCGGGCAACCTGTTCATGGTGGTGGCGCCGTCGGGAGCCGGCAAGTCGACGCTGGTCAACGCGCTGCTGGCGCAGGACCCGGCCATCCGGCTGTCGATCTCGCACACCACGCGCGCGCCGCGCCCGGGCGAGCAGGACGGTCGCGAATACCACTTCGTCACCGTCGACGCCTTCCGCGCCGCGCGCGACCGCGGCGATTTCCTGGAGTGGGCCGAGGTCCATGGCAACTACTACGCGACCTCGCGCGTGTGGATCGAGCAGCAGATGGCGCAAGGCAACGACGTGCTGCTCGAGATCGACTGGCAGGGCGCGCAGCAGGTGCACCAGCGCTTCTCCAACGCGGTCGAGATCTTTATCCTGCCGCCGTCGCTGACCGCGCTGGAAGAGCGCCTGAAGAAGCGCGGCCAGGACGAGCCCAACGTGATCGTGCGCCGGCTGCTGGCGGCGGGCAGCGAGATGTCGCATGCGTCGGAGTCGGACTACGTCATCATCAACGAGGTCTTCGACGATGCGCTGGAAGAGCTGCGCAACGTGGTTCGGGCCACCCGTCTGCGCTTTTCGTCGCAAAAGGCACGGCACGCGGAGCTGTTCATCGAGCTCGGCATCCACTGAGCCGAGGCACGCGAGCGCAGGCGCCGCCGGCGTTTTCCGCCGCGTGCTGTAAAATAGCAACCCAACACAAGGTTTTGTCCCAAGGTGGATTTGATATGGCGCGTATTACCGTCGAAGATTGTCTGAAACACATCCCGAATCGTTTCGAGCTCGCCCTGGCGGCCACGTACCGTGCGCGCCAGCTGGTGCAGGGCCACACGCCCAAGGTCGAGGCCAAGGACAAGCCGACCGTGGTGGCACTGCGCGAGATCGCGTCGGGCCAGGTCGGCATCGAGATGCTGAAGAAGGTCCCGACCTGATCGACCCGATCGAGCGGCCGGCCCATGGCTCATCCTCGCAACGTGCCAGCATATTTCCAGGCTCTCCAGCCGGATTCCAGGGGCCGCCGCCATGCCTTCGCCGCAACCGCCCTCCCAGCCTTCCTCTCCGTCGACGCCCGCGGCGGGCGCGCACGGCGATGCGGCACCGCCCACGGCGCGTAAGCGCACCATCCCGGGCCAGTCTTCCGTGAACGCGCGCACCGGCGCTCCCAATCTTCCCGATCCGCTCGGCGACGATGTCGTCGGGGAGCGTGCCGTCGCGCCCGCGCTGGCGCCGGGCAAGGCGAGGGCGCCCGCGCCGCAGGATGAGCTGGCCGCAGTGCAGGAAGCGACGCCTCCGGTGGCGGACAGCCTGTTTATCGATGCAGTGCTGGCGCAGTCATACCGGCACTTCTTCGGGCCGACCTCGCAGCCGGCGGTACCGCCGCGCCAGCAGGTCATTTCCATCACCCGGCTGATGGAAAAGCTCGCGTACCTGAAGGCGCCCGACCTGGCGCGCGTACGCGAAGCCTTCCAGTTTTCCGACGAGGCCCACCTGGGCCAGTACCGCCAGAGCGGCGAGCCCTACATCACACATCCGGTGGCGGTGGCGGAGCTGTGCGCGGACTGGAAGCTGGATGTGCAGTCCATCATGGCGGCGCTGCTGCACGACGTGATGGAAGACCAGGGCATCACCAAGAGCGAACTGGCCGAGAAATTCGGCCCCAAGGTCGCCGAACTGGTCGATGGCCTGACCAAGCTGGACAAGCTCGAATTCCAGAGCCGCGAGCAGGCGCAGGCGGAAAGCTTCCGCAAGATGCTGCTGGCGATGGCGCGCGACGTGCGCGTGATCCTGGTGAAGCTGGCCGACCGTACGCACAACATGCGCACGCTCGACTTCGTGCCGCCGGAGAAGCGCCGCCGCATCGCGCTGGAGACCATGGAGATCTATGCGCCGATCGCGCACCGTCTCGGTCTCAACACCATCTACCGCGAACTGCAGGAACTGTCGTTCAAGGTCGGCTCGCCGTTCCGTTACGCCACGCTTGAAAAAGCGGTCAAGGCCGCGCGCGGCAACCGGCGCGAGGTGGTCAAGCGCATTCTCGAGGCGGCGCAGAAGGGGCTGGCCGATGCCGGCATCGTGGCCGAACTGTCCGGCCGCGAGAAAACGCTGTACAGCATCTACCGCAAGATGCACGACAAGCAGCTGTCGTTCTCGCAGGTGCTCGACGTGTATGGTTTCCGCGTGGTGGTGGAAACGCAGATGCACTGCTACATGGCGATGGGCGCGCTGCACGGTCTGTACAAGCCGATGCCCGGCAAGTTCAAGGACTACATCGCGATCCCCAAGATCAACGGCTACCAGTCGCTGCACACCACGCTGGTGGGCCCGTTCGGCACGCCGGTCGAGTTCCAGATCCGCACGCGCGACATGCACCAGATCGCCGAGGCCGGCGTGGCCGCGCACTGGATGTACAAGCACCAGGCCGACCACGCCAACGATATCCAGCAGCAGGCGCACCAGTGGCTGCAGTCGCTGCTCGATATCCAGAGCCAGACCGGCGATTCGCAGGAATTCCTCGAGCACGTCAAGATCGACCTGTTCCCGGATGCGGTCTACGTGTTCACGCCCAAGGGCCATATCCGCGCGCTGCCGCGCGGCGCCACCGCGCTGGACTTTGCCTACGCGGTGCACAGCGACCTGGGCAACCAGTGCGTCGCGGTCAAGATCAACAACGAGCTGCTGCCGCTGCGCACCGAACTCAAGAGCGGCGATATCGTCGAGGTGGTGACGGCGCCGTACTCCAAGCCGAATCCGGCGTGGCTGTCGTTCGTGCGCACCGGCAAGGCGCGCGCGGCGATTCGCCATTACCTGAAGACCACCAAGCTGGACGAAGCGATCCAGCTCGGCGAGCGGTTGCTGGAACAATCCGCGCGCCAGCTCGGCATCGAGCTGAAGGCGGTGCCGCAGTCGGTGTGGGACCGCATGATCCAGTGGACCGGCAACAAGCAGCGCGAAGACATCTTCGCCGACCTGGCGCTGGGCCGGCGCGTGCCGGCGGTGGTGGCCAAGCGCATGGAGATCCTGCTGCAGGAGCTGTCCGGCGACGTCGACAGCGCGCTGCTGGCGGCGGTGCAGACCTTTGCCGGCGAAGAGGCGCCCGCGGTGCCGATCACCGGCGACGAGGGCATGTCGATAATCTTCTCGGCGTGCTGCCGTCCGATCCCCGGCGATTCGATCGTGGGCTACCTGGGCAAGGGCGAAGGGCTGCAGATCCACGTGCAGGACTGCAAGATCGCCAAGCGCCTGCACAGCAAGGATCCGGAGCACTGGATCGACGTGATGTGGGCCAAGAAAACCACGCGTGCCTTCGACGTGTCGATCAAAGTGATGGTGCGCAACGTCAAGGGCATCGTCGCCCGCGTCGCCGCGGACCTGACCGCCGCCGATGCCAACGTCGCGCACGTGGCGATGGAGCAGCAGGACGGCAGCCACCAGGAAGCCACCTACATGCAGTTCATTATCCAGGTGCAGAACCGCCTGCACCTGGCCAACGTGATGCGCGGGCTGCGCCGCAACCCCGACGTCATCCGCATCTTCCGCGACCGCAACGACGGCTAGGCGGGCGTTTCAGGACGGCCCTGGCGTCGTTGTGCGGCCTTGTTGCCGTGCTACTTGTACAGTCTGCGGCCGCACGCCGCGCCAGGGCACATGCCCACTTATTGTTTCTTTGACGGGTAGCTCACTTCCAGGATATCGATCTGCTCGATCCCGGCCGGCGTGCGCAGTGGCACGGTGTCGCCTTCGCGCGCCTTGATCAGTGCCTTGGCGATCGGCGAGATCCAGCTCACGCAGTTGCTGTCCAGGTCCACTTCATCCATGCCCACGATAGTGATGGTGGTCTCTTCGCCGGCGCGGTTGGCGTAGGTGACGGTGGCGCCGAAGAAGATCTGGTCGTTGTCGCCCTGCAATGAGGGATCGACCACCTCGGCCTTGTCCAGGCGGCGCGTCAGGAAGCGGATGCGGCGGTCGATCTCGCGCAGGCGCTTCTTGCCGTAGAGATAGTCGCCGTTCTCGGAGCGGTCGCCATTGGATGCCGCCCACGAGACGATCTGCACCACATCGGGCCGGTCGACGTCGATCAGCTGCATCAGCTCATTGCGCAGGCGGTGGTAGCCTTCGGCGGTGATGTAGTTCTTGGTGCCGGGTGGCAGCGGCGTTGCGCCTTCGGGGAGGTCGTCGTCCTCGTCGCCAGAGGACTCTTTGACAAATGCCTTGTTCATGGTCCGGATCACATCTTCGGGTTCTCATTATAGAAAAACGCTGCGGACAGACCCACGCTCGCAAAAAGATGAGAAAAAAGTGCAGAAGGGGGTTCACAAATCTGAAATCTCAGATATAATTTCTCTTCTCGAGTGCGGCTGTAGCTCAGTTGGATAGAGTACTTGGCTACGAACCAAGGGGTCGTGGGTTCGAATCCTGCCAGCCGCGCCACCTATGCAGTAAAAAAAGGGCTTCCGGAAACGGAAGCCCTTTTTGTTTTCCTGCCTCTCTCTCCCTGTCTTTCGCATCGCTTGTAGTCCCCGCGCCGCCAGCGTTTTTGCTGCGCCACGGCTTGCGCGCGTCCTTGCCGCCTCCTAGGCTCGACTCAAGGGCAGTACAAGCCAAACCGGAGCAATGGGCATGGAAAACGACTGGCGCGTCGAGCAGTACCGCGACATGGATGTCTACGTCCAGGTGTCGCCGCAGGGCCAGGGCAGCATCGGTCGATGGGGCTATGAAGTGCGCGTGGCCCAGGAAGGCGTCGATCCCGCCGATGCGGGCGATACCGAAGTGCTGGTGAGCGGCTCGCAACAGTTTGCTACGCGCCATGCGGCGGAAGTGGCGGCATTCGGTGCTGGCTATGCGCTGGTGGACCGCCTGCTCGGGCCGCCGCCCGAGTGATGCCCCCGCGCGCCACTTGCGCGCCGTTGCGCGGTTCGCAATGGCATATATCACGGCATGATCTGTGGCCGTTGACCTGGATCATTTTTGATCCGGGCCGGCATTCCTACGCTGGATGTGGTGACACCGCCAGGCATCGCGTGTGAGCACGCTGACGATTTTTACAGCCGGTCAAGAAAAGACTTGCCAGATCCGCGCGAATGCTGCATAATTTTTTTCTTCAGACGCGGGGTGGAGCAGTTGGCAGCTCGTCGGGCTCATAACCCGAAGGTCGCAGGTTCAAGTCCTGCCCCCGCAACCAACACCTTTCGCGGTGTCCGCCGCAATTCTTCAAGGTGTTGTTCTCAAGGCCGTCCGGCCTGATTCATTCCCAGCTCCGAACTGAACTGCGAACCTCCGCGATGATCGCGCTCGGTGCTTGCTCGTCGTCAGGCCGGCAATCGTTGCGCCGCCTGCAGGAAGGTATTGCGCACCAGCGACTGGTCTTCGCGCTCGGCTGCATCGGCGCGCTCCCGCAATCGCTTGGCCAGCACCGCCAGCGTGCCTTGTGCCTGCGGACCGCCTGCTGCCTGGCACTTGGCCACCGCTTCGCGCATCACGGCATCGAGCTCAGCGCCGACATCGGCACCATCGAAGGCGCTCACCGACAGGGCTGAAATGCGTTCCAGGTAGAGATTGACCAGCGCTTCGTCGTGTAGCGGTTCGGACATGTCTTCTCCTTGGCGATGACGGGAACACAAAAACCATTGTAGTGGAACCGGCGCCTGCGCAAGCTCAAACAATAATGATTCTTGTTCGAGCGACATCAGGGTTCACATACAATACGCGTTCACGACGCGTCCGTCCGGCGTGCGCGCTTTCCCCATTCTTGCCCAGAGGTTGTCGCCACCATGTTGCTGCAGATTCCAGACGTACTTTCCAAGGACCAGGTGGCGCAGGTGCGGCAGATCATCGACGCCGCGCCGTGGACCGATGGCAATGAAACCTCGGGCTACCAGTCGGCGCTGGCCAAGCGCAACCTGCAGCTGCCCGAAGGCTCGCCCGCGGCGCGCCGGGTTGGCGACCTGATCCAGGATGCGCTGGGCAACAACGCGTTGTTCTTCTCGGCGGCACTGCCGCTGAAGGTATATCCGCCGCTGTTCAACCGCTACGAGGGCGGGCACACCTTTGCCAACCATGTCGACAACGCGATCCGCTACCTGCGCGGCACCAGCTTCCGCATCCGCAGCGACCTGTCGGCAACGCTGTTCCTGACCGAACCGGACCATTACGACGGTGGCGAGCTGGTGATCGAGGACACCTACGGCCAGCAGCGCGTGAAGCTGCCCGCCGGGCATATGGTGCTGTACCCGGCCACCAGCATCCACCACGTGACGCCGGTCACGCGCGGCGCGCGGGTGTCGTCGTTCTTCTGGATCCAGAGCATGGTGCGCGACGACGGCCAGCGTGCGCTGCTGTTCGAGATGGACGGGCGCATCCGCCAGACCGCGCAGGAACTCGGCCAGTCGCATGAAGCCGTTATCGGCCTGACCGGCGTCTATCACAACCTGCTGCGCCGCTGGGCGGACGCCTGAGCGCCGCCAGCGCCCGGCGCCGGGATACCGGCGGGGCGCTGCGTCGATGTAGCGGAGGGCGCGGCTGTTCGGGCTATTCGTCGCGCCGTCGCCGCATCTGCAACTGCTCGATGGGGGAGGGCTGGATGCGGCGCCGTGCCGGCCGCAGGGCGCGGTTCGGCCACAGCACGTAGTTGGTGTGCGGGTCCAGCGGCTTGCCGAGATACGAGACCCAGACCTGCACGCCGTGTTCGGTTTCGGCGATCACGGCCGCGACGGCACGCGCCGCGGCGGAAGGGGACTTGAGCAACTCCGCCAGGGCTTCAACGCCCTGCACGACATGATGCTTCACCCCTGAAAACCATGCGTACTGACGCATGGCGGACAACAAACGCTTGGTCATGAACGCGACTCTGGTGTGGTTGGAAGTGCGAATAAGACTGCTTCCGGTCCGATTTGTTCAACGGAAGCTTGCGAACGCCAGTATGACTGCGCGTGCGCTACTACGCATTCGGTGCGTACCCTGACGCCGGCACTTTTGCTGGATGGCGGCAGCGTCACACGACGCGCGCCGGCTCGGGGGCCAAGGCAGAGAGTACCATTGCCAGCCGGTCGAGCGCCGGATCGATGTCGAGCAGGTCGATGGCGCCGAAGCCGAGCAGCAGGCCGGCGCAGGTCGGTGGCGGCGTGGCGTAGAAGGGGTCGAGGGTGGCCAGTTCCAGGTCCGCGAGCCGTGCCATCGCCACCAGCGCGTCGGAAGCCATTGGCACGCGCAGCCGCGCCGCCAGGTGAAACCCGGCCATTGCCGGCAGGGCCTCGAGCCACGGTGACAGGTCGCCGTGCAGCCGCGCCAGCAGCCGCGCGCGCCGCTGCGCATGGCGCGCGTGAGAGCGCCGGATATGGCGCAGCAGGTGTCCCTCCGACATGAAGCGCGCCAGCGCCTGCTGGATCAGCGTCGGGGTGTACCAGTCCATCAGGTGCTTGACCTTGCGTGCCGCCGGCATCAGCCATGGCGGCACCACCAGATAGCCGCAGCGCAGGTTGGCCAGCAGCGTCTTGGAAAACGTCCCCAGGTACACCACGCGGCCGTGGCGGTCCAGCGTCTGCAGTGCGTCCAGCGCCTGCCCGCCATAGCGGAACTCGCTGTCGTAGTCGTCCTCCAGGATCACCGCGTGGCGGCGCGCGGCCCAGTCGAGCAGCGCCTGCCGCCGCGCCAGGCTCATCGGCACGCCCAGCGGCGACTGGTGCGACGGCGTGACGAAGACCAGCGTCGCCTCGCCGGGCAGCGCCTCCACCACCAGACCTTCGCCGTCCACCGGTACCGGCACCACGCGCGCGCCCAGCCCCTGGAACAACGCGCGGGCCATCGGGTAGCCGGGATTCTCCATGGCTACCACGGCGCCCGGCCCAAGCAGCAGCCGCGCGGCCAGGTCGATGCCCTGCTGCGCGCCGGCGGTGACCAGGATATCGGTGGGAGCGCCTTGCACGCCGCGGGTGAAGGCGATATGAGTGGCAATGGCCTGCCGCAACGGCATCTCGCCACTGGGATCCGCGGGCCCGGGCGCGCGTTGCCGCTCCGCCGCGAGTGCCGCGCGCACGCAGCGCGACCAGGCTTCGTGCGGAAAGCGCGCGGTGTCGGCCTGGCCTGGCTGGAAGGCGTAGCGCGCGCCACCGGCCGGCCCGAGGAAGGGCGCCTCGGCCGCCATCCAGCGCAGAACTGCCGGCGGCAGCACCGGCGCGGCGGCGATGCGCACCGGCTTGCGCGCCAGTCCCTCGGCGACATAGGTGCCATCGCCGACGCGGGCGTGCAGCCAGCCCTCCGCCACCAGCCGCTCGTAGGCCGTGGTCACGGTCTTGCGCGCGACGCCCAGCTGCGTGCCGAGCAGCCGCGTGGGCGGCATGCGTGCGCCGGCCTCCAGGCGCCCGGACTGGATGGCGTCGCGGATCTGGTGGACGATCTGCGCGGTCAGGTCGCCGGCGTGGTCCAGCGCGAGATGGAGCTCCATGGTCGTTGCGTGGAATTGGTCTACCGATTTTGCCGGAAATTGGCAGTGTACGGAGCCAATCGCGGCGGCTATCTTTGAGTCCAGCGGGCCAGCGCCCGCCAATCACTCAACCGGATCCCTGGAGAATCGACATGGAAGAACGTATGAACTGGCAAGACGTGGCCCCTGATGCCTACAAGGCCATGGTCGGCGTAGAGATCTACATTGCCCGCTGCGGGCTGGAAAACAGCCTGAAGGAACTGGTGAAGATCCGTGCCTCGCAGATCAACGGCTGTGCCTTCTGCCTGGATATGCATGTGACCGACGCGCGCAAGCACGGCGAGAGCGATCGCCGCCTGAGCCTGCTGCCGGCATGGCGCGAAGTGAGCTGGTTCAGCGCGCGCGAGCGTGCCGCGCTGGCCTGGACCGAGGCGCTGACGCTGCTGCCGCAAAGCCAGGCGCCCGACGCCGACTACAACGCGGTGCGCGAGCAGTTCTCGGAAAAGGAAATTGCCGACCTGACGCTGCTGATCTCGATGATCAATGCGTGGAACCGCTTCGGCGTCGGCTTCCGCCGCCAGCCGCCGGCGCTCTGAACATAGCGCCACGCTCGCCGTCGCGGCCGGTCCACAGGCCCCGGCGCGCTGCATTTGCTCGCGTCTGTGGCGCCGAGCGGAAGGCACAATCCCACGCGGGTGGCGGGCAGGCATCGTGGCCCGACAGGCCATGCGATGGTAGGCTATGGCAATGGCTACGCCGATCAGGTCGAGCGCGATGGCACGTAGTTCGTCGCCGCGTGACTGGCGATGCCCATCGCGTTCATGCTGTGCCAGGAGTCTGCCCATGACAGAAGACACCCTGCTGCAATTGATGGCCGAGGTCGAGAAGGAAGACCCGATCGACTACGCCGACCTGCCGTTCGATGACCGCGCCCTGCGCCAGCTGGCATGCCGGCTGATCGCCGAGCGCTCCGAGCAGCTGGAAGCCTCCGGCATGCCGATGGAAGCGCTGCTGGCCACGATGTGGGCCTCGACCGCCAAGCTGGTGCTGGAAAACCTGGTGCTTAACGCCCGCCTGCTGACGCTGCAGGGCATGCCCGAAGATGCCCAGGCGCTGATCGATCGGATCGCGCGCCAGTCGCGCGGCGGCCCGGATCGCGAGTCCTGACAGCCGCTCCGTTGCGATGTGCCGCAGCCGCCACTGGCTGCGCTGTGGCGGCCATTTCGGTAAAATGCCGGTTTTCGCCCAACTGCCCGCTGCGCCCGTCATCGTGCGTGCCAGGGCGGCCAACCAGGAGGATTTCGGGTGATCAAGTGGATAATCGTCGCGGGCTACCTCGGTGCCATCCTGTATGTGCACTTCCGCGGCAAGGTAAGGCTGAAGATCTGGCGCCAGCTGCTGGACCATTCGGCGCTGGTCGCGCCGATCAACTGCTTTATGTACGCGTTCTCGGGCGTGCCGCGCACGCCGTATATTCCGGTCAAAAATTTCCCCGACCTGGAGAAGCTGCGCGCCGCGTGGCCGGAGATCCGCGACGAAGGCCTGGCGCTGGCCGCGATGCGCAAGATCAAGGCCGCGGACAAGAACGACGACGCCGGCTTCAATTCCTTCTTCAAGTACGGCTGGAAGCGTTTCTACCTGAAGTGGTACGAGGCCCAGCACCCGTCCGCCGAAGTGCTGTGCCCCAAGACCGTGGCGCTGCTGCGCGAGCTGCCGAGCGTGAAGGCCGCGATGTTCGCCGAGCTGCCCCCGGGCGGCAAGCTCAATCCGCACCGCGACCCGTTCGCGGGCTCGCTGCGCTACCACCTGGGCCTGGCCACGCCCAACGATGACCGCTGCTTCATCGAGGTCGACGGCGAGCGCCACAGCTGGCGCGACGGCGAGGGCGTGGTGTTCGACGAAACCTACCTGCACTGGGCCGAGAACCGCAGCGACGCCAACCGGCTGATCCTGTTCTGCGATATCGAGCGGCCGATGCGCTATGGCTGGGCCGCCAGGTTCAACCACTGGATGGGCCGCAAGGTCATGACCGCGGCCAGCTCGCCCAATGACGAGCACGACCAGACCGGCATGATCAACAAGCTGTTCCGCTTTGTCTGGCTGGGCGGGCAATATCGCCGCCGCTTCAAGGCGTGGAACCGCCAGCTGTACTACGTGGCCAAGTTCGGCCTGATCGTGGGCGGCGTGGCCCTGGTCATCTTCCTGTAGTACGCGATGTCATCAGCAAAAGAGCCGGCGCAAGCCGGCTCTTTTGCTTGGGCTGCTTCAGTTCTCGCGGCGGCGCTCGTTGCCCAGCGCCTCGTAGTGCGCGCGCTTGGCTTCGTACATGCGGCTGTCGGCCACCTTGACCGAGTCGGTCAGGCGCTCGCCCTGCACGCAGGTGGCGTGGCCGATAGAGAAGCTCAGGCGCACGCCGGGATAGAAGGTGTTGTTCAGCTCGACCACCTTCTCGATCTGCTCGACCACCGTGGCGGCGCCGCGCTCGTCGCGGCCGGGCAGCAGCACCATGAATTCGTCGCCGCCGATGCGCGCCACGCAGGCCTGCTCGCCCACCGCTTTCTTCAGCACCTCGCCGGTGCGGCGCAGCAGGCCGTCGCCGTCCCCGTGGCCGAACTGGTCGTTGACCACCTTCAGTCCGTTCAAATCCACCGCCACCACGCTGACCGGCCATGGTCCCTTGCGGCCGAGCCGAGCCAGTTCGTCTTCATAGTAGGCGCGATTGTAGAGCTTGGTCAGCACGTCGTGCTTGCCCAGGAATTCGACATAGGCCTCGGCCTTCTTGCGCGCGGTGATGTCGGTCAGCGACACCAGCACCTGGTCCCAGTCGGCCTCGCAGCCGGGGAAGACCGACCACTGCATGAAGACGTCGACCTGGCGGCCATCGAGCGCGTAGTTGATGACTTCGCGCTGCTGCCACAGCTTCTCGTGCCAGAGGTCGATCAGCTGCTCGGCAAAGTGGATGCGCATGTCGTCGCGGAACACGTCGCCGAGGCGCGACAGCAGGATCTCCTTGGACTCGGCGCCAAACATCAGCAGCGTCTGCCGGTTGACGTCGAGCACGCGGATCTCCTGCATGCAGCGCGAGACGAAGTCCGGATGCACGTTGAGGAAAGTGCGGAAGTCGGTGATGCCGGCTGCGCGCACTTCATCGAGCAGCATCTTGACCGCGCTGAAGTCTTCCACCCACAGCGATACCGGCGAGTGTTCGAACAGGCCAACGGCGTATTGCTCGCTGCGGCGCAGCTCGCGTTCGGTGCGCACGCGCGCGGTGATGTCCTCGATCGACAGCAGTACGCGCTCCCAGCTGCCTTCATGGCCGGGCATCACCGTGGCTTCGAGCCGGATGTCGAGGCGTTCGCCGTCCAGCGTGTAGTTGACGGTCTGGCTGGCAAAGCGGTTGCCGCCGTCCCAGAGCTGGCCGAGTTCCTCCACATGCTGGTCGAACATGTCGTCGCGGAAGACCGTCTCGAGATTGGCGACGAGGTCATCGAGGTCGGCCGCGCGGAACAGGTCGAGCGTGCGCTGGTTGACGTCGATCACGCGGATCAGCGACGAGCATTGCGCCACCTGGTGCGGATTGGCGCGCAGGTAGGCGCGCAGGTCGGTGACCCCGTCGCGTCGCAACTGTTCGAAGTGCACCCGCACGTCGCTGAAGTCTTCCAGCCACAGTGACACCGGGGCGAGCTGGAACAGTGTCTGGTAATCGTCGAAGCCGTTGCCCGGCTCGGTGCCGGCAGGGCGGTTGCGCGATGCCGCGGATGGACTGCTCAAGGCCACTCTCCTTTGTTCTTGTTCCCGTCTGGCGGCGGAGCTCGCAAGTTACGGGGGACCAGCCGGGCCATGGCCGCCGCGCCAGCGCACTAGGATAGGCGAGGCGGCGGCAAATGGGGACAAACCGGCGCAAAAAAGCCGGTCGATCGGGAAGGGCGGATCGGGCCGGTGCCGCAAAAATGCGTAGCGGCAGCGGATGCTCAGCCCGCCAGCTTCTGGACCACGCCGGCGAGTGTGGCCAGCGCGCGCTCGATCTGCGCCGAGCGCGGCGTGCCGCAGTTGATGCGCAGGCAATGGTCGAAGCGCCCGGCGTTGGAGAACATCACCCCGGGCATGACGCGGATGCCGGCCTGCAGCGCCTGGTCGAAAACCGCCTCGGACGAGACCTGCGCGGGCATCTCCACCCACAGGTGCATGCCGCCGCGCGGCGAGCCCAGCCGCGTGCCGGCCGGGAAGCTGGCCGCCACCGCCTGGGCGAACCATTCGCGCTGCAGCTGCAGCCGCGTGCGCAGGCGGCGCAGGTGCCGTTCGTGCGCGCCGCTGGCGAGGAAGTCCGCCGCCGCCATCTGCGACAGCATCTCGTTGGGCCGCGACAGCCCGAACTTGAGCATTTCCACGCGCGGCTGCCATTTGCCGGCGGCGATCCAGCCGAGCCGCATGCCCGGCGCCAGCACCTTGTGCAGCGAAGCGCAGTGGATCACGTTGCCGCTGCTATCCCAGGCCTTGGCCGCCGCCGGCTGCGTATCGCCGTCGGCGGTGGCGGAGAAGCAGTCGTCCTCGATCAGCGCGATGCCGCGCGCCTCGCACCACTGCACCAGCCGCGCCTTGTGCGCGTCGGGCATGATGCAGCCGAGCGGGTTCTGCAGGTTGGGCACCACCGCCACCGCGCGGATATTGTCGTAGTGCTGTGCCGCCAGTTCGAGCGCTTCGAGCGACATCCCGGTCTGCGGGCTGCACGGGATTTCCAGCGCGCGCATGCCGAGGCTTTCGAGGATCTGCAGCAGCCCGTAGTAGGTGGGCGATTCCACCGCGATCACGTCGCCCGGGCCGGCCACCGCGCGCAGCGCCAGGTTGAGCGCCTCGGTACAGCCGTGCGTGATGACGATCTCCTCCGGCGCCAGCTGCATCCGCGCGTGCAGCGCCTGGCGCGCGATGGCGCCGCGCAGCGGCGCATGGCCCTCCGGCTCGACCGCCTCGGCGAACAGCATCGGATGCCGGCGCAGGGCGCGCGCCGCGGCGCTGCGCAGCACATCGGCGGGATACAGCGAGGGCGCGCAGTAGGCGCCGCCCAGGTTGGTATGGACATGCTGGTGCTGGCTGCGCGCCAGCAGCCCCGAAATGCGCTGGTGGATGCCGACGTACTGCGCGGGATCGGGCAGCGCTGCGTCGGGCTCGGTCAGCGGCGCGAGCGGCGCGCGCTGGGGCGCCGAAACAAAATAGCCGGCGCGCGGGCGGGCTTCGAGCAGGCCGTCGCTCTCCAGCTGGCGGCAGGCCTGCAGCGCCGTGGACAGGCTGACGCCGTGCAGTCCCATCAGCGCGCGCACGGAGGGCATGCGGTCGCCGGCGGTCAGGGTGCCGGCTTCGATGGCGCGGCGGTAGTGGCCGGCAACCTGGCGGTAGAGCGGGGTGGATTCCATGGCGGCATGGTGGCGCGGAAGGCCATCGGGGTACAGATACAGATGCGGGGCCTCTGTATCGTAACAGCCCCGGTTTTGCCTTGCTGTTACGGTCGAGGTCGCACGGGGGTGTGCCTGCCGCGCGCGAGAGGCGGTCGATAGGCTGGAGTCCTGTGCCTGTTACCGGAGCCAAGCCATGCCAAGCGTATCGATCGACACTTCAGCAGCCGTCCCGCAGGTGTCAGCCACGCGCCTGTCCGCCGGGCAATGCCTGCATCTGCATGTGCCCGCGGGTACGGTGATGCATGCCGGCGCAGGGCAGGTCGAGATCAGCGGGCCGCCGCAATGGCTGGCCGAAACCTGCCACATTCCGCGCCGGCGCCTGCGTGCGGGCGAGTCCCTGACCATGCCGGCGCGAGGCTGGGTGCAGGTGGCGGCGGGCTGCGACGCCGTCTTTACCATCGCGGTGCCGCCTGGCCTGTTCTCCCGGCTGGCGGCGCTGCTGGAGTGCCGCAAGCGCCGCGTGCCGTGGCCATCGCGGCACCAGCCGCAATCGATTGCCGACCCGGCGCCCGAAAAACTATAAAATTGCGCTCCGGCCGGACCTGGCACATTGGTGTGCCCAACCCCCCGGCCGCAGTTCCCGGGTTCCCCATGCTACGTCTAAGTGAAGTCAAACTCCCGCTCGACCATACCGAAGCCGACCTGGACGCCGCCGTGCGTACCAGCGCCGCGCAGATCGGTGTCAAGGGAGACGGCCTGATCGGCTATACCGTATTCCGCCGCGCCCACGATGCGCGCAAGCGCTCCGACATCAAGCTGACCTACATCATCGATCTCGAAGTCAGCGACGAAGCCGCGGCGCGCAAGCGCATGGCCGGCAAGCCCAACTGGAGCGTGACGCCCGATATGGAGTACCACTTCGTCGCGCGCGCCCCGCAGGGCGGGCCCGCGCTGCGGCCGGTGGTGATCGGCATGGGCCCGTGCGGGCTGCTCGCCGGCCTGATCCTGGCGCAATCCGGCTTCCGCCCGATCGTGCTGGAGCGCGGCAAGGAAGTGCGCGAGCGCACCAAGGACACGTTCGGCCTGTGGCGCAAGAGCGTGCTCAACCCGGAGTCGAACGTGCAGTTCGGCGAAGGCGGCGCGGGCACGTTCTCGGATGGCAAGCTGTACAGCCAGATCAAGGACCCGAAGCACTACGGGCGCAAGGTGCTGAACGAGTTCGTGCGCGCCGGCGCGCCGGAAGACATCCTGTACAAGGCGCGCCCGCATATCGGCACTTTCCGCCTGGTCAGCATGGTCGAGAAGATGCGCGCCGAGATCATCGAGCTGGGCGGCGAGATCCGCTTCGAAACGCGCGTCGACGATATCGACATCGACGGCGGCAAGGTGCGCGGCCTGAAGCTGTCGAATGGCGAGTACCTGGAAGCCGACCACGTCATCATGGCGGTCGGCCACAGCGCGCGCGATACCTTCCAGATGCTGCACGACCGCGGCGTGTTCATGGAGGCCAAGCCGTTCTCGCTGGGCTTCCGCATCGAGCATCCGCAGGGCCTGATCAACCGCAGCCGCTTCGGCAAGTTCGCCGGCAACAAGCTGCTGGGCGCGGCCGACTACAAGGTGGTGCACCACTGCAGCAACGGGCGTTCGGTGTACAGCTTCTGCATGTGCCCGGGCGGCACGGTGGTGGCGGCGGCGTCGGAGCCGGGGCGCGTGGTGACCAACGGCATGAGCCAGTACAAGCGCGCCGAGCGCAATGCCAACGCCGGCATCGTGGTCGGCATCACGCCGGAAGACTATCCGGGCGGCCCGCTGGCCGGCATCGAGTTCCAGCGCAAGTGGGAAGAGCGCGCGTTCGAGCTGGGCGGCAGCAACTACAACGCGCCGGGACAGCTGGTGGGCGACTTTATCGCCGGCCGTGCGTCGACGTCGCTGGGCTCGGTCGAGCCTTCGTACAAGCCGGGCGTGACGCCGACCGACCTGAGCACGTCATTGCCCGACTACGTGATCGAGGCGATCCGCGAAGGCATTCCGGAGATCGACAAGAAGCTGCCCGGCTTCGCGCTGCATGACGCGGTGCTGACCGGCGTGGAGACGCGCACCTCGTCGCCGCTGCGCATCCGCCGTAACAACGACGACTACCAGAGCATCAACGTCAGGGGCCTGTACCCGGCGGGCGAGGGCGCTGGCTATGCCGGCGGCATCTACTCGGCCGCGATCGATGGCATCGAGGTGGCCGAGGCGGTGGCGCTCAGCATCGTCGGCGGCAAGCAGGCTTAGGTTTGCCTCAGATACGCCGCGGCGCCAAGCGCCGCGGTGCGTCCGCTGGCGAAGCATGCCGTCAGCAGGTAGCCGCCGGTGGGCGCTTCCCAGTCCAGCATTTCGCCCGCGCAGAAGACGCCCGGCAGGGCGCGCAGCATCAGCCGTTCATCCATCGCTTCGAAACGCACGCCGCCGGCGCTGCTGATGACCTCGTCAATCGGACGCGGGCGCAGCAGGCGCACCGGCAGCGCCTTGAGCGATACGGCCAGCGTGCCGGGATCCTGCATCGCATCTTTCGTCAGGCATTCGCGCAGCAGCCCGGCCTTGACGCCGGTGATGCCGAGCCGGCTCTGCAGGTGGCTCGACAGCGAACGCGAGCCGCGCGGATGGTTCACTTCGTTGCCGACCTGTTCCGCGGTGTGCGAGGGCAGCAGGTCGAGGTGGATCACCGCGCTGCCATCGGCTTCGAGCCGGTCGCGCATCGGCGCCGATAACGCATAGACCAGGCTGCCTTCGATGCCCGTAGCGCTGATGACGAACTCGCCCTGGCGATAGTGCGCGTTGCCATCGCGATCGGTCAGTGCGATCGCCACCGGCTTGACCGGCGTGCCGGCGAAACGGTCGGCAAACGATTCGCTCCATGCCACATCGAAACCGCAGTTAGCCGGCCGCAGCGGCGCGATATCGACGCCACGGTCAGCCAGCCGCGGCACCCACGCACCATCCGATCCCAGCCGCGCCCAGCTTGCGCCGCCGAGCGCCAGCACCACGGCACGCGCGGGCACCGGCACTTCGCCATGCGGCGTGGCGAAGCGCAGCATGTGCAGCGCTCCCTGATCCCGGTCCTCCCAACCCAGCCAGCGATGCCGCATATGGAACTGCACGCCGGCCTCGCGCAACCGGTGCAGCCATGCGCGCAGCATCGGCGCGGCCTTCATGTCGGTCGGGAAAACGCGGCCCGAGCTGCCGACGAAGGTGTCGATGCCAAGCCCGTGCACCCACTCGCGCAGCGCCTGCGGGCCGAAGTCCGCAAGCATCGGCGCGATCTGCGCGGCACGGGCGCCATAGCGGCCGAGGAAGGCCGGTTCCGGCTCGGCATGCGTGAGGTTCATGCCGCCCTTGCCGGCCATCAGGAACTTGCGCCCGACCGACGGCATCGCGTCATAGACCGCCACGCTGGCGCCTTGCGCCACCAGCACTTCGGCAGCCATCAGCCCGGCCGGTCCTCCGCCGATGATGGCGACATCTGGTGGGTTGACGGTGGCAGCGGGAGGCGTGGCAGGGGACATGGGGCGCTCGGCAAGGACAGCAGTGTTTCCGCCGCGGATTATAGAGCCTGCGGCAGCGCTAGAATGACGGTTTGCCCGGTATCCCCATCATGCCCTCCGCCGCCACTTCCGCAGACGCTGTCATCGCCGCCACCCGCCACTGGCTTGAGCGCGCGGTGATCGGGCTCAACCTGTGCCCCTTTGCCAAGAGCGTCTATGTGAAGGAGCAGGTACGCTACGTGGTCAGCACGGCGACCGAAGCGCCGGATGTGCTGGATGAACTCGAGCGCGAGTTGCGCCTGCTCGATGAGACGGATCCGGCGGAGATCGACACCACGCTGCTGATCCTGCCCCACGCGGTGGCCGATTTCCTCGACTACAACGACCTGCTGTACTTCGCCGACCGCCTGCTCGGCAGCCTGGGCCTGGAAGGCACGCTGCAGATCGCCAGCTTCCATCCGCAGTACCAGTTCGCCGATAGCGAGCCTGACGACATCGAGAACTACACCAACCGCGCACCGTATCCGATCCTGCACTTGCTGCGCGAGGACAGCATCGCGCGCGCGGCGGCGGCCTTCCCGGATGCGGCGGATATCTACGAGCGCAACCAGGCAACCATGCGCCGCCTGGGGCATGCGGGCTGGCGCCGCGTGATGGCGGGCGAGGACGAAGCCGAAGACAAAGCCGAAGACAAAGCCACCGGCAAGAACCCGCCCCCGAAAGACTGACTTACGCTGGCTCGGCCGGCTTGTCCGAAACCGGGGCGGTGAAGAAGCGCTCGTTCATCTCTTCCAGTCCCAGCGTTTCCAGCACGTTCTGCAGCCGCTCGGCCGGGCGCCGGCGCGGCAGGTCCTTGTACTGGGCGATGATCAGCTCGTTCTTCATCGAGTGCTCCCAGCCCACCAGCTCGGTCACGCTGACCTGGTAGCCATGCGCCTCCAGCTGCAGGCAGCGCAGCACATTGGTCACCTGGCTGCCGAATTCGCGCGTATGCAGCGGGTGGCGCCAGATCTCGGTCAGCGGATTGCCCGCCAGCAGCTTGCCCTTGTGCTTGCGCAGCACGCTGGCCACTTCGGCCTGGCAACAGGGCACCAGCACGATGTGCTGCGCGCGCTTGGCCAGCGCGAAGCGGATGGCGTCGTCGGTGGCGGTATTGCACGCATGCAGCGCGGTGACCACGTCGACGGTCGGCGGCAACTGTGGCGAGGTGATCGAGTCCGCCACCGACAGGTTCAGGAACGACATCCCGGGAAAGCCCAGCCGCGCTGCCAGCGCCTGCGAGGTCTTCACCAGTTCCTCGCGCGTCTCGATGCCGTAGATATGGGAATCGTCCTTCAAGGCCTTGAAGAACAGGTCGTACAGGATGAAGCCGAGGTACGACTTGCCGGCGCCATGGTCGACCAGCGTGACACGGCCGCGCTCATCCTTGACCTGCTGCAGCAGCGGCTCGATGAACTGGAACAGGTGGTAGACCTGCTTTAGCTTGCGCCGGCTGTCCTGGTTCATCTTGCCGTCGCGCGTCAGGATATGGAGTTCCTTGAGCAGCTCGAGGGACTGGCCGGGGCGGATTTCGTGGGTATTTGACATGGGGACTGCACAGGCTGCGGGACGCGGCGCGTCCCGGAAATGCCGACAGTTTACCGAAAAGTCCGGCGATGCCATCCGCTGATGGCCTGGCCCACCCCTCCTCGGCGGGGGCCGTTGCCCGCTCAAGTTTCGTACTCCCGCTGCCGATGGTCTTGGATCGATAACAAGTGGAGCGCCAGCCGTCCGGGCACGCGCTGTCCGCCAGCGCGGGCAGGCCGCCGTGGCCGAGCGCCATGCAGCTCCGCAACCAACGTCAGGGGACTCATGATGCACGAGTCGGGATTGCGCCTGGAGCTGACCGAGCCAGGCGAGCAGGTGCATGCACGCTACACACCGGAGCCAGGCAGGCTGGCGCCGGATCACGCCAGCCTGAGGCAGTGCCTGGACAGCCACGGCTGGGCCGGCGCGAGGCTGGATGCACGCGCGGTCGCGCAGTTCCTGCAGCAGTGCCAGCGCGCCGAGCATGAGATCGACGCCGCCATCGGTGTGCTGGTCGATGGCGCGTTCGAGCTCGATATCACGGACGACGGCCTGGCCGCGCGGCTCACGCTGATGCCCGCCGAAGGCGGCCGCCCGGTCACGGAGGACGAGATCCGCCGCGCCGTCGCCGAGCGCGGCGTGGTGGCGCCGATCCAGGCGCTGGCGCTCGACGCCGCGCTGGCCGAAGGCCGCTGCGAGCTGCGCACCATCGCCGCCGGCGTGGCGCCGCGCCAGGGCGAGCCGGCACGCTTCGTCAACCTGCTGCAGCCGCGCAAGCCAGTGCAGGCCGATGAGGACGATTCGCGCGTCGACCTGCGCGACCTCGGCAACCTGCTGCTGGTCAGTCCCGGCATGCCGCTGATGCGCCGCATCCCGGCGGTGCCCGGCCATGATGGCGTGGACGTGTTCGGCAAGCCCATTGCCGCCGATCCGATGGACGATCCGCCCTTTGCCGAGGGCCTGACCGGCGCCGCCGCCGATCCCGACGACCCCGACCTGCTGGTTGCCGTGATCGCCGGCGCCCCAGTAGCCGGCGTGCATGGCATCGCCGTCAGCCCGGTGGTGCAGGTGGAGGCGGTCGACCTGCATTCGGGCAACGTCGCATTTGACGGCACGCTGCGGGTGGCGGGCGATATCCGTACCGGCATGTCGGTGCGCGTCAGCGGCGACGTGCTGGTCGAAGGCACCATCGAAGCCGCCGACATCGACGCCGGCGGCAATGTCGTGGTCAAGGGCGGCATCATCGGCAAGTCCGAGACCGGCCATGCCGACGGCGGCATCAGCCGCGCCAGCGTGCGCTGCAAGGGCGCGGTCAAGGCCCGCTTCATCGAGAACGCCGTGGTCGAGGCCGGCACCGAGGTGAACGTCGACAGCGGCATCCGCCAGAGCGATGTTGCCGCGGGCGCGCGCATCGTGGTCGGGGGCCCCGGCGTGCAGGGCAGCATCAGCGGCGGGCGCACGCGCGCCATGCTGGCGGTGCACGCCGCGGTGCTCGGCAGTCCTGCCGGCAGCGCCACCAGCGTGCAGGTGGGACTGAATCCCTATGCCGACGCGCAACGCGCCGCGCTCGAGGCAGACCGCCGGCGGCTGCTGGACGAGCAGAACAAGGTCAGGCAGCTGGTGGCGTTCTTTGCCAGGCATCCGGAGAAGGCCGTCGGCGACCTGCGCGAGAAGGCGCGTGCCACGCTGTTCAAGCTCTCGCGTGACCTGTTCGAGCTGGAAGGCCGCCTGGCCGAACTGGGCCAGCAGATGCAGCCCGCAGCCGGTGCCGTCATCGACGCGGCACGGCGCATCCATGGCGGCGTCACGCTGCAGGTGGGCAGCCGCGTGCTCAAGGTGGTGGAAGACAAGCCCGGTGGCCAGATCCGCCTCGTCGACGACCGTATTGCGGTGACGTGAGCGTGACCTGAGCGTGACCTGCGCCCGCATCAGCGCGCGCGCTTCCCCGCGCCCGAATTTGTACTATCCTGCAGGTATGTCCTGGGGTGCCGCAGGATGGGCGAGAGAGCTAGTCTCGGGCAGTGAATGCAGAAGCGGACCAGCAAACTGTGGAAGCGTTACACGGAACCGACTCACGTGGCACTTGAGATACCGGAAGGCCAGCCAATGCGGCTGGCCTTCCTGCTTTTGCACGTCCCCTGCATCGCGCGCGATCCGACCTACACTGAAGGTGCAACCAGTCTTCTACAGGAGGTTGCTATGACTGCCGCACTGATCACGGCACTGGCGCTGATCGCCCTGGTGGCCTGTGCCGCCTTTGCCATCTGGATCATGCGCGAAAAGAATCCGACGCTGCTGCAGCAGCAGGAGCAGTCGGTACGCACATGGTTCGACCATATGATTCACCGCCACTAGCGCCGCACCGCAGCCTGGCGGTACGTGCCGCAAGAGCCCGCCGTGCCGGCGGGCTTTTTTATGGCGCCGGCCTCATGGTGCGATCTCATGCCGCCGACAGGCGCAGTTCGTGCAGCCCGCTGCGCTCGACCCGCGTGCCGAGCGTGCGTCCTTCATAGGCGAACATCGCCAGCAGCCAGGCGATGTCGACTTCGCCCGCATATTCGAGCCGGAAATGGCTGCGCCGCAGCGGCACCAGCCGCAGGTCTGCGTTGCCTGCCGCATCGAAGCGGACGAATACCATCAGCGCCAGGTCCGGCCGGTAGTCGTCGTAGCCGCCGATGCCCTCGTAGTCGTTGATGAAGTCGCCGCAGCCATAAAGGATGGGCTTGCCCGCATGCAGCTCGATGCCGAGCGGATGGTGCGAGGAATGCCCATGCACGATATCCACGCCGGCCCGCTCCACCAGCCCGTGCGCGAAGGCGCGTTGCGCCGGGTCGATGTCGTAGCCCCAGTTGCCACCCCAGTGGATCGATGCCACCACGAGGTCGCCGGCACGCTTGTCCCTGCCAATCCACGCGGCAATGCGGTCGCACGAGGCGGCGGACCAGTCATCCAGCAGGTTCACGCCGGAGTGGCCGGCGGTGGCGCGCCATGCAGCGGGCGTGCCGCAGTTATGCATGGCGAAGGCAAATACCGCGACGCGCCCGCCGCCCGGCCGCGGCAGCCACGCCGGCCGCATCGCGCTGTCCTCATCGGGGCCGGCACCGGCATGCGCGATACGCGCGGCATCAAGCGCCGCCAGCGTATCGGCCAGGCCAGCGCGTCCCCAGTCGAGCACATGGTTGTTGGCCAGTGACACGCAGTCGATGCCTGCCGCCTGCAGGCAATCGACATTGTCCGGATGCATGCGGTAATGCACGGCCTTGCCGGGCCATGCGTCGTCGCTGGTGGTGATCGCCGTCTCCAGGTTGGCAATGCGCGGCCATGCGCCGCGACTGTCGAGTTCGGCAAGCGCATCGCCCCACGGATACGCGGGCGCCACCGGATGAGCGATCGGGCCCGCCTTGCGCTCGGCCAGGCGCACATAGTCGAGCGCCGAATGCACATACGACTCGTGGAGCAGCGGCTGGCTGGGATGCGCCAGGATCTGGTCGATGCCGCGCCCGGTCATCACATCGCCGCACAGGAACAGGGGAGGGTGGCTGGTTGTGTCCATTTGCGCAGCCGGCCGGCGCCCGTTTGCACCGTGCCGGCGTTGCTTCCATGATAGGCGGGCACGGCGCCATGATCGCGTTGCGGCACTTGAGCGGGGCGCGCTGCACGCCGCGTTTACATTCGCCGGGGGCCTGCCTTAAATGGTGAAGTCATCGGTCCTCGTGGCCATCTTCCTGCACCCCGGCAGCCGCGCGTCGTCCGATGTTTCCAAACCCGCATCGGGAGGCTGATCATGGGCCAGTTATCGCAAGAACATATCGAATCACTAAAGGCGCAAATGCGCGGACGGCTGCTGCAGCCCGCCGACGCCGCTTACGATGATGCCCGCCGCATCTGGAACGCAATGATCGACCGCCGGCCGCAACTGATCGTGCAGGCCGCCGGCGTCGCCGACGTGATCGCCGCGGTCAACTTTGCGCGCGAGCACGGTGTGCTGCTGGCAATACGCGGCGGCGGCCACAATATCGGCGGGCTGGCGATCTGCGACGGCGGCATGGTGCTCGACCTGACGGCGATGCGCTCGGTGCGCATTGACCCGCGGGCACAGCGTGCCTGGGTAGAGCCCGGCGCCACGCTGCGCGACTTCGACCATGAGGCGCAGGCCTTCGGGCTGGCCACGCCGCTGGGCATCAACTCGACCACCGGCGTCGCGGGTCTGACCCTTGGCGGCGGCTTCGGCTGGCTCAGCCGCAAGTTCGGCACCACCGTCGACAACCTGGTCTCGGCGCAGGTGGTCACTGCCGACGGCAAGCTGCTGCGCGCCAGCGCCGACGAGCACCCCGACCTGTTCTGGGCACTGCGCGGCGGCGGCGGCAATTTCGGCGTGGTCACAATGTTCGAGTTCCGGCTGCACCCCGTCGGCCCCGAGGTCTATGGCGGCCTGATCATCTACCCCCTCGAGCAGGGTCCCACCGTGCTGCCGGCCTTTCGCGAGCAGTTCAAGTCGATGCCGGATGAATTGACGGTATGGGCGGTGTTGCGCCAGGCCCCACCGCTGCCGTTCCTGCCACCGGAGGCGCATGGCAAGCCGATCGTGGCGCTGGCGATCTGCTATATCGGCCCGCCGGAGCATGGCGCCGCGCTGGTCGAGCCGCTGCGCAAACTGGGCACGCCTTATGGCGAGCATGTCGGACCGATGCCGTTCACGGCATGGCAGCAGGCCTTCGATCCCTTGCTGACGCCGGGAGCGCGCAACTACTGGAAATCGCACAACTTCGCCGGGCTCGACGACGGCCTGATCGCGATGCTGGTCGAGCAGATCGGCAAGCTGCCGTCGCCGCAATGCGAGGTGTTCGTCGGCGCGATGGGCGGCCAGACCAACCGCGTGGCGCCGGACGCCACCGCCTATGCCAACCGCGACGCGCAGTTCATCATGAACCTGCACGGGCGCTGGGACACGCCGGCCGAGGACGACGCTTGCATCGGCTGGGCCCGCGAAGTATTCCGCGCCGCGGCGCCGTTCGCGCTGGGCAGCGTCTACGTCAATTTCCTGACGCAGGAAGAAACCGACCGCATCGGCGCCGCCTATGGTCCCAACTTCGCACGGCTGGTCGAGGTCAAGCGCCGCTACGACCCGGGCAACCTGTTCCGCCACAACCACAACATCAACCCGGCGGCATAGCGCGCGCAGGCGTTCACGCGGCTGCAACACTGGCGTGCCAGCATCGGCGCGACCGCGATGTATCCGACAGGAGGGGCAGATGAGACCGGGCGAGGCAGAGCTGGTACGGCGCATCCACAATGAAGTGGCCGACTACTACGACGAAGAGATCGAACTGGAGCTGGACGACCGCGAAGCCAGCGAAGCCTTCGGCGACCCGGTACATCTGCCCGAAGGGGCCGAGCAGGACAGCCGCCGCCACTATTTCCGCGAGCTGTTCCGGCTGCAGGGCGAGCTGGTCAGGCTGCAGAGCTGGGTCGCGGCTACCGGCCACAAGCTGGTGATCCTGTTCGAAGGGCGTGACGCCGCCGGCAAGGGCGGCGTGATCAAGCGCATCACGCAGCGGCTGAACCCGCGCGTATGCCGCGTGGCCGCGCTGCCCGCGCCCAACGACCGCGAACGCACCCAGTGGTACTTCCAGCGCTATGCGGCGCACCTGCCCGCGGCAGGCGAGATCGTGCTGTTCGACCGCAGCTGGTACAACCGCGCCGGCGTCGAGCGCGTGATGGGGTTCTGCAACGACGAGCAGTACGAAGAATTCTTCCGCTCGGTGCCAGAGTTCGAGAAGATGCTGGTGCGCTCCGGCATCCAGGTCGTCAAGTACTGGTTCTCGATCACGCACGACGAACAGCGCCTGCGCTTCCTCAGCCGTATCCACGATCCACTCAAGCAATGGAAGCTCAGCCCGATGGACCTGGAATCGCAGCGGCGCTGGGAGGACTACACCAAGGCCAAGGAGATCATGCTCGAGCGCACCCACATCCCCGAGGCGCCGTGGTGGGTGGTGCAGGCCGACGACAAGAAGCGCGCACGGCTGAACTGCATCCACCACCTGCTCAGCCTGGTGCCTTACCAGGACGTGGACGCACCCACGATCGTGCTGCCGGCGCGCGAGCGGCATGAGGACTATGTGCGGCATCCGGTGCCGCAACAGATGTTCGTGCCGGAAGTGTACTGACGCACCTGGCGTTAGGGTAAGTGCGGAGTGCGGTATCGGCCCCGCAGCGGCAGCGCTCCCTATAATGAAAACGGCCACCTGGCAAACAAGGGTGGCCGTGCATCGTGGACCTGTTTGCTTTTTGGGCGACCATGCTTGTCGCCTACCTCCTGATGAAGCACGCTGGCTGCTTCAGCCAGCCGGTGCTCTATCCCGACTTCGACCATCCGTTCCGGTATTGGTGGGCGCGGCGGTTGGGGCGGTAGCCTGCCTCTCCCCGTTTGCCGGAACGCCATGGCCGACGCGTCTGCGGTGGCCTCATGCGCGCCGTGGGCAGACGCCATGCGCTAGATGCCGCGAGGATGGGAGCTTATCGAGACGGAAGAAGATCCGCTTGCGCTGGCCTGGGCCGCGCTTCGGAGATCAGGCAACAAAAAACCCGGAGAGCGTGAGGGCTGTCCGGGTTTGCGTGGGCGATGCCCTGAATTCTTTTTGGTGCTGAAGAGAGGCGATTTCCGTTGTCATACTCCTTAAAAATCAACGAGTTAAATCCTCTTCGTGGCGCCGTCGCGCAATGCCAAGCACGGAAACTTCACCCAGATCCGACTGATCCGGATGTTCTGACTACCGCCAGGGGGCCGGCCGAGTATTCCCGGCCTCCGACGGCGGCGCAGGTCATTCCGGCTGGATGCCGGCGGCTTTGATCACCTCAGCCCATTTGACGGTCTCGCTGTGCACGAACGCTGCCAGTTCTTCTGGCGTCGATGGGGAGGGTTGGCCTCCTGTCCGGCTGAAGTATTCGGTAGCCGCCGGGCTCGTCAACCCATGCCGAATCAGCTGGCTCATGCGCGCGACGACCGGTTTCGGCGTGGTGGCAGGAAAGAAGGCAGCAACCCAGGCCGTCATCTCGTACCCTGGCAGGCCGCTTTCCGCCATGGTCGGAACATTGGCGAGCAGGGGATGGCGCCTGGACGTGGTTACGGCGACTGCGCGCAGCTTGCCGTTCTGGATCAGGGGCAGGGCCGGATTGATGTCGGAAATCATGAAGTCGACCTGATGGCCCATCAAGTCGGTCAGGCCCTGCGGCACGCCCTTGTAAGGCACATGCAGTGCCGGTGCGCCGCTCATCATCTTGTAGAGCTCACTGGCGACCCGGGTGGAGGAACTGCCGCTGGCGAAGGTCAACTTGCCTTGCCGGCTTTTCGCCAGCGTGGTCAGTTCTGACACCTTCTGCACCGGGCTGTCGGATGGCACCACCAGGACCAATCCGCTTCTGGCGATCAACGACACCGGCGCGTAGTCCTTGATGGGATCATAGGGCAGCTTTTTGAACAGGGACGCATTGGCCGCGTGGGTGGTATTTGTCGTGATGAGCATCGTGTAGCCATCGCCGGGCGCGGTCGCGACCGCCGTGGCCGCGATGAAGCCGTTGGCACCGGGGCGGTTTTCCACGACGACGGACTGTCCGGTCTGGGCAGTGATGATCCGCGCGATGTAGCGCGCGATGTTGTCCGTGCCACTGCCTGCAGGGAACGGCACCACGACACGGACCGGTTTGTCCGGATACTCGTTCGGGCCCGCAGCCCACACCCATTGCGGGGCCGCGGAAGCAGCGGCCAGTCCGGACAGCAGGGCGAGCATGCGCCGCCGGGAAAATCGCTGGATCATCTTGTCTCCTCCCGCATCTCGGGATCTGATGGATTGACTTGGCCGAGCGTGCGTCAGGACAGCGGATCGTGTGCGCGAATGACAATGAGCTCACACGTCCCGTCCGACGATTCGAGGCTGAGTTCCGCACCGTCGGGAACGTAGACCCACTCCCCGGTCCCGGCCGCGAAGCGCTCCTCTTCGATGTGCCCGCGGAGCGTGCCGCCACGCACGAAGAGCACCTGCTCGGTCTCGCCAAGCCTGTGCGGCTCGGCGCCGCCATCGGGATCAAGTTCGACCATATAGATGTCGAGAAAGCGGGAATCGACGGTCTCGCGTGTGATGACCGGCCTGACGAGCGCGCCACGGTAGTGCGGCAGCGCGATCGGTTCGGTGCTGGCAGGAACGTCGCGGACATCGGCGGCACCGGTCTGAAGGCGTGGGTCGTCCGGGCCGGCCGCGGTCACCGCTGCGTTCGGGTTTTCGCTGTACGGCGGCGCGTAGACCACTATCACCTGTACCGGGTCGTCGCTGATGACCTCGAAGCGATGGAAGACGCCGGCCGCGTTGAAGCTCCAGTCCCCCGCGCGCAAGATGCGCTGCTTTCCCGGTAGTTCGCCAAGACCCTCGCCGGCGAGCAGGAACGACGCCTGCTCAAGATTCGGGTGTGCATGCGGCAACGCGCCGTGGCCCCGCGAAATCGTGCCCAGCAGGACCTCGAGCCGGCGCGCGCCGACAGTCTCCTTGCCGATGATGCGCTGGTTCGCCGTTCCCGTATGGTTGGCCGGTGCGTACGCGGGCACGTCAGCGGCCCGCCGTACATAGGATGATGTCATTCGGATGTCTCCTCGCTTGAATGGTGAAATCTGTCGCGCTCAGCGACGGCTGTCGGGGATGGCGAGCGCGGGGTAGTGCTCGGTCAGCTTGGCGGGCATTTCCACGTCCAGGATGAACCGGTCGCCGCGATACCAGAACTCCCCTGCCAGCAGTACATTGCCGTCGACGTCCAGCGTCGACCGGACGATCCTGGCAATAGGCGCCCCGAAGCCATAGGCGAGGTCGCGCGCCAGGATGTAGTCGGCCGGCTCCACTGTCATGCTCTGCTGCATCATGCCAAGGCGGTCACCTTCGACCTGGCGCAGCAGGTGACCGAGCTTGTGGTGTCTTTCGCCACCGCGGGGAAAGCGGGCAAAGACTGACGAGGCCACATACACCTCGATCAGGCAGAATGGCGTGCCGCCATGCAAATGCAGTTTGCGGACCATGACATAACTGTCCAGCGGCGTGCCGCGGCGGGCCAGCCCCGGCCGCAGCGCCACGCCCTCGCGCAGTTCGAGGATGCGGATTTCCAGTTCGCTGCCATGGGCCGATTCGTCATTGATGGCGGAGCGCAGGCCTTCTCCGGGTGCTGGCGGCTGCTTCATGACGTGGGTGCCACGACCGCGCTGGCTGCTGATTAGCCCCTCTTCCGTCAGCGCGGCAAAGGCCTGGCGCACGGTGACCTTGGCGATCCCGTAGCTTTGGGCGAGGCTGTCCACGGTTGGTAGCTGCATGCCCACCGGGTACTCGCCTGACACGATCTTGTGCCGGATGACGCTGGCCAGTTGTCGATATCGCGTCACGCCGCCGGTGCCGTCGTCGGCGAGGATGACGCTCTCGTTGGCCGCAGCGCTGGTCGCATTACTGGTCATGACAACAACTCCCGCGGCACGTGCACGGGCATGGTAAGCAGAATCTGCGCCATTCCCTTGCCGAGCGGATCATTGCGCAGCGACGCCATGCCACCGCCATCCAGTGCCGACTCGCAGACAAAGTTCATGGCGTCGAAGCCAGGCAGGTCGTAGCAGGTCACCGGCCCTTTCACAAGGTACCCAAGCCACTCCGCCACGCGCGCCACCGTCACTTCCGCCCGCAGCACGGGCAGGTACGCCGGCCGGCGGGCGATCAGTCCGATGTTCGAGGTATCCCCCTTGTCGCCGCTACGGCCATAGGCAAGCCGGATCAGCGGAACTTCGACGGTGTCGCCTTCTGCCGGGCCCGTGGCCGGCGCTTCCGCGAGTGAAGACGCCACCGGGGCGACGGGTACCGCCTGACCGCCCGAAGGAACAGTGACGCCGCTGCGTACGCCGTCTATCACCACCGCCGGGATCAAGGTGCCCTTGTCGAGCAGGAATGCATACTGGCGGATCGATGGCGAGGGACTGGAACGCCCGCCAGCCGAGCCCGTCGTGCCCGGCGCCCAACTGGTCCCCGCCGCGGCAATTTCCCGCGCGAACAATTCCAGCGCCGCCTTCTCGGGATGCATAACCGCCAGCCGCATCACCGCCTCGCGGGTGTGACGGACGGCAGCATGTGGCCCAAAGCAGGACTCCGCTCCCAGCACCTCAACGTGGGTGCGGCTGTAGTCTCCCCACCCGTTCTCCCCGAACAGCTTGCGCGTGCGGGCAAGGATCGCCTGCGCCGTGCGTTCCGCCTTGGCCACCGCGTCGATGCCGACGATGGAAAGCTGGGCATTGCAGCGATAGCCGTCGACATAGGTGGCACAGACCTTGTAGGCATTGCCCGGGGCCCGCCCGCGCGCGCCGCTGACTTCCACCAGGTCCGCTGCGGCCTGCCGAAGGGTTACCTGCGTGAAATCGCAGGTGACGTCTGGCAGCAGATAGGTGGCCGGGTCGCCGATCTCGTACAACACCTGCTCGCCGACCGTGGCGGTATTGACCAGTCCCCCCGTGGCGGGGGGCTTGCCGACCAGGAAGGTGCCGTCGGCACGGCACTCGACCACCGGATAGCCGATGTCGTGCCAGTCCGGGACGCTTTCCCAGTCGGTATGCAAGCCGCCCGTGGCCTGGCACCCGCACTCGATGATGTGGCCGGCCAGACTGCCTTGCGCCAGGCGGTCATAGTCGTCGGCTTGCCAACCGAACTCGTGCATCAGCACGCCGAGCGTCACGGCACTGTCCACGCAGCGCCCGGTGATGACGATCTGGGCGCCCTGGTCCAGCGCCTGTTTGATCGGCAAGGCCCCCAGGTACGCGTTGGCGCTGACCACCTTCTCCGGCAGGGGTCGGCCTTTCTGCATGTCCTGCACACCGGCTTCGCGCAGCTGTGGAAGCAGGGGCATCACGTCATCGCCTTCCACCACGGCGATGCGCAGCGTCAGGCCCTGTTCCGCGGCCAGCGCGGCAATGGCCTGCGCACACCCGTGCGGGTTCATGCCACCGGCATTGCTGACCACGCGGATCCCGCGCGCGGCAATCTCTCCGAGCAGGTGCTTCATTGTCACCGTCACGAAATCGGTGGCGTAACCCAGTTCCGGCTTGCGCAATCGGGCGGCGGCGAGAATCGACATGGTCAGTTCGGCCAGGTAGTCGAACACCAGGTAATCGATATCGCCGTGGCGCACAAGCTGTGGCGCGCCAACGCTGCTGTCGCCCCAGAACCCGGAAGCCCCGCCAATGCGTACCGTTTTCACGTCCATTCCCATCTCCCTATCTGCCAGTCCACAAGGGCTCGCGCTTCTCGCGGAATGCGACCTGGCCTTCGCGCGCGTCCTCGGTCAGTGCGAACAGCCCGATCTGGCTTTCCGTGAACGCCATGGACTGCTCGAACGACATGTTTTCCATATGCTTGAGCGTGTACAGCCCCCGACGAATGGCGGCGGGCGAATTGTTCAGCAGGCGGGCCAGCAGCAAGTCCAGACTGGCGTCGAGATCGTCGCTGACATCGTTGACGAGTCCTGCGGCCAGCGCTTCCCTCGCGGACAGCGGCTCGCCGCACAGGCACAATTCGGTGAGCGTGCGGCGTGGCACCAGGTGCTGCAGCACGCTCAGGACCTGTGCCGGGAACAAGCCCAGCTTGACCTCCGGCAGGCCGAAGCGGGCGCCTTCGCTGGCGATCGCCAGATCGCACATCGCCAACAGCCCCATGCCGCCCGCCATGCAGGCGCCGTTGACACGGGCGATCAGCGGTACCGTCGACTGTCTGGCGCAGCGGAAGAGGTCCGCCATCCCCAGGTAGGGCTCGGCGTAATCGAAGGCAAAGGATCTGCCGGTCTGCAGATCGGCGCCGGCGCAGAACGCCTGCTCGCCCGCTCCGGTAATGACCACAGCGCGGATGTCGGCATCACGATCGGCGCGCAGGATGCCGTCGCGAAGTCCCTGCACTACGCCCGGCGTGATGGCATTGCGGCGCTCCGGGCGGTTGATGGTCAGGTAGAGCACTGCGCCCCGGACCTCGCTCAGCAATTCTTCACTCATGGCTGGTTTCTCCTTTGGCGTGGCGCGCTTTCGGCCAGTCCCCCAAGATGCCGGACGCGTGCAGCGCATCGATGGCGGCGTCGTCGTAGCCGGCCTCACGCAGTACCTCGCGGCTGTGCTCACCCAGGCCGGGTGCATGGCGCCGGCTGGCCGGTGGGGTGCCATGCCATTCGCTGGGCACCGCCATCTCCCGGATACGCCCGACGGCCGGGTGGTCCGATTCGCTGAAGAAGCCGATGTCCTGCAAATGCGGATCGTCCAGCAGCGACTCGAACGTGTGCATCGGAAAGACCGGAACATCGGCCTCCTTGAGCAGGGTGCGCCATTCCTCGGTGCTGCGCCTGGCCATTTCGTCGCTGACCATGGCATACAGGTCGGTGATGTGGACGGTGCGGGTGTTGATATTGGCGAAGCGCGGATCGGTGTCGTACAACTCCGGCTTGCCAATGACCCGGAGGAAGGCCCGCCAGTGATGATCGTGATAGATCAGGCAGCAGACATGTCCATCCTTCGTCTTGTATGGCCGCCGCTCGGGCGAGAGCAGTCGCGGATAGCCGAAGCCGCCCTTCGGCGGGACGAAGGTCTCGCCATACAGGTGGTCTCCCATCACATAGGGAACCATCGTCTCGAACATGGGGACGTCAACGCGCTGGCCCTTGCCAGTGCTCATGCGCGAATACAGGGCGGCGCAGATCACACCGAAAGCATAGAGCCCCACCGAGCGATCCGCGATGGTGATGGGCAGATACCGGGGACTGTCGCCGCTGCCTAGCGAAACGGCCAGCGGCAGGCCGGTTGCGGCCTGGATCAGGTCATCGAAGGCAGCCTGGGGCGCGTAGCGTCCCCGCTGCGAAAAGCCGAACATGCCGACATAGACCAGGCGCGGATTGATGGCCGACAGCGTTTCATAGTCCAGCCCCAGCCGCTGCATTGCCTGCGGGCGCACGTTGTAGGCCAGCACGTCGGCATCCCGTACCAGGCAAAGCAGGGCCTCACGCCCCGCGGGCGCTTTCAGGTCAAGCACGATGCTGCGCTTGTTGCGGTTCAGGCCCAGGAATAGCGGGCCCATCTTCTCATCGCCGCAGGGACCGATGCCGCGCGTACTGTCTCCGCCCGGAGGCTCGACCTTGATCACGTCGGCGCCCAGGTCAGCCAGCATCTGGGTGGCAGAAGGCCCCATGAATACTGACGTGATGTCGACGACTTTCACGCCGGCCAGCGGCCCCGTTGTCTCCTCTTTCTTCATATCCTTTTCATCCCGTTGGGGCAATGTATGACGGCTGGCCGGAAGGCCGCCGTTCCGTGCCGATCGGCCGCGACATCGGGCTTGCAACAACGCATCGGTCATCGGTCGGGCTCCGGCTGGATTAACTCAGTTGAGTTCGTCCACCATCATCGGCTGCAAGTATTCGTCGACCGGTGTCGTGCGGTCAGCGACCAGGATCTGGTTAGCGTGGACCGCGGTCGAGCGCAAGACGTTCTGGTATCGGCTTCTTGATTTTCGAGATGGTGTGGGTCTTCACCTGGCGCGCCCACGGCCCATCGATGGTGCGCAGATTCCTGCCCACAAGATGCGCCAGGCCAAGCTCGTCACTGAGCTGCGAAATGGCCGTCTCGACATCGAGTGAGAGGTTGGTGACCAGAATGTCGTCGCCATGGAAGACGAGGCTGTTCGACCAGAGGAAGCCGATCGGCGCCCCGTTGCGATCGATGCCGCCGAAATCGCCGAGCTTGGCAATGACCCGGCCCTGCGTCGGCTCGAGCACGAGAATCTCGTTGGACTGGTTGCACGCGATCCAGAGGTTGTCGTGCTCGTCGATGATCAGGCCGTCGGGTCCGCCGCCGATCCGGTTGACGAAGACTTCAGGGGTGCCGGGCTCGAGCGTCGGGCCGCTCACCGGTATCCTGACAACGATGTCGTTCGCCGTATTGGCAACGAACAATGCCGTCTTCTTGTTGTTGAACGCCAGGCCATTGGCGCCGATGGTCGGTGGTATCCGCGTGGGCTTCAGCAGCGCGCTGGTGACCCAGGCCGTCCCTTCGCCGCCATCGGGTCCGACCTTCCAGATGATGCCCTGGTGGGCGTCGGTCACGTAGACGTTTCCGGCGGGGTCGAACGTCAACCCGTCGAGGCCGGGGCTCTTGCCGGTGACCGTCATGAACACGGACGAGGCACCCGTCCTGGGGTCGACGCTCAGGACCTTCGCGCCCTTGTAGTCGACGACGAGCAACTGGCCTGTCCGGGGATGGAAGCCGAGGTCAAGTAACAATCTGCTCGAGCCCTTGATGGTGACAGTGCGCAGGTGCTTGCCCCGCGGATCGAACACAAGTAGCGTGCCCTCGCTCGTCCTGGGCTTGTTCGCCGCTACCGTGACGACGTAGACATTGCCCTCGCGGTCCACGGTGATCCCCTCGGGATGCGCCTCACCAGCGGGCAACTTGGCGAAGGTTTCGACCTTGCCGCGTTCCCACGCTCTTGTGGCTAGCGGCGTCGCCAGCAAAACGAGCAGCAACAGCATCGGCAGTATCGACATCCTCTCGGCTTTGATCATTCTCATCTTGCACTCTCTCAATCTCGCGGATTGATGGATCGTCACTGATTGATCTGATCGGTGTCGTACACGCTGGCCTGTAAGGAGCAGAGGAACGGCACCGCGCAGGCCGGCGAGCGGCCTGCCTTGGTGTCAGTCGCTTCTTATCCCTCGATAACGTCGGTGCCGTTACCGCGGACGTAGGGCACCGGTCCGATGCCGCGCGCAGCCGCGAGAGCCTGGATCGCGTACTGGATCGAGAGTGCGTCATTGAGCGAGTGGAACGTACCGTCCTCGTTGAAGCTCACCTGCGCGCCTTCGATCCAGGCGATGGTGATCGTGTCCTCGGTGTTGTCCTCGGGGGTGTAGAAGGTGTGCACCGAGCCGCCGGGTTCGTACAGGTAGGAGCCGGCCGTCTGCGGCTGGTCGGGGTACTCGCGATACTTCCAGCAGCCCTGGATCGTCCACACCTGCGCCGTTCCGGTGTGGTAGTGAATCGGCAGGGAACAACCGGGTTCCACGATGGCCATGATGACCCACTCACCGCGCTCCGGGTCCATGCGCAGCGGCCTGATGTGGATGCCCGGAAAGACATCCTTGATCAGCGGGATCTGCTCGATATTGACGGTCAGGAGCTTGTCCTGCGGCAGGGCGGGCAGCGGCAGCTTGGCGCCGGTGGACGTCGTGGGCTGTGTAAGTACTCTTGCAGTCATGAGTTGTCTCCGTTTGTTTGAGGATGTGAATCAGTGGAAGGAAGCCGTCCTTTGACGAGACAGAAGAGGCATGCCGGTCCGGCGGGAAACTCGGTATGGCGGCAACGCGCCGGAGGAACAGAAGCGTCCAGAGCAACGGCGAAGCCTGGCTAACGGGCTTGCATGCCAATTTGATACTTCTAAAGTTCTAATGTTGGAAGTTTAGGGGCTGAGGAAGGATTTTTCTGCCCCTTGTTTACCCTAGGGGCTGAACGACCCGGGTTTTTAGCCTTGCTTGCGCTCGCCAGTGGCGCGGCGAGGTTCGGTAATGGCAGGCACCGCCTTCAATGCGGACGCGGGGATGTCAATTTCGGAGACGTAGCGGTCACCCCGATACCATGTAACGCCGGCGTAGAGTACGTTGCCTTTGTTATCAAGAAGACGTCGCGACATCTTCGCGACGGGGGTGGCGAACGGGATTTTCAGCATGTCGCACAGGGGAAAATCCGCCGGCATCACGGTCAACCGTTGTCGCACGCGTTTGCCCCGCGAGCCCAGTTCATCGAGCAGCGCGGCGAGAAGCTTTTTGTTCCTGGCGGTGTCCTTGGGCAATGCGTCGAAAACCAGGGTCAACACATAGATCTCCGCGTAGCAGAACGGCTCGCCGGAATAGGTGTGTAGCTTGCGGACACAGACGTACTCGCCGTCCGACCGGTCGCCCGGGCCGAGCAGTTCCTGCGGCACCTTGGTGCGGCGCCGGACTTCAAGTACTTCGAAGGCGAGCGCCTCCGGCGCTGCGAACGGATCGTTGATCGCCAGCTCGAGGTCGCCGGTGGCGGCGGGCAGGGCAGCCACGTGGGTCCCGATGCCTCGCTGGCTACGAATCAGGCCTTCCTTGGAAAGCAGCTCATACGCCTGCCGGACGGTAACGACGGCCACGCCCAGGTCAGCGGCGAGCTGCGTTATCGGCGGCAGCAGCATGCCGAGCGGATACTCGCCCTTTGCGATCCGGTGCCTCAGCAACGAGGCCAGCCGCTGATATTGCGCAACGCCCCGTTCAGCCGACAGGTCCGGCCACTCATTCCCCGTAGTTCGATCGTCCGTCATTCCAGTTGCCTGACACTCAGAACCTTGGAGTATGCACCAGGAAAAGAGTGGCCCCTTGGCTGGCAGGCGTCCACCGTCGGTCGGCCGGAACCGGCTGCGTCGAGATGTGGCGCGGTGGCGCCGGGTGCGAACGTCACGTCTAGCGGTTTAGCGATTGCACGCCAACTGCTATATCGGCCGCGGTTGTCGCGAGGATCTGCCGATATGCTTTCACCACGCCCTCCACCTGCCCGGGCGCGGGCACCTCCGTTTCGGTGCGGCCGCTCAGGACCTTGCCGTCCGGCAGCCGCCGCACGGTCCAGGCGATGGTCGCCGCTGCCCGCTTGCCCACGTCGGCGTCGAGGGCTACCACATCGGTCGTCACACGGAATGCCGGCTGCGTCGCCGACAGGCCGCGCTGGTAGACATCCACCGCATCGAGGCTCGCCTGCAGCTGCTGCGACAGCGCATCGCGCAGTTCGTTGGGTAATGGCGACGTCCAGCGAGAGGTGTCGGAAAGCTTGAGGCCCCCATTGCCGTCACGCACCACCAGCTGAATACGGTTCAGGCGCTCCGGCACGCGCACCGGCGTGACTTCGATCCATAACGGGTCGCCGCTACGGCCGGCTCGCGCGGTACCGGCCGGCGCGGCGTCGGAGGGACTGGCCGCCAGCGTGTAGTAGCGCGCCTCGGGCGACGCGCAGCCGTTTATCAGGGTCGTGGCCGCGGCGGCCAGCGTAAGGAGCATCGTTAGACGTTTCATCATTTCTCTTCCCTCTTGCCTTGCAGGAGCGCTTCGGGATGCCGCTCGAGATAATCGGTGAGCATGCGCAGCGAGACGGCTGTTTGCGTGAGTTCCTGCATCATCCTGCGCGTATCCTGTTGCAGTGATGCGTCGGGCGCCAGCGCGCCATTGGCCGTATCGAGCGTGCGGCGCATATCCTGCAGGGCAGCGACCACCTGCGGAGCCACATCGCCGTTGACCTGTGCCACGAGCTTGTCCGCCTTGACGAGCATCTTGTTCATCGACACCATCGCCGTGCGCGCGTCCTGTCCGATCTGGTCGAACGGCACCTTGCCGATCTTGGTGACGATGTCGCCAAGCTTGGCCTGCAACTCGTCGAAGGTGCCCGGTGTGGTGGGGAGCTCAGGCACCGACGCGTTCAGGTCCAGGTTAACCGGCGAGGACGCTTTCGGAAAGAAATCGAGTGCCACATACATCTGGCCGGTCAGCAGGTTGCCGGTGCGCATCTGCGCACGCATGCCGCGCTGTACCATGCTATGCACAATGGCGCGCTTGCGCGCGTCGTCAGCCACGTCCTTCTCGCGCAGACCCATGCGAGACGGATAGAGCTCCACGACCACGGGCATGCGGAAGGCCTTCTTGTCACGCTGGTATTCGATACCGATCGAGCGCACCTGCCCGACGGTCACGCCGCGGAAATCGACCGGCGCACCGGGCGACAGGCCGCGCACGGACTGATCGAAGTTGAGTACTGCCAGCGCGGGGGCGAGCTCGTCCGGTTCCTTCATGGCTTCGGACTGGTCCGCCGCCAGCAGGTACTCGGTGTTCTCGGCGGCCGGGGCCTGCGCGGTGGAGTGGTCCGGGGCCTGGAAGGCCACCCCGCCAAGCATCACGGTGGCCAGCGACTGCGTGGACAATTTCAGTCCGTTCGCGTCGAGCTTGAGGTCGACACCGCTGGCGTGCCAGAAGCGTGTGTCGGCGGAAACGAGCTTGTCATAGGGCTTGTTGACGAATACCCGCAGCGAGATATCGCGGCCATTCGGTTCGAGCTGGTACGCCACCACGTGGCCGACCCGCACGCGACGATAGTAGACCGGTGAGCCGATGTCGAGCGAGCCCAGGTCCTGCGCACGCAGCACGAACTGCCTGCCGGTAGCGTCGGTGGTGATGACCGGCGGATTTTCGAGCCCGGTGAAGCTGTGCTTCGTCTCGGCCGACTTGCCGGCATCCACGCCGATATATGCGCCCGATAGCAGCGTCTCCAGTCCCGACACGCCGCTCACGGCAAAGCGGGGCCGTACCACCCAGAACCGTGTGTCGGCCACTGCGAAGTTCCTGGCGTCCTTGGTGAGAGCAATCGTCGCGATCACATGCGAACGGTCCGCTGCCAGACGTGCCGTCTTGACCAGTCCGATATCGACGTCCTTGTAGCGCACGGCGGTCTTGCCTGGCGTCAGGCCCTCCGCGGTGCGGAATGTGACGGTGATCTCGGGCCCGCGCGACGCAAGCGTGCTGACGAGCAGCGAGAGTCCGACCACAGCGGCAACGATCGGGACTACCCAGACGAGGGAAGGTAGCCAGCGCGCGCGGGGCTTGCGTCCTGGCGGTGGAATACCGTTTGGGGGAGGATGGTTAATGTGTTCGGGCATTTTCGGAGTGCTGAAATTCGGTGGAGGAAGGAGAGGTCTCGAGCGCATCCCACAGCAGACGGGGATCAAAGCTCAGTGACGCGAGCATGGTCAGTACGACAACCGAGGCAAAGGCCAGGGCTCCGGCACCGGGCGCAATGGTGGCCAGCGCCCCGGCACGCACCAGCGATGCCAGCAGTGCCACCACAAAGATGTCGAGCATGGACCACCGGCCGATGACTTCGACCAGGGTGTAGAGGCTGCTCTGCTCGCGGAGGCGCCAGGTCGATCCGCGGCGCACCGATAGCAGCAACAAGGTGAGGATCATCATCTTCAGCAACGGGACGACGATGCTGGCGATCAGCACCACGATTGCCAGCATGTATGAGCCGGACAACCACAGATAGATCACGCCGGACATGATGGTGTCGCGCTGCGTGCCGAAAATTGACTGCGTCACCATGATCGGCAACAGATTGGCCGGGATATACAGCAGGTAGGCAGCCAGCAGGAAGGCCCAGGCGCGCGCCAGGCTGGCCGGCTTGCGATGATGCAGTACGGTGCCGCAGCGCGGACACGGTTCCGCCTCGAGCGTCATCGGACTGAGCCGGTCGCACGTGTGGCACGACAGCAGTCCGCGCGAGGTGGCGGTGGGGAGGGGCGACAGAGGCTCGGTCATGGCGCGGCATCCCGCGAGCGGGCCGGTACGTCATCTGCATCGTGCACATCGAGGTGGTGCCAGAGTTCACGCGGGTCGAACGACAGGATGACGGCCAGTACAACCACCAGGGCGCCGAACGACCAGAGCGCGACACCAGGCATCACTTGCGCTATGGTCGACAGCTTCACGAGCGTAACCAGCACGCCGATCATGAAGACTTCGATCATGCCCCACGGCCGCGTCCGGCAAATGCCGCGCAAGATGCGCTCGAACCCGGGTGGCGTGCGGTTCTGCGCCATCGACACGAGCAGGTAGCACATCATCAGCAGTTCGGCGAGCGGAAACAGGATGGTCGTGGCGAACACGAGCATCGCCACCGGCGCCATATCGTCCGCGTAGAGTGCCTGTACCGCGCTCCATAGCGTGGTCTCCATGCGCGAGCCCTTGAGGTCCATGGCGACAATCGGGTACGCGTTCGAAACCAGAAGCAGGATCAAGGCAGTCACCACGAGCGGCAGCAAGCGGCGATAGGCTCGCGAACTGTCGCGATACAGCGCGCCGCCGCAGCGCAGGCACGTGGCACGTTCGTCCTGTTTCAGCGCCGCTCGTGTATGGAGTGCGTCGCAATGTTCGCATGCCACCAGCTTGTCCGGATCCTGCATGGCCACTGGCAGCGACGCGTGGTTCTGATGCACTGATGTCCTCGGGAAAATGATTGGGCCTCGTTGCGTGAGGCAAGTAGCGCGTGTGCGCATCGGGATCTTTGATGAGTTCCGTATTCTTCCACATAATGACTTAGATGTCATCATGACATGTTGTATGTTATAAGAAGAGCGCCGGCGCCCGCTGCCGCCAGCATGGCGTACGCCATGCTGGCGGCGTTGAAGCGGCGTATTGATATAATCGCCTCGTCACATAAGGTCCTCTAACTGAAGATGCCTGCCGCTCCTGATCCCAAAGACCATCGCCCTCGCGTTGCCGCAGAACGTCGTGAACGGATGCGCAAACGTCTCATTGAAAGCGCGATGATCGTTTTTGGGCAAAGGGGTGTGGGGGCCAGCGTGATCCCGGAAGTCATCGCGTCTGCTGGCGTCTCGCAAGGTTCCTTCTACAACTATTTCCGTACTAACGAGGATCTGCTGGCGGCTGTCGGCGACGCGCTCAGTCACGACATGGTGCAAATGATTGAGAGCGTGGTCGGCGATATCGAAGACCCGGCGTTGCGGGTTGCAACGGGGATACGCTTATACCTGCACCTTGCGCGCTCCTATCCTGTCGTGGCGCAGTTTCTTTCCGGTACGGGCCTGCTTTTGGTCGGCAGCAAGGGTGCTGCCGTCTACGAATACCTGCCCTCGGATATCAAGGAAGGCCTGAAGAGAGGCACGTTTGACGAGGTTGCGGCCGATGTGGCGTTGGACATGGTGGCCGGCGCCGGGTTGATCGCCGTTCACCGCATGGCCAAGGGAAGAACAGCCAAGGATTATCCGGAACGGATTGTCCGGGCGGTGTTGCAGTCGCTCGGCGTGCCTGCAGCGAGTGCGGTACGGTTGACCTCCCCGCCTTTGCCAAAGCTGGTGGCTCCGCCGGAATCCTTGCTCGAAAAGGCCCAGGAGAAGCTCGCCGCCAAGGCCGAGCCCTCCAACTAGCAGCCAGCGCTATGGCATATCGCTGATCGTTTTCGCGAGCAAGCCATCGAATAGCGCTTCACTCGCATGCAGCGGCGACCTGGATATCGCATCGGCCGCTGATTCCTCCACGCCCAGGGCGCGCAATGCCACGGCAGCGGCGAGCTCCGAAAAATCTTCGCGACATTCGGTCTCAAGCATGCTCTGCATTGCGCTCATTGCGGCTCCGGCAACGATATTGAAGCCCAGGGCGATCGGCATGCGCTTGAAGCGATTGAGCCGAACGCCTTCCTCTATGTCCCTGCGGACAAACTCCAGCATATTCGGCGCCTGGTAGGCCGTCCATCCGAGCCGGCCAAGGATGCCAGCCACCTCCGGCTGGTGTACCGTCAGGATCGACGCCAGCCGTATTCCCCTGGCGATGTGCTCGGCCGGGTCGTCATGGTCGCGCACAATGGGGTCGGCCGCCCGCACCCACTGCTCGGCCATCTTCCCGACAATCTCCTGCACGATCGCGTCGGACGACGGAAAGTACTTGTAGAACGTTCCGCGTGAAACCCCTGCTGCCGAGATGATGTCGTCGATGGACGGCGTCGAGACCCTGTTCTCCAGCATCAGGCGCATCGCACTGTTCAGCAACAGTGAGCGCATACGCTGCCGCCGTTTTGCCGCGACGCGCTGACGGTGGTCGCCAGTCTTCCACGGTTCTGCTTCCGTTGCGAATCGGGTCTGCATCGGGGTCATTGATCTGTTCTCTCCTCATGGTTAATGCGTCGGCGACCCGCGCGCCGGTCTTCCTGCATCTGCAGCCTCCGTCGCATCACTTCGCGTATCGCCATTGTCGTTTTGCGCACGGGCTGTCTTCGTCTCCTGCGCTCCGGGACCTCAAAGGCGACCCGTCCTCACACACACAAAAATACATTGTATGTCATCATGACAAATAAATCATTATGAAGTAGACTTCGGGCTTTCAGGAAGGGCGAAAGCCCGAACAGGCCTGCCGTCAATGAAGCCAGCACGAGTCCGTGGCGTGGATCGCTGATGAATCGCAGGCGAGCGACGGACCTTAGTGGAGCGCAGAAATTGAACAGGAACCTTCGAGCGGCAGCTCTTACCATCATCGCGGCACATCTGGCCGCGTGCACACCGGGTCCGGAACCCGAACGCAAGGACGTGAGGCCAGTGCGGACAGTGGTCGCCGGGCGCACCGCCGGGTCGGTCGGTGCGACCTATTCAGGCGAGATTCGTGCGCGTTACGAAAGTCAGCTGGGATTCCGCACCAGCGGCAAGATCGTCGCGCGCATGGTGGAAGTCGGCAGCCATGTCAAGCGCGGCCAGCCGTTGTTCCAGCTCGATCCCACGCAGGAAACGTTGCAGGTAGCCGCGGCGGGCGCGGAGGCTGATGCGGCAAGAAGCCGGGTAGCCCAGGCGCGGGTGGACGTTAAGCGTACCGAGCAACTGCTGGCCCAGAACTTTGCTTCGCAAGCCGAGCTGGACCAGCAGCGGCTGGCGCTTAACCAGGCGGAAGCACAACTGCGTTCGGCACAGGCGCGTCAGCAGCTGAATGCCAACATGCGCGGATTTACCACGCTCGTAGCCGACCGCGATGGCGTGGTAAGCGCAATCAACGCGGAAGCTGGCCAGGTGGTTTCAGCCGGGCAGACGATCGCCACCGTCGCGGCTGACGGCGAACGCGAGGTTTCGATCAGCATTCCGGAGTCGCGCGTCGACGAGTTGCGCAAGGCGCCGATGCTGACGATTACGGTATGGGCGCAACCGGACAAGTCCTGGACGGGCAAGCTCCGCGAGCTTGCGCCGGACGCGGACAGCGTCACCCGGACGTACTCGGCGCGCATTTCCATTCAGGAGGCGGATCCGGAGCTGCGGTTAGGCATGACAGCGTCGGTGATCGCACCCGACGTGGACGGCAACGGCGTAGTCCGCGTGCCGCTGACCGCCATTGTTGATCATGAACGTGGCCGCCAGGTATGGGTGGTCGACCCGAAGACGTCGCGGGTGATCGCGCGTGAAGTCAGGCTGGGTGCGGCGCAGAACGACAGCGTCCTCGTGGTTGAGGGCCTGGCGGGCGGAGAGACCGTGGTGAGTGCCGGCGTGCACATGCTGCAGGCGGGCCAGCAGGTGAAGGTGGCCGAGGCGGTAACTGTCGCCAGGGCGGGAGGTGTGAAGTGAAAGGGATCAACCTGTCCGAATGGGCACTGAAGCACCAGCAGATGGTGGCGTTTCTGCTGTTGCTGTTGTCAGTGGCCGGTGCGCTGGCATACGGCAGCCTGGGCCAGAAGGAAGACCCCGAGTTCACGATCAAGACCATGGTTGTGCAGGCGTACTGGCCGGGAAGCTCCGCGCAGCAGATGGCCGACCAGGTCACCGACAAGATCGAGCGCAAGCTGCAAGAGGTCGCCGAGATTGACTATACGTCCACCTATGTGAAGCCGGGCGAAACGCAGGTCAAGGTCAACCTGCGCGAGAATGTACCACCGGAGGCCGTGCCGGATGTGTGGTACCAGGTCCGCAAGAAGATGGGCGACATCCGGCATACCTTGCCCCAGGGCACGCAGGGCCCGCTCTTCAATGACGAGTTCGGCGACACGTTCGGTAACCTCTATGCCATCACGGGCGATGGCTTCGACTATGACGACCTGAGACGGATCGCGGACGCCGCGCGTAATGAGTTCCTTCGTGTCGACGACGTCAACAAGGTCGACCTGGTAGGCAAGCAGGAACAGAAGATCTATGTGGAAGTCTCCACCGCCAAGCTCGCCTCGCTGGGTATCGACCCGGCACTGATCGCATCGACGCTCGCACAAACCAATGCCGTGACATCCGGCGGGACGGTTCAAACGTCGGCGGAACAAGTACGGCTGGCTGTCAGTGGCGAGTTCGACTCAGTCGAAAAAATTCGCGCCATCGGCATCCGTGCCGGCCAGCGTACTTTCCGCCTCGGCGATATCGCCGACGTCCGCCGCGGCTTTGTGGAGCCCGCCACCTCGAGGATGCGCTTCAATGGCACTGAGGCGATCGGCCTGGCGGTGAGCATGCGCAAGGGCGGCGACGTGATTCGGCTTGGCGCAAAGCTGGACGAAACGATCCAGCGCATCGAGTCCAACCTGCCGGTGGGCGTGCAGATCCACGCAGTCAGCGACCAGCCGCGTATCGTCGAACATTCCGTATTCGAGTTCAAGAAGAGTCTGGCCGAGGCCGTGATCATTGTGCTCGTCGTCAGCTTCCTGTCGCTGGGCTTGCGCACCGGGCTGGTCGTCGCGCTCAGCATCCCGCTCGTGCTGGCCATGACCTTCCTCGCGATGTACGTGATGGGCATCGAGTTGCAGCGCATCTCGCTCGGTGCGCTGATCATCGCGCTAGGTTTGTTGGTGGACGACGCCATCATTGCCGTCGAAATGATGGCGCTGAAGCTGGAGCAGGGCTGGGACAAGTTCCGCGCCGCCACCTACGCCTACACCGCCACGGCGTTCCCGATGCTCACCGGAACGCTGATTACCGCGGCGGGTTTTCTCCCGGTCGGCTTTGCGAAGTCGGGCACGGGCGAATATGTGTACTCCCTGTTCCAGGTGGTGGGCATTTCGCTGGTGCTGTCATGGATCGTGGCAGTGCTCTTTACGCCTTACATCGGCTTCAAGCTCCTGAATGAGCATGCGCACGCCTCGCATGACGAGGACGCGGTCTACCAGCGCGGCTTCTATGTCAGGTTCCGCCGGTTCATCGACTTCTGCCTGAAGCAGCGCGTGTGGGTGCTCGGCATCACGGTTGCTGCGTTCATCGGCTCACTGCTGCTGTTCAAGGCAATACCCCAGCAGTTCTTTCCGGCATCTGACCGTCCCGAACTCATCGTGGACCTGTGGATGCCGAAGGCTTCGACGTTCGAGGCGAGTCAACGCGAGGTCCAGAAGCTGGAAGGCCTGCTCAAGGGCGATCCGGACATTGCGGCGGTGACCAGCTTTGTTGGCAACGGTGCGCCGCGATTCTACCTGCCCCTCGACGTGCAGACGCCCAATCTGAATCTGGGCGAGATGCTGGTGATGACGAAGGGCGGCGAGGCACGGGAGCGGGTGAAGGAGAAGCTCGAGAAGCTGTTCGACGAAAAATTCCCCAATGTGCGCGGCCGCGTCAATCGACTGGAAAACGGTCCGCCGGTCGGTTACCCGGTGCAGTTCCGAGTGTACGGGCAGGACAACGCCAAAGTACGCGCAATCGGGCAGAAACTGGCCGCAATCATGCGCGAAGAGCCGCACGTGCGCCAGGTCAACCAGGACTGGGGCGAACGCGTCAAGCGCTTGCAGGTCGACGTCGACCAGGACAAGGCGCGTGCACTGGGTGTCAGCTCAGGCCAGATCAAGGAGGCCCTTGAGGCTTCGCTGTCGGGCACGCCAATCACGCAGTACCGCGAGGAAGACCAGGGTATCGATGTGGTGTCGCGCCTCGTCGCGGCGGAACGCACGGACCTGAACAACCTGAAGGACGCAAAGATCTACGTCCGCGACGGCAAGTTCGTGCCGGTCTCGCAGGTGGCCCGACTCACGCTTGACAGCGAGGACAGCGAGTTGTGGCGGCGTAACCGCGTGCCGACGCTGACGGTTCGTGCCGATATCGCGGGGGCGCAGGCACCCGACGTCACGCGTGCACTGCAGCCGAAGATCGACGCACTGGAAAAAGAACTTCCGCTCGGCTACGGCATCGAGATCGGTGGCGCTTACGAATCGAGTGCGAAGGCTCAGGCTTCTGTTTTCGCGGTGATGCCTGTGACGATCATCGCGGTGCTCCTGCTGCTGATGATTCAACTGCAGGATATGAGAAAGATGGCGATGGTCTTGCTGACAGCGCCGCTCGGACTGATCGGTGTCAGCATCATCATGGCCGCGTTCCGGATTCCATTTGGTTTTGTCGCCATGTTAGGCGTTATCGCCCTCGCCGGAATGATCATCCGCAACTCGGTGATTCTGGTCGTGCAGATCGACCAGGACGTGGCCGCGGGTGTCCCATTGTGGACGGCCATCGTGGAGGCGGCGGTCCGACGGCTACGCCCGATCGTGCTGACTGCCCTGGCGGCGATCCTGGCGATGGTGCCGCTTACCCATTCCGTGTTCTGGGGTCCCATGGCGTGGGCAATCATGGGTGGGCTCGCCGTTGCCACGGTGCTGACCCTCGTCTTCCTTCCTGCCCTGTATGCGACCTGGTACCGCGCAAAGCGTCCTGCGACCGTCTGATCGCAATGTGACGATGAGAGTGATTTCGATGAAAAGATTGAGTATGGGCCTGCGGGCCGCGCAAGTGGCTTTGGGCTGCATGCTGTTCCTAAACGCCGGAGAGTCGGGCGCTATCGATCTCGTGACGGCCTATCAGCAAGCATTGGCGCACGATCCGACGAGCCTCGCTGCAAACGATGCGCTCACGGCGGGGAGGGAAAAGGCAGTGCAGGGCGACGCCTTGCTGCGTCCCCGCGTAAACCTCCAGGCAGCACTGGACAGGATCAACAATCGTTCGTCTGGCAACCAGCCGGTCGACGGCGCGCCGCTGGTAGCCAGTGATAGCTCGGGAACGTCGCGGCAGGCCGGCGTGGTGCTGGTTCAGCCGCTGTACGACAGGACCGCGGTAGCAACGAGGAAGCAGTTCCGCGAGCAGTCAAACCTGGCGCAGACGCAGTTCGACCAGTCTCGCCAGGATCTGGCCCTGCGGGTGGCCGAGGCATACTTCGGCGTGGTGTTGGGCGAGGAAACGCTGCGTGTGGTGCAAGCCGAGAAGGCGGCCTTGCGGCAGCAACGCGACCGCGCCAAGGCCCGCTTCGACGTCGGCCAGGGCAAGATCACCGATCTTCATGAAGCCCAGGCGCGCCTGGATGGGGTGGAGAGTCGCGAAGTCACGGCGCAGTCCGCGCTGGAGCAACGACGCACGCGATTCCAGGAAACCGTCGGCATGCCGCCCGATCACCTCAGCGCGCTGGCGCCCGGTTTCGCGCCGCGGCCGCCGGAACCGGACAATCTCACGGCGTGGCAGGCAAGGGGGGAAGAGCAGAGCTACCTGGTGAAGACCAGGCAGTCGGAGCTCGACATTGCCGGCATGGAGATCGACAAGTACCGCGTCAGCAGCCGCCCGACCGTTGCGCTGGTGGCACGTTATGGCGCACAAGGGCAGAGCGGCAACCTGGCTCCCTGGGTTGCACCCAGCAACACCCGCACCGCGACGGTCGGCTTGCAGCTCAACATTCCGCTGTACGCGGGCGGCGGTCTGGATTCGCGCGAGCGGGAGTCCGTTGCGCGGAAGAGCCAGGCGGAACAGGAGCTTGCCGCCGCCCGGCGCGACGTGCGCCTGCAGGTGCAGGACGGATTCCTCTCGGTGAAAACGGGCGTGTCGCGCGTCGCCGCACTCGAGCAGTCGCTGACTTCGGCGCGTAGCGCGCTCGCGGCGACGACGCTTGGCCGTGACGTGGGAACCCGTACGGAACCCGACGTGCTGGACGCGCAGCAGCGCGTGTTCGCCGCCGAGCTTGACGTGGTCCAGGCACGCCTGGACTACCTCCTGGGCCGTCTGCGTCTTGCCGCCGCGGCCGGCGAGCTGAGCGAGGAAACCTTGCGCTCGCTGAATGCCTGGCTCGCATCCTGATCGCGAAACCCCATGATCGGAGATCTGCAGCACTATTGGAGCGGTAGCTTTCTCGCCGCCAACGCGTTCATCGGATTGAACCTGGCGGGCGCGTTGCTGCTGGGAATGCTGGTTGGCTACGAGCGCTCGTACAACGGCCGGGCCGCTGGCATGCGCACTTACGGCCTCGTGTGCATGGCGTCGACGGCATTGACGGTGTTCGTCGGCTACCCGGCGCTGTGGTATGGCGGTGCTGCAGCGCACGCCCAGGCAGACCCGACACGTATCGTGCAGGGGGTTGTCACCGGCGTCGGCTTCCTTTGCGCGGGGGTCATCATGAAGGACGGCATGACCATCCGGGGCCTCACGACCGCGGCATCGATCTGGGCCGCCTCGGCCATAGGCGTGTTGCTGGGCGTGGGCTTTTATGCCGCCGGGTTGCTGCTCGCTGTGCTCTGCGTGGCGTCGATGTCCCTGCTGCATCGGCTGGAGGCCTGGCTTCCGGGCCGTATGACGCTTGATCTGTCGCTGACTTTCCAACCCGGAGAAGCGCCTGATTTCGATCTGCTGATCGACAGGGCAAGTGCTCGCGGCTATCGCGTGCTGCACGACACCCTGAACATCACTTTTGCTCACAACCAGGCAGTGTGGCGCGTCAGCCTGGTCGCGCCGGACAAGGCGCGCGCGATATCGCCGGCTTCGCTGGCGGCCGAGATGGCTGCAACCGAGGGTGTCTCGCGGTTCAGCATCGTACCGGTGCGCAGTTAGCCGGGTAAGCGCAACGAAGTGTTGCTGATGAGGCATCTCTGCAGCCCGGCCCCAAATGCACCTTAACCGTCTTGGTGGCCAGGCATTTTCGATAACCCATCTCTTAGGAGGGCCCGGACCCACATGGAGCAGGCGCTGGCACTGCACCGTCCCGATCGGCAACCATACAGCGAACTTCTGCGTCATGCGCCTAACCTCGCCCTCCATATGCGGAGCACGTTAAGCTGGACGCTCTGGTTTCTTGGTTTTCCGGACCAGGCGTGCGTGCGCAGCGAGAAAGCGCTGGCGCTGGCCAGCAAGGCCTCTGATCCGTTCGCCCTTGCCATGAGCCTGATCTTCGCGGCCGAACTGCACCATCCTGGCCGGTATTCATGACACCTTCACCGAAGGGTTCGATACCGTTGACTGGCAAGATGCCAAAGTACTGTTGGAAGAGACCTGACGTAAGCGGCCAGAGCCGGCTCGTGGAGGCGTCGGTCGACGACAAGTGGCTGGCTTTGGGTGGCCACACACGTTCTTGCCGATGCCACGCCCTCGGCATCGGCTTCAGGCAGCGCAGAATAACCGCAGCCTGCTGGCTACACGCTACCCAGAAACAACAAAGCCCAACCGGGCTGGCTGGGCTAAGTGCTGGATTTGATTGGTGCCGAAGAGAGGAATCGAACCCCCGACCTTCTCATTACGAATGAGCTGCTCTACCGACTGAGCTACTTCGGCAACAAGTTCCGGTGAACTGGAACAGCCCGCAATACTAGCAGTGTTTTTACGGCTTGGGAAGCCCTTTGTGTCGCCTGTGTCATCCGCCGGTCTACCGTCCAGGCGGCGCCTGCTCCGCTTGCGGGAGGCGGATGAAAAACGGGGCGCCAGCTGGCGCCCCGTCTTGTTGCCGGGTGGCGAGGCTCAGGCCTTGCCTTCGGCTTCGTGATGGTAGCGGGTGACGCGTTCCACTTCGTTCTTCGAGCCCAGGATCACCGACACGCGCTGGTGCAGCTTTTCCGGCTGCACGTCCATGAGGCGGATCTGGCCGTTGGTGGCGGCACCGCCGGCCTGCTCGACCAGCATCGCCATCGGGTTGGCTTCATACATCAGGCGCAGCTTGCCGGCCTTTTCCGGCTCGCGCTTGTCCCACGGATACATGAACACGCCACCGCGGGTCAGGATGCGGTGCACGTCGGCGACCATCGAGGCGATCCAGCGCATGTTGAAGTTCTTGCCGCGCGGGCCTTCGTCGCCGGCCAGGCATTCGTCGATGTACTTGCGCACCGGCGGGGCCCAGTGGCGCATGTTCGACATGTTGATGGCGAATTCCTTGGTGTCTTCCGGAATCATCAGGTTGGACTGCGTCAGCACGAAGCTGCCGGCCTCGCGGTCCAGCGTGAACACGTGCACGCCGTTGCCGACGGTCAGCACCAGCGTAGTCTGCGGACCGTACACGGCGTAGCCGGCGGCGACCTGGTGGGTGCCCGGCTGCAGGAAGTCGGCCTCGGTCACGGTCTGGCCGGGCTTGGGCATGTGCAGCACCGAGAAGATGGTGCCGATCGACACGTTGACGTCGATGTTGGACGAGCCGTCGAGCGGATCGAACAGCAGCAGGTATTCGCCCTTCGGATAGCGGTTGGGAATCTCGTAGAACGATTCCATTTCCTCCGACGCCATCGCGGCGAGGTGGCCGCCCCACTCGTTGGCGTCGAGCAGCACTTCATTGGCGATCACGTCCAGCTTCTGCTGGGTTTCGCCCTGCACGTTGCCGGTGCCGGCCGAGCCGAGCACGCCGGCGAGCGCGCCCTTGTTGACGGCGTTGGAAATGGCCTTGCAGGCGCGCGCGACCACTTCGATCAGCAGCCGCAGTTCGGGCTGGATCGTGTTGTGCTTGCGCTGCTCCTCGACCAGGTAGCGGGTGAGGCTGATGCGAGTCATGGTTGGTTCTCCTTGGATGGCCGCAATTCTACATGCCCGGCCGGCCCTGGCCGGGCAAAGGGGGCGTTGCGGGGCCTCCCTGACATACTCCGTGGTTCAGGCGGCCAGCGCCTTGCCGACGATCTCCCGGACGTCGCGCGACAGCGTGGTGCTGGCGGCGACGCGCTCCAGTTCGGCGCGCATGCGGTCGCGCAGCGTCAGCTCGTATTTCTGCCAGCGGTCCATCACCCGCGCCAGCCGTGCGGCCACCTGCGGGTTGATGGCGTCGAGCGCCAGTACCTGGTCGGCCCAGAAGCGGTAGCCCGAGCCGTCCTCGGCATGGAACTGCGCCGGGTTGCCGGAGCAGAAGCTGAAAATCAGCGAGCGCGCGCGGTTGGGGTTGCGCAGGTTGAACGCCGGATGCTCCATCAGCCTGAGCACGGTGTCGATGGTGCGCTTGCCGGCGTGCGGACCGCCCGGCTGTTTCCCCACGCTGCCGCGCTGCATGCCCTGCAGCGAGAACCATTTGTCGATCACCAGCGGGTCGTCCTCGAAGCGCTCGTAGAAATCGGTGAGGGCATGCTCGCGCCCGGGCGCGAAGCTGTTGACCAGCGCCGACAGCGCGGTGAAGCGGTCGGTCATGTTGTCGGCGGCCTGGTACTGCTGGTCGGCCAGCGCGTGCATGTCGGCGTCGCCGCTGTCGGCCAAATAGCCGAGCGCCAGGTTGCGCAGCGCGCGCCTGGCGGCGGAGGCAGCATCCGGCGAGTAGGGGCCGGGCGTGGCGTTGGCCTCGTAGGCGGCCAGCCAGTCGGCCTTGAGCGCGCGGGCCAGGCCTTCGCGCATGAACTGGCGGGCGCGGTGGATGGCGGCCGGATCGGCCACGCCCATGCGCTCGGCCAGGTAGGCCTCGGCGGGCAGCACCAGCGCCTGCTCGCGGAAGGCGGGGTTGAGCGTGTCGTCGGTCAGCACCGCGCGCATGGCCTGCACCAGCGCCGGGTCGAGCCTGAGCTCGCGGCCGGCCTGCACGTCGGCGACCAGCTGCAGCAGCGCGCGCGTGGCCAGGCGCTGGCCGGCTTCCCAGCGGTTGAAGGCGTCGCTGTCGTGCGCCAGCAGGAAGGTCAGCTGCGCGTCGGTGTACTCGGCATCGACGATCACCGGTGCGGAGAAATTGCGCAGCAGCGAGGGCAGCGGCGCTTCGGTCCCGCGCGGGAGGTTGATGAAGCGGAAGGTCTGCTCGGCCTGCGTGAAGTCGAGCACGCGCGTGGTCGCGCCGGGCGCGCCTTCGCCCTCGAGCTGCAGCGGCAGGTCCTTGCCGTCGGCGCCGAGCAGGCCGAGCGCGAACGGGATGTGGAAGGGCTGCTTCTCGGGCGTGCCGGCGCGGGTCTCGATGCCGACCTTGGGGCAGCGCTGCGTCAGCGTCAGCGCCAGGCTGCCGTCGTCGGCGTTCCACGCGGTGCGCGCGGTCACCACCGGCGTGCCGGCCTGGCTGTACCACAGGCCGAACTGCGCCAGGTCACGGCCATTGGCATCGGCCATCGCCGCACGGAAGTCGTCGCAGGTGACGGCCTGGCCGTCGTGGCGCTGGAAGTACAGGTCCATGCCCTTGCGGAAGCCGTCGCGGCCCAGCAAGGTCTGGTACATGCGCACAACCTCGGCGCCTTTCTCGTACACCGTGACGGTGTAGAAGTTGTTGATCTCTTCGTAGCTGTCGGGGCGGACCGGGTGTGCCATCGGACCGGCGTCCTCGGGGAACTGCACCTGGCGCAGCACGCGCACGTCCTCGATGCGCTTGACCGCGCGGCCCGATTCCGAGCCCATCATGTCGGCGGAGAATTCCTGGTCGCGGAACACGGTCAGGCCTTCCTTCAGCGACAGCTGGAACCAGTCGCGGCAGGTCACGCGGTTGCCGGTCCAGTTGTGGAAGTATTCGTGGCCGACCACCGCCTCGATATTGGCGAAGTCCGTGTCGGTGGCGGTTTCCGCATTGGCCAGCACGTACTTGGTGTTGAAGATGTTCAGGCCCTTGTTCTCCATCGCGCCCATGTTGAAGTCGCCGACGGCGACGATCATGAAGCGGTCGAGATCGAGTTCCAGCCCGAAGCGCTGTTCATCCCAGCGGATCGAATGCACCAGCGAGTCCATCGCGTGGCGGGTCTTGTCCAGGTCGCGCGCCTCGACCCAGACCTGCAGCAGCTTGTCCTTGCCGGAGGCGGACTGGATCCGCTCCTCGATGCATTCCAGCTTGCCGGCCACCAGCGCGAACAGGTACGACGGCTTGCGGAACGGGTCTTCCCACACGGCTTCGTGGCGGCCGTCGGGCAGCTCCTGCTTGCTGACCAGGTTGCCGTTGGACAGCAGCACCGGGTAGGCGTCGCGACGGGCGCGCAGCGTGACGCGGAAGGTCGCCATCACGTCCGGGCGGTCAAGGAAGTAGGTGATGCGGCGGAAGCCCTCGGCCTCGCACTGGGTGAAGAAGTTGCCGTTGGACACGTACAGGCCCGACAGCGTGGTATTGGCCGCGGGCTGGCACGCGGTCGTGATCTCGAGCGAGCCTTGCGCGGGCAGCCCCGGAATGGTCAGCGTGCCGGCGTCCTGGGTGGCGTTGGCCACCGGCTTGCCGTCCAGGCTGACGCCGACCAGTTCGAGTTCGTCGCCGCACAGCACCAGCGGCGCGTCGGCGGCCCCGCCGGGCTGGCGCGCGAAACGCAGCGTGCTGGTGACGACGGTGCGCTGGGGATCGAGATCGAGCACCAGGTCGGCATGGTCGATGGCGAACGGGGGCGCGGTATAGTCCTTGCGATAGACGGTAACGGGCGTGTCGGTGCGCAGCATGGAGGGATCCTGTCTTCGGAAGACCGTTGGGGAGGGTGCCATGCGCGTGCGGGCGAAGCATGGCGCCGAAGTCCTCATTGTAGCCAAGGGGGTGGGAGTTCATTGTCAGCAGCCGCGCCCGGGCAAGCGGGAATTCCGCCGGCGCCGCGTGGTCTCAGCGACACGCAGGACGATTTTGAGAGTGGAAAGCGAGGTAGCTATGTGGCGGCGCTCAGGCGGTGTCGGCGATGAAAAAAGAAAAAATGCCTGCTCCATGGGAATCCCGGGCCTCTGGGCGCTGGCGCTACTGGCGCTGCTGCTGTCGGGCTGCGCCAGTACCGTGGTGACCGATGTCACCGCTTTCCGGCAGCCCGGCTGGCAGAACGATGCGCCGCGCACCTACAGCTTCGAGCGCACGCCGGAGCAGGCGGGCCAGCTGGACCGCCAGACCTACGAGCAATGGCTGGCCGAGGCGCTGTACGACGCCGGCTACGAACAGGTGCCGGAGAAGCAGGCGCGCTACCGCATCAGCATGGATTACGACGCCGCGCCCGGCATCGTGCGCGTGGCCGAGACGGTCTATCCCGATCCCTGGTATGGCCCGTGGGGGCCCTATTGGGGGCCCTATTGGGGGCCGTACTGGGGGCCCGGCTATTACCGCCCGTGGGGTCCATGGGGGCCGTGGGGCCCGTGGGGACCGGGCTACTGGCCGCCGCAGACGGTGGTGCGCGACGTGCCGGTGCTGTTCTCTAACCTGCGCGTCTATTTCAGGGACGCTGCCAGCGGCAAGCGGGTCTACCAGGTCACGGCGCAGAACCAGACCGAGAACGGCAGCCTGCCGGCGACGATGCCATACCTGATCCGCAGCGCCTTCGCGGACTTTCCGGGGGACAGCGGGCGGCCGCGGCGGGTCACGCTGGAAGTCGAAAAGCCGCAGAAATAGCGCAAAAACCGAGCTGCGTGCAATTGCGTGCAGAGGCATGCTTCTGCACGTTCATTGCATACCCATTGGTAAAAGCTGTTTAACTGGAACATTCCGACCAAAAAACGGCTTCCGGACTGGCTTTGGTGGCACTTTGCACGAAGCCGTGGGCTAGAATGACTGCTCGATTTTTCCGAGCCTTCGTGGTCGGGATCGTCAGTTTCGCTGCCAGATGTTTTTTCGCTTCCGGTCCTTCTCCCGATTGCGGCCGATACGAATCATGGCGGGAGAAGGGCGCTTCCGGCCGGGCCATTTTCCGGACGAGCCAATGAGCAGCCAGAACAGCGGTGATGCACCGCAACATGCCCCGAACAGTCCTGAAGCGCAACTGCGCCTCGCTGCACTGGAATACCACCGCAGTCCCACCAAGGGAAAGATCCAGGTAACGGCGACCAAGGCGCTGTCCAACCAGCGCGACCTGTCGCTGGCCTACTCGCCGGGCGTCGCGTACGCCTGCGAGGAAATCGCCAAGGATCCCGCTACCGCCGCCGAATACACCTCGCGCGCCAACCTGGTGGCCGTGGTGACCAACGGCACCGCCGTGCTGGGCCTGGGCGACATCGGCCCGCTGGCCGGCAAGCCGGTGATGGAGGGCAAGGGCTGCCTGTTCAAGAAGTTCGCCGGCATCGACGTGTTCGACATCGAGCTGGATGCACGCGACCCGGACAAGATCGTCGAGATCGTCGCCGCGCTGGAACCCACGCTTGGCGGCGTGAACCTGGAAGACATCAAGGCGCCGGAATGCTTCTATATCGAGCAGAAGCTGCGCGAGCGCATGAACATCCCCGTCTTCCATGATGACCAGCACGGCACGGCCATCATTTCGACGGCGGCGCTGCTCAATGGCCTGAAGGTGGTGGGCAAGGACGTCGGCACCGTGAAGATGGCGGTGTCGGGCGCCGGCGCCGCGGCGATCGCCTGCCTGGACACCATGGTCAGCCTTGGCGTGAAGCGCGAGAACATCTCCGTGGTGGACTCCAAGGGCGTGATCTACGTTGGCCGCGACGCCAACATGGAAGCCAACAAGGCCCGCTACGCGCAGGACACCTCGGCGCGCACGCTGGCTGACATCGTCAAGGGCGCGGACGTCTTCCTGGGCTGCTCGACCGCCGGCGTGCTGACCGGCGACATGGTCAAGACCATGGCCGACAAGCCCATCATCCTGGCGCTGGCCAACCCCGAGCCGGAAATCCGCCCGGAAGTGGCCAAGGCCGCGCGCCCGGACTGCATCATCGCGACCGGCCGTTCGGACTATCCGAACCAGGTCAACAACGTGCTGTGCTTCCCGTATATCTTCCGCGGCGCGCTCGATTGCGGCGCGACCAAGATCACGGAAGCGATGAAGCTGGCCTGCGTGAAGGCGATCGCCGATCTGGCCGAAGCCGAGCTGAACGAGGCCGTGGCCGCCGCCTACGGTGGCCGCGAGCTGAAGTTCGGCCCCGACTACATCATCCCGACGCCGTTCGACCAGCGCCTGATCGAGAAGATCGCGCCGGCGGTGGCCAAGGCCGCTGAAGAGTCCGGCGTGGCCACGCGTCCGATCCAGGATCTGGAAGCCTATCGCCAGCAGCTGTCGACCTACGTCTACCACACCGGCCTGATCATGAAGCCGGTGTTCTCGGCCGCCAAGGCCGCGCCCAAGCGCGTCGCCTATGCCGAGGGCGAGGAGGAGCGCGTGCTGCGCGCGGTGCAGGGCGTGGTCGACGAAGGGCTGGCACGCCCGACCCTGATCGGCCGTCCGCACGTGATCCAGATGCGCATCGAGAAGGCCGGCCTGCGCCTGAAGCCGGGCGTGGACTTCGATCTGGTCAACCCGGAAGAAGACCCGCGCTACCGCGCCTACCACGAGGCCTACCACGCGCTGCGCGGCCGCGACGGCGTCACGCCGGACATGGCCAAGGTGGCGCTGCGCCGCTCCAACACGCTGATCGGCACCATGCTGATGCACATGGGCGACGCCGACGCGCTGCTGTGCGGCACCGTCGGCCGCTTCGAGGCGCACCTGGAGCATGTGCGCGACGTGATCGGCCTGGCGCCGGGTGCCAGGGTGTTCGCCGCGATGAACGCGCTGATGCTTGAAAAGCATACGCTGTTCATCACCGACACCTTCGTCAACGACGATCCCACCGCCGAGGAACTGGCCGCGATCGCGCAGCTGGCCGCCGAGGAGATCAGGCGCTTCGGGCTGCATCCCAAGGCCGCGCTGATGTCGCACTCGATGTTCGGTTCTTCGACCCGCCCGTCGGCGCGCAAGATGCGCGAGGCTGCCGCGATCCTGGCCAAGGCGGCACCGCACCTGGAAGTGGAAGGCGAGATGCAAGGCGATGCCGCCCTGGACGAAGACGTGCGCCGCCACTTCCTGCCGTCGACCCAGCTGGCCGGCAGCGCCAACCTGCTGGTGATGCCGACGCTGGACGCCGCCAATATCGCGTTCAACCTGCTCAAGATCACGGGCGGGCAGGGCGTGACCGTGGGCCCGATCCTGCTGGGCGCGGCCAAGCCGGTGCACATCCTGAACCCGCAGGCGACCACGCGCCGCATCGTCAACATGACGGCGGTGGCGGTGGCGGAGTGCAATGCTATCCGCTGATGCGCTGAGAAGGTAGCTGCTGGCGTTGCGCCAGGATGAAAAAGCCGGGCCATCTGACCCGGCTTTTTGTTTATGCTGCCTTGCCGCACGACACGTGCGGCAGGCATTCGGTGCGGTGGCTACTGCAGCACGTTGTAATGCTCGCGCATGACCACGATGATGGACTTGGCCGCGGCCAGCTGGTTGTCGAGGTTTTCGACGTATTCCTGTCGAAAATCGACCTCGGCGCTCCAGTTGCATCCGGTATGGTCAGGCTGGTGCATTCGCACCGCGTGCAGCTCGCATTCGCCGCACTCGGGGTTGTTGTCGAGGCACTGGTTCAGGATGGCCATCAGTTCGGATCGCGTCTTCGCATTTCGCCGCATGAGTCACCTCTCTAGGATCGAGTTTTGAGGCCTGGAACACCAATCTAGGTAGCGCAAGAGGGCGCTTCCAATTGAATCCCCCTATGGAGCGAAGGTTTCCGATCCGAGTACAGGCTTGGCATCTAATGGCGCAGCGCAGCATTCCGTGAGGCTTTCCTGCCGGAAGTGATCGGTGCAGGTGCAATAAAAAGCCCGCCGGAAGGGCGGGCATCAGGACTGCCGGTGCGGCGATTACGCCATCAGAACTTGTGGCGCACGCCCACGCCGAAGGTATCGCCGTGCTCGATGCCGGTGATCTTGTCGTAGTAATAGGCGGCGTACACGTCGGTACGCTTGGACAGGTTGTAGTCGTAGGCGACCGCGAAGGTGTTGCGCTTGAAGTCGCCCAGCGAGTTGTCGACCTTGCCGTATGCGTAGGAGGCCAGCAGGCTGCCGGCGCCGATGGGTACGGAGGCACCAAACTGGCCGTCGATGTGCTTGGTGTCGCCCGACGGCGCGGTGGTGGCGCGGGTCTTGATGTACTGGCCCTGCGCGAACAGCTTGACTACGTTGAAGTCGTAGGACAGGCCGATCTGGGCGGCGTCCTGGCGCGACAGGCCGGCATTGGACAGGTCGGTCGGCACGTTGTCGAAGCGCACCTGCTGGTAGGCAACGGTGGCCGCGAACGGGCCGCTGAAGTACATCAGGTTGCCGCCCCACTTGTTCTTGCCGGCGGCGCCGGCTTGCTCGCCGAAGGCATAGATGAAGTTGGCGGTCAGGCCGCCGAAATTCGGCGTTGAGTACAGCACTGAGTTGTTCCAGCCCGAGTCGCCGATGACGCCCGGATCCACCACCGCGCCGCTGGTCGCGCCGAAGTAGGTGTGGAAGATCGTCGGCGAGAACACGTACGAGTCGATCAGCGGGTTGAACAGGATGGTCGACACGAAGTACGGCGTGGTGTTGCGGCCCAGCTTGATGGTGCCGGCCTTGTCGTTCTGCAGGCCGACAAAGGCGTTGCGGCTGAACATCGAGTCGCCGTTGAAGCGCCCGCTGTTGCCGCTGTCGGTACGGAAGAAGCCGTTCAGGTCGAAGATGGCCTTGGTGCCGCCACCCAGGTCCTCGGTGCCCTTGATACCCCAGTAAGACGTCTGCATCCCGCCCGAATTGGCGACCCATGCGCGCTCGCCCACACCCGGGCTCTTGACCGCACCGACGAACATGTCGGCCTGGCCGTACAGCGTCACGCTGGACTGGGCCATGGCCGTGCCGGAAAGAAGGGTAGCCGCTACCGCTGCCAGCTTCATTGCCGGCTTGTACTGCTTCTGCATGTTTAGACCTCCGTGGTTTCTGGATCCTGCTTGGAACGTTGTGTACTGGGTCCCTGTCGGGTTCTTTTAATGTCTTTGTGCTTTTATTCGTGCCGCCTGGCTTTGGCTCGGTGTGGTGTGGTGTTGCTTGGGGACCGGCGGCATCGGGTACAGCGTTTTTTGTTATACAGGTGACGCTTTTTTTCTCAGGCGGATACTAAGTCGTCAAGACGGAACTGCGCAATGCGATGGATCTGGTTGATGCAAGTTTGCAACTCGTCTTTCGGCGAGTTTTCTACGCGGCGCGCGAACTCCGCGATGATCCCGTGGCGGTCGTAGCCACGCACGGCGAGGATGAACGGAAAGCCGAACTTCTGGTTGTATGCGGCGTTGAGCGCCTGCAGGCGATCGAACTCTTCCGGCGTGCACAGGTTCAGGCCGGCGCCGCTTTGCTCGCGCGTGGACTCGGCAGTCAGCTCGCCGCGCACCGCGGCCTTGCCGGCAAGCTCGGGGTGGGCGCGCACCAGCTTCAGCTGCGCGGCCTCGCCGGCTTCATCCACGGCGCTGCGCAGCGCCTGCGCCAGCGCGGCGGCATCGGCAAAGGGGCGTTGCGTGGCGGCGGCCTCGGCGAACCACGGCGAATGTTCATAGATGCCGCCCAGCACCTGCACGAATTCCGCGACAGGCATGGTGTTGAGTTGGGCGAGGGTGTAGGTCTGGCTCATGCTGGATCCGGGTTACTTGGCGGGCGTGTAGGGGTGGGTCTCGGCCCAGTGGCGGGCGATGTCGACACGGCGGCAGATCCACACCTTGTCATGGCCCTGCACATAGTCGAGGAAGCGCTGCAGCGCGCGGAAGCGGCCGGGGCGGCCGAGCAGCCGGCAGTGCATGCCGATCGACAGCATCTTGGGGCTGTCCTGTCCTGCGGGATCGCCTTCCTCGTAGAGGACGTCGAACGAATCCTTCAGGTACTGGAAGAACTGCTCGCCGGTGTTGAAGCCCTGCGGCGTGGCAAAGCGCATGTCGTTCGAGTCCAGCGTGTACGGCACCACCAGGTGCGGCTTCCTCTCGCCGCCGGTGACTTCCACTTCGGTCCAGAAGGGCAGGTCATCGCCGTAGTAGTCGGAGTCGTACAGCAAGCCGCCGTGCTCGACTACAAGCCGGCGCGTGTTGGGGCTGTCGCGGCCGGTGTACCAGCCCAGCGGCAGCTCGCCGGTCAGCTCCTTGATGATCTGCATGCCGATGCGCATGTGCTCGCGCTCGGTGGCCTCGTCGATGTTCTGGTAGTGGATCCAGCGCCAGCCGTGGCAGGCGATCTCGTGGCCCAGCTCGACGAAGGCGCGCGTCAGTTCGGCATGGCGCTGCAGCGCCATCGACACGCCGAAGATGGTCAGCGGCAGGCCCCGCTTCTCGAACTCGCGCAGGATGCGCCAGACGCCCGCGCGCGAGCCGTATTCATAGATGCCCTCCATGCTCATGTGGCGGTCGGGGTAGGCCGCGGCGCCGACGATCTCGGAGAGGAACTGCTCGGAGGCGGCGTCGCCGTGCAGCACGCAGTTCTCGCCGCCTTCTTCGTAGTTGAGCACGAACTGCACGGCGATGCGCGCGCCGCCCGGCCAGCGGGCGTGCGGCGGCCGGGCGCCGTAACCGATGAGATCGCGTGGATAGTTCTCTGTTGTCATGGTCGTTGCTTGCTTCAGGGGGAACCGTCCGGGCCGCGGCGCCCGCAAGCGCCGTCGACTGTGCAATGAGCGTGCCAGTCACTGGCCCGGCGGCGTACTTCGATATAACCGCTACTCGGTGCCGTGCGAATTGGCGGCGGCGTTGCGCATCGCTTCCTCGCGCGACTGGATGCCGTTGTAGAACAGGTTCAGCGCCACGGCCACGATCGTGCCGAGCACGATGCCGCTATGGGTGAAGGGGCCGGTCCACTTGGGCAGGTACTGGAAGAACGTCGGTGCCAGCGTCGGGATCATGCCGAAGCCGATCGAGATGGCGACGATGAACAGGTTGTGGCGGTTGCGGTTGAAATCGCACGAGCCCAGGATGCGGATGCCGGTGGCGGCGACCATGCCGAACATCACGATGCCGGCGCCGCCCAGCACGAACTGCGGCACCGAGGCCACCACGTGGGCCATCTTGGGAAACAGGCCGAAGGCGATCAGGATGATGCCGCCGGCAGCCGCCACGTAGCGCGAGCGCACGCCGGTCACGGTGACCAGGCCCACGTTCTGCGAGAACGAGGTGTACGGGAAGGTGTTGAAGATGCCGCCGATCACGGTGCCCAGGCCATCGGCGCGCAGGCCGCGGGTCAGGTCGTCGTTGCTCAGCTTCTTGCCGGTGATGTCCGACAGCGCCAGGAACATGCCGGTCGATTCCACCAGCGTGATCAGCATGACGATGCACATCGACAGGATCGCGGTCACCTCGAAGGTCGGGATGCCGAAATGCAGCGGCGTGATGACGGCGACAAAGCTGGCTTCATCCAGGCCTTCGAACGACACCTTGCCCATGCCCATCGCCACCAGCGTGCCGATGATGATGCCCAGCAGCACCGCGCAGTTGGCGACCAGGCCGCGGCCGTACTTGGTCAGCAGCAGGATGGTCACCAGCGTCAGCCCGGCGATGCCGAGGTTGGTCAGGTCGCCGTAGGCGAGGTTGGGCACTTCCTTGGCCACGCCGTCGATCACCGCGCGCGTGGTGGGCTGGCCGCCGGCCGCCCAGTTGATGCCGACGCGCATCAGCGACACGCCGATCAGCGTGATCACCGTGCCGGTCACCACCGGCGGGAATAATCCGAGCATGCGCCCCATCATCGGCGAAATCAGGATGCCGAAGATCCCGGAGGCGATCACCGCGCCGTAGATGCCGAGCAGGCCGACGTTGGGATCGGTGCCGATGGCGATCATCGGCGCCACCGAGGCAAAGGTCACGCCCATCATCACCGGCAGGCGGATGCCGAATTTCCAGAAGCCGATGGCCTGGATCAGCGTCGCCAGGCCCGCGGCGAAGAGGTCCGCGTTGATCAGGAAGGCCAGCTGGTCCTTGGGCAGCTTGAGCGCGCCGCCGACGATCAGCGGTACGGCAACCGTGCCGGCGTACATCACCAGAACGTGCTGCAAACCAAGCGCGAGCAGGCGCCCTGAAGGCAAACGCTCGTTGGTGAGGTCCGTCGGGACCGTGGTGCTTGCGGAATTCATTGGTGCGTCTCCTCTCCTTTGGTTTGATGGGAACGCCACGCCCGCGCCAGTTCTGTGCCGGCAATGCGTGTTGCCGGCCTTGCTATCGTTGTTGTCGGCCTGCCGTTGCTGCGCTCTCGTTTGCACTGCCTGGACGCGGTGCGGACGGCGGGCGTTCGGCCTGCTTCTTGCGGGGGGGCGTGGCGGGAACACCGGGCTAGGTGGAGCGGCCTAGCACGCTGCGAAGATCGAAGCTGCCCGGCTCGTCCGGCTGCACGCGGTCGGCGCAGGCGCCGAGGTGGTGCGCCATGCGCGACTGGGCCAGCGCGGCATCGCCCTGTTCCAGTGCATCGAGGATTTCCTCGTGTTCGTCGAACGAGCAGGCGTTGTTGCCCGGGGCTTCCACGCTGGCGATCATCAGCGTGGTGCGCGACACCAGCCGGCGCATCATATTGACCAGCAGGGCGTTGCCCGACAGCTCCGCCAGCGCCGTGTGGAATTCGGCGGACAGGCGGATCCATTTGGGGCGGTCGTGCGTCAGGAAGGCCTGGCGCTCGCTGGCGACCATCTTGCGCAGCGGCGCGATCACGGCCTTCACGTCGGGCATGCCGGCGAGCTTTTCCAGCACCGCGCGCTCCAGCATCTGGCGCAGCTCGAACATGTCGTGCGCTTCGTCGGTGGAGGGGCTGGCGATAAAGGCGCCGCGGTTGGGCTCGAGGTCGACCATGCCGTCGGCGGCCAGGTGCGACAGCACCTTGCGCACGGTGTGGCGCGCGGTGGCATAGATCTCGCAAAGCGAATGCTCGGTGAGCTTGGTGCGCGGCGGCAGCCGGTGCTCCATGATCGCGTCGTAGATCTCGTGGTACATGCGCTCTTCGACCGAGCCCTTGCGCGCGGGCTTGTCCGGCCTGGTGGGCAGGGACCCGGCTGGGTCGGCATCGGAAACGCCGGTGACACCGGCAATCAGCTTCAGGCTCTTGGACATCTTGGCACCAGCGGTCATGCAATCAGGTCGGTCCGGACCCCCGTAATGCCCTGTATCAGGGTCCGGTGATCCGAAAATTGTTGACAATTATTTGGTTGGGGCGGCAATATTGTCAACAAAACCAACTCAGGTTTTCGACAACTCAGGGTAATCCCGGAGTTGTCAACCGGGTCGGGCAGGCGCATTGTCGCCACGCACCAACCCAGCGCCGGGATGCGTTACCAGACGTACCGAGCGGGCACCATCCCACAAATGGTGCTAGTGAAGGCAGCGGCGCCCCTCACAACCCAATCGCAAAAGGACAAATACGATGGGACGCTTGACCACCCATGTTCTTGACACCGCCGCCGGCACGCCCGGACAAGGGATGTCGATTACTCTCCATAAAATTGTCGACAATCGCCGCGAAACCCTGAAGACCGTGGTCACCAACCACGACGGCCGCTGCGACCAGCCGCTGCTGGAAGGCGCCGACCTTGCCGCCGGCGTGTACGAACTGGAATTCGCCGCGGGCGACTATTTCCGCGCACAGGGCACGAAGCTGCCCGACCCGGCTTTCCTGGACGTGGTGCCCCTGCGCTTCGGCATTGCCGACGTCAACGCGCACTACCACGTGCCGCTCCTGGTTTCGCCCTGGTCGTACTCGACCTACCGCGGCAGCTGACGCGGTGGCATAGGGAAACAGGAGACAAGACATGGAAGGCTATATCCTCGACTGGGCCAATATGCTGCTGCGGTGGGTGCACGTCATCACCGCCATTGCATGGATCGGCTCTTCGTTCTATTTCGTGTGGCTGGACAACAGCCTGACCAAGCCCACCGCGCCCGACCTGAAGGAAAAAGGCGTCGACGGCGAACTGTGGGCCGTGCACGGCGGCGGCTTCTACAACCCGCAGAAGTACCTGACCGCGCCCAAGCAGCTGCCGGAGAACCTGCACTGGTTCTACTGGGAGTCGTACTCGACCTGGATGAGCGGCTTCGCGCTGCTGGTGGTGCTGTACCTGTTCAACGCCAGCACGTTCCTGATCGACAAGAATGTGTTCGACATGTCGCCTGGCGCGGCGGTCGGCTTCGCGGTGTCGTACCTGCTGATCGGCTGGATCGTCTATGACAGCATCTGCCGCCTGTTCAACAAGAATGACCGACTGGTCGGCATCCTGGTGGCGATATACATCGCGGCGGCCGCTTACGTCGCATGCCACGTCTTCTCGGGCCGCGCGGCGTTCCTGCTGACCGGCGCGATGATCGCGACGATCATGAGCGCGAACGTGCTGGCATGGATCATCCCGGGCCAGCGCAAGGTGGTGGCAGCACTGAAGGCCGGCCAGCCGGTGGACCCGATCCACGGCAAGCGTGGCAAGCAGCGCAGCGTGCACAACACCTACTTCACGCTGCCGGTGCTGTTCGCGATGCTGTCGAACCACTACAGCATGACGTACGCGTCCAAGTACAACTGGGTGGTGCTGATCCTGATCATGCTGTCGGGCGTGCTGATCCGCCAGTTCTTCATCCTGAAGCACAAGGGCAAGATCAACGTGCTGTGGCCTGCTGCCGGCGTTGCCGCGCTGGGCGTTGTGGCCGTGATGATCGCGCCGCAGCCGCGCCCCGCCGTGGCCAAGGGTGGCGAGGCAGCCGCAGCGACCGTCAGCTTTGCCAAGGTGCAGGAAGTGATGAACGCACGCTGCGTGCAATGCCACGCCGAGCAGCCGAAGATGATGCCGACGGCGGCCAAGGGGATCAAGCTGGAGACGCCGGAAGACATCAAGGCCCACGCCCAGCTGATCTACCAGCAGGCCGTGCAGCAGAAGGCGATGCCGCTGGGCAATGTGACGCAGATTACCGACGACGAACGTGCGCTGCTGGGGCAGTGGTTCGAAGGCGGGGCGAAGACTACGAATTGATCGTGGTTTGAGTTGAAAAGCATTGGGGCTGGCTCTTGCCGAGCCGGCCCGCGAAATCCGAGCATCGGTGATCGACGGTCTGGAGGGCTGAGTTGTCGGCAGTCGTTAGTACCGGACCGGCGAGGGTTTGAACGGGGCCTTTGTGTCCCGTTTTTTTTTGCTTTCGCCGCGATGTGATCATGGGGTTGGGGCTGTGCACTGCTGGTGCAGTTGGTGACATGCTATCGGCTGTTGATGCGTTGCTGTCGCTGTTGGTGACATGCTGTCGGCTGTTTAGGCGTCCGCTGTCGTTGCTTATGACATGCTGTCGGCCGTTGAACCGCCTGGTTCCGCCCTGCTGGGCGGGTCACTTTTTGGCCGAGCGCCAAAAAGTAACCAAAAAGCGCGTCGCCTGCGGCTGGCTGAGCCAATTTGGCGCTTCTGGTTATATGGGCGATTTTGGTCTCAGTGAGGCGTGGTCGCAATTCCAGCCTGCTACGCCAGGTGAGTGAGTGTGGGTGCCTGACGAATCCCCACTTTTGAACCATCCCCAGGACGGGTGTAGGCCGCCTGCTCCCTGCGGTATCGCATCATCGCCTACGGCTGCGCTGCGCGCGGCTCAGTCTCGCGGGTGAGGTGTCCTGGCCCGAACCCGCGTCGCTTCGCTCGCTGGGCGGCGAGGGCAATGGCCAGGGCGAGATCGGCGCTCAGCCACCTTAGGGCCCGCGCGTAGCGCAGCCGAAGGCGTCCCACCGATACGGCATGCAGCAGGCGGCCTACGCCCTGCATGGGGATCGTTCAATAGTCGATTAACGCCAGGCACTATCCCTAACTCACCTGGCGTTAGCAGGCTCGAACGGCCACCCAAGCCAAAACGGAAATCACCGCCGGCCGAACCACCCACGCCGCCAACTTGATAGCCAGCCGCTCAGGCGACGCGTTTTTTGGTTACTTTTTGGCGCTCGGCCAAAAAGTGACCCGCCCAGGAGGGCGGAACCAGGCGATTCAACGGCCGACAGCATGTCATAAGCAACGACAGCGGACGCCTAAACAGCCGACAGCATGTCACCAACAGCGACCCACCCCCGAAATCAACCTCCAATATTCATCAGCGCCAGCACGCCCAGCACCACGAAGATCGCGGCCGCAATCTTATGCACCAGCCCAATCGGCATCTTGTTGGCAAACTTGTCCCCCAGCAGAACAGCAGGCGCATTGGCGATCATCATGCCGAAGGTCGTGCCGGCGACCACGGCCACCACCGCATCGCTGAAGCGCGCCGCCAGGGCAACGGTGGCGATCTGCGTCTTGTCACCCATCTCGGCGAAGAAGAACGCAACGATGGTGGTAGCCAGGATGCCAAGCGCGCCCTTCACCGGCTTGGCCTGCTCGGCATCGTCGAGCTTGTCGGGAATCAGCATCCATGCGCCCATCGCGATAAAGCCCAGGCCCAGGATCCAGCGCAGCAGGTTTTCTCCGACCACATGCGTGATCCATCCGCCAAGCGCGCCGGCAAAGCCGTGGTTGACGAGCGTGGCAATCAGGATACCAAGGATGATGGGAAGGGGCTTGCGATAGCGCGCGGCCAGGACCAGCGACAGCAGTTGCGTCTTGTCGCCCATTTCAGCAAGGGCGACGATGCCTGTGGAGACGAGGAAGGCTTCCATGTTGTTATGTGGGATAACCGGGCCGCAATGCATCGCGAGATGCCAATGACGCACACCTTTCCCGGCCCGGCCAGAAAGGTATGGTCATCGGTCTCGCCAGGCGTGGACGCTGCCTGGGCCAGTCTGGCCAGGCGGGGTCCGGAGCTGCGCACGCCATAACCGCAAGCGGTCAAGTCTGTTGACGTACGCCCCTGTCCCCCGGAATCCGCATTGCGCGGCGCGGTGAGAGCAGGGCGGCTACTCCCCAATGGAAGCGGCAATTATAACCGCGGCGGCGGTGGATCGTCCACCGCCGCCGCGGTCGGTATGGCGATCAGGCCGGCACCGGCGCGTTCTCGCTGGTCTGGCGGCCGCGGAAATCGGTCCAGCACAGCGCCTTGAAGTCATACAGCTTGCAGCGGCGCGCCGTGTCGAAATACCAGCGCCAGGAGAAGTTCTCGATGATGATGCGGCCCGGCAGCGCGTGCTCCAGCAGCGCCTGCGCGCGCTTGAGGCGATATAGCGGCACGCTCATGTCGACGTGGTGCGCGGTGTGCTCCATGATGTGATGCAGCGCGGAGCCGATGCCATGGCGGAAGCGCAGGTGCACGGTGGTCGAGACAAACGGCTGCGCTTTGGCCCACATGGCCTTGGTGTCGTACCAGGCCACGCTGGCATGGGTGTGGTGCACGTACAGCACGAAGCCCACGGTCACGTTCCACACCAGGAAAGGCAGCACGAAACCGGCGCCGACCAGCATCCAGGCCGACTGGCCCGTGGCAAAGGCCAGTGCCACCAGCGCGCCGATCCAGGCCACGCCGAAGGCCGCCACCAGCAGGCAATCGCGCACGAAGACCGGGCGGCGGGTGGCCATCTGGCGCTTGCTGGGGAAGAACAGCTTGCTCCACCAGATCTCGACCAGGTAGTACAGGCCCGGGCCGAAGCCGGTGCGGTAGATGCGCTCCAGCGCGCGCCGCCAGCGCGGCAGCGCGTTGAATTCTTCCAGCGAGTAGGGCGCCCAGACGAAGTCGAAGCCTTTCAGGTTGGTATAGCCGTGGTGGACCACGTTATGGCCGACTTCCCACAGGCTGTACGGCGTCAGCGACGGCAGGAAAGTCAGCCGGCCCAGCCATTTGTTCAGGCCGCGGCGTGGCGTCAGGCTCTGGTGGCAGGCATCGTGGCCGATGATGAACAGGCGCGCGATCACCAGCCCGGCCAGCACGCCCAGCGCCAGCTTGGCGGCCCAGTGCGAGGCCAGCACCACGCCGGCCAGCACGGCGGCGAACAGCAGGTAGTCGAAGGCGAACAGTGCCAGCGCGCGCGGCGTGCTGCGCCCGCCCAGCGGGATCAGCCAGCCGCGGATGACCTTGCGCGACGGGAATGGCGCGTCCGGGGCGATCGGCTCGGGCAGCGGCAGCCGGCCGGGCTTGGCGGACTGCCGGGCATGCGGGGCATGCTCGGGATGCGCTGAGGGCGTGGATGGGATTGCGGTCATGCGGAACCTTCTGGTTTTGCGGTCGGATGGCGTTGGCCAACGCAGCCAATGCTGCCAATGAGGCCGGCGCATGCCGGCCATGGCGAAACCGCAAGGTTAGAAGGCTTTGCCGGTGGGGATCTTGACGGGCGTCAATCCGGAAGGACGCGCTAAGCGGTAAAAGCGCGCCCGCCGCGAAGGGCGGGCGCCGTGGTGCCGGAATTGGGTACCGGACAGGAGTGCCGGATGTGACGGATCAGGCGGCGGCGCGCACCGGCTCGCCCATGATGTAGACGCTGTCGATCACGCGGTCGTCGCCCAGCATGGCAAAGGCGAACAATTCTTCTTCCAGCGTCTCCGAACGGTTGCTGCGGCGGGCGATCAGCGGCGTGGCCTTGGGATCGAGCACGACGAAGTCGGCCTCGCAGCCCTCGCCGAAGCTGCCGACGCGGCCGGTCCAGCCCAGCGCCTCGGCGGCGGCGCGCGTGGCCAGGTAGAACATGCGCAGCGCGGTCAGGTAGTAGCCGCCCATGCGCGCGACCTTGTGCGCGGCGTTCATGGTGCGGAACATCGAGAACGAGGTGCCGCCGCCGACGTCGGTGGCCAGCGTCACGTTCAGGCGGTTGGCGTCGGACTGGTGGAAGTCATAGAAACCGCTGCCCAGGAACAGGTTGGAGGTGGGGCAGTGCGCCACCGCGGCGCCGCTGTCGGCCAGCCGGCGGCGGTCGTCCTGGTCCAGGTAGATGGCGTGGCCGTACATCGCGCCGGGGCGCAGCAGGCCGTAGCGGTCGTAGACGTCCAGGTAGCTGCGCGCGTCCGGGAACAGCTCGGCTACCCATTTGACCTCGTCGCGGTTCTCGGCCACGTGGGTCTGGATAAAGGCGTCGGGGTAGGCGCGCGCCAGTTCGCCGCAGGCGGCCAGCTGTGCTTCGGTCGAGGTCGGCGCGAAGCGCGGCGTGATCGCGTACGACAGGCGGCACTTGTTATGCCAGCGCGACAGCAGGTCGGCCGAATCCTGCGCGCCAGTCTCGGCGGTATCGCGCAGGAATTCGGGGCAGTTGCGGTCCATCATCACCTTGCCGGTGACCAGGCGCAGGTTGCGCGCCTCGCCTTCGGCGAAGAGCGCGTCGGCCGAGGCCTTGTGCACCGTGCTCCAGACCACCGCGCTGGTGGTGCCGTTGCGCAGCAGTTCTTCGGTGAAGAAACCGGCCACGCCGCGGGCGTAGTCGGGATCGGCGAAGCGGCGCTCTTCGGGGAAGGTGTAGGTGTCGAGCCAGTGCAGCAGGCCCGGCGACGGCGACGCGATCATGTCGGTCTGCGGGTAGTGCACGTGGGTGTCGATAAAGCCCGGCACGATCAGCTTGCCACGGTGGTCGACGATCTCGGCGCCGGCCGGGATGCGGTCTGCCAGCTTTGCATACTCGCCGGCGGCGGCAATGCGGCCGTCGGTGACGATCAGCACCCCGTCGTCCCAATACTGGTACGCATCCTCATGGAACTGCGGGTCGCGCAGGAAATGCAGCACGCGGCCGCGGATGGCACGGGTGGTGGACTCGGTCGTGGGGGTGGTCGTCATCGTTTGTCTCTTGTGGCCGGCCCGCGCGTGCCGACGTTACGTCACGCGGCGGGCCGGTCTATTGGCATGCGCCGGTCAGGCCGCAGGGGCCGTCGCGGGCGGGGACTTGGGCCTGGCCGACCAGAAGTGGTCGACTTCGGCCAGGAACTCGGCCTTCTGCACCTCGGGCAGGAAGGCCGCTTCAAAGCTGTTGCGTGCCAGCTTGTGCGCGTCGGCGGCATCCAGCGGCAGCGCGTCGAAGGTGGCTTCCCAGTTGGCGTTCATGTAGCCGCCAAAGTAGGCCGGATCGTCCGAATGGAGCGTGATGGCCACGCCCGCATCCAGCATGCGCTTGAGCGGATGGTCGCTCAGGTCGGGGTAGACCTTGAGTTTGACGTTGGACAGCGGGCATACCGTCAGCGCGACGCGCTCGCGCGCCAGGCGCTGGATCAGCGCGGCATCGTCGATGGCATGCACGCCGTGGTCGATGCGCTCGACCTTGAGGATGTCGAGCGCATCGCAGACGTATTGCGCCGGGCCTTCCTCGCCGGCGTGCGCGACCCTGTGCAGGCCCAGCTCTTTCGCTCGGGCGAACACGCGTTCGAACTTTTCCGGTGGGTTGCCTTTCTCGGAGGAATCCAGCCCCACGCCGACGAAGCGGTCCCGGTAGGGCAGCGCGGCTTCCAGCGTGGCAAAGGCGTCTTCCTCCGACAGGTGGCGCAGGAAGCACAGGATCAGGCTGCTGGAGAAGTCATATTCCGTACGCGCCTGGGCCAGGGCGTCGGCAATGCCGTCGATCACCACGCCGATCGGCACCCCGCGCGCGGTATGGGTCTGGGGGTCGAAGAAGATCTCGGCGTGGCGGACGTTGTCGGCGACGGCGCGCTTGACGTACTCCATGGTCATGTCGAAGAAATCTTCCTCGGTCAGCAGGACGCTGGCGCCGGCGTAGTAGATGTCGAGGAACGACTGCAGGTCGGTAAAGGCGTAGGCGGCGCGCAGCGCCTCCACGCTGGGGTAGGGCAGCGCCACCTGGTTGCGCTGGGCCAGCCGGAAGATCAGTTCCGGCTCGAGCGTGCCTTCGATATGCACATGCAGTTCGGCCTTGGGGGTACGGCGGATTTTGTCCGCCAGTGCGGCATCGATGGTCATGGGGGCCTCGTGTTCTCTATGCCCGCCGGCCAGGGCCGGCGGCACGGGTTCTCAGGGATGCACCGCCTCCGCCAGGCCCGCACGCAGCGCGGCTAAGCGCTGTTCGCGAACCTGGAGCAGCTGGGCGACGATGGCTACCGCAATCATAGCCGGAGCTTTGTCGGTAATCCCGGGAACCCCCATGGGGCATGTCATTTCCGCGAACCTGGCCGGGTCGATGCCGTGCTCGGCCATGCGGTGTTCAAAGCGTGCGCGCTTGGTCTTGGAACCGATCAGGCCGAAGTAGGCGAAATCGGTGCGCTTCAGGATTTCTTCGCACAGGGTCTGGTCGAGCGCGTGGCTGTGCGTCATCACCAGGAAATAGCTGCCCGCCGGCGCCTGCGTCACCACGGCCTCGGGTGTGTCGCTGGCCTCGGCCTCGACGTTGTCGGGCAGGCCGCCGGGGAACAGCGTGTCGCGCTCGTCCACCCAGTGCACGCGGCACGGCAGCGTCGCCAGCACCTTGACCAGCGCGTGGCCGACGTGGCCGGCGCCGAACAGCACCACGTGCATGGCGTCGGGCACCACCGTGTCGGTCCAGCTGCCGTCCGGCCGCAGGTCGACGGCGGGGAGGACGGCGCGGCTGTCGGCAAAGGTCACCGCGCCGCTGGCCGGCACGTGGCGCTGCAGCGCGCGGTGCGCGGCGAAATTGCGTTCGACCGCATCGAGCCATGCCAGGTCGGCCTCGCCCAGCACCTCGAACGCCAGTTGCACCACGCCGCCGCAGCACTGGCCCAGCGCCGGGCCCAGCGGGATGCGCTCGATGCGGCGCTGCTCGTGCCGCACCAGCATTTCGCGCGCGATATCCATGCCGCGCCATTCCAGGTGGCCGCCGCCGATGGTCCCGACCAGGTCGTTCGGGCTGACCAGCATGCGGATGCCGGGCTCGCGCGGGGCCGAGCCCTTGACCTCGACGATGGTCACCATCGCCACCGGCACGCCGGTGCGCACCATGCGTGCGGCGTCGGCGAAGCGGAAGGGTTTGAGCGGTGCGTCCTGCATGTGGGGGCCTTATCGGAAAACTGGGTCTTGCCTGGGGCAGGGTGGGCGCGCGCCTGCTTCGTCCGCCGGCCCCGTGCCTGTCACGGCAGGCACGGGGGGAAAGTCCGGGGCACCCGCGGGCGCGCGCTTCCTTGCGATCGCTTCGTTGCCTGCGCTCAGGCCGCTTGCGCTGCCGCTTCGCGTACCGCTTCCACGGCGTCGAGGATCGCCTCGCTGGTGGCGGGCGCCTTCAGCGGCGGGTTGATGCGGTAGTCGCCCACCGCCGCAATCGCGTCGCGGATCGCGAAGAACACCGAGAACGGCAGCAGCAGCGGCGGCTCGCCCACCGCCTTGGAGCGGTGGATGCTGTCCTCGACGTTCTGGTTCTGGAACAGGCGCACGTTGAATTCCTCGGGGCAGTCGTTGACCGTCGGGATCTTGTACGTGGACGGGGCGTGCGTCATCAGCTTGCCGTCCTTGTTCCACCACAGTTCCTCGGTGGTCAGCCAGCCCATGCCCTGGATGAACGCGCCCTCGACCTGGCCGATATCCAGCGCCGGGTTCAGCGAGCGGCCGGCGTCGTGCAGCGCGTCGGCACGCAGCAGCTTCCATTCGCCGGTCAGCGTATCGACCAGTACCTCGGAGCAGGCGGCGCCGTAGGCGTAGTAGTAGAACGGGCGGCCCTGCAGCTTGCTCTGGTCCCAGTGCAGCTTGGGCGTGGTGTAGAAGCCGTCGGACCACAGCTGCACGCGCGCCAGATAGGCCTCGCGCGCCAGTTCGCCGAAGGACACGCGCAGCTCGCCGGCGCTGACCAGGTCATCGTTGAAGCGCACGTCGGACGGCTCGACGCCGGCCTTGCGTGCTGCAAACGCGGCCAGGCGCTCGCGGATCTGGCTGGCGGCATCCTGTGCGGCCTTGCCGTTCAGGTCGGCGCCGGTCGATGCCGCGGTAGCCGAGGTGTTGGCCACCTTGCTGGTATCGGTCGCGGTCACGCGCACGCGTTCCATGCGGATGCCCAGCTCGTGCGCCACCACCATCGCCACCTTGGTGTTCAGGCCCTGGCCCATTTCGGTGCCGCCATGGTTCACCAGCACCGAGCCGTCGTTGTAGACGTGCACCAGCGCGCCGGCCTGGTTGAAGTGGGCCACGTTGAACGAGATGCCGAACTTCACCGGGGTGATGGCGATGCCCTTCTTCAGGATCGGGCTCTGCGCGTTGAAGGCGCGGGTGGCCTCGCGGCGTGCGCGGTATGCGCTGGTCGCGACCAGTTCGTCGATCAGCTCGTGGATGACGTTGTCTTCCACGGTCTGGCCGTACGGCGTGACGTTGTTCCCGGTCTTGCCGTAGAAGTTGGCGCGGCGCACTTCGAGCGAATCCTTGCCGACGTTGCGGGCCACATTGTCCAGGATGTACTCGATCGCAAACGCGCCCTGCGGGCCGCCGAAGCCGCGGAAGGCGGTATTGCTCTGCGTATTGGTCTTGCCGCAGTAGCCGTCGATCTGCACGTTCGGCAGCCAGTAGGCGTTGTCGAAGTGGCAGATGGCGCGGGTCATCACCGGGCCCGACAGGTCGGCCGAGAAACCGGCGCGCGACACCATCTGGACCTTGACGCCCTCGATATGCCCTTCGTCATCGTGGCCCACTTCGTAGTCGAACACGAAGTCATGGCGCTTGCCGGTGATCATCATGTCGTCGTCGCGGTCCGGACGCAGCTTGACCGGGCACATCAGCTTCCACGCGGCCAGCGCGGCGCAGCAGGCGAACAGCGCCGACTGCGATTCCTTGCCGCCGAAGCCGCCGCCCATGCGGCGGCACTCGACCAGCACCTGGTGCGCCTGCCAGCCCAGCATATGGCACACGGCGTGCTGCATCTCGGTCGGGTGCTGGGTCGAGCACCACACCTGCATGCCGTCGTTCTCGCGCGGCGCGGCGTAGGAAATCTGGCCTTCCAGGTAGAACTGTTCCTGCCCGCCGAGGTGGATCTTGCCACCGTCCTTGTGGGCAGCGCCGGCGATATGGCTGACCGCCTCGCCGCGCTTCAGGTGCATCGGCGGCAGCACATAGCTGCCGGCTTCGTGCGCGGCTTCCGGCGACAGCACCGGCGGCAGGTCTTCATACTCGATCACGCCCAGGCGGGCGGCGCGGCGGGCGGCGTCGTGCGAGGTCGCCACCACGACAAAGACCGGCTGGCCGATGAACTGCACCACGTCGCGCGCCAGGATCGGGTCGTCGTGGATGATCGGGCCGCAGTCGTTGGTGCCGGGGATGTCGTCCACCGTCAGCACGGACACCACGCCGGGCGCGGCGCGCACCTTGTCGAGCGAGATCGACTTGATGCGGGCGTGCGCGCGGCTGCTCATGCCGAGCGCGGCGTGCAGCGTGCCGGCCAGCTCGGGGATATCGTCCGTATAGGTGGCGGTGCCGGCCACGTGCAGGTGGGCGGATTCATGCGGACGCGAGATGCCGACCTGCGGCACTGCCTCGGCGGCAATGCCGGCGTCGAGCAGGAAGGGTTCGGTTTGCTTGTTCATGCCGATTTTCCTTTTTCTCTCAGGCCGTGACGATTGCGATGGTGCCGGCGCCGGGCGCACGGACATTGACGGCTGCCGCGGGCAGCGCTTCGCTGGTGGTTTCCAGCCAGAAGCGGTACAGCAGGTTGGCGGCGCCGCGGCTGCGGTACGACGCGGTCGCGCGCATGTCGGTCAGCGGGGTGTAGTCCTGCGACAGCGCGGCCATGCCGGCGCGGGCGGTGGCTTCGTTCCACGGCCGGCCGATCAGGGCCGCTTCCGTGGCGGCCGCGCGCTTGGGCGTGGCCGCCATGCCGCCGAAGGCGATGCGCGCCTCGCGGACGATGCCGTCCTGCACGGTGATGCCGAATGCGGCACACACGGCCGAGATATCCTCGTCAAAACGTTTGGACAGCTTGTAGGTGCGGAAGTGCTGCGGCCCCGCCACCGGCACGCGCAGCGCGGCGACGAATTCGCCAGGCTGCATGGCGGTCTTCTGGTAGGCCAGGTACAGGTCTTCGAGCGGCAGCGTGCGGCGGGTTTCGCCAAGCTGCAGCACCACTTCCGTACCCAGCGCAATCAGCGCCGGCATCGAATCGCCGATGGGCGAGCCGTTGGCGATATTGCCGCCCAGCGTGCCGGCATTGCGGATCGGCAACGAGGCAAAGCGCTTCCACATTTCTTCCAGCTCGGGGTGGGCCGCGTTCAGTGCGGCATAGGCTTTCTCGAGCGTCACGGCGGCGCCGATCTCGATCATGCCGTCGCGTTCCCCGATCTGGTTCAGGTCCTCCACCTGGCCCACGTAGAGCAGGTTGCCCAGCTCGCGGAACTGCTTGGTCACCCACAGGCCGACGTCGGTGCTGCCCGCCAGGATGCGGATATCGGGCTGCGCCGCCTTGATCGCGCCGAACTCGGCCGCGGTGCGCGGGGCGAAGAAGTCCTGGCCCTGCGCGCGATAACGGAAGGTCTTCCCGCGCTTGAGGTTGCGCAGCGTGTCGGCGATCTGCTTCGGGTCCAGCTTGCCGTCGGTCGGGGCGGGCAGCGCCATCATGCGCTCGCCGGCGTCGATGATCGGACGGTAGCCGGTGCAGCGGCACAGGTTGCCGGTCAGCGCGTCGCAGATGGTCTGGCGCGAGGGCGCCTCGCCACCGGGGGTGTGCTGCTGGTACAGCGCCCACAGCGACATCACGAAGCCGGGGGTGCAGAAGCCGCACTGCGAGCCGTGGCACTCGACCATGGCTTCCTGCACCGGGTGCAGGGTGCCGTCGGCCTGGCGCAGGTCCTCGACCGTGATCAGGGCCTTGCCGTCGAGCGTGGGCAGGAACTGGATGCAGGCATTGACCGCCTTGAATTCGACGTCGCCGCCGTCCTGCAGTTCGCCAATGACGACGGTGCAGGCGCCGCAATCGCCTTCGGCGCAGCCTTCCTTGGTGCCGGTGCAGCGGGCGTCTTCACGCAGGTACTGCAGCACGGTGCGGGTAATGGGGGCGTCGGATACTTCCTTGACCTGGCCGCGGTGGAAAAAGCGGATGGTTTGCGTCTCCATGGTCTTCTCTCTCTTGGGGATGGCGGAAACATAGCATCGCTACGTTTCATGCAATATTCGACCCAGGTGATATGCGCCATCAGCGGGCACGCCGGTCGGTGCCCGGCCGCACTGAGCGGTATGCGGATTTGACCGATTGTGGGGTGCTTGTCATACACTATGCGCCGTTCCCATCCCCCACGCCACCCATCCGGCCCCCGCCGGAGGGCTGCCCATCGCCATGCACGGACGCGACCATCTCGATACATATTTGCTGCGGGTGCTCCACACCCTGCTGACCGAGCAGAGCGTGACCCGCACCGCCGTGCGCCTGGGCCAGTCGCAACCTGCCATCAGCAACACGCTGAAGCGCCTGCGCGAGATCACCGGCGACGCCATCCTGGTGCGGGGCAAGAACGGCATGGTGCCGACCGAGCGCGGCCGCGAACTGCTGGCGCTGGCCGAGCAGAGCCTCGCGGCGATGGACCGCATTGCCCGCCCGCCGCAGCAGTTCGACCCGGCCACCACTACGCGCACCTTCCACCTGGGGGCGCCGGACTACCTCGACGCCTTCTTCCTGCCCAATATCGTCGAACGCGTGCGCCGGCTGGCGCCGGGCGCCAAGCTGTTCGTGCATCCGATGACGTCGTCGTCGGACTTCCTCGACGACCTGGAACAGGGGCAGCTGGATATCGTGGTCGGCAACTGGCTGTCGCCGCCGGAACACCTGCATATCTCGCCACTGTTCGACGATGAGGTGGTGTGCATGCTGGGCGCGCAGCACCCGCTGGCGCGCAAGGGACTGACGCTCAAGCACTACCTGGAGATGCCGCACCTGGCCCCGGCGCCATATGCGTCGATGCAGCGCAGCATGATCGACCAGGCGCTCGCGGAGCAGGGCTACAAGCGCAATATCCAGGTGACGCTGCCGTACTTCGGGCTGGTGCCGTATGTGCTGATGAAGACTGACATGGTCTTCACCACCGGCCGCCAGTTCGCGGCGCACTATGCGCAATATCTGCCGATCCGCATGGTGCCGTCGCCGGTGTCGTTCCCGCGCATGCGCTTCTACCAGCTGTGGCACGAGCGCTGCCACGCGGCGCCGGACATCATGTGGATCCGGCGCATGATCGCGGAGGTGGCGGCGGACCTGCCGCAATTGCCGCGGCTGGAGGCGGAGGCGGGTTGATCCCCCTGCCCCCGGGCGATTTATTTCTGCGCGGTCTGCGCCTTGTAGTTCGGGAAGAACAGCTGTTCCCCTTCCACCTTGTAACTGGCGATCGCGTCCTGCCCTTCCTTCGACGTGATCCACTCCATCAGCTTCATCGCATCCCCATAGTTGGTGCCCGGGTGCCTGGCCGGATTGACCGCGATGATCCCGTACGGGTTGAACATCTTCGGGTCGCCCTCGATGGCGATGGCCAGGCCGGTCTTGGCGCGGTAGGCGCCGTAGGTGGCGCGGTCTGACAGCGTGTAGCCCGGCATCTGCGCGGCCATGGTCAGTACCTCGCCCATGCCCAGGCCGGCACTGACGTACCACGGCTTGCCCTTGGGCTCGATGCCGATTTCTTTCCAGTACTCCTTCTCCATCACGTCGGTGCCGGAGTTGTCGCCGCGCGAGATGAACTTGCTGCCGCTGCCCGCCAGCTTGCGGAAGCCGGCGCGCACGTCCTTGCCGCCCTTCAGGCCGGCCGGGTCGTTGGCCGGGCCGACCACGATGAAGTCGTTGTACATCACGTCGCGCCGGTTGACGCCGTAGCCGGCGGCGACGAAGGCGTCTTCCATCTTGCGGGCGTGGACCAGCAGCACGTCGACGTCGCCCATCTCGCCCATTTTCATCGCCTTGCCTGAGCCGACGGCGATCACCTTGACGCTGACGCCGGACTTCTGCTCGAAGCGGGGCAGCAGGTACTTCAACAAGCCGGAGTTGTCGGTGCTGGTGGTGGTGGCGAGCTTCAGTTCGCCGGCGTGCGCGGCCGACATCAGGACCACGCAGGCGGCGGCGGTGGCGCGGCGCAGGTGGCGGAACGGGCTGGAGGTGTGGCGCGGCTGCATGGGGAACCCATTGAGTTATGTTTTGATGGACATAATTGCCTTTCCCTACAGGACTCGGGGAGAATGCAGCGAAAGACAATAAAAGAGGGGTGTTCATTGTGATCCAGCGGAATTTCAGATGTAAATATGAAGCGAGGAACATATGACGTTCCGCTTTGACCTGTTTCCGGTCATTGCGCCGGACGACAACCCGCGCGCCAACGACAAGGTGTTCCAGTTGCTCAAGGCTGTGCGCGAGACCGGCTCGCTGCACCGGGCCGCGCGCGAGATCGGCCTGTCCTACCGCCATGCCTGGGGGGTGATGCGCACATGGGAGGAAATGCTGGGCCGCTCCATGCTCGACATGGAGCGGGGCCGCGGCGCATCGCTGACGCGTTTTGGCGAGCGGCTGCTGCGCGCCGAGCTGCGCCTGCGCGAGTCGGTCGAACCGGTGGTGCAGAAGGCCATGGCGGATTTCATCGCCGAGCTCGACGATGCCCAGCAGCCGCAATCGTGCGTCCATTTCACCGGCAGCCATGACCCGGCCGTGGAAGTGCTGGCTGCCGCGCTCGGCCAGGCGGTCGCGCCGTTGCAGCTGGACACGGTGTTCTGCGGCAGCGTGGAAGGGCTGGTATGTCTGCAGGAGCGGCAGTCGGAGCTGGCGGGCTTCTACGTCTCGCCGGTGCAGACGGCGGGATCTGTGGCGCATGTGACCCTGCGCAAGTGGCTGCGGCCGGCCTCGGTGCGGCTGCTGCGCCTGGCATGGCGCGAGCAGGGGCTGATCGTGGCGCCGGAGCTGGCGCGCGAGATCCGCGACCTGCGCGACCTGGTGCGCACCCAGGCGCGTTTCGTCAACCGCCAGCGCAGTTCGGGCACGCGCATGCTGTTCGACCAGTTGCTGGCGGCACAGGGCCTGTACCAGGACCAGGTCGCCGGCTATGACGTAACCGAGTTCAGCAACGAGAAGGTGGCTGAGGCGGTGCATGGCGGCCGCGCCCAGGTTGGCTTCGGGCTGCGCATGAACGCCGAAAGTCACGGCCTGGCCTTCGTGCCGCTGACGCGCGAGGCTTACTACCTGGCGCTGCGCAAGAACGACCAGACCGCCGGCTGGATGGCGGCGCTGCTGGCCTTGCTGGCCGATCCGGCCTTTGCCAAGCGCATCGAGGCGCTGCCCGGCTACGCCATGGCCGAGCCGGCCGGGGTGCTGACGCCGCAGGAAGCGCTGCCCTGGTTCGGGCCGGACGGCAAGGAGGGCACCTGAGCGGCGGGCCGGGCGGCAGGAGCGGATGATGGGCTGGATGGCGGGCGCGCTGCCCGCCCGCTCCGCTCGTATTACACTCCTTGCCAGGGCGTGCCCCGCGCACGCCCGGCCTTGCAAGGAGCAACATGCTGGAAACCGCCGCGCTGGCCGCGGGCATGTCCTGGGCCAGCGGTTTTCGCCTCTATCTCGCCGTGTTCGCCGCCGGCGTTCTGGCACGCCTGGGCTGGCTGGAACTGCCCCCCGGGCTGCAGCCGCTGGAATCCTGGTGGGTGATCGGCGTGGCCGCGGTGCTGGCCGTGGCCGAGTTCATCGCCGACAAGGTGCCGGGCTTCGACTCGGTCTGGGACGGCATCCATACCTTCGTGCGCATTCCGGCCGGCGCGATCCTGGCGGCCGCCGCGTTCGGCCAGCTCGACCCGCAGTGGGTGGTGGCTGCCGGCCTGATCGGCGGCACGCTGGCCGGCACCGCGCATGCGGCCAAGGCCGGCACGCGCGCGCTGATCAACGTTTCGCCGGAACCGTTTTCCAACTGGGCGGCCTCATTCACCGAGGACCTGACCGCGACCGGCAGCCTGATGCTGGCGTTCTTCCTGCCGGTAGTGTTCCTGGTGGTGCTGGTGCTGTTCCTGGTGGCCGCCATCTGGCTGCTGCCCAGGCTGTGGCGCGGCGTGCGCCGGCTGCATGCCACGCTGCGCGGCGGCAGCGCGCGGCCGGGGCGGCCGGGACCTCCGTAGCGCTTGCCGTTCCGTTGCCGTTCACGCCGGACCGTATCCCTGTTTCCTGGCTTTCCGACTGACCCGCGGCGCACCGGCGCCAAGCCATCACCGAACAATTCACCGAAGAATTCACCAAACAACCGATGCTCCCCGAGTCCGCCATCGACGCCCCGACCACCAATGCCAGTCCCGCCGACGGGGCGGGCACCGCGCAAGCGGGCAGGTTTTCCGCCTGGCGCCAGGCGCTGCGCATGGCACGCCGCGACTGGCTCGCCGGCGAGCTCTACCTGCTGCTGTTCGCGCTCGTGCTGGCGGTGGCGGCGCTGTCCAGCGTCGGCTTCATGGCCGACCGCATGCGGCTGGGGCTGGAGCGCGATGCGCGGCAAATGATCGCGTCTGACGTGCTGCTGGTCTCGGACCAGCCTTTCGACGCCGCCTTCGCGCAGCGTGCCGGGCAGCAGGGGCTGGCGGTGGCGCAGACGGTGACCTTCCCGAGCATGGCCACGGCCAGCGGCAAGGCGCGCGCCGCCGGTGCCGACGCGCCCAGCCAGCTGGCCGCGCTCAAGGCGGTGACCGACGGCTATCCGCTGCGCGGCAGGCTCAGGGTGGCCAACGCGCCGGGCACGCCGGACGCGCCCGCCGAAGGCATTCCCGCGCCGGGCACGGTATGGGTCGACGAAGCGCTGCTGGGCGCGCTCGGACTGAACGTGGGCGACGCGCTTCAGCTTGGCAGCCGCACCTTCCGCATCGACCGCATCGTCACGCAGGAGATGGACCGCGGCACGGGCTTCATGAACTTCGCGCCGCGCGTGCTGATGCCGTTGTCGGACCTGGAAGGCACCGGCCTGATCGGCTGGGGCAGCCGCGTGACCTACCGGCTGCTGGTGGCCGGCCCCGACGCCGCCGGTGCCGCTTACCAGAAATGGGCGCAGGCGGAGATCGGCCGCCGCAAGCTGCGCAACACCCGCATCGAGTCGCTCGAATCCGGCCAGCCGCAGATGCGCGCCACGCTCGACCGGGCCGAGCGCTTCCTGTCGCTGGTGGCGGTGCTGTCGTCGATGATCGCGGCGGTGGCAATCGCCATGTCGGCGCGCCGCTACATGCAGCGCCATACCGATGCCTGCGCGGTCTACAAGTGCCTGGGGCTGTCGCGCGGACAGATCCTGCGCGCGTTCGGGCTGGAATTCCTGCTGATCGGCGCGGGCGGCGCGCTGGCCGGCGTGCTGATCGGCTACCTGGCGCACTACGGGCTGCTGCTGTCGCTGGGCGGGCTGCTCAAGGTGTCGCTGCCGCAGCCGTCGGCGTTGCCGGCGCTGGTGGGTGTGCTGGCGGGACTGGTCCTGCTGGCGGGGTTTGCGCTGCCGCCGCTGCTGGCGCTGACGCGCGTGGCGCCGCTGCGGGTGCTGCGCCGCGATATCGGGCTGCCTCCGGTATCCGCGTGGGTCGCGTACGCGCTCGGCCTGGGTGCCTTCGTCGCGCTGCTGCTGGTGGCGGCGCGCGACCTGCGGCTCGGGCTGACCACCGCGGGCGGCTTCGTCGGCGCCGGCGTGGTGTTCGGCTTGCTGGCGCTGGGGCTGCTCACGCTGCTGTCGCGCCTGCTGCGCGGGCGCCTGCGTGGCGCCGCGTCGATGGGCTGGCGTTTTGCGCTGGCGGTGCTGGAGCGCCGCCGCGGCGTCACCGTGCTGCAGACCGTGGCGCTGGCAGTGGGGCTGATGGCGCTGCTGCTGCTCGGCATGACCCGCAACGACCTGGTCGATTCGTGGCGCAGCGCCACGCCGGCCGACGCGCCCAACCGCTTCATCATCAATATCCAGCCCGACCAGCGCGAACCGCTGCGCAAGATGCTGGCCGGCGCCGGCATCAACGACCTGCTTTATCCGATGGTGCGCGGGCGCCTGACCCATATCGGCGAGCGTGCAATCCAGGCCGGCAGCTTCGAGGAAGGCCGCGCGCGCAACCTGGTCGAGCGCGAATTCAACCTGTCCTATACCGATGTGCTGCCGGAGGGCAACCGCGTGATCGCCGGGCGGTGGTCCGACGGCAGCGCCGGCACCGACGCGGGTGCCTCGGTGGAGGAGGGCATCGCCAAGACGCTCGGGATCCACCTCGGCGACACGCTGCGTTTCGACGTGGCCGGCCAGGCGGTGCAGGCGCGCGTGACCTCGCTGCGCAAGCTCGACTGGGGCTCGATGCGGGTCAATTTCTTCGTGATCCTGCCGCCGTCGGCGATGCAGGGCATGCCCGAGACCTACATCACCTCGTTCCACCTGCCCGCTGCCAGCGCGGCGCTGGGCAACCGGCTGATCGCGGCCTTCCCGAACATCACGGTGGTCAACACCGACATGATCCTGCGCCAGATCCAGGACATCCTGGACCAGGTGATCGCGGCGGTGGAGTTCCTGTTTATCTTCACGCTGGCCGCCGGGGTCACGGTGCTGTACGCGGCGCTGTCCGGCGCGCGCGACGAGCGCATGCGCGACGCCGGCCTGCTCAAGGCGCTGGGGGCGTCGGCGGCGCTGGTGCGGCAGACCCAATACGCGGAATTCCTCGTGGTGGGCGGCCTGGCAGGATTCCTGGCCAGCCTGGGAGCGATCGCGGTGGGGTGGGGGCTGTCGCAGTTCGTTTTCGACTTCCCCTACCGCTTCAATGGGTGGATCGTGCCGGTCGGCGTGGTTTCTGGCATGCTGTGCGCTTTTGCCGGCGGCTGGCTGGGCCTGCGCGAAGTGCTGCGCCAGCCGGCGCTGGCGACCTTGCGTGACGCCTGAACGGCGCCGCGCCTCGAGTTTGTGATGAGTACTGAATCCAATCAACAATCCGGCAATGCCGACGGCGCCCCCGAGGTCACGGCTTTCGAGCTGGTCGGCGGCGAGGCGCGCGTGCGCGAGCTGGTCGACCGCTTCTATGACCTGATGGACCTGGAAACCCAGTTTGCCGGGTTGCGCGCGATCCATCCGCCGTCGCTAGACGGCTCGCGCGACAAGCTGTTCTGGTTCCTGTGCGGCTGGCTGGGCGGCCCCAACCACTTTATCGAGCGCTTCGGCCATCCGCGCCTGCGCGCGCGCCACATGCCGTTCGAGATCGGTATCAGCGAGCGCGACCAGTGGATGCGCTGCATGGCACTGGCGATGCAGGACATCGGCCTGTCCGAGGACCTGCAGCTGCGCCTGATGCAGGCGTTCTTCCAGACCGCCGACTGGATGCGCAACGTGGCGCGCTGAGGCGCCTTCCTTCCCCTGCTCACTGAGAAAAAATCTCCACCCATGTCCGTGCAACTGCCCGAAGGTGCCTGCCGCGTGCTCGATTTCTGGTTCGACCAGCCTGGTTCGGCGGCCTGGAATACCGAGCGCCGCGCATGGTTCACCAAGTCGGATGATTTCGACGACCGCATCCGCACGCACTTCCTGTCTGACTGGCAGGTCGCCAGCGAGGGCGCGCCGGACGACTGGTCGGTCACCCCCGAAGGCGCCTGTGCCCGCGTGGTGCTGCTGGACCAGTTCCCGCGCAACATGTTCCGCAACGATCCGCGCAGCTTCGGCACCGATGCGCAGGCGCTGGCGCTGGCCAGGCGCATCGTCGCGACCGGCATGGACCGCGAGCTGCCGACGGACTACCACCGCATGTTCTGCTACATGCCGTTCGAGCATTCGGAAGCGCTGGAAGACCAGGACGAGGCGGTGCGGCTGATGACGCAGCTGCGCGAGTCCAGTGGCGGTAAGGTGGACGTGGTGGAGTGGGCCGACAAGCACCGCGAGATCATCGTGCGCTTTGGCCGCTTCCCGCACCGCAACGCGGTGCTGGGCAGGCCGGGCACGGCGGAGGAACTGGCGTTCCTGCAGCGGCCGGGCTCGTCGTTCTAGGCGCGGCAGGAGCCGCGCCGGGCGTCAGGTCTTGTCGCGGGCCTGCTGCCACTTGTCCACGCGCACGCGCGGCGCGGCGGCCAGCTGGTCCAGCAGCGTGCCGGGAAGGTCCGCCACATGCAGCAGGTCGGCATGCACCTGCTTCAGGAATCCTTCCTGCACGGCATGGCCGAGGAAACCCAGCATGCCGTCGTAGAAACCACCGACGTTAAGCAGCCCCACCGGCTTGTCGTGGTAGCCCAGCTGCAGCCAGGTGAAGGTCTCGAACAGCTCTTCGAAGGTGCCCACGCCGCCGGGCATGGCGATGAAGGCATCGGCACGGTCGGCCATCATCTGCTTGCGCTCGTGCATGTTGCGCACCACGTGCAGCTCGGTCAGGCCGCGGTGGCCCACTTCCTTCTGCATCAGCGCTTCCGGGATGATGCCGATGACGGTGCCGCCGTGTTCCAGCACCGCGTCGGCCACGGTGCCCATCAGGCCGACCTTGCCGCCGCCGTAGACCAGCGCCAGGCCGCGCTCGGCCAGCGTGCGGCCGAGCAGGCGCGCGCCCTCGGCATATTCGGGGCGGTTGCCAGGGCTGGAGCCGCAATAGACGCAGACGGATTTCACTTCTTTTCCTTTGCCGCCTCGGCGGCTGCCTTGGACGCCGCGTAGTCGCGGGCCAGCTGGTCGAAGGCCTCGCGCGCGCGGCCGCGCAGGTAGGGCGCGAGGATCGAGAAGATGTGGTAGCTCGAGCCGTGCAGGTAGCCGCGGATCTGCTCGGCATCGTTGTACTGGCGCGGATGCTGCACGAACTGGAACGACAGCCAGTAGGTGGCAATCACCACCATGTTGGTGCAGATCGCCTCGACCTGCTCGGGCGTGGCTTCCATCTCGCCGTCTTCCAGGAACTGCCGGCAGATCTCGTGCGCGAAGCGCTGCTTCTGCTCGACGATGCGCTTGAAGTTGGTCTCCAGCATCCGGTTGCGCGCCAGGAGGTCGTTGATGTCGCGATACAGGAAGCGGTAGTTCCACAGGAACTCGGACATGTACTGCAGGTAGCCCCAGCTTTCGTCCAGGGTCGCCTTGTGGTCGTCCGGCATCTTCAGGCGGCGCTCCATCTCCTGCTCGAAGCGCACGAAGATGGAATTGATGATGTCGTCCTTGTTGCGGAAGTGGTAGTAGAGATTGCCGGGGCTGATCTCCATCGCTTCCGCGATCGTCGTGGTGGTGACGTTCGGTTCGCCGACTTCGTTGAACAGGCGCAGCGAGACGTCGAGGATGCGGTCCCTGGTGCGGCGGGGGCCGGTTTGCGGTTTCGGTTCCATGGGCGTCCGGGCGGTCGGTCGATCGGTCGATCGGTGAATCGTGGCAGGGTTGCGATTATAAGCAATCGGCCCGGGCCACCTCCCGTCTGGCGCCTTGCCCCGGATTCAGCCCGCCAGCGCCCGCACCCATTGCACCACGTGGGGCCCGGCAATGGCCAGCCAGGTGCCGGCGCACAGCACCAGCGCCAGCAGCACCGCGGCGCTGCCGAAATCCTTGGCGCGCTTGGACAGGCTGTGGCGTTCCAGCGAGATCCGGTCGATGGCCGCCTCGACGCTGGAGTTGAGCAGTTCCACGATCAGCACCACCAGCAGCGTGCCGAGCAGCAGGATGCGTTCGACCACCCCCACGGGCAGCAGGAAGGCGCATGGCGCCAGGATCGCCACCAGCGTCAGCTCCTGGCGGAACGCGCTTTCCTCCAGCACCGCGTAGCGCAGGCCGGACAGCGAGTTGATGGCGGCGTGCCAGGCGCGTGCCAGGCCGCGGTTGCCCTTGTGGGGGTTCTGCTCGATCGTGTAGTCAGCGGTCTGGGCTGCCGGCGGCCTCCGCAGGGGCGGGTCGGACGGCAGCTCCGGATGGGGTTTCGGCATGGCTTTGCGATGCGGGTTGGGCCGCCGCGCCGCCGGGCTTTCCGGCAGCGAACGGCCGCAAGTGGGCCAGGAACTGCTCGGAGGCGGCGCGCCATGAAAACCGCTCGGCATGGGCTCGGGCCGTGGCGCGGTCGATGCGCAGCGCTTCCAGGCAGGCTTCGCGCAGGTCTTCGTGCATCACGCCCGCGGGGCTGTCGCCCAGCACGTCGATCGGGCCGGTGACCGGGTACGCCGCCACCGGCAGGCCGCTGGCCAGCGCCTCCAGCAGCACCAGCCCGAAGGTGTCGGTGCGGCTGGGGAACACGAAGACATCAGCCGAAGCATACACCCGGGCCAGTTCCGGCTGGCTCAGCACGCCCAGGTAATTGGCGCCCGGATAGCGCGCGCGCAGCGCGGACAGCGCGGGGCCGTCGCCGACCACCCACTTGGAGCCGGGCAGGTCCAGTGCCAGGAAGGCCTCGACGTTCTTCTCCACCGCGACGCGGCCCACGTACAGGAAGATCGGGTGCGCCGTGTTGAGCACGTTGGCGGGCTGCGGCGTGAAGATGTCGAGGTCGACGCCGCGCGTCCACAGCACGCCGTGGTCGATGCCGTGCTGGTGCAGGTCGTCGAGCACCACCGGCGTCGGCGCCATCACCGCCTGCGCCGGGCCATGGAACCAGCGCAGGAAGCGGTAGGTCCAGGCCAGCGGAACGCCGAAGCGCGCCTGCACGTACTCCGGGAAGCGCGTGTGGTAGGCCGTGGTGAAGGGCAGGTGCCGGCGCAGCGCGTGGCGCCGCGCGGCCAGGCCGAGCGGCCCTTCGGTGGCGATATGCAGGGCATCGGGGGCGAATGCTTCGATGCGCCGCTGCACCCGCGCCGACGGCAACAGCGACAGCCGGATCTCGGGGTAGGTCGGGCACGGCACCGTGCGGAATTCCAGCGGCGTGATCATGTCGACCGTGTGGCCCAGTGCCTCCAGCTCGCGGCGCGTGGACTTGAGCGTGCGCACTACGCCGTTGACCTGCGGTTCCCAGGCATCGGTGACGATCAGGATCTTCATGCAGCCTCCTAGGGGGCGTTGGAAGGGCAATGCGGAATCAGGGGCGCGGGAGGAATGCGGGGCCGGCATCAGCCTGCCACCGCGGCACGGCGCCGGCGGCGGGCGGCCGGTTCGGGCGGATCCATCAGCGTGGTCCAGTAGACGATCTTCAGCTCGCCCTCCATGGTCTCGACCAATGCCGACAGGCTTTCCACCCAGTCGCCGTCGTTGCAGTAGAGCTGGCCGTTGACCTCGCGGATCTCGGCCTTGTGGATGTGGCCGCAGACCACGCCATCGCAGCCGCGCCGGCGCGCTTCGTCGACCATCGCGGTCTCGAAGGCGCTGATGTAGTTGACCGCGTTCTTGACCTGGTGCTTCAGGAACTGCGACAGCGACCAGTACGGGAAGCCCAGCCGCGCGCGCAGCCGGTTGAAGTGCCGGTTCAGCGCCAGGATCATCGTGTACAGCGAGTCGCCCAGGTAGGCCAGCCAGCGCGCGTGCTGTACCACGCCGTCGAACAGGTCGCCGTGCACCACCCACAGCCGGCGCCCGGTGGCGGTGACGTGGACCGCCTCTTCGCGCACGGTGATGTCGCCGAATGCCATGCCGTCGAACTGGCGCGCGGCTTCGTCGTGGTTGCCGGGCACGTAGATCACCTCGGTGCCCTTGCGCGCCTTGCGCAGCAGCTTCTGCACCACGTCGTTGTGGCTCTGCGGCCAGTACCAGCCGCGGCGCAGCTGCCAGCCGTCGATGATGTCGCCGACCAGGTAGAGCTGGTCGGATTCGTTGTGCTTGAGGAAGTCGAGCAGGTAGTTGGCCTGGCAGCCGGGCGTGCCCAGGTGGATGTCGGACAGCCAGATGGCGCGGTAGCGGTGGATCTTGTGCGCCTCGGCCGGATAGGTGTCCGGCTGCTCGCGCAGCGGCGCGAGGGCGGCGGCGTCAAGGCCCGGAGGCAGGAACGCGCTCAGCGGTGCCGCGGTATCCCAGCTGCCGCCGGAACTGCGGCGCAGCCGTTGCTTCAGTTGCGCGGCCTTCGACAGGTATCCGCGGGCGGATCGGAGTGCTTGCACCATGGCAGTCCCGGTAGCGGCGATGGCTGCATTCAGCCAGCGCGCGATGACGGCGCCGTGACGGAAACATGACTGACTTGTGAAGCGTGGGAAACCGTGGCGCAAGCAGGACAGCCGCGATGCTTCCGATGTCGGCTAGCGTCCGCGTGCCGACAGTTCCCGCAGCGCATCCAGCACCGCCCGGATCGCCGCCGGATGCCGCAGCAGCGACACATGGCCGATGCCTGACAGCGCGATATGCCCGGCACCCTCGAGCCAGCCGGTGCAGGGTGGCCCGGCGATTGAATCGTGCCAGCTGAACACCGACACCATGCGGGCGCGCAGGCGCGGGCTTTCCGCGCTGGCAAGCGCGGAAAGCCACAGGCTGCCGCAGCGCATCTGCCTGGCGTTATGACCCCCGCCAAAGCGCGCCAGCGCGCTGCCATGGTGCGGGGTGCCGAGGGTCACGATGCCGGCGCAGAGGTCCTCGTCGCCAGCCAGCCGCAGCGCCGCGCGCGCCACCAGCCCGCCCATGCTGTGGCACACCAGCAATGGCGCACGGCCGTAATCTGCGGTCACGCGCCGCATCGCGCCGAGCAGCGCGTGCGCGTAGTCGTCGATATCGCCGAAGACCGGCAGCAGGTCGATCCCTTCGCAGCGGTAGCCCGCGGCCGCCAGCGCGGGCTGCATGTCGAGCCAGATCGCCTGCCCGCAGGCGTAGCCGTGGACCAGCAGCACCGGCGGTGCGTCGCGGCCGGGCAGGGCGTCGGCGGGCGGGGCAAAGGGCGCGCGGGCGCGGAACGGCTGCAGCCAGTCGAACATGCGCAGCACGGAGCGGATCTCGTTCAGGTAGCAGCGCAGTGCTTCAGGCACGCGCAACGGGCGGCGTGTAGCGGCGAGTTCTTGCGGCGGCGCGGGCGGGCGGTGGCCTGACGCCACCCACAGGCCGCGCCCGGTAAAGGCGAAGGCGAAGGCGATGCCGGCGGCGAAGCCGCCGAGGATCATCGCCACGCCGGCGGCGAGCGCGCCCGGCCAGGACCATCCAGCCAGCCGCACCAGGGCGGCGCCGATGCCAAGCGCCGCGGCTGCCTGCGCGGTCACCGCCAGGCGGCGGATGCCGGCGGCGCCGAACGTCATGCCCTGGGCGTGCGCAGGTCCGCGAGCCGCGTGCCGGCGAGGCGGTCATGCAGGAACTGCCGGCGCGGGTCGAGCCAGGCCAGCAGGATCCAGACCAGCAGGCCGGCGCACAGCACGCCGACGAACGGGCCCTTGACCAGCCCCAGCCAGTGCCCGAGCGCCGCCGACGGCGGCAGCCACAGCCAGGCCAGCACGTAGCGCAGCGCCGCCTGCGGCCAGCGCGGAGGCGCGCCGGCGGCGTTCTCGACGCGGATGCGCCAGGTCTGCATGGCCAGGGTCTGGCCGTTGCGCTGCCAGAACCAGGTGAAATACAGGCCCATCACCACGAAGCTCCACAGCTGGATCGCCAGCGGACCGTCCGCGCCGACCTGCCGCAGCAGCGGACGCAGCAGCAGGTAGCAGGCAGTGGAAGCACTCATCACGCCGAACAGCAATACGCCTTCGTACAACATGCAGGCAATGCGGCGGCGCAGCGGCGGTGCCACGGGCGCGGGAGCTGCGGCGGGCTTGGGGTCGAGGGTGGTGGCAGCGGGCATGTCAGGCGAAGAAGGGCGGCGCAAGCGCGCGCGGGACGCGCAAGACAGCCATTATGCCAAAGGGCACGGCGGCCACCCATCGGGCGGGCCGACTACTGCCGCGCCGTGCCTTCGGAGGCCGCGGCGGCCTCGGTAGCGGCTTCCGGTACAGCCGTAGCGGTGCTGGCGGCCGCGGCGGTCGCGGCGCTGGCTGGAGTGGCCGGCAGCGCTGCGGGCGCGGATGCCGTTGCCGGCGATGCGGCCACGGCAGAAGCGGCCTGGGCTTCGCTGGCAGGCTTGCCGCCCGCGCCGGCGGACCTGGGCTCGTGCCGGACCGCGTGGCTGGTGCCGCCCGGCAGGCGCTTGGTGCTCGGCAGCGCGCTGACGGCACCAGGCCGGCTCGGCACGCGCTCCGCGGCGGCCAGCTTCTTCTTCTGCTCTTCCGGCAGTTGCTGGTACTTGTCCCAGGCCTCGGCCTTCTTCTCGGCCGGCAGCGCGCGGGTGATCTGGTAGTTCTCGCGCGCCAGCCGCCGTTGCTGGGGCGTCATCCTGATCCATTCAGCCATGCGCGCCTGCAGCCGCGCCTGTTCCTCCGGCGAGAACTTCGGGTAGCGCTCGGCAATGCGCAGCCACTTGCGGCGGTTCAGTTCGGGCAGGGTGTCCCACAGCGGCTGCAGCGGCGCCAGGATGCGCTGGTTGACCGGGCTCAGCTCGGACCATGCCGGGCGCGCGCTGGCTGCCGCGTGTGCCGGCGTGGCGCCGGAGGCGCCTTGCGCGTGCGCGGCGGCTGGCAGCAGGGACCAGCCGGCCGCGGCGCCGGATACGGCCAGCAGCAGCGCGGCCAGCCGGCGGCGCAGGGCGTCGGGGCGGGGCAGTGCGGGCGCCATGCTATTGCCCGTGTTTCAGGAAGACGTGGAAGCCCTCGTCGGCGTATGCCGTGGGCGGCAGGTCGTCGAGCAGCATGGCCGCATCGACATCGGCCAGTTCTTCGACGCGTTTCTGCTGCTGCCAGTGGTAGATGCCCATCAGGCCGGCGGCCAGCGCCACCAGCGTCCAGATCAGGCCCAGGCGGCGCAGCCAGGCACCGGCGCGGTGCAGCGGCGAGTCGTCCTCGTCGAACATCGGGACACGGGGTCCAGGCATGGCGAATTGCGGCACCGGCACGGCCACTTCGGCCTTCTTGCGCGCGAGCGCAATCCGGCGCGCGGCGGCGAGCCGTTCGGCAATATCGGCCGGCAATGCCTCTGCACTGGCATCGAGTGCCGTGCGAATCTCATGGGCGAACCGGCGTTCGCGGATATCTCTCTCGTTTATGCTCATAGTCGGACCCCCCGTGCGCGCAGGGCTTGCGCCAGAGTATGCGTGGCACGGGAACAGTGCGTCTTGACGCTGCCCTCGGAGCAGCCCATGACGGCTGCGGTTTCGGCAACGTCCATATCTTCCCAGTAACGCATCAGGAATGCCTCGCGTTGACGCGCCGGCAGGCGCTGGATCTCCTGCTCGATGATGTGCATCACCTGCGCGCGCTCGACCTTGTCGGCGCTGCTTTCCGCCGATTCGGAGCCGGCCTGCGCCTCCAGCGTTTCCAGCAGGTCGCTATCGTCGCCGCCGTCGCGGTCGTCGCGCAGGCTGGAAAACAACGTGACCCACGTGTTGCGCACCTTCTGGCGGCGGAACCAGTCGTGGATGGTGTTCTGCAGGATGCGCTGGAACAGCGGCGGCAATTCGGCGGCGCCCTTGTCGCCGTATTTCTCGGCCAGCTTGATCATCGCGTCCTGCACGATATCCAGCGCCGCCTCGTCGTCGCGCACCGCGAACACGGCCTGCTTGAAGGCGCGGCGTTCGACGCTGGCGAGAAAATCGGTCAGTTCCTGGTCGGTGGCCATTCAGGCAGAGTGCGGCTTGGTGTGCAGCTTGGTGCGGCGTCGATTGCTCGGCCTTGCGAATGTGGAATGTGCTGCGTACGGCCCGTAGCATGCGCAAGGTGCTGCGATGCTAGCAAAAAAACCTGCGCATGTACCACTTTGTATTGCGGGAGAGACATTGTGCAGCGGGAAACCGGCATCTGCCCCTGCGTAAAACCCTATAAACCGGCGCAAAACAACCATAGACCGCGCTGGTGCATTGCAGTATCATCGACGGTTCACACGACATCAGTGGTTGTCTCATCCGGCCGCTTATGAGGCGGTCTTCCATGCAGACGCGCACCGCTTGAACCCGAGCCACAAGTTCGGCAGAGAGCATCCAAACAATTTTTTGCCGAAAATTGCAAAGGACTGAAATGAACATGCCCAGCGCGGAATTCTCCCACGCAGACAGCAATTCATCTGCCGCACCCGAAATGATCGGGGCGGAAATCCTCGTTCACGCACTTGCCGAAGAAGGCGTCGAGTACGTCTGGGGCTACCCCGGCGGCGCAGTGCTGTATATCTACGACGAGCTCCACAAGCAAAAGAAGTTCGAGCACATCCTGGTGCGCCACGAGCAGGCCGCGGTCCATGCCGCAGACGGCTATGCACGCGCAACCGGCAAGGTGGGCGTCGCCCTGGTGACCTCCGGTCCCGGCGTGACCAATGCCGTCACCGGCATTGCCACCGCGTACCTCGACTCGATCCCGATGGTGGTGATCACCGGCAACGTGCCGACCCACGCCATTGGCCAGGACGCCTTCCAGGAGTGCGACACCGTCGGCATCACCCGCCCGATCGTCAAGCACAACTTCCTGGTGAAGGACGTGCGCGACCTCGCCGCGACCATCAAGAAGGCGTTCTTCATTGCCTCCACCGGCCGTCCGGGCCCGGTGGTGGTGGACATCCCCAAGGATGTCTCGCGCAATGCCTGCAAGTACGAGTACCCCAAGTCGATCGACATGCGCTCGTACAACCCGGTGAACAAGGGTCACTCGGGCCAGATCCGCAAGGCGGTGGCACTGCTGCAGAACGCCGAGCGTCCGTACATCTACAGCGGCGGCGGCGTGGTCCTGGCCAATGCCAGCGATGAACTGCGCCAGCTGGCCGCGATGACCGGCCACCCGGTGACCAACACGCTGATGGGCCTGGGCGCGTTCCCCGGCACCCACAAGCAGTTCGTCGGCATGCTCGGCATGCACGGCACGTATGAAGCCAACATGGCCATGCAGAACTGCGACGTGCTGATCGCCATCGGTGCCCGCTTCGACGACCGCGTGATCGGCAACCCGTCGCACTTCACCTCGCAGGCGCGCAAGATCATCCATATCGATATCGACCCGTCTTCGATCTCGAAGCGCGTCAAGGTCGATATTCCCATCGTCGGCAACGTCAAGGACGTGCTGCAGGAACTGATCGCACAACTCAAGGCCAGCGACGTCAAGCCCAAGCGCGAGGCCCTGGCCAAGTGGTGGGAGCAGATCGAGCAATGGCGCTCGGTGGACTGCCTGAAGTACGACCGCAGCTCCGAGATCATCAAGCCGCAGTACGTGGTGGAAAAGATCTGGGAACTGACCCACGGCGACGCCTTTATCTGCTCCGACGTCGGCCAGCACCAGATGTGGGCCGCGCAGTTCTACAAGTTCGACGAGCCGCGCCGCTGGATCAACTCCGGCGGCCTGGGCACGATGGGCGTGGGCCTGCCGTACGCGATGGGCATCAAGAAGGCATTCCCGGAGAAGGAAGTCGTCACCATCACCGGTGAAGGCTCGATCCAGATGTGCATCCAGGAACTGTCGACGTGCCTGCAGTACGACACCCCGGTGAAGATCTGCTCGCTCAACAACGGCTACCTCGGCATGGTGCGCCAGTGGCAGGAGATCGAGTACGACAACCGCTACTCGCATTCCTACATGGACGCGCTGCCCGATTTCGTCAAGCTGGCCGAGGCCTACGGGCATGTCGGCATGCGCGTCGAGAAGACGTCTGACGTCGAGCCGGCGCTGCGCGAGGCGTTCCGCCTGAAGGACCGTACCGTGTTCCTGGACTTCCAGACCGATCCCACCGAAAACGTCTGGCCGATGGTCCAGGCGGGCAAGGGCATTTCCGAAATGCTGCTCGGCGCGGAGGACCTGTAATGCGACACATCATTTCGGTCCTGCTGGAGAACGAAGCCGGTGCGCTGTCGCGCGTGGTGGGCCTGTTCTCGGCCCGCGGCTACAACATCGAGACGCTGACCGTGGCGCCGACCGAGGACTCCTCGCTGTCGCGCATGACGATCGTCACGACCGGTTCGGATGACATCATCGAACAGATCACCAAGCACCTGAACCGCCTGGTGGAGGTGGTCAAGGTGGTCGACCTGACCGAAGGCGCGCACATCGAGCGCGAGCTGATGCTCGTCAAGGTGCGCGCGGTGGGCAAGGAGCGCGAGGAAATGAAGCGCACCGCCGACATCTTCCGCGGCCGCATCATCGATGTCACCGAGAAGACCTACACCATCGAGCTGACCGGCAACGGCGTCAAGCTCGATGCGTTCCTGGACGCGATCGACCGTACCGCCATCCTGGAGACCGTCCGTACCGGCGGCTCGGGCATCGGCCGCGGCGAGCGCATCCTGAAGGTCTGATCCGGCGCCGCTCGCAGCCAATCGCACAGGTTCAAGCAGTATCCCCCGGGCGGCGCGATCCGTGCGCACAAAATGCGCACGAGGATGCCGCCCCCCTCATATAAAAGACAGAGATTGAAGGATTTATCATGAAAGTGTTTTACGACAAGGACGCCGACCTCTCGCTGATCAAGGGCAAGAACGTCACCATCATCGGTTATGGCTCGCAGGGCCACGCCCACGCGCTGAACCTCAAGGATTCGGGCGTCAACGTGACGGTCGGCCTGCGCAAGAGCGGCGCGTCGTGGAACAAGGCCGCCAACGCCGGCCTGCAGGTCAAGGAAGTGGCCGAGGCCGTCAAGGGCGCCGACGTGGTCATGATCCTGCTGCCGGACGAGCAGATCGCCGACGTGTACAAGAACGAAGTGCACGACAACATCAAGGAAGGCGCCGCGCTGGCCTTCGCCCACGGCTTCAACGTGCACTACGGTGCCGTGATCCCGCGCGCCGACCTGGACGTGATCATGATCGCGCCGAAGGCCCCGGGCCACACCGTGCGCGCCACGTACACGCAAGGTGGCGGCGTGCCGCACCTGATCGCCGTGCACCAGAACAAGTCCGGCGCCGCCCGTGACATCGCCCTGTCGTACGCCACCGCCAATGGCGGCGGCCGTGCCGGCATCATCGAGACCAACTTCCGCGAAGAAACCGAAACCGACCTGTTCGGCGAGCAGGCCGTGCTGTGCGGCGGTACCGTCGAGCTGATCAAGGCTGGCTTCGAGACCCTGGTGGAAGCCGGCTACGCGCCGGAAATGGCCTACTTCGAGTGCCTGCACGAACTGAAGCTGATCGTCGACCTCATCTACGAAGGCGGCATCGCCAACATGAACTACTCCATCTCCAACAACGCGGAATATGGTGAGTACGTCACCGGCCCGCGCGTGGTGACCGAGGAGACCAAGAAGGCGATGAAGCAGTGCCTGAAGGACATTCAGACCGGCGAATACGCCAAGAGCTTCCTGCTGGAGAACAAGGCCGGCGCCCCGACCCTGATCTCGCGCCGCCGCCTGAACGCCGAGCACGAGATCGAAGTGGTGGGCGAGAAGCTGCGCGCGATGATGCCGTGGATCGCCAAGAACAAGATGGTCGACCAGTCGAAGAACTGATCTGTAGCGCTGCCTGATGGCCCGCGCCGCACGGCGGCGGGCCGAAGCCGTTCAGCGTTCCGTGCCTTGCCCTTCTATCATCGGAAGGGGACTGCCGGGACCTGAACGGCTTTTTGTTATCCTTGTCGAACTTTTCGGGCAAGGCGTGCGCCTGATGCTGCTCCGTGGCACGTAACCGACATGAGCCGGCCAGCGCCGCCCCGGCGGATATCGCCGCTGCCGCACCGCCTCGCCCTGATTTTGACTCCACCGAAACACGTACTGCATGAACTATCCTCATCCGCTGATCGCCCGTGAAGGCTGGCCGTTCCTGGCCGGCGCCTTTGTCATTTCGCTGCTGGTGCACGCCAGCGCGGGCTTCTGGTGGGCGCTGCCGCTGTGGATCATCACGGTGTTCGTGCTGCAGTTCTTCCGCGATCCGCCGCGCCCGATCCCGTCGGCGCCCAACGCGGTGCTGGCGCCGGCCGACGGCCGCATCGTCGTGGTCGAGAAAACCATGGATCCGTACGCCAATCGCGAGGCGCTGAAGATCAGCGTCTTCATGAACGTCTTCAACGTGCACTCGAACCGCGTGTCGGTCGACGGCGCGGTCGAGAAGGTCGAATATTTCCCGGGCAAGTTCGTCAACGCCGACCTCGACAAGGCCTCGGTCGAGAACGAGCGCAATGCCGTGGTCATCCGTCGCGCGACCGATGGCCAGGTGGTCACGCTGGTGCAGGTGGCCGGCCTGGTGGCGCGCCGTATCCTCTGCTACACCAAGGCCGGCGACAAGCTCGCGCGCGGCCAGCGCTATGGCTTCATCCGCTTCGGCTCGCGCGTGGACGTGTACCTGCCGCTCGACGCGCGTCCGCGCGTGACCATTGGCGAGAAGGTGTCGGCGTCGTCGACGATCCTCGCCGAACTCGACGTGAAGTGAGCGAAGGCCTGACCAGGACGACAGGAACACAGGAGGACTGCGATGGTTGCCTTCAATCGACGTAACAAACGGGGCAGCAGCGGCAACGTGACGCATCTGCGCCCGTTCCGCCATAACCAGCTGCGCGGTGCCGAGGACTATGACGACGATGCCGCGGACGACCACGACATCGCTTATGAGCGCCAGCGGCCGCGCCGCCGCGGCATTTACCTGCTGCCCAATGCGTTCACCACCGCGGCGCTGTTCGCCGGCTTCTTCGCCATCGTGCAGGCGATGAACATGCGCTTTGACGTGGCCGCCATCGCGATCTTCGCGGCCATGGTGCTCGACGGCATGGACGGGCGCGTGGCGCGCATCACCAATACGCAGAGCGCGTTCGGCGAGCAGTATGACTCGCTGTCGGACATGACCTCGTTCGGCGTCGCGCCGGCGCTGGTGATGTACGAATGGATCCTGCATGACCTCGGCAAGTGGGGCTGGATCGCGGCCTTCGTCTACTGCACCTGCGCGGCGCTGCGGCTGGCGCGTTTCAACGCCAATATCGGCGTGGTCGACAAGCGCTTCTTCCAGGGCCTGCCCAGCCCGGCTGCCGCGGCACTGGTCGCCGGCTTTGTCTGGCTGGTGATCGACAACAAGCTGCCGGTCAAGGAACTGTGGATGCCGTGGGTGGCGTTCGGCATCACGCTGTACGCTGGGCTGTCGATGGTGTCCAATGCGCCGTTCTACAGCGGCAAGGCGCTGGATGTCCGCTACCGCGTGCCGTTCGGCATGATGGTGCTGGTCCTGGTGTTGTTCGTGGTGGTGTCGACCGATCCGCCGGTGGCGCTGTTCGGGCTGTTCGTCGCCTACGCGATCTCGGGTTACGTGCTGTGGGGCTGGCGTGCCCTGCACGGGCAGCCGGGCGGGGTCCGCAAGGCGCGCGAAAGCGGCAATGGCGGAAACGGCGGCAACGGTTGATGGTTGTGGGCAGGGGAAGGGCGCTAAGGCGCCCTTCGTGCTTTCCCGGTTTCACAATTGTTTTTACGCCGCGGCCGCTGGCCGTGGCACTCTGCAGTGTTTTCCACTTACCGTCAGGAGGATGTCATGGGCATGTTCGACTTCATCAAGGAAGCGGGGGAAAAGCTGTTCGGCACCGGCGAGGCCAAGGCGGCGCAGCAGGCCGCGGCGGCGGATGCGTCGGCCGAGAAGGTCGATGCCGCCAACCGTGCCGCGGGCGATGCGATCGAGGCGTACATCAGGAAGATGGGGCTCGATGCCACCGGGCTGATGGTGCAGGTGGATGGCTCGCAGGGTCTGGTGACGGTGTTCGGCGTGGCGCCGGACCAGGCCACGCGCGAGAAGATCATCCTGTGCGCCGGCAATGTCGAGGGCGTGGACAAGGTCGAGGACAAGATGTCGGTGAACGTCGAGTCGGCAGAGTCGCAATGGCATACCGTGGTCAAGGGCGACACGCTGTGGGCGATCGCGCAGGCCGCCTATGGCAACGGTGCCGAGTACAACAAGATCTTCGAGGCCAACAAGCCGATGCTGTCGCATCCGGACAAGATTTACCCCGGCCAGAAGCTGCGCATCCCGCCCAAGGGTTGAGGCGAGGCGCGCACAGATCCGCGGGCGCGTGCGGCAAAACCCTGTATTGCACGGGCGCGCCAAACCGGCTATAGTCGCTCCCATGATTTCGCGCCAAGTCCTACTCGCCCGCACCACCCTAGGTGGCCTACTAGGCCATCAGGTCGGGACGCGCGCGCGCTGAGGACAACGCTACCCTTAGCGCGGAATCCGTAAGGAACACCAACGCCCCGGCCTGCTCGTGCACGCCGGGGCGTTTTGCATTCCACAGCCGTGGAGCGCGGAACAGGCGGTAAGCCCCGGACACAGCAGGCCGGGGACGGCACACCAGAAGCTACTCAGGAGCTCCACAAAATGTCTGACAAACTCATCATTTTCGACACCACCTTGCGTGACGGCGAGCAGTCGCCCGGCGCTTCCATGACCCGCGAGGAAAAGATCCGCATCGCGCGCCAGCTGGAACGCCTGAAGGTCGATGTGATCGAGGCCGGCTTTGCGGCCAGCTCGAACGGCGACTTCGAAGCCATCCGCTCGATCGCCCAGGTGGTGAAGGATTCGACCATCTGCTCGCTGGCCCGCGCCAACGACAAGGACATCGCCCGCGCGGCCGAAGCGCTCAAGCCCGCCAACTCGTTCCGCATCCACACCTTTATCGCCACGTCCGCGCTGCACATGGAGAAGAAGCTGCGCATGACGCCGGACCAGGTGTACGAACAGGCTCGCCTGGCAGTGCGCTTTGCGCGCCAGTTCACCGACGATATCGAGTTCTCGCCGGAAGACGGCAGCCGCTCGGACATGGACTTCCTGTGCCGCGTGCTCGAAGGCGTGATCGCCGAGGGCGCGACCACCATCAACCTGCCGGACACCGTGGGTTATGCCGTGCCGGAGGGCTACGCGGCGCTGATCCGCTCGGTGCGCGAGCGCATCCCGAATTCGGACAAGGCGATCTGGTCGGTGCACTGCCATAACGATCTGGGCATGGCAGTGGCCAACTCGCTCGCCGCGGTCAAGCTGGGCGGTGCGCGCCAGGTCGAGTGCACCATCAACGGCCTGGGCGAGCGCGCCGGCAACACCAGCCTGGAAGAGGTGGTGATGGCGGTGAAGACCCGCCGCGACTACTTCGACCTGGACGTCGGCGTGGACACCACGCAGATCGTGCCGGCCTCCAAGCTGGTATCGCAGATCACCGGTTTCGTGGTGCAGCCGAACAAGGCCGTCGTCGGCGCCAACGCCTTCGCGCACGCCTCGGGCATCCACCAGGATGGCGTGCTCAAGGCGCGCGACACCTACGAGATCATGCGCGCGGAGGACGTGGGCTGGACCGCCAACAAGATCGTGCTGGGCAAGCTGTCGGGCCGCAATGCCTTCAAGCAGCGTCTGCAGGAACTCGGCATCGAGCTCGACAGCGAGAGCGAAGTCAATGCTGCCTTCACCCGCTTCAAGGAGCTGGCCGACCAGAAGGCCGAGATCTTCGATGAAGACATCATGGCCATCGTCTCTAACGAGGCCCAGCATGACGCGAACGAGCACTTCCGCTTCATCTCGCTGTCGCAGCGTTCCGAGACCGGTGAGCGCCCGCATGCACGCGTGGTATTCAGCATGGACGGCCAGGAGCAGAGCGGCGAAGGCGAGGGCAACGGCCCGGTCGACGCCACGCTGCATGCGATCGAGTCGCGCGTGGCCAGCGGTGCCGAGATGGTGCTGTATTCGGTGAATGCGATCACCGGCGGCACCGAGGCCCAGGGCGAAGTGACCGTGCGCCTGTCCAAGGCCGGCCGCATCGTCAACGGCGTGGGGACCGACCCGGATATCGTCGCCGCCTCGGCCAAGGCCTACCTGGCCGCGTTGAACAAGCTGCACGACAAGGCCGTGCAGAAGATCAATCCGCAGATCTGACCAAGGCTTCTGCGTAAGACGGCGGACGGCTTACCCGGCCTGAGCGTACGGACCAAGCCCGCCATTCCCGACCCGGGGATGGCGGGCTTTTTCATGTGCGCCTGCCATCGCCCCTACCATCGGCGGAATCTTTCATCGGGGTCGTAGAGCGGGTCGGGCGTGATCTGGGTCCGGCGCAGGACGCCGGCATCGTCGAAATAGAAGTGGAACAGCGATGGCCATACGTCTTCATGGCGGAAGCGGTAGGACCAGACTTCATTGCGCATCCGCGGAAAATATTCGACCGGCAGGCGCGTCACGCCGAAATGCTCCGCCACATCCTCCCGGGTCCAGGTGCCGACCTGCGCCTTGTACAGCTCCGGCGTCGACAGCATATTGCGGAAGCTGGTGAGGTTGCCGTTGCGGTCGAACTCGGCGCCATAGGCGTACTGGCCCAGCGGCTGCTTGGAGTAGATCCAGCGCGAGGTCCCGTCGGGCAGGTTGTAGATATCGGTGGGCGGCCCGAACATGGCCTGGACCGCCGCCTTGGGCTGGCCGACAAGCTTGGTGCCTTCCTGGACCGGCATCAGCGTGGAGCAGGCGCAGAGCAGGGCGGCAGCAAGCGCCAGTAAGAACCGGCGGGCGCCGCCGGCGATTGCAGGGTTCATGACGGCCTCGGTCAATGCCTGGGTGATATCGAAAGTGTAGTTCTCCGCCTGCCTTGTGTGGTCCTGGCGCTGCTTTCCTCCGCTACTTCGCCGAATACGACGGCATTCGACGCGAATCGCGGCAGATGCAGTGGAGGCGGCCGTGATTTGCGCACTACCGGCGTGCTGCCGTACCATCCACCGCTTTCCGGGAGAGACTATGCAGGGTGTGGCGCGGTTGCTAGGTTGGCTGGGTGGCTTGTTGTTGGCAGTGGCGGCGGTTGTGCCGGCAGGCGCGTCCGCGCAGGAGCCGATCCGGCTGGGGATGATCGACGGCCTTTCCGGTCCGTTCGCCAACGCGGGCGAGGCGGTGGCGCGCAACCTGCGCCTGGCGATCGAGCGCGTCAATGCCCGCGGCGGCGTCAAGACCGCCGAGGGCGCGCGGCTCTTCGAGCTGGTGACATTCGACAGCAAGGGCAATGTCGACGAAAGCCTGATCCAGTTGCGCGCGCTGACCGACCGGCGCATTCCCTTCGTCCTGCAGGGCAACAGCTCGGCCGTGGCGGGCGCACTGGTTTCTGCCATCAACCGCCACAATGCGCGCCAGCCCGATGCGCGCGTGCTGTTCCTGAACTATTCGGCGGTCGATCCCAGCCTGACCAACGAGAACTGCAGCTTCTGGCATTTCCGTTTCGACGCCAGCGCCGACATGCGCATGCAGGCGCTGACCGAGGTGATCCGGCAGGACCAGTCCGTGCGCAAGGTCTACCTGATCGACCAGGACTACAGCTTCGGCCACCAGGTGGCGCGTTCGGCGCGCGAGATGCTGGCCGCGCGCCGACCGGACATCCAGATAGTCGGCGACGAATTCCATCCGATCGGCAAGATCAAGGATTTTGCCCCCTATATCGCCAAGATCAAGGCAAGCGGCGCGGACGCGGTCATCACCGGCAACTGGGGCAATGACCTGACCCTGATGGTCAAGGCCGCGCGCGAGGGCGGGCTGCAGGCCAAGTTCTACACCTTCTACGGCAACGGCCTGGGGGCGCCCGCGGCAATGGGCGATGCCGGCGTCGGCCGCGTGCTGGCCGTGGCCGAATGGCACCCGAACGTGGGTGGCGCTGCCTCGGATGCGTTTTACCAGCAGTTCCGCGCGCGTTACCCCGAGCCGAAGGACGATTACGTACATCTGCGCATGCAGATGATGGTGGAAATGCTGGCGCGCGCCATCGAGAAAGCGGGCACCACCGATGCGGTCAAGGTGGCGCGGGCGCTGGAGAACATGCGCTACGTCAACGATTTCCATGAGGCCACCGTCCGCGCGGAGGACCACCAGGTACTGCAGCCGCTCTATGTGTCCGTGATGGACAAGCAGGGCGGTGCGGTGCGTTTCGATAACGAGGGCTCGGGCTACGGCTTCCGCACCGTGCGCAAGCTGAAGGCGGCGCAGACCACGCTGCCGACCACGTGCCGGATGGAGCGCCCTTGAGCCCCGGCAGGCTCCGCGGTTGCGATTCTCCTCGCGCGCCTTTTCGGCTATAATGCGCGGCTGTCGTCGACTGGCCCCTGGCCGGATGGCGGCAAATCCGTGACACGACGCATGCGGCGCATCCCGCGCTGTGGCGGTCGCAAGTGAAAGGAAATCATCATGGCAGTCGCCGATATCAACAAGTCCGAAGTCATCAAGCAGTTCGCCCGTGGCGCCAACGACACCGGCAGCCCCGAAGTGCAAGTGGCCCTGCTGACCACCCGCATCAACGAACTGACCCCGCACTTCAAGGCCAACATGAAGGATCACCACAGCCGCCGCGGCCTGCTGCGCATGGTGAGCCGCCGCCGCCGCCTGCTGGACTACCTCAAGTCCAACGACGCCGACCGCTACCGCGCCCTGATCGAAAAGCTGGGCCTGCGCAAGTAAGCTTGCGCAAGAGGTTGCGTACGATGGCAGCGCGATTCCTGGGTTTGCACGGTTTCGCGTGAGGCCTGGATGCCTGCTTCAGCATTGCTGGGGCAGGCATTTTGCTTTTCTGGCCGGGCGATTCCGCGCCGGCCGGGAATGCTGCAGGTGGTTGGAGTGATTTTCGCTTCACTGCTTCCGGCGAGGATTTCGATTCGCCGGACCCCGTTGCGGCAAGGCGCGCAACGGAGTAAGTTGTTCTTTTTTCTGGTTTTAGTATCCGGACCGGCCAAGGAAACGGGGCTTTGTGTCATTCCAGCGCGGCATCGGCAACAGTGCCGCGCTGGAATGGCATAGCACTTCCCTGCGACTGCAGCTGTCTCCGGCAGTTAGCCTGCGGCTGAGAACGCAGGCGTGGCACGCTGCGCAACGATCGCAAGCAGTGATCGCGGCGTGCACGCAAGACAAGGAATGCACATGTCCATGTTCAACAAGGTCGTCAAGGAATTCCAGTGGGGCCAGCACAAGGTCCGCATGGAAACCGGCGAAATCGCCCGCCAGGCCGGCGGTGCCGTGCTGGTCGATGTGGAAGACACCGTGGTGCTGGCGACCGTGGTCGCCGCCAAGAACCCGAAGCCGGGCCAGGATTTCTTCCCGCTGACCGTCGACTACATCGAGAAGACCTACGCGGCCGGCAAGATCCCCGGCGGCTTCTTCAAGCGTGAAGGCCGTCCGTCGGAGAACGAGACCCTGACCTCGCGCCTGATCGATCGTCCGCTGCGTCCGCTGTTCCCGGAAGGCTTCTACAACGAAGTGCAGGTGGTGGTGCACGTGGTGTCGCTGAACCCGGAAGTGCCGGCCGACATCCCCGCGCTGATCGGCGCGTCGGCCGCGCTGGCCGTGTCGGGCATCCCGTTCAGCGGCCCGGTGGGCGCCGCGCGCGTGGGCTACAAGGACGGCCAGTACCTGCTGAACCCGACCCGCTCGCAGATCGCCACCTCGGACCTGGACCTGGTGGTCGCCGGCACCGAGCGCGCCGTGCTGATGGTCGAATCGGAAGCCAACCAGCTGTCGGAAGACGTGATGCTGGGCGCCGTGGTCTATGGCCACGAGCAGATGCAGACCGCCATCAACGCCATCCATGAACTGGTGCGCGAAGGCGGCAAGCCCGAGTGGGACTGGACCGCGGCCGCCAAGAACGAGCCGCTGATCGCCAAGGTCACCGAAGTCGCGCTGCCGCTGCTGCAGGAAGCCTACCAGCTGCGCCAGAAGTCGGCCCGCAGCCAGAAGCTGAAGGAAGTGACGGCCAACGTGGCCGCCGCACTGGCCGAAGCCGGCGTGGAAGCCGACAAGGTGGAAGTCGGCAACATCATGTTCGACCTGGAAGCCAAGATCGTCCGCGGCCAGATCCTGAACGGCGAGCCGCGCATCGACGGCCGCGACACCCGCACCGTGCGCCCGATCGAGATCCGTTCGTCGGTGCTGCCGCGCGCGCACGGCTCGGCGCTGTTTACCCGCGGCGAGACGCAGGCGCTGGTGGTGGCCACGCTGGGCACCAAGAGCGACGAGCAGATCATCGACGCGCTGGCCGGCGAATACCGCGACCGCTTCATGCTCCACTACAACATGCCCCCGTTCGCCACCGGTGAAACCGGCCGCGTGGGCAGCCCGAAGCGCCGCGAAATCGGCCATGGCCGCCTGGCCAAGCGCGCACTGATCCCGGTGCTGCCGAAGGACGATGAGTTCGCGTACACCATCCGCCTGGTTTCGGAAATCACCGAATCCAACGGTTCGTCGTCGATGGCTTCGGTCTGCGGCGGCTGCCTGGCGCTGATGGATGCCGGCGTTCCGGTCAAGGCGCACGTGGCCGGCGTGGCCATGGGCCTGATCCTGGAAGGCAACAAGTTCGCCGTGCTGACCGACATCCTGGGCGATGAAGATCACCTGGGCGACATGGACTTCAAGGTGGCGGGTACCGACAACGGTATCACCGCGCTGCAGATGGACATCAAGGTCCAGGGCATCACCAAGGAGATCATGCAGGTCGCGCTGGCGCAGGCCAAGGAAGGCCGCCTGCACATCCTGTCGAACATGCAGCAAGCCATGGGCCACGCCCGCACCGAGCTGTCGGAGCACGCACCGCGCATGATCACCATGAAGATCCATCCGGACAAGATCCGCGAAGTGATCGGCAAGGGCGGCTCGACCATCCAGGCGCTGACCAAGGAAACCGGCACCACCATTGACATCCAGGAAGACGGCACCATCACCATCGCCTCGACCTCGACCGAAGGCATGGCCGAAGCCAAGCGCCGCATCGAGGGCATCACCGCGGAAGCCGAAGTGGGCAAGATCTACAACGGCACCGTGCTGAAGCTGCTGGACTTCGGCGCCATCGTCAACATCCTGCCGGGCAAGGATGGCCTGCTGCACATCTCGGAAATCGTCAACGAGCGTGTGAAGGACATCAAGGACTGGCTGAAGGAAGGCCAGCAGGTCCGCGTCAAGCTGATCCAGGCCGACGAGAAGGGCCGCCTGCGCCTGTCGCTGAAGGCCGCGCTGGCCGAAGAGGGCGGCAGCATCAGCCCGATCAACGCTGGCGAAGGCGCTGCCCCGGCAGCACCGGCCGGCGGCTCGGAGCAGCAGCAGTAAGCGGGGCAGTAATGTCCCACAGGTGCCGCCGCAAGGCGGTGCCGCGGAAAAACGGCCGGGCGATGCCCGGCCGTTTTTTTGTTTACACTGCGGCAACCCATCGAGCCCCCATCGAGCCAACGCTCACACCGAGCAAAGACAAGGAGCAAAGAAGCATGCAAGCCATCGAGATCCGCGAATACGGCGCCCCCGAAGTCCTCCAGCTGACCGAGCGGCCCGATCCGGTGCCCGCCGCGGGCGAGGTGCTGATCCGCGTGGCCGCCGCCGGCGTGAACCGCCCGGACGTATTCCAGCGCACCGGCAACTATCCGGTGCCGCCGGGCGCGTCGGACCTGCCTGGCCTGGAAGTGGCGGGCGTGGTGGTCGGTGGCGACCTGTCGCATGCCGACAACCGCTTCGGCCTCAAGGTGGGTGACCGCGTCTGCGCGCTGGTGCAGGGCGGCGGCTACGCGCAGTTGTGCACCGCGCCGCTGGCGCAGGTATTGCCGGCGCCCGATGGCCTGAGCGATATCGAAGCCGCCGCGCTGCCGGAAACCTTCTTTACGGTGTGGAGCAATGTGTTCGACCGCGGTTACCTGGGCCAGGGCCCGCGTGGCAAGGATGAAACGCTGCTGATCCAGGGCGGCTCCAGCGGCATCGGCACCACCGCGATCCAGATCGCCAAGGCGCTGGGCTTCAAGGTATTCGTCACCGCCGGCACCGATGAAAAATGCAAGGCCTGCGAGGACCTGGGCGCCGATCGCGCGATCAACTACAAGACCCAGGACTTCGTTGCCGAGGTGGCCGCGCTGACCGGCGGCAAGGGCGTCGACGTGATCCTCGACATGGTTGCCGGCCCGTACCTGGCGCGCGAGCTCAAGTGCATCGCCGACGATGGCCGCATCGTCATCATTGCGCTGCTGGGCGGCGCCAAGGCCGAGATCCCGCTCGGCGATATCCTGCGCCGCCGCATCACCGTGACCGGCTCGACGCTGCGTCCGCGGCCGGCCTCGTTCAAGGGCAAGATCGCCGCGGCGCTGCACGAGCAGGTGTGGCCGCTGCTGGCCGGCGGCAAGATCAAGCCGGTGATCCACCAGGTCTTTCCGGCCGCGCAGGCCGCCGACGCGCACCGCCTGATGGAGTCGAGCGAGCATATCGGCAAGATCGTGCTGACCTGGTGATGCCGTGCGCCGCCTGACGGCGCCGAAGTCACGCAACAAAATGCCGCCGCCCGCCGTTGTCGGGCGGCGGTAGCCCCCGCCCCTGCCACACGCTACAATAGCGGGTTTGATTTTGGAGGGGCACCTCGTGAGACAAAAGCTCGTCATCGGCAATTGGAAGATGCATGGCAGCCTGGCTGCGAACGCGGCGCTGCTGGAGGGGATCAAGGGCGGCGTGGCGCGTGCGTCGCTGGCGGTGTGCGCACCGTTCCCCTATCTTGCACAATGCCAGGCGCTGCTGAACGGCTCGCAAGTGTCCTGGGGTGCACAGGATGTCTCGGCCGAAGCGCGTGGCGCTTTCACCGGTGAGGTTGCTGCCTCGATGTTGGGTGAGTTCGGCTGCACTTATGCCCTGGTCGGCCACTCGGAGCGCCGCACCTACCATGGCGAAACCGACCAGGTCGTGGCTGCCAAGGCGCTGCGCGCGCTGGAATTCGGTATCGTCCCCGTGGTCTGTGTCGGCGAAACGCTGGCCGAGCGCGAGGCCGATCAGACCGAGGCCGTCGTCGGCCGCCAGCTGCAGGCAGTGCTGGACGCGCTGTCGGCGGAGCAGCTGAGCCGCGTGGTGCTGGCCTACGAGCCGGTCTGGGCGATCGGTACCGGCAAGACCGCGACCAGCGCGCAGGCGCAGGCCGTGCACGCTTTCCTGCGCGCCAAGGTTGCGGCGCGCGACGCCGGCGTGGCGCAGCGCATGGCCATCCTGTACGGCGGCAGCGTCAAGCCCGACAATGCGGCCGAACTGTTTTCCATGGCCGATATCGACGGGGGGCTGATTGGCGGCGCCTCGCTGAAGTCGGAAGATTTTCTCGCGATCGGCAACGCCTGAATGCCGGCCGTTCCGATCGTTCGGTTCGTTTCGATCAGGAAGTAACCAGGCAAGTAACGCTTATTTAAATCAAATGGCAATCTTCAAGACTTTGTTGGTGGTGTTGCAGGTGCTGTCGGCCCTGGGCGTGATTGGCCTGGTGCTGATCCAGCATGGCAAGGGCGCCGATGTGGGCGCGGCATTCGGCTCGGGCGCCTCGGGCAGCCTGTTCGGTGCCACCGGCTCGGCAAACTTCCTGTCGCGCACCACCGCCGTGCTGGCCACGCTGTTCTTCGTGTGCACGCTGGCGCTGACGCTGCTGGGCAACTACAAGCCCGCTGCGTCGCTGGGCGTGATGGGTGCCGCCCCGGCCTCGGCACCGGCCACGGCAGGCGCATCGGCCCCGGCCGCTGCCCCGGCCGCCGCTGCTGACGCTTCGGCGCCCGCAGGTCCCGCTGTACCGAAATAATCCGATTGCCTTGCGGCGGATTCCTGAGTTTTTTTGCAGTTGTGCGTTGAACAAAGCAAGAAATTTAGGTTAGAATGCAAGGCTTGAAACGATTCCCCAGCGATGGGGCTTAAGCGAAGGCAAACGCCCCAGCGAGAGTCCTGAAGGGCCTGAAAACCCGGCGCCAGGCAATATTGTTTCTCCCCCAGCCGACGTGGTGAAATTGGTAGACACGCTATCTTGAGGGGGTAGTGGCGAAAGCTGTGCGAGTTCGAGTCTCGCCGTCGGCACCAAACAACTTGATCGGAGTCCCTGGCCGGGCAATGCACCCGAGCGTGGGACTCCGGCAGTCCGCAAGGCGGCGCGCCATGATTCTCGTGGCTTAGCGCCTGGGGTGGGCAACAGGACGCCGCTTCAGCTGGTGCTGTTGACAACATTCCAGATAAGGCTGGCCGTACCTTGAATCTCGAAGCCTACTTCCCCGTTCTCATCTTCATCATCTTCGGTGTCGTGCTCGGCGTGGCACTGATGTCGATTGGTCGGATCCTCGGTCCGAACAAGCCCGATCCCGCGAAGCTGTCGCCGTACGAGTGCGGCTTCGAAGCATTCGAGGATGCGCGCATGAAGTTCGACGTGCGCTACTACCTCATCGCCATCCTTTTTATCCTGTTCGATCTCGAAACCGCCTTCCTGTTTCCCTGGGGTGTTGCCCTGAGGGATATCGGCTGGCCGGGTTTCATCGCCATGGGCGTGTTTCTGCTGGAATTCATCGTGGGCTTCGTCTACATCTGGAAAAAGGGCGCGCTCGATTGGGAGTGATGTGAAATGGCAATCGAAGGCGTTCTCAACGAAGGCTTTGTCACGACTACCGCTGACAAGCTGATCAATTGGACCCGCACCGGGTCGCTGTGGCCGATGACCTTCGGCCTGGCCTGCTGTGCCGTGGAAATGATGCATGCCGGCGCGGCGCGCTATGACCTGGACCGCTTCGGCGTGGTGTTCCGCCCGTCGCCGCGCCAGTCGGACGTGATGATCGTGGCCGGCACGCTGTGCAACAAGATGGCCCCCGCGCTGCGCAAGGTCTACGACCAGATGGCGGAACCGCGCTGGGTGATCTCGATGGGCTCGTGCGCCAACGGCGGCGGCTACTACCACTATTCGTACTCGGTGGTGCGTGGCTGCGACCGGATCGTGCCGGTGGATATCTACGTGCCGGGCTGCCCGCCGACGGCCGAGGCGCTGATCTACGGCGTGATCCAGCTGCAGAACAAGATCAAGCGTACCAACACCATCGCGCGCAAGGGCTGAAATGGCGAAGCTCGACATCCTGAAGGCCGCGCTCGAGAAGGCTCTCGGCAAGCGCGTGCAGAAACTGATCGAGGCGACCGGCGAACTGACGCTGATCGTCAAGGCCGACGACTACCTGGAAGCCGCCCGCATCCTGCGCGACGATCCCTCGCTGCGCTTCGAGCAGCTGATCGACCTGTGCGGCGTGGATTATTCCGACTTCGGCGACGGCGCCTGGGACGGCCCGCGCTTTGCCGCCGTCTCGCACCTGCTGTCGATCACCCACAACTGGCGCCTGCGCCTGCGCGTGTTCGCCCCGGATGACGATTTCCCGGTGGTGGCCAGCCTGATCGACGTGTGGAACTCGGTGAACTGGTTCGAACGCGAAGCCTTCGATTTCTACGGCATCGTGTTCGACGGCCACCCGGACCTGCGCCGCATCCTGACCGACTACGGTTTCGTCGGCCACCCGTTCCGCAAGGATTTCCCGGTCTCCGGCTTTGTCGAAATGCGCTACGACCCCGAACAGAAGCGGGTCATCTACCAGCCGGTCACGATCGAGCCGCGCGAAATCACGCCGCGCGTGATCCGCGAGGACAAGTACGGCGGTTTGGAGCACTGAGAACGCGCCATGGCAGACATCAAGAATTACACCCTGAACTTCGGCCCGCAGCACCCGGCCGCACACGGCGTGCTGCGCCTGGTGCTGGAGCTGGATGGCGAAGTCATCCAGCGCGCCGACCCGCACATCGGCCTGCTGCACCGTGCCACCGAGAAGCTGGCCGAACAGAAGTCCTGGATCCAGAGCGTGCCCTACATGGACCGTCTCGACTACGTGTCGATGATGTCCAACGAGCATGCCTACGTGATGGCGATCGAGCGCCTGCTGGGCCTGGAAGTGCCGGTCCGCGCGCAGTACATCCGCGTGATGTTCGACGAGATCACCCGCATCATGAACCACCTGATGTGGATCGGTGCGCACGCTCTCGACGTTGGCGCGATGGCGGTGTTCCTGTACGCCTTCCGCGAGCGCGAAGACCTGTTCGACATGTACGAGGCGGTGTCGGGCGCGCGCATGCACGCGGCCTACTATCGTCCGGGCGGCGTCTACCGCGACCTGCCTGACACGATGCCGCAATATCGTGCCTCGAAGATCCACAATGAGCGCGCCATCAAGGCGATGAACGAAGCGCGTTCGGGCTCGCTGCTGGACTTCATCGAGGACTTCACCAACCGCTTCCCGAAGTACGTCGACGAGTACGAGACGCTGCTGACCGACAACCGGATCTGGAAGCAGCGCCTGGTCAACATCGGCGTGGTCAGCCCGGAACGTGCGATGCAGATGGGCTTTACCGGCCCGATGCTGCGCGGCTCGGGCATCGAGTGGGACCTGCGCAAGAAGCAGCCGTACGAGGTGTACGACAAGGTGGACTTCGACGTGCCGGTGGGCGTGGGCGGCGACTGCTACGCGCGCTACCTGGTGCGCGTGGAAGAGATGCGCCAGTCCAACCGCATCGTCAGGCAGTGCATCGAATGGCTGCGCCGCAACCCGGGCCCGGTGATCACCGATAACCACAAGGTGGCGCCGCCCTCGCGCGTGGACATGAAGTCCAACATGGAAGAACTGATCCACCACTTCAAGCTGTTCACCGAAGGCATCCACGTGCCCGAAGGCGAAGCGTATGCAGCGGTGGAGCACCCGAAGGGCGAGTTCGGCATCTACGCGATCTCGGACGGCGCGAACAAGCCGTACCGCCTGAAGATCCGTGCGCCTGGCTTCCCGCACCTGGCCGCGCTGGACGAAATGGCCAAGGGACACATGATTGCTGACGCGGTAACGATCATCGGCACGCAAGACATCGTCTTCGGCGAGATCGACCGCTAATCACGGACCGCCGGCCCGGACGACGATCCGGGCGCTTTCCGAGGTGCTCCGCCGAGCGGAGCGGCCCGGAAGACCCGCGGCGGACCGGCAAGGCCTAAGGCCCGCCGGCGGAACGGCAGCGACGGCTGCAAACCTGCGGATGGACGCCCAGTGGCGCTGCCTCCGCCGTTTTACTGCAATGACCATGCTATCAGCAGAAGCTCTCAAGGAAATCGATCGCGCGATCGCGAAGTATCCGGCCGACCAGAAGCAGTCGGCCGTGATGGCGGCGCTTGCCGTGGCACAGGGCGAGGTGGGCTGGGTTTCCCCCGAAGTCATGCAGTTCGTCGCCAACTACCTCGAGATGCCGCCCGTGTGGGTGGAGGAGGTGGCGACCTTCTACAACATGTACGACACCAAGCCGGTGGGCAAATTCAAGCTCGCCGTCTGCACCAACCTGCCGTGCGCCCTGTCGGGTGGCGAGCGGGCTGGCGAGTACCTGAAGCGCAAGCTCGGGATCGACTACAACGAGACCACCGCTGACGGCTGCTTCACCCTGAAAGAGGGCGAGTGCATGGGCGCTTGCGGCGACGCGCCGGTGATGATCGTCAACAACACCCGCATGTGCAGCTTCATGAGCGACAACAAGCTCGACGCGCTTGTCGACGAGCTGAAGGCTGAAGCCGCCAAGGGGGGCAAGTAACATGACCAGTCTGCACGACCGCCATATCCAGCCGCTGATCCTGGCCGGCCTGGACGGCAAGAATTGGCACCTGGAAGACTACGTCAAGCGTGGCGGCTACCAGCAACTGAAGCGCATCCTGACCGAAAAGATCCCGCCCGAGCAGGTGATCGCCGACGTCAAGGTCTCGGGCCTGCGTGGCCGCGGCGGCGCGGGCTTCCCGACCGGCCTGAAGTGGAGCTTCATGCCGCGCACGTTCCCGGGCCAGAAGTACCTGGTCTGCAACACCGATGAAGGCGAGCCTGGCACGTTCAAGGATCGCGACATCATCCGCTACAACCCGCATTCGCTGATCGAGGGCATGGCCATCGGCGCGTACGCGATGGGCATCACCGTGGGCTACAACTACATCCACGGCGAGATCTGGAACGAGTACAAGATCTTCGAGGAAGCCCTCGAAGAGGCGCGTGCTGCCGGCTTCCTGGGCGACAACATCCTGGGCTCGGGCTTCAGCTTCCAGCTGCACGCCCACCACGGCTATGGCGCCTACATCTGCGGCGAGGAAACCGCGCTGCTGGAATCGCTGGAAGGCAAGAAGGGCCAGCCGCGCTTCAAGCCGCCGTTCCCGGCCAGCTTCGGCCTGTATGGCAAGCCGACCACCATCAACAACACCGAGACCTTCGCCGCGGTGCCGTTCCTGCTGGCCGTCGGTCCCGAGAACTACCTGAAGCTGGGCAAGCCGAACAACGGCGGCACCAAGATCTTCTCGGTCTCCGGCGATGTCGAGCGTCCCGGCAACTACGAGATCCCGCTGGGCACGCCGTTCGCCAAGCTGCTGGAGCTCGCCGGCGGCATGCGCGGCGGCAAGCGCATCAAGGCGGTGATCCCGGGCGGTTCGTCCGCGCCGGTGGTGCCGGGCGACCTGATGATGGCGTCCGACATGGACTACGACTCGATCGCCAAGGCCGGCTCGATGCTGGGCTCGGGCGCGGTGATCGTGATGGACGAGACGCGCTGCATGGTCCGCTCGCTGCTGCGCCTGTCGTACTTCTATTTTGAGGAATCGTGCGGGCAGTGCACGCCGTGCCGCGAAGGCACCGGCTGGCTGTATCGCATGGTCAATCGCATCGAACACGGAGAAGGGCGCCAGGAAGACCTGGACCTGCTCAACAACGTCGCGGAAAACATCATGGGCCGCACCATCTGCGCGCTCGGCGATGCCGCGGCGATGCCGGTCCGCGGCATGCTCAAGCACTACTGGAAAGAGTTCGAATATCACGTCGAACACAAGCAGTGCATGGTTCCGGCCTACATCTAAGCGTGGCAGAACATGGTTGAACTAGAGATCGACGGCAAGAAGGTTGAGGTTGCTGAGGGCAGCCTGGTGATGGAAGCGGCCCGCAAGCTGGGCACCTACATCCCGCACTTCTGCTACCACCGCAAACTGTCCATCGCGGCCAACTGCCGCATGTGCCTGGTCGAGGTCGAGAAGGCCCCGAAGGCGCTGCCTGCCTGCGCCACGCCGGTGACCCCCGGCATGAAGGTCTTCACCAATTCGGAGAAGGCAGTCAAGGCGCAGAAGTCCGTGATGGAATTCCTGCTGATCAACCACCCGCTGGATTGCCCGATCTGCGATCAGGGCGGCGAGTGCCAGCTGCAGGACCTGGCCGTGGGCTACGGTGCCTCGGAGTCGCGCTACAAGGAAGAGAAGCGCGTGGTGTTCCACAAGAACGTGGGCCCGCTGATCTCCATGGAGGAGATGACCCGCTGCATCCACTGCACCCGCTGCGTGCGCTTCGGCCAGGAAGTGGCCGGCGTGATGGAACTGGGCATGCTCAACCGCGGCGAGCACTCGGAGATCACCACCTTCGTCGGCAAGACGGTTGACTCGGAACTGTCGGGCAACATGATCGACCTGTGCCCGGTCGGCGCGCTGACCAGCAAGCCGTTCCGCTACTCGGCCCGCACCTGGGAACTGGCCCGCCGCAAGTCGGTTTCGCCGCACGACGGCCTGGGCGCGAACCTGGTGGTGCAGACCAAGAACCAGCGCGTGATGCGCGTGCTGCCGCTGGAAAACGAAGACATCAACGAGTGCTGGATCTCTGACAAGGACCGCTTCTCGTATGAAGGCCTGAACAGTGCCGACCGCCTGACCCGCCCGCTGCTGAAGCAGGGCGGCGAATGGATGGAAACCGACTGGCAGACCGCGCTGGAATACGTGGCCAATGGCCTGGCTGGCATCAAGCGCGAGCATGGCGCCGACCAGATCGCCGCGCTGGCCAGCCCGCACAGCACGCTGGAAGAACTGTTCCTGCTGGGCAAGCTGGTGCGTGGCCTGGGCAGCGACAACGTCGACTTCCGCCTGCGCCAGTCCGACTTCTCGGCCGCGCTGAAGGGCGCGCCGTGGCTCGGCCTGCCGGTGGCTGACGTCACCGCGCTGCAACGCGTGCTGGTAATCGGCTCGTCGCTGCGCAAGGATCATCCGCTGCTGGCTTCGCGCCTGCGCCAGGCGACCAAGAAGGGCGCCCGCGTGGCCGTGCTGGGTGCCGGCGGTGAAGACCTGCTGATGCCGGCGACCCGCATCGACGTGGCCCCGTCCGGCTGGACTGCCGCGCTCGCCGGCGTGGCCCGTGCCGTGGCCGCCGCCAAGGGCGTCGCCGCCCCGGCCGGCACCGATGGTTTCGATGGTGGCGACACCGCCGCCAAGGTGGCGGAAGCGCTGCTGCAGGGCGAGCGCCGTGCCGTGTTCCTCGGCAACGAGGCCGTGCGTCATCCGCAGTTCTCGGCGCTGCATGCGCTGGCACAGTGGATCGCCACCGAAACCGGTGCGACGCTGGGCTTCCTGACCGAAGCGGCCAACACCGTCGGCGGCTACGTCGCAGGCGCGCTGCCGAAGCAAGGCGGCGCCAACGCGCAGGCAATGCTGGACACGCCGCGCAAGGCCTACATCCTGCTGAACACCGAGCCGGAATTCGACACCGCCGATCCGGGCAAGGCCCTGGCTGCACTGTCGCAGGCCAACACGGTGGTGGTGCTGTCGCCGTTCCGTTCGGAAGCTGCCATGCAGTACGCCGACGTGATCCTGCCGGTAGCGCCGTTCACCGAAACTTCGGGCACCTTCGTCAACTGCGAAGGCAAGGCACAGAGCTTCAACGGCGTGGTTCGCGCACTGGGCGAGTCGCGTCCGGGCTGGAAGGTGCTGCGCGTGCTGGGCAACCTGCTGGACGTTGCCGGCTTCGACTACGAAACCGCCGAGTCGGTCCGTGCCGAAGTGCTGTCGGCCCCGGTCGAGGCACAGCTGGACAATGCCACCGACGCGCCGATCCGCGTTGCCGCCGCTGCCGCCAACGGCATCGAACGCATCGCCGACGTGCCGATCTACCACGCCGACCCGATCGTGCGCCGCGCCGACTCGCTGCAGCTGACCGCTGCCGCGCGCCGCGCCATGCAGATCGCGCTGCCGGCCGACCTGTTTGCGCGCCTGGGCATCCAGTCGGGCGACCCGGTCCGCGTCACGCAAGGGCAGGGCAGCGTGGTGCTGCCGGCCGTGCTCGAAGCCACGCTGCCGGCCAACACCGTGCGCGTGCCGGCGGCAACGCCGGCGGCCATGGGCCTGGGCGGCATGTTCGGCACGGTCACCGTAGAGAAGGCCATCGACCTGGCACCGGCCAAAGCCGGCGCCGTGGCCACGGCGTAAGAACAAGAGCGAGAAGAAGACATGATTGACTGGATTACCTCGCAAGGGCAGGGCGTACTGGGCGCGTACTGGACGCCGCTGTGGATCCTGATCCGCGCCGTGCTGATCGTGGTGCCCCTGCTGCTGTGCGTGGCTTACCTGATCCTGTGGGAGCGCAAGCTGATCGGCTGGATGCACGTGCGTCTGGGCCCGAACCGCGTCGGCCCGCTCGGCCTGCTGCAGCCGATCGCCGACGTGCTGAAGCTGCTGCTCAAGGAAGTCATGATGCCGACGCAGGTCAGCCGCGGCATGTACCTGATCGCGCCGCTGATGGTGCTGATGCCTGCCGTCGCGGTCTGGGCCGTGATTCCGTTCCAGGCCGATGTGGTGATGGCGGACGTCAACGCCGGCCTGCTGTACGTGATGGCGATCAGCTCGGTCGGCGTCTACGGCGTGATCCTGGCCGGCTGGGCCTCGAACTCCAAGTACGCCTTTATCGGCGCCATGCGTGCCGCGGCACAGATGGTGTCGTATGAAATCGCCATGGGCTTCGCGCTGGTGACGGTGCTGATGGTTGCCGGCAGCCTGAACCTGTCGGCCATCGTCAACGGCCAGAACACCGGCTACTTCGCCGACATGGGCATCAACATCCTGTCGTGGAACTGGCTGCCGCTGCTGCCGATGTTCGGTGTCTACTTCATCTCGGGCGTGGCCGAAACCAACCGCCACCCGTTCGACGTGGTGGAAGGCGAGTCGGAGATCGTGGCCGGCCACATGATCGAATATTCGGGCATGGGCTTCGCGCTGTTCTTCCTGGCCGAATACATCAACATGATCATCATCTCGGCGATGACCTCGTTGATGTTCCTGGGCGGCTGGGCACCTCCGTTCTCGAGCGTGGTCACCAACGCGATCCCCGGCTTCTTCTGGCTGCTGATCAAGGTTTTCCTGCTGCTGTCGGTCTTTATCTGGCTCCGCGCCTCGTTCCCGCGCTACCGCTATGACCAGATCATGCGCCTGGGCTGGAAGGTGTTCATCCCCCTGACGGTGGCGTGGCTGATCATCGTGGCGATCTGGATCAAGTCGCCCTGGAACATCTGGCATTGAACGGCCAAAGGACAGTGCGTGCCGCGGCACGCACCGTTTGGAAACACTAGGAAGCAATCGTCATGCTGCTCGCCATCAAGGACTTCTTCAACAGCCTGCTCCTGAAGGAACTCTTCAAGGGCATGGCCGTGACCGGCCGCTATCTCTTCGCGCGCAAGATCACTGTCCAGTTCCCGGAAGAGAAAACGCCGATCTCGCCGCGCTTCCGTGGCCTGCACGCGCTGCGCCGCTATCCGAACGGCGAAGAGCGCTGCATTGCCTGCAAGCTGTGTGAAGCGGTGTGCCCGGCGCTGGCCATCACCATCGAGTCGGACGTGCGCAACGACGGCACGCGCCGTACCACCCGCTACGACATCGACCTGACCAAGTGCATCTTCTGCGGTTTCTGCGAAGAGGCCTGCCCGGTCGACGCCATCGTGGAAACGCAGATCCTGGAGTACCACGGCGAGAAGCGCGGCGACCTGTATTTCACCAAGGACATGCTGCTGGCAGTGGGCGACCGCTACGAGCCGCAGATCGCGGCGGCCAAGGCTGCCGACGCCAAGTATCGCTGACCGGCGCATGCGCCAAACGGCAGGGTGGCCACCAGTAACAGACCTGGCTGCTTCTGCCACCGAATTTGAATACGGTCCCTCCAATGTGAGGGGCCAAAGCAAGGATGCCGCAGGAGCGGGCCACCCGAAGGGGAAGGCTTGTGCCGGACGGCCCTGAGAGGATCCGATAGGAACCATGGAACTCACGACCACCATCTTCTATGTCTTTGCGCTGGTGCTGGTGCTCTCCGCACTGAAAGTCATCACTGCGAAGAACCCGGTGCATTCCGCACTGTTCCTCGTGCTGTCGTTCTTCACGGCAGCCGCGATCTGGATGCTGCTCAAGGCGGAATTCCTCGCCATCCTGCTGGTGCTGGTCTATGTCGGCGCGGTGATGGTGCTGTTCCTGTTCGTGGTGATGATGATCGATATCGACATCGAGCACCTGCGCCGCGATTTCTGGACCTACGTGCCGATGGCCTCGGTGGTGGGCGCGCTGATCATCGCCGAGATGGCGATCGTGCTGGTGCGCAACTTCATCGGCACCACCACGCCGGTGGTCGCCAGCGGTTCGCAGGAGCCGGGCTACTCGAACAGCGCCGCGCTCGGCAAGCTGATCTACACCGACTACATCTACGCCTTCGAAGTGGCCGGCATCATCCTGCTGGTGGCCATCATCGCCGCCGTGGCGCTGACCCTGCGCCGCCGCAAGGACACCAAGGCCCAGGACGTGTCGGCGCAGCTGCGTACCCGCCGCGACGAGCGCGTGCGCCTGGTGCCGATGCAGGCCGATGTCCAGAACCCGCAGACGGAAGCCGCGGCTGCCGCCAATAAGAACTAAAGCCCGGAGAAACGCTGTGCTCTCTCTCGCCCACTTCCTCGTGCTCGGTGCGATCCTGTTTGCGATCAGCATCGTCGGCATCTTCCTGAACCGCAAGAACGTGATCGTGCTGCTGATGGCGATCGAACTGATGCTGCTTGCGGTGAACATCAACTTCGTCGCCTTCTCGCATTACCTGGGCGACCTGGCTGGTCAGGTTTTCGTTTTCTTCATCCTTACGGTGGCCGCCGCCGAGTCGGCAATCGGTCTGGCAATCCTGGTCGTGCTGTTCCGCAACCTGGATACGATCAACGTGGACGACATGGACACCCTGAAGTACTGATCCGTGCCGCACTACGCAGATAACCAAGACTCACCGACCGCACACCAATAAGCGTCCTATGGCAACCACGCTCAACCCCAACCTGCTGCTCGCGATCGCGCTGGCGCCGCTAGCCGGCTCAGCGATCGCCGGCCTGTTCGGTACCAAGTTCTTTGGCCTGTTTTCCTCGGAGTCGCGCGGCGGCCGGATCGTGGCCCACACCTCGACCATCCTGGGCGTGGCCATTTCCTTCGTGCTGTCGGTGATGGTGCTGCTCGACGTGATGAACGGCGCCGGCTACAACGGCACCGTGTACGAGTGGATGGCCATCGGCGACCTGAAGATGGAGGTCGGCTTCCTGGTCGACTCGCTGACCGCGATGATGATGGTCGTGGTGACCTTCGTCTCGCTGATGGTGCATATCTACACCGTCGGCTACATGGACGGAGATCCCGGCTACAACCGCTTCTTTGCCTACATCTCGCTCTTCACCTTCTCGATGCTGATGCTGGTGATGAGCAACAACTTCCTGCAGCTGTTCTTTGGCTGGGAAGCGGTGGGCCTGGTGTCGTACCTGCTGATCGGCTTCTGGTACACGCGCCCGACCGCGATCTTCGCCAACCTGAAGGCGTTCCTGGTCAACCGTGTCGGTGACTTCGGCTTTATCCTGGGCATCGGCCTGCTGCTGGCCTACAGCGGCAGCATGAACTACACCGAAGTATTCGCCGCGCGTGACCAGCTGGCTACCGTGGTTTTCCCGGGCACCGACTGGATGATGATCACCGTCGCGTGCATCTGCCTGTTCATCGGCGCGATGGGCAAGTCGGCGCAGTTCCCGCTGCACGTCTGGCTGCCTGACTCGATGGAAGGCCCGACCCCGATTTCCGCACTGATCCACGCGGCAACGATGGTGACGGCCGGCATCTTCATGGTCGCGCGCATGTCGCCGCTGTTCGAGCTGTCGGACGCCGCGCTGTCGTTCGTGCTGGTGATCGGCGCCATCACCGCGCTGTTCATGGGCTTCCTGGGCATCATCCAGAACGACATCAAGCGCGTGGTCGCTTACTCGACGCTGTCGCAGCTGGGCTACATGACCGTGGCGCTGGGTGCGTCGGCCTACTCGGTGGCCGTGTTCCACCTGATGACCCACGCCTTCTTCAAGGCGCTGCTGTTCCTGGGCGCGGGCTCGGTCATCATCGGCATGCACCACGACCAGGACATCCGCAACATGGGCGGCCTGCGCAAGTACATGCCGATCACCTGGATCACCTCGCTGGTGGGTTCGCTGGCGCTGATCGGCACGCCGTTCTTCGCGGGCTTCTACTCCAAGGACTCGATCATCGAGGCCGTGGCCGAGTCGCATATCGCCGGTTCGGGCTTTGCCTACTACGCCGTCCTGGCCGGCGTGTTTGTGACCGCGTTCTACTCGTTCCGCATGTACTTCCTGGTCTTCCACGGCAAGGAGCGCTGGGGCCAGAACCATGCGCACCAGCACCATGAGGGCGACCACGAGGACGAGGAAGTCTCGCTCGACCACCACCATGGCCTGTCCGCCGGCGAGAAGCCGCACGAGTCGCCGTGGGTGGTGACGCTGCCGCTGGTGCTGCTGGCGATTCCGTCGGTGATCATCGGTGCCATCGCGATCGAGCCGATGCTGTTCGGCAACTTCTTCAAGATGGGCGTCGCGTTCAAGGACGTGATCTTCGTCGGCGAGAACCACCACGCCATGGCCGAGCTGAAGGAAGCCTTCCACGGCTGGGTGCCGATGGCGCTGCACTCGCTGACCACGCCCGTGCTGTGGCTGGCCATTGCCGGTGTCGTGCTGTCGTGGTTCTTCTACATGAAGCGCCCGGATATCCCCGAGGCTATCGCGAACCGCTTCTCGGGCCTGTACAAGCTGCTCGACAACAAGTACTACATGGACGCCATCAACCAGGCCGTGTTCGCCCGCGGCGCACGCCTGCTCGGTACCGGCCTGTGGAAGGGCGGCGACCAGAGCGTGATCGACGGCCTGTTCGTCAACGGCGCGGCGCGCGTGGTGGCTTCGTTCGCTTCGGCCAGCCGCTACCTGCAGTCGGGCTATATCTACCACTACGCATTTGCGATGATCGTCGGCATGCTGGTGCTGCTGACGCTGACGGTCACCGGTGTGATCGGCACCAAGTGATAGGCACCAAGTAAGGAAAACATAGAAATGGTTCTGTCTTTCTCAATCTGGCTGCCTGTCTTTTTCGGCCTGCTGATCCTGGCCTTCGGCTCGGACCGCAGCCCGGGCTTCGTGCGGTGGATGTCGCTGTTCGGCTCGATCGCCAGCTTCGTCGTGACGCTGCCGCTGGTATTCCACTTCGACCGCGCCAGCGCCGCGATGCAGTTCATCGAAAAGGCGAACTGGATCGAGCGCTTCAACATCCATTACCTGCTGGGCGTCGACGGTATCTCGATGTGGTTCGTGGTGCTGACCGCATTCATCACGGTGATCGTGGTGATCTCGGCCTGGGAAGTGATCACCGAGCGCGTGGCCGAGTACATGGCCTCGTTCCTGATCCTGTCCGGCCTGATGGTCGGCGTGTTCTGCGCGCTCGACGGCATGCTGTTCTACGTGTTCTTCGAAGCCACGCTGATCCCGATGTACATCATCATCGGCGTCTGGGGCGGCGCGAACCGTGTATACGCGGCCTTCAAGTTCTTCCTGTACACGCTGCTGGGCTCGCTGCTGACCCTGGTCGCGCTGCTGTACCTGTACAACAAGACCGGCACGTTCGACATCCTGCAATGGCACCAGGCCAAGCTGTCGATGAACGAGCAGATCGCGATCTTCATTGCCTTCTTCGTCGCCTTCGCGGTCAAGGTGCCGATGTGGCCGGTGCACACCTGGCTGCCCGATGCCCACGTGGAAGCGCCGACCGGCGGTTCGGTGGTGCTGGCCGCCATCATGCTGAAGCTGGGCGCCTACGGCTTCCTGCGGTTCTCGCTGCCGATCGCGCCTGACGCGAGCCACTACCTGGCCCCGTTCATCATCACGATCTCGCTGATCGCCGTGATCTACATCGGCCTGGTGGCGCTGGTGCAGGCCGACATGAAGAAACTGGTGGCGTACTCGTCGATCGCCCACATGGGCTTCGTCACGCTGGGCTTCTTCATCTTCAGCGATATCGGCGTCGAAGGCGGCATCATCCAGATGATCTCGCACGGCTTTATCTCGGGCGCCATGTTCCTTTGCATCGGCGTGCTGTATGACCGCGTGCACTCGCGCCAGATCGCCGACTACGGCGGCGTGGTGAACACCATGCCGAAGTTCGCCGCGCTGTCTGTGTTCTTCGCGATGGCCAACTGCGGCCTGCCGGCTACCTCGGGCTTCGTCGGTGAATTCATGGTGATCCTGGGCGCCGTCAAGTTCAACTTCTGGATCGGCCTGCTGGCTGCCACCGCCCTGATCTTCGGCGCTGCCTATTCGCTGTGGATGGTCAAGCGCGTGATCTTCGGCGACGTCGTGCACCAGCACGTGCGCGAGCTGGTCGACCTGAACAAGCGTGAGTTCGTCATGCTCGGCCTGCTGGCCATCATGACGCTGTACATGGGCCTGCACCCGAAGCCCTTTACCGATGTGATGCACCCGTCCGTGGTCAACCTGCTGCAGCACGCGGCGCAGTCCAAGCTGTAATCGGGGAGAGAAATCATTATGCAACCGTCCTCGACACTCGCCCCCGTGGCGCCGATTATCTTCCTGGCGATCGCCATTGGCGCGGTCAACTGGATCGACCTTGCACGCGGCAGGGGCAAGCAGAGCGTGGCTTATCCGCTGTCGCTGCTGACCACCCTGGTACTGACCGTATGGTTCGGCCTGAACGCCGCCAGCGGCGAGACGCACTACGCGTTCTCCAACCTGGTGGTGATCGACCCGATGGCCAACGTGCTGTCGGCGTTCTGCGCCGCCGGCCTGTTTGTCACGCTGGTCTATACGCGCAGCTACCTGGCCGATCGCAACATGTTCGCCGGCGAGTTCTACCAGCTCGCGCTGTTCACGCTCGGCGGCCAGATCGTGATGATCACCGGCAACAACTTCCTGACCCTGTACCTGGGCCTGGAACTGCTGTCGCTGTCGTCGTACGCGCTGGTGGCGCTGCGCCGTGAATCGCGCGTGACCTCGGAATCGGCCATGAAGTATTTCGTGCTGGGCGCGCTGGCTTCGGGCTTCCTGCTGTACGGCATCTCGATGATGTACGGCGCCACCGGTTCGCTGAACCTGGGCGAGGTGTTCCGCGTGGTCGAGTCGGGCCGCGTCAATACCACGATGCTGGCATTCGGCGTGGTGTTCATCGTCGCCGGCCTGTCGTTCAAGCTGGGTGCCGCGCCGTTCCACATGTGGATTCCGGACATCTACCAGGGTTCGCCGACCGCGGTGACGCTGCTGATCGCGGGCGGCCCGAAGGTTGCCGCGTTCGCGCTGTTTATCCGCGTGCTGGTGGAAGGCCTGCTGCCGCTGGCCAATGACTGGCAGATGATGCTGGTGGTGCTGTCGATCGTGTCGCTGGCGATCGGCAACCTGACCGCCATCGTCCAGTCCAACCTGAAGCGGATGCTGGCGTACTCGACCATTTCGCACATGGGCTTCGTGCTGCTGGGCCTGCTGTCGGGCGTGGTGGCCAACAAGGCTGACGGCGCCGCCGATGCGTACAGCTCGGCGATGTTCTATTCGGTGACCTACCTGCTGACCACGCTGGGCACCTTCGGCATCATCCTGCTGCGCACCACCAAGGGCTTCGAGGCCGAGACGCTGGAAGACCTGAAGGGCATGTCGCGCCGCAACCCGTGGTTCGCCTTCCTGATGCTGGTGATGATGTTCTCGCTGGCCGGCATCCCGCCGACCGTGGGCTTCTACGCCAAGCTGGCCGTGCTGGACGCGGTAATCAAGGCTGGCATGAGCTGGCTGGCCGTGGTGGCGGTGATGTTCTCGCTGATCGGCGCGTTCTACTACCTGCGCATCGTCAAGCTGATGTACTTCGATGAGCCGGCTGGCGAAGAGCAGCTGGAAGCGACCGCCGGCCTGCGCTCGATGCTGACGCTGAACGGCGCCGCCGTGATCGTGCTGGGCTTCTTCCCGGCCGCGCTGATGAACCTGTGCTACCAGGCCATCCGCTCGACCCTGGGCTCCTGATCGGCCAACGTCCATGAGCGCATCCGCAAGCGGCTGGTTTGTCATACTGCTGGCACTGATCAGTGCAAACCTGCCGTTTGTGAACCAGCGCCTGTTCATGGCGATCCCGCTCCGGTGGGCGCGCAAGCCGCTGTGGCTGCGCCTGCTGGAGCTGATCGTCTGGTACGCGGTGGCCGGTGCCGCCGGTTTCGCGGTCGAGGCCAGCCTCGGCAATGCCTTCCCGCAGGGCTGGCAGTTCTACGCCATCACCGCCTGCATGATGCTGGTGTTTGCCTTTCCGGGCTTCACCTGGCAATACCTCGTCAAACACCGCACGGCCTGAAGCCGGTCTTGTCGGCGCCGGGCCTGCCTGATCCGGAGCGTTCATGACCGACAAGATCCAACGCGGCACCCAGTCTCTCGCCGACCCCGCCGGCCACACCGCGAACGACGACGCACTGAAGGAAGTCTGCGTCGCCTCGGCCACGGTCCATCGCGGCAAATTCCTCACCCTGAAGCAAGACATCGTCCGCCTGCCCGATGGCAAGCAGACCGGGCGCGAGTACATCGTGCATCCGGGCGCGGTGATGATGATCCCGTTGTTCGACGATGGCACCGTCCTGATGGAACGGCAGTTCCGCTATCCGGTCGGCGAAGTCATGCTGGAATTCCCGGCCGGCAAGCTCGACCCGCAAGAGGGCGCGCAACGCTGCGGCGAGCGCGAGCTGCAGGAAGAGACCGGCTATACGGCCCGGCGCTGGGACTACCTGACGCGCATCCACCCGGTCATCTCTTACTCGACCGAATTCATCGACATCTTCCTGGCGCGCGACCTGACGCACGGCGAGGCGCAGCTGGACGATGGCGAGTTCCTGGAGACGTTCATCGCGCCGGTGGGACAGGTGATCGACTGGGTGCGCAGCGGCCGCATCAGCGATGTGAAGACCATCATCGGCGCGTTCTGGCTGGAGAAAATCGTTTCCGGCGCGTGGCAGCCGGGCGAGCAAACGGTGCCGGGCTGACTCGCTCCGGCAGCGGGGCGCGCACTGCGCTAAGCTGGTTGTGGGGCGATAAACGTATGTGCTGAACACTGCATGTTCGTTCTACGAACGGTCGTTCGAAAAAATTTAGCACGACCGTTCACAAAATTTCGATTCGCGGATAATATAGCTTTTGACGGGCTGGAAAGATCATGAAGGTGCTCGACCTGCGCTGCGCGCATGACCATCGTTTCGAGGGCTGGTTTGCCTCGGAGGAAGAAGCGCAGTCGCAAATCGCGCGCGACCTCGTCCAATGCCCGGTCTGTGGCGACCATGCCGTGACGCGGCTGCCCAGCGCGCCGCGCCTGAACCTGTCAGGCGCGACCGCGCCGAAGGCGGCTGGCAAGCCGGCGCAGCCAGCGGCAACCGCCGCGGCACCGGCGGCACTGCAAGCGCTGTACATGAAGGCAGTGAAGCAGGTGCTGGCCCAGACCGAGGACGTTGGCGACCGCTTTGCCGAGGAGGCGAGGCGCATGCACTACGATGAAGCTCCGGAACGCGGAATCCGCGGCTCGGCTTCGCCGGAGGAAGTGCAGGCGCTGGCCGAGGAGGGCATCGAGACTTTCCCGCTTATCGTGCCGGATGCGCTGAAGCAGACGGCTCACTGAATTGCGTCCTGTGCCCGTTGCTGTCGGCGCATGACGCGCAAGGCAGAACAAACCGCCGGCAGCCTGAGACGATGCCGGCACCATCATGGAGACGGGCATGGATCTCAACTACTCGGCGTCCGACAACGCCTTCCGCGAGGAAGTGCGTAGCTGGCTCGAAGCCAACTTGCCGGCGGACATCCGCAGCAAGATTCTCAACCACCGCCGTCCGAACCGCGACGACCTGGTGCGCTGGCACAAGATCCTCGCCGGCAAGGGCTGGTCGGCGCCGCACTGGCCCGTCCAATTCGGCGGCACCGGCTGGAACGCCACCCAGCGCCATATCTGGGACGAAGAGAATGCCCGCGTCGGCGCGCCCGGCGTGCTGCCGTTCGGCGTGGCCATGGTTGCGCCCGTGATCATGAAGTACGGCAACGAGCAGCAGAAGTCGTACTACCTGCCGCGCATCCTGGACTGCACCGACTGGTGGTGCCAGGGCTATTCGGAGCCGGGCTCGGGTTCGGACCTGGCCTCGGTGAAGACCCGCGCTGAACTGACCTCCGACGGCAAGCACTACATCGTCAACGGCCAGAAGACCTGGACCACGCTCGGCCAGCACGCCGACATGATCTTCTGCCTGGTCCGCACCGATCCGGAAGCCAAGAAGCAGGAAGGCATCTCGTTCCTGCTGATCGACATGAAAACCCCGGGCATCACCGTGCGCCCGATCATCATGCTGGACGAAGAGCATGAAGTGAACGAGGTCTTCTTCGACAACGTCAAGGTGCCGGTCGAGAACCGCGTCGGCGAAGAGAACAAGGGCTGGACCTACGCCAAGTACCTGCTCGGCCATGAGCGTACCGGCATTGCCCGCGTGGGCAACTCCAAGCGCGAGCTGGGCTTCCTGAAGCGCGTGGCGCGCCAGCAGCAGAAGAACGGCAAGCCGCTGCTGGAGGATCCGGTGTTCGGCGCCAAGGTGGCCGCGCTGGAAATCGAACTGATGGCGCTGGAGATCACGGTGCTGCGCGTGGTGTCGAGCGAAGCCGCCGGCAAGGGCCCCGGTCCCGAGGCGTCGATGCTCAAGATCAAGGGCACCGAGATCCAGCAGCTGCTGACCGAGTTGATGGTCGAGGCCGTCGGCCCGTACGCCCAGCCGTTCGACACGGCCTACCTGGAGTGCGAGACCGAGCATGCGGTGACCGGCTACGACGACGCCGCGCCGCTGTCCGCGTACTACTTCAACTATCGCAAGACCTCCATCTACGGCGGGTCCAACGAAATTCAGAAGAACATCATCAGCCAGATGATTCTGGGGCTGTGAGGACAGGAAGGAGATAGGTAACATGAACTTCAATCTCAGCGACGAACAGAAGCAACTGGCCGACGCCGTCCGCCGTTTTGTCGAGAAGGACTACGGTTTCGAGGACCGCAAGAAGAACTACGAAAGCGCCGCCGGCTACGGCGAATCCGCGTGGGGCTCGCTGGTCGAGCTCGGCCTGACCGCGCTGCCGGTGCCGGAAGCGCAGGGTGGCTTCTCGGGCAAGGCGCTCGACATGATGGTGGTCCAGCAGGAGCTGGGCCGTGGCCTGGTGGTCGAGCCGTACCTGGCCACCGTGGTGGGTGCCTACGCACTGGGCCTGGCCGGCGGCCAGGACGCGCTGCTGGAGCGGGTCGCCGGCGGCGAGCTGAAGCTGGCCGTGGCCTTCAACGAGCCGCAGGCGCGCTATGAGCTGAACAACGTGCGCGTTACAGCCCGCGACGGCAAGCTCAACGGCCGCAAGACCGTGGTGCTGCACGGCGGCCAGGCCGACAAGCTGATCGTGTCGGCGCGCAGCAGCGGCGGCGATGCCGACCAGGATGGCATCTCGCTGTTCCTGGTGGATGCCAAGGGCGCCGGTGTCAGCATCAAGGACTATCGCACCATCGACAACCTGCGCGCGGCCGACATCACGTTCCAGGACGCGCCGGCGCAACTGCTGGGCGAGGCCGGCAAGGGCTTCGCGCTGGTCGAGCAGGTGGCCGACTATGCCGCGGTGCTGCTGTGCGCCGAGGCCGTGGGCGTGATGGACACGCTCAACGCAGCCACGCTGGAATACGCCAAGACGCGCCAGCAGTTCGGCCAGCCGATCGCACGCTTCCAGGCGCTGCAGCATCGCATGGTCGAGATGTTCATCCATGCCGAGCAGTCGCGTTCGATCACGCTGCTGGCCGCCGCCCGTTTTGAAGAGGCCACGCCGGAAGAGCGCCGCCGCTACGTTTCCGCCGCCAAGGCGCGCGTGGGGCAGGCAGCGCGCACGGTCGGCCAGGAAGCGGTGCAGATCCACGGGGGCATGGGCGTGACCAACGAACTGCCGGCCGCGCACATGTTCAAGCGCCTGACGCTGATCAACACCACCTTCGGTGACGTGGATCACCACCTGGGCCGGTTTGCCGCCCAGCCGGGGTTCCAGGAAGCAGCCTGATCCTCTCGTCTGCCATGCCAGTCAAAACCGCGCCGTATTCCCAGGCGCGGTTTTTTTCTTTGCGCGCTGTTAGGGACGGGTTCGGCAAATACGGACGCTGAGCCCTGGCATGCATGCGATCATCGTCGGGACAAGGCCGTCGCCATCCCAGGCTAACAATTACGGAGAGACAAGCAATGCTGTATTTCGAGGACTTTGAGGTCGGCAGCCGCCGCGAACTGGGCTCCTACGTCGTCACCGAGGAAGAACTCCTCGCCTTTGCCCGCCAGTACGACCCGCAGCCGTTCCATATCGACAAGGAAGCGGCTGCCAAGAGCATCTACGGGGGGCTGATCTCGAGCGGCTGGATGACCTGCTCGATCATGATGCGCCTGCTGGTGCTGAGCACCACCGGCAAGTCGGCCAGCATGGGCTCGCCCGGCGTGGACGAGATCCGCTGGATCAAGCCGGTCTATGCCGGCGACACGCTGACCGTGGTGCTCAACGTGCTGGACACGCGAGCCTCGCAGTCGAAGCCGGACCGCGGCATCGTGCATACCCAGTGGGAAGCCACCAACCAGCGCGGCGAACTGGTCTGCACCGTCAAGGGCATGGGCATGTACGGCCGCCGCCCCGCATAACGACACATCCACCCACCCATCGAGGAGACAACCGAAATGCGTACCATCGCAACGCTGGAAGAGCTGGAAGGCCTGCAAGGGCAGGAAGTCGCGGTCAGCGACTGGATGGAGGTGACCCAGCAGCAGGTCAACCAGTTTGCCGAGGCTACCGGCGACCACCAGTGGATCCACGTCGACGTGGAGCGCGCCAAGAAGGAGTCGCCCTATGGCGCCCCGATCGCCCATGGCTTCCTGACGCTGTCGCTGCTGCCCAAGTTCATGCACAACGCGCTGCACATGCCGTCGAAGATCGGCGTCAACTATGGCCTGAACCGCGTGCGCTTCACCGCGCCCGTGCCGGTGGGCAGCAAATTACGGGCACGAATCAAGCTGCTGAAGGTCGAACGGCTCGATCCGCTGCCCAAGTCGCCGGAGCTGGCGGGTGCCCAGTCCACCTGGGAGGTGACGATCGAGCGCGAGGGCAGCGAGCGTCCGGTATGTGTCGCGGAGTCGATTTCCCGCCGCTACGGATGATCGGCAAACGGCCGTGTGGCGTTGAGCTGCGACAAAGGTTCTGACGCACTGCGACAATATGCCACACGAAAACGTCGCACCCACAAAGCCGCGTCAATGCGCGGCTTTGTGCATATTTATAGGCGAAATTGTGATCTTGACGGCAATCAAATGCTGCGATGCGGCGACAGCACATGATTGTCCGTTTATCTGAACTCTGTGTTCTGTGGCGTTGGGTTTACCCTCAATGTTGCGTTGCGGTACATTCGCGCCCACGATGTTTTACGTGTTGCGCTCCCCGGCCGAAAACCGCGCTTGCCACCAGGTTGCTGAAGGCAAGTCCGTCGGGAAGTGCAAAAACCTCGTATTCCAACGCTACCCGGCCGCTGTACTGAGCCGGGACCGTTCGCGGTTTCGGCCACCAGGTGCCGCAGCGCCGGCAAGGTCCCACAGGGCCTGCAGCGCGCGCAGTCAGTTGTCCTTCCGTGTTCATGGCGTTGCAAGGCCGCATGGTCCTCCGGCGTTAGATTCGCCGCCCGACCGCAACGCCAGCTAAGGACACGTCCTTCCGGTTTTCCCATAGCCCCACGCCTCTTGCGCGAGCATCAGGCGGTTTAGCCACGCTTTTGCCCAAAGCGCGGTGTAACCAAACCAGTCGTGACATGAAGAAACCAATACTGCCGCGTTGGACGCGGTTCCTGCCCTGCCTCGGCCTGCTCCTGCTGGCCGGCTGCAACATGACGCTGCTCGACCCGAAAGGGCAGGTTGGCGTCGATATCAAGAACATCATCCTGATCGCCACCTGGCTCATGCTGCTGGTGGTGGTGCCGGTGATCGTGCTCACGCTGGTGTTCGCCTGGAAGTACCGCGCGTCCAATACCAAGGCGCGCTACGAGCCGGACTGGTCGCACTCGACCGCGATCGAAGTGGTGGTGTGGCTGATCCCGTGCCTGATCATCATCGCGCTGGGCATCATCACCTGGAAGTCCTCGCACGACCTGGACCCGTACAAGCCGCTGGAATCGAACAAGAAGCCGGTCACCGTCGAGGTGGTGGCGCTGAACTGGAAGTGGCTGTTCATCTATCCGGAACTGAAGATCGCGACCGTCAACCAGATCGCGTTCCCGGTCGACACCCCGGTGAACTTCAAGATCACCTCGGATTCGATCATGAATTCGTTCTTCATCCCGCAACTGGGCAGCCAGGTGTATGCCATGGCAGGGATGGAGACCAAGCTGCACCTGATCGCCAACCATGCCGGCTCGTATGACGGCGTGTCCGCCAACTACAGCGGCGGCGGCTTCTCGGGCATGAAGTTCAAGGCGGTCGCCATGTCGAACTACGAGTTCGACGAGTGGGTCGCCAAGGTCCGCGCCTCGTCGACCGAACTGGGCGTTGAAGGCTACAAGACGCTGGCACAGCCCAGCGAGAGGGAGCCGGTCACGTACTACGGCAAGGTGGAAGACCAGCTCTTCCACAACATCCTGCACAAGTACATGGACCACAGCGGCACTGCGGTTGCCGACAAGGGTTTCAAGGGCGGCCCGATCTGCACGTCGCGCAATACCCTCGGTGAAGAGCAGCTGTCGATGACCACGCCGGCCAAGCTGCCGGCGGGCGCGTAATCCTGGGAGCAATGATGTTTGGCAAGTTGAGTTTGTCGGCGATTCCGTTTCATGAGCCGATCATCATGGTCGTGCTGGCGGGCGTCGCCCTGGGCGGTGCCGCGCTGCTAGGCGCGATCACATATTTCAAGAAGTGGGGCTATCTCTGGAACGAGTGGTTCACGTCAGTCGATCACAAGAAGATCGGCGTGATGTACTGCCTGGTCGCCCTGATCATGCTGCTGCGCGGCTTTGCCGACGCGGTCATGATGCGTACCCAGCTGGCGCTCGCCACCAATGGCGCCACCGGCGTGCTGCCGCCCGAGCACTACGACCAGATCTTCACCGCCCACGGCGTGATCATGATCTTCTTCGTGGCCATGCCGCTGATGACCGGCCTGATGAACCTGGTCGTGCCGCTGCAGATCGGCGCGCGCGACGTGGCCTTCCCGTTCCTGAACACGCTGTCGTTCTGGCTGTTCGTGGCGGGCGCCATGCTGGTCAACGTCTCGCTGGGCGTCGGTGAATTCGCCAAGACCGGCTGGCTGGCCTATCCGCCGCTGTCGGGCCTGGACTACAGCCCTGGCGTGGGGGTGGACTATTACCTCTGGAGCTTGCAGATCTCGGGCCTGGGCACGCTGCTGACCGGCGTGAACTTCCTGGTGACGATCCTGCGCATGCGCGCCCCGGGCATGACCCTGATGCGCATGCCGGTGTTCACCTGGACCGCGCTGTGCACCAACGTGCTGATCGTGGCCGCCTTCCCGGTGCTGACCGTGACGCTGGCGCTGCTGGGCCTGGACCGCTACATCGGCACCCACTTCTTTACGAACGACGGTGGCGGCAACGCCATGATGTACGTGAACCTGATCTGGATCTGGGGCCACCCCGAGGTGTACATCCTGATCCTGCCGGCGTTCGGTATCTTCTCTGAAGTCATCTCCACGTTCTCGGGCAAGAAGCTGTTCGGCTACAAGGGCATGGTGTACGCGACCGCCGCGATCATGGTGCTGTCGTTCATCGTGTGGCTGCACCACTTCTTCACGATGGGCTCGGGCGCCAACGTCAACGCGTTCTTCGGCATCACGACCATGATCATCTCCATCCCGACCGGGGTGAAGATCTTCAACTGGCTGTTCACCATGTACCGCGGCCGGGTCCAGATGACCTCGCCGGTGCTGTGGACGCTGGGCTTCATGATCACCTTCGTGATCGGCGGCATGACCGGCGTGCTGATGGCCGTGCCGGCTGCCGACTTCGTGCTGCACAACAGCCTGTTCCTGATCGCCCACTTCCACAACGTGATCATCGGCGGCGTGCTGTTCGGCTACCTGGCCGGCATCACCTACTGGTGGCCGAAGGCGTTCGGCTTCACGCTGAATGAGCGCCTGGGCAAGTGCGCCTTCTGGTGCTGGCTGGTCGGCTTCTACTTCGCCTTCATGCCGCTGTACGTGCTGGGCCTGATGGGCATGACCCGCCGCCTGAACCACACCGACAACCCGGCCTGGACGCCGTGGCTGTACCTGGCCGTGGTGGGCGTGGTGTTCGTGGCGCTGGGCATCTTCTTCCAGGTGCTGCAGATCGTCGTGTCGATCCGCGACCGCAAGAAGCTGGCGGACGTGACCGGCGATCCGTGGGGCGGCCGTACCCTGGAGTGGGCCACTTCGTCGCCGCCGCCGTTCTACAACTTCGCGCACACACCGGTGGTGCGTGACCTGGACGCGTTCGCCGACATGAAGGCCCGCGGCGAGACCCTGCCGACCGAAGGCTACGAGAAGATCCACATGCCCAAGAACACGGGCGCGGGCTTCATCATCGGCGCCTTCAGCCTGGTGTTCGGCTTTGCCCTGACCTGGCATATCTGGTGGATGGCCATCGTTGGCCTGGTGGGCATGGTGTGGGCGTTTATCCACCGCAGCAACGACGACCATATCGACTACTACGTGCCGGCCACCGAGGTCGAGCAGATTGAAACGCGCCATCTGCAGCGCATTGCTTCGCAGGCCTAAGAACCATGTCGACTCAAGTCCTAGACCGCATCCCCGCGCAGGCCGGAGCCTCGGCCCACGCCGACGCGCATGACCATGCGCACCACGATACCAGTGCCAATACGGTGTATGGCTTCTGGATCTACCTGATGAGCGACTGCATCATCTTCGCCGGGCTGTTCGCCACCTTCGCCGTGCTGCGCGGCGAGCTGGCGGGCGGGCCGTCGGCGAAGGAGCTGTTCGAGCTCAACTACGTGCTGGTGGAGACCTTCATCCTGCTGTTCTCCTCGATCACGTACGGCATGGCGATGATCTCGCTGCAGAACCGCAGCCTCAAGCACGTGCAGACCTGGCTCGGCGTGACGTTCCTGCTGGGCGCGGCGTTCATGGCGATGGAAATCAACGAGTTCCACCACCTGATCGCCGAAGGCGCCGGCCCGGGCCGCAGCGCGTTCCTGTCGTCGTTCTTCACGCTGGTCGGCACCCACGGCCTGCACGTCGCCAGCGGCATGCTGTGGATGATCGTGCTGATGTGGCAGCTGGGCAAGAAGGGCATCACCCCGACGCTGAGCAAGCGCCTGATGTGCCTGTCGCTGTTCTGGCACTTTCTGGACGTGGTCTGGATCGGCGTGTTTACCGTGGTCTACCTGATGGGACATCTGTGATGGCACAACACAACGCACCGGCGGCGCACGCCACTCGTGATTCGCATGGCGCGCATGCCGCGCACGACTCGCACAGCACCCACGCCAGCTTCAAGGGCTACGCGATCGGCTTCATCCTCGCGGTGATCCTGACCGTGATCCCGTTCAAGCTGGTGATGGACGGCAGCCTGGACAAGGGCATGATCCTGTGGATCATCCTCGGCATGGCCGCGGTCCAGATCCTGGTCCACCTGAAATACTTCCTGCACCTGGACACGTCGTCCGACCAGCGCAGCAACGTGATCGCGCTGCTGTTCACGGCGCTGATCCTGGTGATCGTGGTGGCGGGTTCGCTGTGGATCATGCACAACCTGAACACCAACATGATGGTGATGTAAGGACTGGCGTCCTGGCATCGGAAAACGGGGCCCCGCGAGGGGCCCCGTTTTTATTTGCGCCGCCTGCCGTCGGCGTGGTGCCCGGCCCTGGTGCGCCGGTGCGCACTGGCTGGCGCCTTCGGCAAGAGGTCCGCACAGAATTGCGTCGTTGCACGGGAGTGGTGCATGCGCCGCCCGCACAGCTCTGGTGCACGGACGCGGCCACAGCGCGCGGCACAGCCCGCGCGGCGCGCCAGCACGCCGTCTGCCGTCGGCGGGGCGGGTATCAGCGCGTTGAACGCAGTGGCACGCTAGTTGCAGATGCATCACCCCGGGGAGCGTAGTCCCTACTAACACCACAAATGGGAGCTGCAAATGCAACGACGTGACATGCTGAAGCTGTCGGCCATCGCCGCCGCGGCAATGATCGGTACCAGCCCGCTGGCCATGGCGCAGTCCAAGGAACCGATCAAGGTCGGGATCCTGCACTCGCTGTCCGGCACGATGGCCATCTCGGAAACGTCGCTGAAGGACGTGGCCCTGATGACCATCGACGAGATCAACAAGAGCGGCGGCGTGCTCGGCCGCAAGCTGGAGCCGGTGGTGGTGGACCCGGCCTCCAACTGGCCGCTGTTCGCCGAGAAGGCGCGCCAGCTGGTCAGCAAGGACAAGGTCGCGGTGACCTTCGGCTGCTGGACCTCGGTGTCGCGCAAGTCGGTGCTGCCGGTCTATGAAGAGCTGAACTCGCTGCTGTTCTACCCGGTGCAGTACGAAGGCGAGGAGATGTCCAAGAACGTCTTCTACACCGGCGCCGCGCCCAACCAGCAGGCGATCCCGGCGGTGGAGTACCTGATGAGCAAGGAGGGCGGCGGCGCCAAGCGCTTCTTCCTGCTGGGCACGGACTACGTCTACCCGCGCACCACCAACAAGATCCTGCGCGCCTTCCTGAAGAGCAAGGGCGTTGCCGACAAGGACATCGAAGAGGTCTACACCCCGTTCGGCCACAGCGACTACCAGACCATCGTCGCCAACATCAAGAAGTTCGCCCAGGGTGGCAAGACCGCGGTGATCTCGACCATCAACGGCGATTCCAACGTGCCCTTCTACAAGGAACTGGGCAACGCCGGCCTGAAGGCCAAGGACGTGCCGGTAGTGGCGTTCTCGGTGGGCGAGGAAGAACTGCGCGGCATCGACACCAAGCCGCTGGTGGGCCACCTGGCGGCGTGGAACTACTTCATGTCGGTCAAGAACGCACAGAACGACGCCTTCAAGAAGCAGTGGGCGGCCTGGGTCAAGGCCAACAACCTGCCGGGCGGCGACAAGCGCGTGACCAACGATCCGATGGAAGCCACCTACGTCGGCATCCATATGTGGGCGCAGGCTGTGAAAAAGGCTGGCACCACCGATACCGACAAGGTGCGCGCGGCGATGTACGGCCAGACCTTCAAGGCGCCGGACGGCTTCACGCTGACCATGGGCGAGAACCACCACCTGTACAAGCCGGTGATGATCGGCGAGGTGAAGGGCGATGGCCAGTTCTCGGTGGTGTGGAAGACGCCGAAGGCAGTGCGCGCGCAGCCGTGGAGCCCGTTCATCGCCGGGAATGAAGGGAAGCCGGACAAGGTGATGTAAGCCTCGTTTGCTTGCCACTATCCGGCTCCCCTCTCCCGCTTGCGGGAGAGGGGCTGGGGGAGAGGGCGGGCGCTGGCAAATGCGACGGCGTTCACTTCGTCATAGATGCCGGCCCCCTCCCCCGACCCCTCTCCCGCGCGCGGGAGAGGGGAGCAAACAAACAGCTCGCTTCATTCCTGCCAATCGCAAGCTCCTATGCGCAATCCCTTATCCGTTCGAGTCGTGCCCTGGCTGCGCGCCCTGCTGGCAGCGCTGCTGCTGGCCTCAGCGCCGTGGGCCGCCGCGCTGACGCAGGCCGACCTGAAGCCGCTGGCCGAAGACGACTTCGACGCCAAGACCGCCGCGCTGTCCGCGCTGGCCAAGGCATCGCCCGCTGAAGCTGCACCGATCCTGAAAGCCCTGCAGGAGGACACCCTGCAATATGCGCCGTCGGTCGGCATGGTGCGCCAGGACGGCGACAAGGTGGTCGATGCCATTACCGGCAAGTCCGTCACGGTCAAGCCGGACGAACTTGAATCCCTGACCCTGAACAACAGCCTGCGCGCACTGGTCGACAGCGCCGCCAGCAGCCTGCTGCTGCAATCGCCCGACATCGCGGTGCGCGCACAGGCAATCGGCACCTTGCGCGAACAGCCGGAAAGCGCCTCGCTTGCCGCCGTGGAAGCCGCGCGCAAGGCCGAGGCCGATGCCGGCCTGCGCGCCAGCCTGGACGTGATCTGGGCCAACCTGGTGCTGGCAGAGCCCGCGGATCCAGGCGCGCACGATGCGCGGCTCGAAGCGATCCGCATCCTCGCCACGGACAGCAACCCGCAGAGCCGCCAGAAGCTTGCGCCGCTGGTCGAGCGCGACAGCGCCGGCAACTACCGCGAAGCGGATGCGGACGTGCGCCTGGCCGCGCAGCAGGCGCTGGACCAGCTGCGCAGCGACCAGCGCCGCGCCGAGCTGATCGGCAACCTGTTCGCCGGCCTGAGCCTGGGCAGCGTGCTGCTGCTGGCAGCGCTGGGCCTCGCCATCACCTATGGCCTGATCGGCGTCATCAACATGGCGCACGGCGAGTTCCTGATGATCGGCGCCTACGCCACCTACGTGGTGCAGTCGCTGTTCCGCGCCTATGCGCCGGATGCGTTCGCGTGGTACCTGCCCGCGGCGCTGCCGGCATCGTTCCTGGCGGCGGCGGCAGTCGGCTTCGTGCTGGAGCGGCTGGTGCTGCGCCACCTGTACGGCCGCCCGCTCGAAACGCTGCTGGCCACCTTCGGCATCAGCCTGCTGCTGATGCAGGCGGTGCGAACGCTGTTCGGCGCGCAGAACGTGGAAGTGGCCAATCCCGGCTGGATGAGCGGCGGCTTCGAATGGATGCCGGGACTGGTGATCCCGTACAACCGCGTGGTCATCATCCTGTTCGCGCTGGCGGTGGTGGCGGTGGCGTGGGCGGTGCTCAACCGCACGCGGCTGGGGCTGTTCGTGCGTGCCACCACGCAGAACCGCACCATGGCGGCGTGCGTGGGCGTGCGCACGTGGAAGGTCGACAGCTACGCCTTCGCCTTCGGTGCCGGCATCGCCGGGCTCGGCGGATGTGCGCTGTCGCAGATCGGCAATGTCGGTCCCGACCTGGGCCAGGCCTACATCATCGATTCGTTCATGGTGGTGGTGCTGGGCGGGGTGGGGCAGCTGGCCGGCACCATCGTCGGCGCATTCGGGCTGGGCATCATCAACAAGTTCATCGAGCCGTTCTATGGCGCGGTGCTGGCCAAGATCTTTGTCCTGGTGCTGATCGTGCTCTTCATCCAGAAGCGGCCGCAGGGACTTTTCGCGCTCAAGGGGCGCAGCGCGGAGGCATGATGCAGCGATTCCAACCTGATTCTTCCGCGGCACCTTCCGCGGCACCTTTCCGGCTTGCCGTGCCCGAGCGCCAGTCGCTGTTCTCGCCGCGTGGCTGGATGGCGCTGGCGGTGCTGACCGTGCTCGTCGGCATCGGCGTGCCGGTGTGCGCGCTGCTCGTGCCGGAAGGCCATCCGCTGCACCTGTCGGCGTACGCGCTGACGCTGGTCGGCAAGATCATGTGCTTTGCGCTGGCGGCGATCGCGCTCGACCTGGTGTGGGGCTACTGCGGCATCCTGAGCCTCGGCCATGGCCTGTTCTTCGCGCTGGGCGGCTATGCCATGGGCATGTACCTGATGCGTTCGATCGGGCGCGAAGGCGTGTACAAGAGCGACCTGCCGGATTTCATGGTGTTCCTCGACTGGAAGGAGCTGCCGTGGTTCTGGCACGGCACGGACCATCTTGGCTATGCGCTGCTGCTGGTGGTGCTGGTGCCGGGCGTGCTGGCATGGCTGTTCGGCTTCTTTGCCTTCCGCTCGCGCATCAAGGGCGTGTACCTGTCCATCATCACGCAGGCGATGACGTATGCGGCAATGCTGCTGTTCTTCCGCAACGAGACCGGCTTCGGCGGCAACAACGGCTTCACGGATTTCAAGCGCATCGCGGGGTTCGCCATCGCCGCGCCGCAGACGCGCACGGCGCTTTTTGTGCTGACCTTCGTGGCGCTGCTCGGGGGCTTCGTTGCCTGCCGCTACATTGTCACGTCCAAGCTGGGCCGCGTGGTCACGGCCGTGCGCGATGCGGAGATGCGCGTCATGTTCTCCGGCTACAACCCGCTCGGCTACAAGCTGTTCGTGTGGACCTTCTCGGCCGTGCTGTGCGGCATCGCCGGCGCGCTGTACGTGCCGCAGGTCGGCATCATCAACCCGGGCGAGATGTCGCCCGGCAACTCGATCGAAATGGCGGTGTGGGTTGCCGTGGGCGGGCGCGGCACGCTGATCGGGCCGGTCATCGGCGCGTTCCTGGTCAACGGTGCCAAGACGCTCTTCACCGCCCACTTCGCCGAATACTGGCTGTTCCTGCTGGGCGCGATGTTCGTGCTGGTGACGCTGTACCTGCCCGATGGCGTGATTGGCCTGTGGAAGCGCCTGCGCGAGCGCCGCGCTGCCGCCGCGGTGCCGTCCGAGCCTGAGCCCGTTTCCACGCCCGCGGTGGCGGGCCGCACCGGAGGTGAAGCATGAACGCCGCACTCGAACACGGCCAGGCCGAAAGCGGCGATGCCACCGGGCTGGGCCGCGTGCTGGAGCCGGGCACCATCGATGTGTCGCACGGCCCGATCCTGTACCTGGAAGACGTTACCGTGCGGTTCGACGGCTTCCGCGCGCTCAACAAGCTGAACCTGTCGATCGACCATGGCGAACTGCGCTGCGTGATCGGTCCCAACGGCGCGGGCAAGACCACGATGATGGATGTCATCACCGGCAAGACCGGGCCGCGCAATGCCAATGTCAGCGGGCGCGTGTTCCTGGGCCAGACCATCGACCTGATGCGGATGACCGAGCCGCGCATCGCGCAGGTCGGCATCGGCCGCAAGTTCCAGAAGCCGACCGTGTTCGAGCAGCACGCGGTGTGGGAGAACCTGGAGCTGGCGATGAAGGCCGACAAGCGCTGGTGGTCGTCGTTGCGCGCGCGGCTGACCGGCGAGGGGCATCGCCGCATCGAGGAAACGCTGGCGCTGACCGGCCTGGACGACGAGGCGTACCGGCCCGCCGGGCTGCTGTCGCACGGTCAGAAGCAGCGGCTTGAGATCGGCATGCTGCTGATGCAGCAGCCGCAGCTGCTGCTGCTCGACGAACCCGTGGCCGGCATGACCGATGAAGAGACCATGCAGCTGGCCAGCCTGCTCAACGGCCTGCGCGGCAGCTGCTCGATGATGGTGGTGGAACACGACATGGAGTTCGTCGCCGCGCTGGCCGGCGCTGCCGGCAAGGTCACGGTGCTGGCCGAAGGCAGCGTGCTGGCAGAAGGCACGCTCGACAGCGTCAAGCGCGACGAACGCGTGATCGAATCCTACCTGGGGAGATAGGCATGCTGCAGGTCAACGCACTGAACCAGTTCTACGGCGGCAGCCATATCCTGCGCAACGTCTCCTTCGACGTGCCGGCGGGCAGGCTGACCACGCTGCTCGGCCGCAACGGCGTGGGCAAGAGCACGCTCCTGAAATGCCTGATGGGCGTGGTGCCGACGCGCAGCGGCAGCATCCACTGGGACGGCAAGCCGCTGGAGAAGAAGGCGCCGTACGAGCGCGTTTCCGCCGGGCTGGCCTATGTGCCGCAGGGGCGCGAAATTTTTCCGCGGCTGACGGTCGAGGAGAACCTGCTGATCGGTGCCGCCAGCCGCGCGCGCCCAGCGGGTGTGCCGGATCGCATCTATCAGCTGTTCCCGGTACTGCGCACCATGCGCCAGCGCCGCGGCGGCGACCTGTCCGGCGGCCAGCAGCAGCAACTGGCGATCGGCCGGGCGCTGATGAGCGAACCGCAGCTGCTGATCCTCGACGAGCCGACCGAGGGCATCCAGCCATCGATCATCCAGGACATTGGCCGCGCGCTGCGGCTGCTGGTGGACGAGTTCGGCATGACGGTGCTGCTGGTCGAGCAGTACTACGAATTCGCGCGCCATATCGCCGACCACTATGTGGTGATGAGCCGGGGCGAGGTGGTCGCGCGGGGTGCCGGGGCCAGCATGGAGCAGGACGGCGTACGGGAGCTGATTGCCGTGTAGGCGTGGAACGGGGAATGCGCATCGCACGCCGCTTTCCGCCCAGGCAGGCGGCGCGCTATGATTACCTGCAACCCCGCCATCGCGCGCCCGCCGCCGGCTTTGCCACGCCATGCGTCATCCCGATTTTCCTTCATCACTCGCCGTGCCCGCCGCATGGCAGGCCAGCCTGCGGCTGCGCTTTGCGCAACGCGGCGAACGCACCGCGCTGGTCGAGCGCCGCCACCAGGGGCCGCTGCTGGTGCAGAAACCGCTGTATCCCGAAGGCGGCATCTGCCATGCCGTCATGCTGCATCCGCCGGCCGGCGTGGCGGGCGGCGACAGCCTGGATATCGAGGTGACGGTCGAGGCCGGTGCCCACGCGGTGCTGGCCACGCCCGGCGCCACCAAGTGGTACAAGTCGCTCGGCCGCGACGCGGCGCAGCAGGTGCGGCTGTCGGTCGGCGCGGGGGCGCGGCTGGACTGGCTGCCGCAGGAGAACATCGTGTTCGACGATGCGCGCGCACGTATCTCGACAGTGCTCGACGTTGCGCCGGGCGGCAGCGCGATCGGCTGGGATGCCGTGGTGCTGGGCCGGCAGGCATCGGGCGAGCAATGGGCGCGTGGCGCGCTGTGGCTCGATACCCGCGTCGGCGCCGGCGAGCGCGCGTTGTGGATCGAACAGTCGCATCTCGATGCGGGTTCGCCGCTGCGCACCGCGGTGGCGGGACTCGACGGACTCAATGTGCAGGGCACGCTGTGGGCGGTGGGCGAGGGCGCCACGCAGCAACTGGCGGAAGCGTTGGCGGAGCAGTTGCCCTATGGCCCGGAACTGCGCGCAGGCGTGACCTGCCTGGCAGCCCATGGCCAGTCGATGCTGCTGGTGCGCGTGCTCGGCCGGCAGATGGAAGCCGTGCGCCACGTGATGGTCGACGGCTGGAGCGCGCTGCGCGAGCCGATGCACGGCGTGGCGGCGCGGCCGCTGCGGCTGTGGGCAACTTAGGCCACGACCGGACAACAAGACAGACAAGGAACAAGAGATGGAACTGACGCCGAGAGAGAAGGACAAGCTGCTGATCTTCACCGCCGCGCTGCTGGCCGAACGGCGCAAGGCGCGCGGGCTCAAGCTCAACTATCCGGAAGCGGTGGCGCTGATCAGCGCCGCCATCATGGAAGGCGCGCGCGACGGCCGCACCGTGGCCGAGCTGATGCACGAAGGCACCACCGTGCTGACGCGCGACGACGTGATGGATGGCATCGCCGAGATGATCCCCGAGATTCAGGTCGAGGCGACGTTCCCGGACGGCACCAAGCTGGTGACCGTGCACCACCCCATCGTCTGAGCCTTCGCCTTGACGTCCGATTTCGACCGCTTCGAACAACAAATCAAACCGAGAGCCGACATGAACCGTTCCGCCTGCCTGCGCCTTGCCCTGGGCACCACCCTGACCGTTGCCGCCACCGCCGCGCTGGCGCACCCCGGCCATGACGCCGCCACCGTCGGCGCCAGCCTGTGGGCCGGCCTGGCGCACCCGTTCACCGGTGCCGACCACCTGCTGGCGATGGCGGCGGTGGGCGTATGGAGCGCGCTGGTGGCCCGCTCGGCCGCCGATACGCTGCGCCTGCCGCTGGTCTTCGTCGCGCTGATGCTGGCCGGTGCGGCGCTTGGGTTGGCCGGCATGGCGCTGCCCGCGGTGGAACCGATGATTGCCGTGTCGTTGCTGGTGGTCGGTCTGCTGCTGGCGCTGCGCGCCAAACTGCCGGCCTGGGCCAGCGCGTTGCTGGTTGGCGGCTTTGCGGTGTTCCACGGTTATGCGCATGGCGCGGAGCTGCCGGCCACTGCCGAGGCGCTGCCCGCGGTGCTGGCCTACGTCGGCGGATTTGCCGTCGCGACCATGGCGCTGCACCTGCTCGGCATCGGCGCCGGCATGCTGCTGCGCCGCCATGCCAGCTGGCTCGCCCGCCTGGCCGGTGCCGGCGTGGCGCTGTACGGCGCCGGCCTGCTGGTGGCCTGAGGAGACACACCATGATCCCCGGTGAACTGATACCCGCCGATGGCGAGATCGAACTCAACGCCGGCCGCGCCACGGTCAGCGTGACGGTGGCCAATACCGGCGACCGGCCGATCCAGGTCGGCTCGCACTTCCATTTCTACGAGACCAATACCGCGCTGTCGTTCGACCGCGAAGCCACGCGCGGCTTCCGGCTGAATATCGCGGCCGGTACGGCGGTGCGTTTCGAGCCCGGCCAGACCCGCACCGTCGAACTGGTGGCGCTGGACGGCGACCGCATCGTCTACGGCTTCAACGGCAAGATCATGGGAGCGCTGTGATGGCAAGGATCTCCAGGCAGGCCTATGCCGAGATGTTCGGACCCACCACCGGCGACCGCGTGCGGCTGGCCGATACCGGGCTCATCATCGAAGTCGAAAAGGACTTCACCATCTACGGCGAGGAAGTGAAGTTCGGCGGCGGCAAGGTGATCCGCGACGGCATGGGCCAGAGCCAGCGCATGGCGAAGGACTGCGTCGACACGGTCATCACCAATGCACTGATCGTCGACCACTGGGGTATCGTCAAGGCCGACATCGGGCTGAAGGACGGGCGCATCGCGTCGATCGGCAAGGCCGGCAACCCGGATATCCAGCCGGGCGTGACCATCGTGGTGGGGCCTGGTACGGAGGTGATCGCCGGCGAGGGCATGATCGTCACGGCGGGCGGCATCGACAGCCATATCCACTTCATCTGCCCGCAGCAGATCGAAGAGGCGCTGATGAGCGGCGTCACCACCATGATCGGCGGCGGCACCGGCCCGGCGACGGGCACCTTCGCCACCACCGTGACGCCGGGGCCGTGGTTCATGGAACGGATGCTGCAGGCGGCGGACGCCTACCCGATGAATATCGGCCTGCTCGGCAAGGGCAACGCCAGCCAGCAGGCGCCGATCCTGGAGCAGGTCGAGGCTGGTGCGATCGGGCTGAAGCTGCATGAGGACTGGGGCACCACGCCGGCGGCGATCGACACCTGCCTGTCGGTGGCGGACGCGACCGATACGCAGGTGGCGATCCACACCGATACGCTGAACGAGGCCGGCTTTGTCGAGGCCACCATCGCCGCGTTCAAGGGCCGTACCATCCATACGTACCACACCGAAGGCGCCGGCGGCGGCCATGCGCCGGACATCATCAAGGTGTGCGGCGAGGCCAACGTGCTGCCGTCGTCGACCAACCCGACGCGGCCCTACACGGTGAACACGCTGGACGAGCACCTCGACATGCTGATGGTGTGCCACCACCTCGATCCGTCGATCGCCGAGGATATCGCCTTCGCCGAAAGCCGCATCCGCCGCGAAACCATCGCCGCGGAGGATATCCTGCACGACCTCGGCGCGTTCTCGATGATCTCCAGCGACTCGCAGGCCATGGGCCGCGTCGGCGAGGTCATCATCCGCACCTGGCAGACCGCGCACAAGATGGCGCTGCAGCGCGGCAAGCTGCCCGGCGACCCGCACGATGCGCGCGGCGGGCACGACAACTTCCGCGTCAAGCGCTATGTCGCCAAGTACACCATCAACCCGGCGCTGACGCATGGCATCGCGCATGAGGTTGGCTCGGTCGAGGTCGGCAAATGGGCCGACCTGGTGCTGTGGCGTCCGGCGTTCTTTGGCGTCAAGCCGAGCCTGATCCTGAAGGGGGGCATGATCGCCGCCGCGGCGATGGGCGATCCCAATGCGTCGATCCCGACACCGCAGCCGGTGCATTACCGGCCGATGTTCGCGTCGGCGGGCGGGGCGCTGCACCGGTCTTCGCTGACCTTTGTCTCGCAGGCGGCACTGGCGGCCGATATCGGCGAGCGCTATGGGCTCGCCAAGACGCTGTCGGCGGTGCGCGGCACGCGCACGGTCAGCAAGCGCGACATGGTGCACAATGACTGGCAACCGCATGTCACGGTCGATCCGGAGACCTACCAGGTCGTCGCCGACGGCCAGTTGCTGACCTGCGAGCCCGCCACCGAGCTGCCCATGGCGCAGCGCTATTTCCTGTTCTGAACCGCCGGGGCCCGCGCCCCGCATCGCGCATGCTGAAGATCGATAAATTCCTGAGCGCCCCGCACGGCATCGCGCCGGTGCTGGTGCGCCGCGCTCCCAAGCTGGTCCTGCCTTTCAACGAACGCAGCAAAAGCCGCCTGCGCGCGATGCTCGACAACGGCACCGAGGCCGCGCTGTTCCTGCCGCGCGGCACGGTGCTGCGGGGTGGCGATTTGCTGGTGGCCGAGGATGGCAGCTTTGTCGAAGTGCAGGCCGCGGCGGAGGCCGTGCTGGATGTGCGCTCGGAGGATCCGCATGCGCTGATGCGCGCGGCGTATCACCTTGGCAACCGGCACACGCCGGTGGAGATCGGGCGCGACTATCTGCGGCTCGAGTACGACCCGGTGCTGGCCGACATGCTGCAGCGACTGGGCGTGCGCGCCGGGCGCGCGCAACTGCCGTTCGAGCCGGAAGCCGGGGCGTATGGCGGCGGGCACAAGCATGGGCACGATGCTACGTTTGCCGAGGACTATGCGGCGGCGCAGGCGGTGTTTCATGAGCATCATGGGCACTCGCACTCGCACTCGCACTCGCACTCGCACGGACATGGTCATGATCACGAGCATGGCGAGGCGGATCATGTTCACGATGCGAATTGCAGGCATAAGCATTGAGACGTAGGGCGGTAAGCCAGTGATCCGGTGATGACCAACCTCCACCAACTCATCTCCCTGCTGCATCTCGCATCGCCTGCCTTGCCCATCGGCGGCTTCAGCTATTCGCAAGGCCTTGAAGCCGCGATCGAAGCCGGCAGCATCCACGATGCCCGGACGGCCGAGCGCTGGGTCCGCGACAACCTGCTGCACGTCCAGGCCCAATGCGAAGCGCCGCTGTGGCTGCTGTTGCATCGCTGCTGGCGTGCCGGCGACACGGCTGCGGTGCAGGCCTGGAACGACTGGTTCCACGCCACCCGCGAAACCTCGGAGCTTCGCCTCGAGACCGAGCAGATGGGCTGGTCGCTGTCGAAGCTGATCGGCCAGATGGAGTGGGGCACGCCAGCATTGCGCGAGGCGCTGGCATCGCTATCGCCGGTCTGCCTGCCAACCGCCTTCACGGCAGCGTGCGTTGCACTGGAGGTCGACGCCCGCGATGGCCTGGCCGCCTATTGCTTCAACTGGGCCGAGAACCAGGTTGCCGCCGCGATCAAGGCGGTGCCGCTCGGCCAGGTCGCGGGGCAACACATGCTGCGCCGTCTTCACGCGGCGGTGCTGGAAACCGTGGACGAAGCCACGCGCCGTGCCGATTCCACGCCACCGCAACTGTCGACCTTTTCCCCGATGCTGGGCCTGCTTTCCGCACGACACGAAACGCAGTACTCCCGGCTGTTCCGTTCCTGATTCCACACCCACCATGACCCAGGCCCGTACCAAGAAGAACCCTCCGCTGCGCGTCGGCGTCGGCGGCCCGGTTGGCTCCGGCAAGACCACGCTGCTGGAGATGCTGTGCAAGGCCATGCGCGACCGCTATGACCTGGTCGCGATCACCAACGACATCTACACCAAGGAAGACCAGCGCCTGCTGACGATCTCCGGCGCGTTGCCAGCCGAACGCATCATGGGCGTGGAAACCGGCGGCTGCCCGCACACCGCCATCCGCGAGGATGCGTCGATCAACCTGGAAGCGGTGGACCGCATGCTGGCGAGATTCCCGGATGCCGACGTGGTGTTCATCGAGTCCGGCGGCGACAACCTCGCAGCAACTTTCAGCCCAGAACTTTCTGATCTGACGATCTACGTGATCGACGTAGCCGGCGGTGAGAAAATTCCGAGAAAGGGCGGCCCTGGCATTACCAAGTCCGACCTGCTGGTGATCAACAAGACAGACCTCGCGCCGTACGTCGGCGCGTCCCTGGAAGTGATGGAGAGCGATGCCCGCAAGATGCGCGGCGCCCGGCCATTCGTGATGGGCAGCGTCAAGTCCGGACAGGGCCTGGACGAAGTGATCCGCTTCATCGAACGGCAGGGCATGCTCGGCGTCTAGGACTCGACGTCGCCCGCGGCGGCCCTGGCGCCGGGTTTGACATAGCTCACCGGCGGGCGGAAGCTGCCCTTGCCCGCCAGCGCCCGCGCAACCGCCGCCACCAGGTTCAACTCGGGCTCGTTGAGTTCGGCCATATGGCGGACGGTGGCTTCGATGGCTGCCTGCTGCCGGTTGCCGTAGGGCATCGGCGGCTGCTCCACCTGCAACTCGCTGACATCGTGGCGGGCGAAGTCCAGCATTTCGGATGGCGGGACCGCAAGGGTCTCGGCCAGCGTGCAGATGTTGATCAGCGCCAGGTTGCGCTTGCCCCCTTCGATGCCGCTCAGGTAGGAGCGCGCCAGACCGCTTTCGAGCGACAGCGTTTCCTGGGACCAGCCGCGCTGCTTGCGCAGCCAGGCGAGATGCAATCCGAAAAGTCTGAGATTTCGAGTAGTCATGGGATCGTAGGAAGTTCAGAGTGTTCTGAGGCTAAGGGTTTGACCTTGAGGCCACGACAACTTATTCTCCCCCTCACTATCGATGCCCGATCCGCGGAATAAGGGATGCGCCAGTGCATATGGCGCGGCACGATGGCATGACACCGGGCGGCTTGCATGGCCGTGCCAGACGGGACCAATGTGCGATGCCGGCGCGACGCTCTCGCGCGGGCGCCGCATTGCGCGGACAGGATGACCGCATCCTGTCGCCCCGCTCAGGGAATTACCATGCAGATCTTTACGCTGTTCGAGGCGCGGATGCGCGCCTTCCCATCCGGCCACCATGCGGTGGCGGACCTGACCATCGGTTTCCAGTCGCGCTTGCTGCCTGCCGCGGCGGGGCTTGGCGAAACCTGCGACTACGTCTTTCTCCGCGCCGGAGAGGCCCAGCCCGAATTCACAGCGCAGCGGCCCGAGTGGTGGGCCTGCCTGCGCGGCGGGCTGCGCGTGTCGGCGCCCGGGCGCGGCAGCCTGCTGACGGGCGGCGGCGAGTTGTTCGCGCCTGCCACCGGCGTGCCGATGCAGGTCCGCGCGACGGTCGATACGATCCTGGTGCGCGCGGTGGCGCAGGACGCCGCCGCGGCGCCGGTGTCGCTGTCCGCTGGCGCGCGTGGCTGCAAGCTGGGGGAGGTGGGTGCGGACGACCCTGTCGGCATGGCCGGCGCAGCCCGGGGCGGAGGCGCGCTGCAAGGCCCGTCAGGCATGCGGCCTGGGTTCGTCCAGCTCGATGACACGAGTGGCGACTGGGCGCAGCGGCTGCGCGCGAGCGGCTTGCGCTGGGCGCTGTGCTATCGCGGTGCTGCGGGCTTGTACTGGCGCGGGACGGAGTCTGCGGCGGCGGACGAGGCGGACGAGGCTGACGAGGCGGCGTTCCTGCAGCCCGGCGCGCTTTACGCGCCGGATGCGAATGAAACCTGTCGTCTCCACGTGCTCATGCCCGGCACTGGCCTGCTGTGCTGCTTCGGACCGCCGGCCGGGCGCGGGAACCAGAGCGAAGGCGGGAACGACCGCGCAGGCGGAAACGAAAACGAAGACGGGAACGGCCAGGCCGCGCGGTGCACCGGCGGGCTGGCCAGGGGGCATGCCAGCATGCCGGCACTGGTGGCGGCCTGAACACCGCGGCGGCCCGGGGCCATGCCCGGGCCGGCACTCAGTGCCGCTTGTACTGAGTGGCGCCGAACAGGACCTCGCGCGCCTTGTCGTCCTGCAGCGCCCTGCGCGCGCTGGCCAGCACCTCGACCCCGCGCTTGACCGCGGGACGCTCGGCGATCTCGTTGAACCAGCGCTTCAGGTTCGGGTATTCGTCCAGCTCGACGCCCTGGTTCTGCCAGCTGCGCAGCCACGGGAAGGTGGCGATGTCGGCGATGGTGTACTGGTCTCCGGCCAGCCATTCGTGCTTCGACAGCTGCGTGTCGATCACCCCGTACAGGCGCCTGGCTTCGTTGGTGTAGCGGTTGACCGCGTATTCGATCTGCTCCGGCGCGTAGATGCGGAAGTGGTGCGCCTGGCCCAGCATCGGGCCGACGCCGCCCATCTGGAACATCAGCCACTGCAGCGCGTCGTACTTGCCGCGCACGTCCTCGGGCAGGAATTTGCCGGTCTTGCCGGCCAGGTACAGCAGGATCGCGCCCGATTCGAACAGCGAGATCGGCTTGCCGTCCGGACCGTCGGGATCGACGATGGCGGGAATCTTGTTGTTGGGGCTGATCTTCAGGAAGTCGTCGCCGAACTGGTCGCCGGCGCCGATGTTGATCGGATGGACCTTGTATTCCAGGCCGCATTCCTCAAGCATGATGTGGACTTTGTGGCCGTTGGGCGTTGCCCAGGTATAGACGTCGATCATCGCAATGGCTCCCCTGGCTGCGATCGTGGTGACTGCCACGCCAACCACTGACGTGGCGAACCGGGCGATTTAAGCACAGAAGAAAAAAACGCGCAGGCTGGCTGCGCGTTTCCATACTGGCGTCAGGGGCGAGCATTCCCGGGGCCGGCGCACGAAGCGCCAGCGCCCGGCCGGGCGCTCAGAAGCCGCGCGCCACCGGCATCTTGATGCTGTCCGGGTTCACGTTCATGTGCTTGGCCAGTTCCAGCTTGGCGATGGCGTTGCGGTGCACCTCGTCCGGGCCATCGGCCAGGCGCAGCGTGCGCTGGTGCGCCCACCAGTTGGCCAGCGGGAAGTCGCTGGAAACACCGGCGGCGCCATGCACCTGGATGGCCCAGTCGATTACCTTCAGCGCCACGTTCGGTGCCACCACCTTGATCATCGCGATCTCGGCCTTGGCCACCTTGTTGCCGACAGTGTCCATCATGTACGCGGCCTTGAGCGTCAGCAGGCGCGCCATCTCGATCTCGCAGCGCGCTTCGGCGATGCGTTCCTGGGTCACGCCCTGGCTGGCCACCGGCTTGCCGAACGCCACGCGCGACAGCGCACGCTTGCACAGCAGTTCCAGCGCGCGCTCGGCGACGCCGATGCTGCGCATACAGTGGTGGATGCGGCCCGGGCCGAGGCGGCCCTGCGCGATCTCGAAGCCGCGGCCTTCGCCCAGCAGGATGTTCGAGACCGGCACGCGCACGTTCTTCAGCTCGATCTCCATGTGGCCGTGCGGCGCGTCGTCGTAGCCGAACACCGGCAGGAAGCGCTTGATGGTGATGCCCGGGGTGTCGGCCGGCACCACGACCATCGACTGCTGCTCATGGCGGCCGGCGTCGGGATTGGTCTTGCCCATTACGATGTAGACCTTGCAGCGCGGATCGCCGGCGCCCGAGGACCACCACTTGGTGCCGTTGATGACGTAGTGGTCGCCATCGCGCTCGATGCGGCATTCGATGTTGGTGGCGTCCGACGAGGCCACCGCCGGCTCGGTCATCAGGAAGGCCGAGCGGATCTCGCCGGCGAGCAGCGGCTCCAGCCACTTGTCCTTCAGTTCCTCGGAGGCATAGCGCTCCAGCGTCTCCATGTTGCCGGTGTCGGGCGCGGCGCAGTTGAAGACCTCGGCGGACCAGGGCACCCGGCCCATGATCTCGCACAGCGTGGCGTATTCCAGGTTGGACAGGCCCTGCGGCGCACGCGGCGAGCGCGGCAGGAACAGGTTCCACAGGCCGGCTTCGCGCGCCAGCGGCTTGAGCTCCTCGATCACCTTGGTCGGGACCCAGGCGTTGCCGGCGCGGCGGTTCGCGTCGATCTCCTCGGCGAAGCGCTTCTCGTTCGGATAGATGTGCTTGTCGAAGAAGGCCAGCAGCTTGGCCTGCATTTCCTTGACCTTCGGGCTGTACTCGAAATCCATGTGGTCTCCTCGCTACGGATCGATGGGCGCCGCGCATTGGCAACGGCGGGCAACGGCGCTGGTTGGCTTCGTCGTTCGGGCAGACTTCGCCGATGCAATGCACTCTATCTGAAAGCTGGTAATTAGAAAAATGAATTTTCTGGATTTGGCAGTATCAATTCCCTGCATTCCATGACAGAATCGCTGCCATGCAGCTCTCCCGCATCGACCTCAATCTCTTCGTGGTGTTCGACGCCATCTACAGCGAAGGCAGCATCACCGCGGCCGCGCGCCAGCTCAATCTGACGCAGCCGGCTGTCAGCCATGCGCTGGGGCGGCTGCGCACGCTGTTCGACGACCCGCTGTTCGAGCGGCGCGGGCAGGGCATGGCGCCCACGCCGCTGGCCCGTTCGCTGGCCGGCGAGGTGCGCGGCGCGCTGCAGTCGTTTGCCCGGACGCTGCAGGATACGCCGCACTTCGATCCCACCAATACGGTGCGGCGCTTCACCATCGGCATGCGCGACGCGCTCGAATCGACGCTGCTGCCGCCGCTGATGGCGCGGGTGACGGCGATGGCGCCACACGTGGAAATCGCCGCGATCCGCTTTGACCGGCGCGAGATGGAGTCCGAGCTGCTGGCGGGGACCATCGACACCGCGATCGATATCCTGCTGCCGGTCTCGCCGGCCATCCACCACGCGCCGTTCATGAACGACCCGATGGTGGTGCTGGCACGCCGCGATCATCCGCTGGTGAAGAAGGAGCTGACGCTGGAGCGCTACCTTGCGGCCGAGCACGTGCACGTGTCATCGCGCCGCCGCGGCGCGGGGCTGGAAGACCAGGCGCTGCATCGCATGGGTTTGACGCGGCGCGTGAGGCTGCGCTGCCAGCACTATGCCGCCGCATGCCGCGTGGTCAGCTGCACCGATCTGCTGGCCACGCTGCCGCTGCGCTATGCGCGCATCGCTAACGAGCCTTACGCCAACCGGTTGCTGTCCCTGCCGTTCAAGGTGCCGACGCTGGAACTGCACCTGTACTGGCACGCGGGCGGCGAGAACGATGGCGCCAACAGGTGGCTGCGCGAGCAATTGATGGCGGTGATGACATCGCTCGGTGGCGGTACCGCCGATGTGACGCCTGCTGGCTAAGCGCAGTGCGCGCCGCATGCCGGTTGCCTCAACGTGCGCCGGACGCCGCCCCCGTGCTCCGCGCGCGGTTCACACGTAAGCATTTGTTCGCACGCTAGACCCTGCCGGGTCACGCTCATACCATCGACCGGTCTTTCTGCCTCCGGCGCCTCACGCGTCGGTCGTCCGCGCGTGCGGATCCCTCAGGCAGATGCCTTATTCCACGACTACGACACATCCAGACCGATGACCGGGACACGCTTGCTTGCTGATTGCCAACCGACGCTGCCGCGACGCGCGCGGCACACCACGTACACCCTGACCGGCCTCTGCGCCGCTGCCGTGCTGGCCCTGTCCGCTTGTGGCGGCGGTGGGGACGGCGGCAGCGGCGGCACGTCCGCCGGCACGCCGCAGGGCTCCTCGCAATCCGGCACCCAGTCCAGCACGAGCCCTGGCTCGACGCCTGGCTCGACGTCTTCCACGCCGACCACGGCCGGCGGCTGCTACACCGTCAGCGGTGCGGCACCGGCGCCCGCGGCAGGCAGCGGCATCACGCTGTTGCCGCCGCGCGGCAGCGCGGTCAGCAACTACCGCGTGCTCGACGAACCGCGCAGTGCGGGCCTGTGCTACGCCAACTACCGCCGCGAGCAGGTCGGCCTGCCGCCGCTGGCCGCGCGCGACCCGCTCAACACCGTGGCGCAGAACCACACGGCATACATGCTGGCCAACGCCACGCTGACGCACGACGAAGTCAGCGGCAAGCCTGGCTATACCGGTGCCACGCCGAACGAGCGCATCCAGGCTGCCTACCCGACCAATGCCACCGCGGAAGTGGTGGCCGGTGCCAATCGCTGGACCTCGGTGGCCAACGCCAACCTGTCGATGACGCCCAAGGATGCGCTGGTCTCCGACCTGATCAACGCACCGTTCCACCGCGCCGCGCTGCTCGGCAGCTACGGCTCGGCCGGCAGCGGCTTTGCCGAAAGCGTGGGCCCGAACGGCAGCGGCACCTCGGCGAGCTACTACCAGACCATCGACCTGGCGGATGCGTCCAAGGGCGGCAGCGACAACCAGATGGTGGCTTACCCGTTCAACGGCCAGGCCGATGTGCCGGCGAGCTGGGTCAACTCCGAAAGCCCCAACCCGGCGCCGGGCTACGAAGGCAAGACCGTGGGCTACCCGGTCTCGCTGCAGGCGATCAACACCTCGCTGCAGTTCGATGCCGACAACTTCGCCATCACCGACGCGCAGGGCGCCAGCGTCAATTGCCTGAAGGTCGACAGCCGTTCGTCGGGCCTGTCCAGCGCCGCGCGCGGGTTGGCGATCTGCACGCCGGTGGCACCGCTGGCGAGCGGCCAGCGCTACAACGTGCGCGTGACCGGCCGGCTGGGTTCGCAGCCGGTGGACCTGGCCTGGTCGTTCACCACGCGCTGATCTTCCCCGACCAGCCAGGCACCGCCGCGCTCACTGCGGCGCGCGGTGCTGCAGCCCGATGCGCACCTGGCCCGGCGCCAGCGTGCGGTCAGGCTGCACCGCGTACGGCAACGGTGGGCGCTGCCCCGCCGGCAGCGACTGCCACAGCCGTTCCACCCATTCCCTGATTTCCGCGTTGTCCGGTTCCGCTGCCCATACGCCGAGCGGCATGGTTGCCTGCATGCGCGCCGCGATCGCCGCGGGATCCTCCTGTACCGACACGACCATCGCCGCGGCGGCAGCGGGTGCGCGCGCCGCTGCCAGCGGCGGGGCGGCCTTGCGCGCGAAATCGGCACGCGGGGCGGCTGCCGCCGGCGGTGAGGGTGGTGCCGCCGGAGCAGGCGCGGATTCCGCCATGGCGGAGTACGCGGGCATTGGCGGAGCCGCTGCGACGGCGGGAGCCTGTGGCGGCAAGCTGTCGGTGGCTGGGGCTGGGGCTGGGGCTGGG